>JAITGO010000020.1 GCA_031280615.1 Desulfobulbus sp. | reverse complement strand
TGAGGCACCGTCAAGGGGTAAAACCGAGTGGATTACAACCCAGAACAGCATGATCTTTGCGAAAAAATTTCCCGGTGAATGCTGACGGGAAGTACTGAGCTATATTTCAAGATTCCCTTCAAAAAAACCCGCTTGAGATGATGTCGTTTGACTGCTTCAAATCAGGCTCGCAGGCACGTTCCAAGCCTTTGGGCTCAACGGTAGCGCTTGACTGGCCAGGCTGATGACGCCACCCATGCCGACCGGCATCCCGAGCTTTTCCAAAACTGAAAAATGACGGATGTCGTGCTTGTCCGGCGAAGCGGTTTTCTTGAACTCCAGAGGAAAAATCGTGCCATCTTGGATGATCAGCAGATCGATCTCTTTCCGATCTTTATCCCTGTAGTAGTAGAAAGGCGGGCGCAGGCCGTTGGCAGCCAGCTTTTAAGCAGTTCGCCCATGATCCAGGTTTCCGGAATGGCACCGGACATCGCTCCCGCTTCCAGCGGTCTCCGGACTTGACCACTCCGTCAGGTAGACGGCCAGGCCCGTATCCAAGAAATACAGCTTGGGCGCTTTGACCATGCGCTTGGTCACATTGGTGCAATACGGCTCCAGCAGGTAAATAAGACCGGAAGCCTCAAGGATGGAGAGCCATTTTTTCCGGTCACAGGCGAAACGTCCGCATCGCGGGCCAATTCGGAGATGTTCAGCAACTGGCCGGTACGAGCCGCGCTGGCCCGCAGAAACCGCATCAAGAGTTCTTGCCGAGTACATGGCCCCTCGGTGCGTCCATTTTAAAGTTCAAATAAAAAATGGACGAATCGGCACGAGATTGTCAATAACGTCGCGCAGTTTGCGGAGAAAGAATCCGGCGGAGGCGGCGCGCCCTCAGCTTTTTTCCATCACTGCACGTAGTTGGACAAGTTGTCAGTTCAATTTCTTCCCGATCTCTTGTCTATCGCTGGAATTTCCGGAAGCAGCAAAAGGCGGAACTGTGCCGGAAGCGTTCGAAACGCCTCGCCGCCGGGCATGTCTTTGGGGTTACAAGGTTGAGGGCCAAGCTGCCCGCAGGCTCACTTGCCGCTGTCGTCGCCGGGTTCCGGCTCGGACGCATCGTCGGGGCCCGGCTCGGTTTCCAGAGGGGCAATGCAGTAATCGTTGGCGCTGTTCATGCCGGTATGACCGTGCCAGCTCTCTTCCGCCCAATCCTTTTCCTGAATATTGTTCATGCGATACCTCTTTCGCTCCGATCCGGTTGGCAGGGGCCGCGCTCCCCGGCGGGCATCGCCGCCGGGTGTGGGGATTCACTCCTCGGTAATGATCCGGTCGATGGTATTGTCGACCACCACCGGCGTCTCCAAGTAGGTGAGCTTGGGTTCGACGCCGTATTTGCCACGGACGAACGCCTTCCACTCCTCGGTATACAGGCGGTCCGCATCCTGGCGGGATTGCCAGAGATACACGCCGCCCGACCTGGTTCCATCCGGGTCGATGAAGTAGTATTTCCGGATCAAGCCAGCCATGCCCCGGTATTTGGGCGCGGTGCTCAAAAAAATCTCCCTGGCCTGTTCACGCGAAAGCGGTTGGGCAAGTTCAAATTCCACGATGGCGGTGATCATCGTTTCCTCCTGTAAAGGTGAAAGAAAACGGCACCATGCGAGGTGCCGGGTTTATTTGCCGAGGCGGACGACTTCCCGGTGACGGAAGCAGCCGGCCAAATGATCGTTGACCATGCCGACCGCCTGCATAAAGGCATAGCAGATGGTCGAGCCGACAAAGTTAAACCCTCTTTTTTTCAAGTCCTTGCTCATCAGGTCCGACGACCGTGTCCGCGCCGGAACCTCCTCCAGCCGCTGCCATCGATTCTGCACCGGCACTCCGTCCACGTAGCGCCAAAGGAAGGCGCCGAGGGAACCGAACTCCTCCTTGATGGCCAAAACGCCCCGCGCGTTCTTGACCAGCGAGGCGATCTTGAGCCGGTTGCGGACGATGCCGGGGTTGGCAAGCAGACGGACGAGGTCGTCTTCGGTATACTCGGCCAGACGCTCGCAGGCAAAATTCTCCAGGGCATGGCGATAGTTTTCCCTTTTGCGTAAAATGGTCAGCCAACTCAACCCGGCCTGGGCCCCTTCGAGCACGAGGAACTCGAACAGGAGCCGGTCGTCATGCACCGGCACCCCCCATTCGG
The DNA here is from genome assembly GCA_031280615.1 of Desulfobulbus sp. GTDB lineage: Bacteria > Desulfobacterota > Desulfobulbia > Desulfobulbales > Desulfobulbaceae > Desulfobulbus. Next base: position 160,311 of record JAITGO010000020.1, on the reverse strand, counting down.
TGTCGTGATAGGCCACGTACAGGGGATCGGTCCCGCACCATCCGCATCGTGTTTTCCCCCGATCCATTGGCATCGAATCATTTGAAATCACTGAAAATTATCCTCGGAAGCAGTCGCAATTCAGGGTGTAGCATCCATCACCTATTTGCCGATCGCCACGAACCGGGCCGTGGTCAGGCGTCCCAAATCGGCCGGGGCAAGTTCCAATTCCAATCCCCGGCGACCGGCGCTGACGAAGATGGTCGCAAAGGTGGCGGCCGAGGCATCGACGATTGTGGCCAGCCGTCTTTTCTGCCCCAAGGGGCTGATCCCGCCCAGCACGTATCCGGTCATCCGCTCGGCGTCGTGGGCCGCGGCCATGGCCGCTTTCTTGGCGCCTAGGGCCTTGGCCATGAGTTTGAGATCCAACTGACACGAAACCGGCACGATCCCGACGGCAAACTGTTGGTTATCGATTTCGACCACCAGAGTCTTGAAGACCCGTCCGAGTTCGAGATGCAGCTTATGGGCCGCTTCCTCGCCATAGGATGCCGAGCCGGCATCGTGGGCATATTCATGCATCCGAAAGGGGATGCCGGCCTTCTTGGCCGCATTAATCGCTGGCGTCATGGCAGAACAACAACACGTTGGCGGAAAATGGGCGTAACACGCTTTGACGGTGGCAACGCGCATCCCCTCAGGCCGGCTGTGGTCCCTTGGCCATGAAGGCCGGGTGGAAATGCACCAACCCTCGGGGAACGGGACCGGCCAGGGGCAAAACGAAAAAGAACTCCGGCGGAATGCCCTCATGGGCCAGGCCCTCGGCACGGACAAACCCGAATCGGCCATAGTACTCCGGGTGCCCCACCAGGCAGCAGCCCCTGGCGCCCAGCCGCCGCACGCGGGACAGGCCCTCTTCGATCAGGGCGGTGCCGATACCCTGCCGCTGGCACGCCGGCAGCACCGAAACCGGCCCGAGCCCGTACCAATCCGGCGTGCCGTCCGACATGGTTACCGGCGAGAAGGCCACATGGCCGACGATCCGCCCTGCCCGTTCCGCCACCAGCGAAACCGCGAGCGCCTTGGCGGCGCGCAGGGCCTCGATCACGAACTGTTCCGTCTGGTCGCTGACGGCCAGGGTCTTGAAGGCCGCCTCGGTCATTTCGCCAATGACGGACGCATCGCCGGCGGCTTCATCCCTGACGATCATGGCTGATTGCATCCAACGCTCCCTCGGTCATGTTTTGTCGTCCGGGTCCGCAAGCCGCGATCAATCGCGGCCAGCTCCGGACTGCGGCGGTTCATCGACGCATGGCTGCGGCCGGTGTTGGCCGAGGCGCCAGATCGTTTCGGCCCGGCTGCCCAGATACCAGAAACTGGCCGCCAGTACCGCGAAAAAAATCGCCTTGTGGGTCGCGTTCCAGAAGTACTCGAAAAAGCGCGTGTACAGATTGATGAACAGGAAGGTCAGGCCAAAGCCGCGCATCACGCCGTCATCGTGCTTCAGGCCATACCAAATGGCCGCGACCGAGGCGGCAGCGAACAGAAGCGACCAATGGAGGAGTTCGTACTGCCGGGCCCGGTACCAATGGTCGATATCGCCGTAGTTGCCGAAGATCGACATGATCCAGAGCGCAATGAACAGGTGCAGCAGCCCGATGACCTTGGTCTGGGGCGACAGCAAAAACAAACGATCGACCAGGTTTGTCCGGCCCTGGCGGCGCGAGGCATGCTGCCCCACCACGCCCAAGCCGGTCAGCAGGGCTCCGAACAGGACGAACCGGAGTGGATAATTCATGCCCAGATAGTACATGCCATAACCCGAGACGTAACCGGTCTCGGTGCCCATCCAGGCCCCCAGGGACAGTAGGCCGAACACCCAGACCAGTGCCGACGGAAACCACAAACCCAGCAAGGCGTACAGAATCGAGGCGATCAAAAACAGCACCGCATAATGCCCGGTCCCGCTGTCAAAGGCCACGCCGAGAAAGAACACGGCCACGGCCAGGGCCAGGACTCCGACGAAAAACACGGCTTCGTTGCTGTAGGTACGATATGGATACTCCCGCCGGAGAAAGAGCCCGAACCAGAACACCCCGGCGGACACGACCGCGAAAAATCCGCATTTCATCAGAGGCGGCGCCTGGAAGATGCGCGCCAGCAACTCCATCAGCAGCCGGTCGGCCAGGATCGATCCCACCGCGATCACCAGGCAGCAGATTGCGATCACAAAGGCATAGCGGGCGGCCCGTTGCCAGTCGAAGGAGGCGATGCCGATCGAGCCGGCCAGCCGCGCGCCGGTTTGCTCGTCGACGATGCCATGCGCCTGCCAAAGCTTGATCATCCGCGTGACGATGCGATGCTGCCGGCGCGAAATCGCGATGCGCTCCGGCTGTTGCTGCTCTTCCATCCTTCCTCCTCGTGCCGGGCAGTTCGTTTCTCCCGGATCATACGATCCGTACCGCCCTTGTGCCGCCATCTGGCGGGATCGTTGTGTTGTTTTGCAAAGACCGAAAACCAACGGCAATCCGTATTCGATTCAGCGAGGCGGCCGTCTCGCTTCCCGGAACCAGTCGCGCACCGCCTGCATCTGCTTGGTCTGCGCCGCCGGGGCATGCCGCCGGCACGATGCGTACTCCTCGCTTCCCGGTGCCGCTCCCCAGCGGGTCTCGACGCAGTCGTTGGGATTATACCCCATCTCGAAGGCCGGCTTGCGCGCCAGCACTTCGGCGACGCTCAATTCCCATCCTTCGCCGTTGCTGCGGGTGTAACGGATGGTCCGCTCCGCGGTCAGCCGTGCATGCAACTGTTCGATCTCTTTGCCGGCCTGCGGGGCCTCCTCGGCGGTCAACTGGAACAATTCGGGATAATTTCGCACCTTCTGGGGAAAATCGGCCAGCACATTCATGGCGATGATCAGCCGCATGTCCCGCGATGGGGTGGAATAGTCTTCCCAGGGGCCGACGGTTTCGAAGATGGCCGCTCCCTGCGGCATGGCAATGGTGGCGCCGTTTTTGCGAAAATAGGTCTCGCCGTTGTCGACCGACTTAACCCGCGTCTCCAGCTGTTCCACCAGGGCGGTCAAGGCCGCTTCATAGGCCTGCTTGGCATCCAGCCCGTCGGGATTCATCAGGCCGTACATCTGGGCGTAAAACTCCTCGGGCGTCAACTCGGCCTGTTCTTGGGAATAGTTCGGCAACTCGCCGTTGGCCAGCAACCGGTTGTTGCCGCCAAGGGGGCGGAAAGCCTTGAAACCTGGGCCGGCGCCGGCAACTTGGGCAAACAGGAAGGTGCCCTCCCAGAACCGTTTCCTGGCAATGGAATTGTCCGGCTGGGCATCGACCGCGAACAGGATGCCCGGCCCATCGGACCCCTGGTCGACCCATTTCGCCAGCACGAGCACATGGCCGTAGGGATCGGCGAAAATCGTTCCCGGCCACAGCACCTCGCGCCGCAGGGGCACGGGATAAAAATCGGTTTCCTGGCTGGCAAGCCCGGTGCGGCCGTTGCCCGACTGCACCGCATCCATCAACCGGGCGCTCACCGCCCTGAAGACCGTGGCCGGGGCCGGCTGCCGCACGAAATCGGTGTTGACGACGGCGGCATCGCAGGTGGGCGGCTTGGTCGCCGAGCCGCGATTGCAGAACCGGTAGCTGAACGGCAGGCCGTTTTTCCAGGCAAAATAGCTGCGGAGAAAATAGGGGAAATCGGCGCAGTCGGGGGTGGCGGGCAGGTTCTTGTCTTCCTGCATTCCTAGGGAATTGTGCAAGAAATTGCGCTCGGGATCGCGCAGCACCGGCTCCAGGGAGGGAAAACTCAAGTCCTGGTCGATTGGCCCGTCGAACAGGTGCTCGATCCAGGCGGCGAAAAAGGCCTCGTGCGCCTGATCCCAGACCGGCTTTTCCCGGCCGGCGGCGCCGAGATACAGTTCCCGGCAGGCCGACGAGTCGCTGTTGGTCCGTGCCTCCACCCGGTAATGGCCGTTGCCCGCCAGGGGCTCGACGGCGGCGGCGCTCCACCACGGGATGCCGTCCAAGCCCAAGGTCGCCACCAGGGCCGTGGTCGTGCCCTGGGGATCGGTCAGCAGCATTTCGGTGATCGGACCGGCGGTGGAGACCGCCATGATCTTGACCGGCACGCCGGGTTTGATCGCCTGGGGAGCGATCCAGATGCGGGTTGCCTCTCCCTGGACGCAGTCGGCGGCAAAAGCACCCTGCCCCAACATGCCGCCCAGGAGGATCGTGACCAGATAAATGTTTTTTTTCACGGCGCATTCTCCACAAAAGTGGTTACGTTTCCATAGAAACCGGCAAGGGAAAAAAGCTGCGGCCACGGCGCGAACGGCACCCGGCCCACACCTTCCCGCCCGGCGCATCCCGGCATCGCGATTTTCTTTGCGCAGACGATAATACCATGAGCCGATTGCAAAGCAACTGCATCCTTGTCGCCATCACCGCAGCGATCACCGCCAGCTGCATCTTCCTGTTCAACGGATGCCAACCGATACCGCAGCTAACCGCCCCGCTCCAGACCGCCTGTCCGGATGCGGCGGAACAAACGGCGCCCGTCGAGGATCTTCGCGCCATTGCCCAGGATATGGGGCCCTTGGCCGAAAGCTTCAGCCAGCCATTGAGCGCCGAGGCCGCGCACCGGCTCAAACAGCAGTTTGACCGGCGCTACTTCGCGCCCTGGACCTCGACCGAACCGCTGTTCAAGCTCCGAGCGGTGGCCGGAGGGATCGAGCGGCTCGCGGACCGGACCTGGTACGGCGAAAACAGGTTGCGGATCGAACCGGAGCGCATGCAGCAACTGCTGGCCCTGACCGACCGGGAACATCTACCCTCGACCGACCAGCCCGGTATCGTGGTCAAGCCCGCCTTCGTGCGGGTGCTGCCTACCATCCGGCCGTTTTACGAGGCGCCGGACGACGCACCCTTCGACCAACTCCAGTTCGCCGAGATCAAGCCCAACGAACCGGTTCGCATCCTCCATGCCAGCAAGGACGGGGCCTGGCTCTACATCGAGGCCTCCTATGCCAACGGCTGGGTGGAGCCCGATGCCGTCCGCCTTGCCGATGCCGCCCTGCGCGACCGGTTGCGCAAGGCGGACCAGCTGGTGGTGGTCAAGGATTTCGCCGAGGTGCGAACCGAAAAGGGCAAGATCCTGCCTCAACCGAAAATTGGCACTCTCTATCCGCTGATCGGAGAGGAGCAAGACCATTGGCTGGTGGAGGCGGTTGTGGGCGCCGACGACCGCCGTGCCGTTTTCACCGTTGCCCGCATCGCCAAGGCCGATGCCCGCCGCCATCCCTTGCCGTTTACCCCCGAAGCCGTGGCCGATATCGGCAACCAACTGCTCAAGACACCGTACGGATGGGGCGAGATGTACCGCAACCGCGATTGCTCGGCCACCACCCGGGATTTTCTGCTCGCCTTCGGCATCTGGCTGCCGCGCAATTCGTCCAAGCAGATCAATGCGGGTCCCTCGGTGCCGTTGACCGGACTGAGCGCCATCGACAAGGAAACGCGCATCCGCGAACAAGGGGTTCCCTTCCGGACCCTGCTCCACCTTCCGGGCCACATCATGCTGTATGCCGGCCTGCGCGACGGCAAGCCGGTCGCCCTCCACACCATCTGGGCGCTCCGTGCAAAGACCGGCAACTGCCCCGAACAAAAATACATCATCGGCAGGACGGTCCTGACCACCTTGGAGGCCGGGAAAGAACTGCCCCTCTCCAAAGGGACCCTGCTCGACCGGCTGGACAGGATGCTGGTGCTGCCCGTGGCGGATTGAACCCCGCAACCGATCTATCCGGCCGACTCCGGCAATGCGGGTTCCCGCCCGCATCGGTGCAGCGCAAGACACACCCAAGCCGCCGATTCAGACGACGATCAACTCGTCCACTCCGGGCGTCAATTTCTCCCCACCCGTATCGGTAACCAAAAAGGTGTTCTCCACCCCGACCAGACCGATGCCGACCAGGCCCTTCTTGGGCTCCAGGGCAATGACCATGTTGGCCTCGAGCGGTGTGTGGATCTTGCCGGCAATGGCCGGAAATTCGTCGATCGCCAAGCCGATGCCATGTCCCAGAAACGGCACTTGGTTGCCGCCGAACCCCATGAAGTGCTCGGCAAAGCCGCGGCCGTGCACGAATTCGTCCATGATTTCCCGGTACATTTGGGAGGGCACGGCTCCGGGTTTGAGGCGGCTGCGGGCCGCCTCCTGAATCTCCAGGCAGAGCCGGTGGGCGGCAAGCGCCTCGGCCGGCGGTGTGCCCAAGGAGAAAATCCTTGTCTTATCGGTGAAATATCCCTCGTAGCCGAACCCGACATCGATGAAGATGGGCTCGCCCCGGCCCAGCCGCCGCCTGCCGCCCACCAGGGGAAAGGCCGGCGACAACCCCATCTGTCCGCCCGGTCCCACCGAGGCGGTGGGATAGTTGCCCGATTCGCCGAAACTGACGATTCCCAGAAACAGCTCGGCACCGCTGGCGACAAAGCGGGTGATGCCGGTATAGCCCAGGGCCATCACCTGCCGCTGGATCTCGGCCCCGAGTTCCCATTCGCTCATGCCCTGGCGCAGCATAGCCGGGATGGCGTCGTAGACCTGCCGGTGCAGGAGCCCAGCCGTACGGATGAGCCCCACCTCATAGTCGGATTTCACCGCTCGGATCATACTGAGGATGTCGCCTATGTCGGTGAAGGCGGCCTGGGGAAAGGCCTTGGCCAAGGTGCGGAACAGCGCGACCGACAGCTGCGCCTCGGCCAGGCCCAGGGCCGTGGCGGCCAGGCCCAAGTCGGCCAAGGTGCCCGGCAGCTGGCTGAACCCTTTCAAGGGCAATACCCTGGACAAGGGCGATTCCAACCGGGCCCGCTCGTAGCTGCGCCGGACCAGAAAGACCGGCTCTCCGGCCGTCGGCACGAACACCAGCCCCTGCTGCATGGTCCCGGTGTAGTAATACATGTTCAACGGGTCCAGGATCAGGGCGCCGTCCAGCGATTTTTCCTCCAGCCGCCGCTGCAACCGCAAAACGCGCTGGCCGATTTCGCCGGCCGGAACGAGCTGGCCGGGCAAGGGAGCATTGGTACTCATGGGTAACCTCGTTGACCGCGTTGCTCGCGGCGATGCGATGCCGCAAGCGGTTGCGGGACTCTTTTTCCTTTACGGCCGAGCGGCCTGGGTCATTTGCGCCCGCATCTCGGCCGCATACTGATCCGCGTTCAATCCGACAATTACATGCAGGGTGAAGGGGTCGACGAACACCTGCCCCGCTGCCCCGGCCTCAAGCAAGGCAGCCTCCGAAATTTTGCCCGGCTCCTTGACCACGACCCGCAGCCGGGTCGTTGCCGCGGCTTCCACCTTGGCGATATTATCCTGCCCGCCGAGGGCGGCCAGGTAATTTCGAGCCTTGAGCGGCGCTTCGGGGTCGCGCAGCTTGGGCTCGATGCCCTTGGGCTCGTAGCTAACCGACACCGTGTCGGCCTCGCTCAGCTCGGCATCGGCACCGGCCACCTTGAGATATTCCTCGATATCGGTTTTGAGGTTTTCCGACCGGGTGCCGAAAATCGCCTGCATGTTGCTGCCGACCAGCACCACCCCGGCCGCGCCGAGCGCCTTCAACTTATTCTGGTCCGCCTTGGCGATATCGGCCAGGCCGACCCGCAGTCGGGTGATGCAGGCATCCAGGTCCTTGATGTTGCTGCGGCCGCCAAAGGCCAATACCAGTTGGCGGGCAAAGTCGTTGGCGGCATCCACGCCGGAGCTCCCTTCCGCCGTCGTGGCTTCGCGCCCCGGCGTCTTGAGGTCCATGCTGACGATCATGGTGCGGAACACCCCGTAATAGAGCCCGAAATAGATCGGCCCCAAGATCAGGACCATCCAGGGTTTGGCGGCCAGGGGATAGTAGAGGGCGTAGTCGATGAACCCCTGGGAAAAGGTGTAGCCGAGCCGGGCGCCGGTCATCACCATCAGGGGGAAGGCCAGGCCGGTCATGATGACATGGGCGCCATAGAGAACGGGTGCCACGAACATGAACGAAAATTCGAGCGGTTCGGTGATGCCGGTCAAAAACGAGGTCAGTGCCGCCGAAGCCATGATCGAACCGACTTTGAGCCTGTTTTCCGGTTTGGCCGTATGCCAGATGGCCAGGGCCGCGCCGGGCAGGCCGAACATCTTGACCAGAAACCCGCCGGCCAGAACGCCGTACTCCTGCTTGCCGTAAAAAAAGCAGGTCAGCCAGCCGGTGGCGGTGGTGCCGTCGCTCTTGACGCATTGGCCCAGTTCGTAGAAAAAGGGCGCGTTCCAGATATGGTGCAGGCCAAAGGGGAGCAACAGCCGCTCGACCGTGCCGTAGATCCACACCGCAATGGGCGCGGACCCCGCCGAGGCCCAACGGCCGAAGGCGGAGATCACGTTCTGGATCGGCGGCCAGACGATGCTGAGCGCGATGCCGACGCCGATGGCGGCAAAGGCGGTGATAATGGGGACAAAGCGCTTGCCGGCAAAGAAGCCGAGATAGGGCGGCAGGCTGATGCGGTAGAACCTGTTGAAAAGCGAGCCGGCAATGGCGCCGATGATGATGCCGCCGAAGACACCGGTACTGATGGTCGGCAAGCCGAGCATGGTGAAGGGCGCCTGCTGGGAGGTGGCGGGCAGGTGCGGGTCCAGGGGGGTGATCAGGCCGAAGTTGATGCCGATGACGCCTAAGGTGGCCGTCATCACCAGAAAGCCGATGGTGGCGGCCAGGGCGGCGACGCCGTCGTTTTTGGTCAAACCCAGGGCCACGCCGATGGCGAAGATCAACGGCAGGGCGGCAAAAATGGGATCGCCGGAATCGCGCATGATCTGCAGCAGCACCTTGAGGGCAAAGGGCAAGTGCCAGCCATTGGTTTCCGCGCCGGTGAGCACGGCCCCGCCCACGCCCAGCAAAATGCCGGCGACCGGCAATACCGAAACGGGCAGCATCAAGGCCTTGCCCAGTTTCTGCATCACGCCGAAGATACGGGTGCCGAGGGTGCTCGCCGTCTGGGATCCGCTTGCCAAGGTCGGTTTCGGAACAGTCGTTGTCATATCTTCCCCCCTCTAGATCTCGTCAACCGGCACAAGGGCGCGGACCGCGGCCGCGGAATCCAGCCGCAGGGCCGTTGCCGCCAGTTCCTGGCAATGCGCGAGGGAAAAGGCCCGGATCTGCGCCTTAACCGCCGGGATGGCCGGGATGCTGACGCTGAGTTCGTCCACCCCCAAACCGACGAGCAAGGGCACGGCGTGCGGGTCCGAACCGATGCCGCCACAGATGCCCACCCATTTGCCGTGCCGGTGCGCGGCCTCGACCGCGGTGGCGATGAGCGCCAGTACCGCCGGGTTCAGGCCGTCCACCTGAGGGGCCAGCTTGGGATGGCCCCGGTCCATGGCCAGGGTGTATTGGGTGAGATCGTTGGTCCCCACCGAGAAGAAGTCGACCTCCGGGGCAAACTGCGCCGCCATCACCGCCGCAGCCGGCACCTCGACCATGATGCCCAGCGGCACGGGATCGACGCCCAATTTTTCCCGCTCCTCTTCAAACACCTGTTTGGCCAGGCGGAATTCCTGCAGGGTGGCGATCATCGGAAACATGACCTGGATTTTGGCGCCGCTCTTGACCGCGCCCAGAATCGCCCGGGCCTGGGCCCGGAGGATGTCGGGCCGGTCGAGCCCCACACGGATGCCGCGCTCGCCGAGGAACGGATTTTCCTCGCGGGGGATGGGCAGGTAGGGCAGCGGCTTGTCGCCGCCCACGTCCAGGGTGCGGATGACCAACGGCTGACCTGGGGAAAGCACCTGGGCGATGCCGGTGTAGATCTGCGTCTGCTCCTCCTCCGACGGCGCCGTGGCCCGCCCGAGAAAAATGAATTCGGAACGGAGCAGGCCCACCCCTTCCGCGCCGTGGGCGAGCGCCTCGAGGGCGTCGCGCTGGCTGCCGATATTGGCCACCACTTCGACGCGGTGGCCGTCGGTGGTGACCGCGGCCGCTCCGGCGGTCGCCAGTTCGGTGGCGCGACGCTTGGCCAGGCGTTCCTGCCGGTCCTTTATCTCCCGGATCTCCGCCTCGGTGACGTTGATCCGCAACTGCCCCTTGCCACCGTCCAGAATGACCCGGAGCCCTTCCTCGAGTCCCAGGGCGCGGGCCTCGATGCCCGCAATGGCCGGAATATCGAAGGAGCGGGCGAGAATCGCCGCATGGGACGAGGCGCCGCCCGAGGTGGTACAGAAACCGGCGACCCGGGTCCGGTCCATCGAGGCGGTATCGGAAGGGGTGAGGTCTTCGGCGATGAGGATGCAGCCGGCCGGAAGGCTCGATTCCCGGTGCGGTTGGCCGGTCAACTCTTCCAAGACCCGCTGCCCGACATCGCGCACGTCGGTGGCGCGCCCGGCCAGGACCGCGTTCTTCAGGTTGGCGAGCCGGTTGGCGTAGGTTTCGTAGGCGTTCCGCCAGGCAAAAGGCGCCGATTTGCCCTTGTCGATGAGGCTGGTGGCCAGGTCGAGCAGGTCGGGATCGGCCAACAATTCCTGATGGGCGGCGAAAATCGCGGCCTTGTCGGGAAAGGCCTCGGACTTGAGTTGGGTCTCCAAAGCGCGCAGCGCCAGGATCGCCCGATCGATGGCGGTATTCAGCCGGCGCCGTTCCAGGTGCTTGTCCGGGGCGAACTCCTCCACCTCGATTTCTTTGTGCCGCAACTGCACGATGGTGCCCACCGCCAGCCCCGGCGAGGCCGACACGCCCACCAGGACGTTCGGATCGCCGGAATGCGGGCGAACGAGCGGCGCCTCTTCGGTAGCCGGTGGCGCCTGCGCCTCGACCACCGGTACCACGCCCTCCTCGCCCAATCCGGAGGCAATGGCCGCGGCAATGGCCGCAACCGCACGATCCGCGTCTTCGCCGTAGGCGATCACCCGCACCGTGTCGCCGTGGCCGACCTCGAGCCCCATCACCGCGACCAGCGATTTGGCGTTGGCCTGGTTATCGCCCCGCTGCAGTCGAATTTGGCAGGCATATTGTTTGGCCAGGGTGGCCAGGGTGGCTGCCGGACGGGCATGGAGGCCGGTGGGATTGGGCACCAGGATCGCTTCCGACACGACCCGTTGCCCCACTTGTTGGTCCTCGCCCGCCTGGGCACCGCCCAAAATCGCCTGGGCGACCACCCCTTCTCCGGCGGTCACCGTGCCCGTTTGCGGGATGAATTGGCCAAGCATCTCCGAATTCGAGATCACGATCTGGGTGAGGAGACTTTTAGCCGAGGTGGCGATGGCATCCAGGTCGAATTCGATCAGTACCTCGCCGGTGCGGACCGCGGCGCCGAGTTCCACCTTGGGCGTGAAACCGGCTCCCCGCAGCGACACCGTGTCCAGGCCGATATGCATGAGCACCTCCAGGCCGGAAAGGTGTCGCACCGTGATGGCGTGGCAGGAGGGGTGCATGAGGATCACCTCACCGTCGCACGGCGCCAGCAATCGGTTGCTCAGAGGATCGATCGAAACTCCTTCGCCGACCATTTTTTCAGCGAAAACCGGATCCGGTACCTGTTCGATCGGAACGAGCACACCGGTCAAGGGGGCGAGAAGCGTGATGCTGCCAGGGGAAGAAGAAGTCGATTGTGCGTCCACGAGGTCCCTCTTGTTCAGATGAATAAGAACAACAACTCTACGCAGTCGGACAAAAACCTTTATTCGGTAACCATGAAAAAGCTCGGCGGTCGTCGGCACGCTGCCTTGTGTACCGAGCGTCCGGTTACCATGAAGCAATGGTACGCATTTTGGCTGGAAAAAACAGCGCAAACATTTTATTTTCACTACAAATAAACGGAAAACACATCCGGCGGGAGATCCCGCCGATTCACCCCAGCAAAAACGAGTCGACTCTCATGCACAAGCACATCGTTGCCTTTTTTTCTCCGGCAGGAACCACCCGCCGGATCGCGCAGACCATCCGGGATCGCCTTCTCCACAACAACTGCGATTGCGTACTGATCGAGCTTGGCCAAAACGATCAATCGTTGCAGCAACACGTACAAGCCATGCGGCAAAATGGCTGTTGCCTGTGGATCGGTTCACCCGTCTACTGCGACCACGCGGTCCCGTTGGTTCATGCCTTCATCGACCAATTGCCGGCACCCGCTTCCCGCTGCGCTGCCGTGCCCTTTGTCGCCTGGGGCGGAGTGACCAGCGGCCTGGCCCTGTTGGAAATGGCGCAGCACCTCCGGGAAAAAGGCTACACGCCCCTTGGAGCGGCCAAAGTACTGTCGGTGCATTCCTCCACTTGGAACGTGGCGCAACCGCTGGCGGCAGGGCATCCGGATCAGGGCGATCTTGCGCAGATCCAGGCCCTGGTCGATCACATCGTCGCCGCCCTCGACCGGCCGCAGACGCCTTTGCTCGCCCTCGACCGGTTGGACTACCTCTCGCCGGCCCTGCGCGCCGATGCCGCAACCAAGAGCTTGGCTGCAGCCAAGGCGGCCATGCCTCCTTTGGCGGCCGACGAGGAGCGGTGCCTACAATGTGGTGACTGCGCCGAGGGATGTCCAGTGGCGGCCATCACCCTGAATCCTTTTCCCGCAATCGACCGGACCGCCTGTGTGCTGTGCCTGCAATGCGTCCGCAACTGCCCGCAACAGGCCTTTCCCTTCAACGGCGAGCAACTGGCGGCCAGGATTGCCGACATGGCGGCCAAAAGCGACGAGAACAAGGCAACGGAAATCTTCTGCCCGTAAAGGCCCACCCGCCGCCGGTTCGGAGAGCCGGAACACCTGGCAGCCAGCAACGTTCCTTACTGGCGTGATGTTCCGGCAAGGTTGTGTCGGCGCAAAAAAAGGGAGCGGTTTTCACCGCTCCCTTGATCGATCTCTTCCCTTTTCCCTGCAACAACGCACGCCATCTCCCGGTCGTTTCGACGAGCGCCGCAGGTAGGCGCCGAACTGACAACTAGCCCGCTGAAATCCCATCGCGGCAAGCGGCTTCTCCCTTCGGTTGAAAGGAGAAGCCGCTTGCGCCGGTTTCGCTATTCAGCTTGCATCGTATTCGATTCGAACTTGGGATTACTCCTCGATGGTCCCTGTTTTCAACCGCTTGTTATAGATGCTTTTGAGCTTGTAGAGATCCTGCTGCAACTCAAAAACTCCATGCCAATGGGCGTAATCCGGGCCGTTCATGACCGCGCCCTGCCGCATGCGGCGGCCTTCGTGATGCCACAAATAGTAGTAGATTCTCTGGAATTCGTCGTCCCAAGGATTGGCTTTCAGCAATTTCTTGTCGGCGAGTTCCTTGCGCATGGCCTCGGCCGGCTGGAAGTAGCCCTCGTTGTACAGCTCGACATTGAGGTCGGCCTGTTGGAAGAAATTCTCGGTATGCAACGAGCTGTGGCAGTTGCCGCAGACCGCCATCATCTTCTTGCGGCCTTCCATCCCGTCGCCGGTGAGCGGATTGAGGGGATCGGGCGAGTTGCGGATTTTGGATTCCGGCAGCCAGAGATTCCACTTCAACCGTTCCGAGATATTGTGGGTCGTGGTCAAACCGCCGATGCCGCTCATGTGGCAGACCGCGCAGGTCGGGGCGCGATAGTCGCCCGGTTCCCAGGCGTCCGGCGCACTGTTGAAATTCCAGCTTGCCCCTTCGGCATTGTAAATATGCCCATGCTTGCTGTTTTCGTAGATCTCGATATCGGGATGATCCGGCCCGAGGTGGCAGGAGGCGCAGGCCGCCGGCTTGCGGGCTTCGGCAATGTTGAAACGGTGCCTGGTGTGGCAGGCCACGCAGTTGCCTACCGTCCCGTCAGGCCAGATGGTGCCGATTCCTGCGGCCGGCCATCCTTCCTTGGTCGGGCGCTTGTCGGCACCGAGCGTGATCTTGGAACCGTGGCATTGCATGCATCCCGCCATTTCCGGGGCCCGTTTGTATTTCTCGATGCCCTGGCCCTCGTGCTTTTCGATCAGGTCGGACATGGATTTAAAATTCAGCCCTTCCTTCACATTGTATTGCAGGCTGCCCCGATGGTGCCCGCTCCGGCCGAATTGCCCCACCTCGTTGGCGTGGCACCGGCCACAGGTCGCCGGGGTAACCATCACCGTCACGTACAGCTCCGTACCCTTGACGCCGGGACAATTCTGGGCCGCCATGGGCGAGCTTTTGTCCACGCTGTGGCAGTCGATGCAGGAGACGCCGACATGCCCGTGCCGGCTCGCCGTCCAGTCGGCAACAATGCCCGGTTGCTTGTCCGCGTGGCATTCGACGCATTTCTGCGCATCCGGGGTGAGGCCTCGTTCGACCTTGAGGGTCTTGATGCCGCTGTCTAGGGCGAACGCCGGAGCGACCAGGCCGACAGCTACGATCACCGCGAGTAGTAAACGCATTTTCCTCCTCCTATGGCTGCTGTTGAGTGAGATATCCTGTGATATCCTTATGACCGACATGCCGATGGCAGTGCACGCAGGATGCGACGATGCCCATCTTGTAGTCCCGATGAGCAAGAAAGGCCTTGGGAATTTGGTAGCGGATGGCGTTTAAGTCGTGGCATTGGCGGCAGCCCGAGGAATAGGTGAATCGTTCCCGGTGCTGGAGATTTCCCACCCAGTCAAAGGTCTTGACCCAGAACAATTCGCCCAACACGTCCTTGGTGCCGCTGTAGGCCTTGGCAACCACGTAGTCCAAAACGTTGTCGTGCGGCAGGTGGCAATCCACGCAGCGCGCCTTGACGCCGAATCTGTTCCGTCCGCCATGGATATCTTCCTCGTAGGCGCGCGCCATGGGCCGCATGGAGTGGCAGGACGAGCAGAATTCGACCCCGGAGGTTCGTTCGATCATTTCGGCACCGCCCAAGGCCAGGCCAATCCCGACCAGGGTGCCCGCAAGGAGGAAAAGGAGCGTTTTCTTCATGTTTATTCCCGGTGTTTGGAAAAATGAATGCCTTACGGTCGCAAGCACGGATAAACTGCACAATCATCCTGAAAAAATTCAGTTATGCCAAAAATATTCAGGATAAACGGGGTCCGAACCTCCTTTCACACAACAATCCACCAATCGATCTGCTTCGATCATGAAAACGCAGCACAGCATCAAGCGTATCAAACAAAACAGAGTTTTATGGCGATGTCAAGCGGTTGCCTGTTGAATATTTGTTCTCTTGCATGGAAACCATGGGTAGCAGTTACACCAATTGCATCATGGTGCCTGGTTGGCGTTGACTTGCAAAAAAGACAACGAAAGGAAAAGAGTGGATGGGGATAATATCCGCCCACACCCGCGCACTACAGTGGATGGAAACAGGAACGGGAATGGCAAGCAACCCCGAACCCGCCGGTGCCGGTGTGCACGATGCCTGGCAACGGAGGATCCAGCCGAACACCGACGGAGCGGGAAAGAAAGGAGGCGAAGGAGGGAGCGGGAACAGG
Organism: Desulfobulbus sp.; assembly: GCA_031280615.1. Taxonomy (GTDB): domain Bacteria; phylum Desulfobacterota; class Desulfobulbia; order Desulfobulbales; family Desulfobulbaceae; genus Desulfobulbus. The sequence continues at coordinate 144,916 of JAITGO010000020.1, read as the reverse complement.
GGGCGCCTTGGGCGCCCCTGGCGCCCTATTCCGCTTCGTGGAGTTTGACCAGATTGAGGATGTGGAGAAAACTGTCCGGATCGAGCTGGGTAAAGGCTACCGCCAGGCCGTCGGGCTCGTGGCGCCGAACCACTCCTTGGGCAAGCACTTCCATTTGACTGGTGGTGCCGATCAGGTTGATTTCAACCGTACAGGGCGTTTCCAGAGGCAGCCGGACCTCGGTTACGAGAAAAAGGCCGTGGATGCTGATGTTTCTGGTATCGACCTGTACTTCCAACGATTCGTCATCGCCGTAGCGAAGCACGGCGGTGCTGTTGAAGACAATGCGCTGCGAACGGCGGCGGGCCGGAGTAGTCATGGTCACCGTCCCTGCTCAAAAGTATGCTGCATGGCAAGCTTGTGGCTTGGCGTCTCCACCACGTACTCGCCGTTGTGCACCGACACCTCGGGGACCTGTTTCGATTGCTCGAAGGCGGTGTATCCCGGCTCCAGGGCCTGCCAAAACTTGATCCAGGGCGAGGCCGCGAATTTCTTCAAATTCAGCGGGGTCAAGGGAAAGGGGAAGATATGCACGCCAAAACGCTCCTGCCCGTTTTTGAGCGCCTCGTGCGCCAGCAAATAGATCTCCTCGATGCGGCCGTCGGTCATGGCGAAGCAGCCCACCGACTGGCAATCGCCATGCACCATGATCAGGCTGCCGGTCCGGTTTTTGGACATATCGAACTCATTGGGATAGCCGACGTCAAAGGCGAGATGGTAGGACGATTTGGGATTCATCTGTTCGGCACTGACACTGTAGAATCCTTCGGGAGACTGCCAGTCGCCCTCGTTGATCTTGGGCCCGAGAAAACCCGAATAGTTGCATACCCGATAGCTTTTGAACAACTCAAACCCCCGGCCCTTGTCCATCCACAGCTCCAGGATGCCGGGGAGCTTGAAGATACGGACAAATATCGGCTCGCCCAGGGCAAATCCCTTGCTCCGTAACTCCTGTTGAATCTTGGGCTTGGTTTGGGACATCAGCTGGTCCGCCTTGGGCGTGCTCGGCGGCTCAATGCCGGTGGCCGGTGGCGGGCCGCCCAGGGCGGCCAGGGTCAACAACGAACAGAACAGCAAGCCTTTGCCAACGATCGATCGAACAGGTGTGTAAGCCATAATCCTCTGACGAAAAAGGAGACAAATCTTTCGCCGGCCCGGCAGTCGGGCCGACCCCTTTGCCACCGGCCCGGATTGCTCAGGCGCTCCGGGGTTGCTGCGCCTTGGCATAGGCCGAGGCGGCACATTCGTTCTTTCCGAGATCCAGTTCCTCCTGCCGCACCTGTTCCTCTTCGCGAAGATTGGCGTTGACCAGGCGGATAGTGGCGTATTCCTCGGGTTGCGGCCGCATGTTCGCCTGGATGAAGGCGACGAACGTGGCCGGGTTGTCGATTTCGTAGATGGCGCGGTTGCGCTCCAGAATCCCGCCCAGGCTGCGGCTGAAGACCAAGTCCTCGTTCGCTTCCCGCCAATCGATATAATGGCCGGGCAGCACCTGGAGATTCGGGTCGAGGCGCTTGACCGCCCGGATCGTCTCGTAGAGCATCACGGCCCATTCTTCCGCCTTGCCGCCCAGATCGGGCCGCCCCACCGAGTCGATGAAAACGGTGTCGCCGGACAAAAGAAATCGTTCGTCGATGAGATAGGAGGTGGAACCGGGCGTGTGGCCCGGCGTGAACATCGCGCGCACGTCGGGGCCGCCGAGGCCAAATCGCAGGGTCTCGCCGTCCCGCAGGGGGGTATAGGGATTGTTTGACGTCTTGAAATCGCCGTCGTTGGCGTAAAAGATAGCCCCGGTTTGGCGGGCGATGTCCCGGCTGCCGGCAATGTAATCGGCCTGGAGGTGGGTCTCGAAGGTCTTGGTGACCATGCATCCCTGCTGTGCCGCGAACTCCAGGTAGAAATCGAGGTTGCGCGAGGGATCGAACAGCATCATTTCCTTGCCGCTGACCAGGCCGTAGCTGCACGAGGCCTTGCCCGGCCGGATAAACTGGAACAGTTCGTAGTCCGTGCCCCGGCCAACCGGCCTCGGCACCAGCAGGTTGCCCCAGGAGGAAATGCCGTCTTGCAGATAGCCGACCTCGAATCCGTGCCGATCGAGAATCTCGGCAACGTAGCGGGCCGAATTCTCCTTGGCGCAGACGATGCGTACTGCGCGGTTCCGGGGGACGCGGGCCACGGCCTCCTCCTCGTCTTCTATGAAATCGAAGTAGGAGATGTTGACCAGAGTAAACGGTCGAGGGCTTTCAACCTGGAACCGGGCGAAATCTTTGGCGTTTCTTACATCGAGCACCACCATGTCCACCCCGGTGGACAGCCAGTGGAACAGATCCTTGGCCTCGTAGATATAGATTGCCATGATGCTTCTCCCCTTGATACCGCCCGAAACACGTTCGCAGCAGGCTATCGAACCCGTATGTAATTGTCAATATTATAATGAGGTTATCCCGGACAATCGCCACATTCGTCCCTCGGGGCGGCGGCTGGTTGCCTCTTGACACCCGGCCATCACCCCTGGACTCGATTCCGCATAAGCGGGAAAAGCGAATACAGGTGCCCGGAACAGGCAACAGGAGGCCGCATCGATCTGACGGGAAATACGCCTTTCCGCCCCGCCAGGTACGATTTCTTTTTGACAGTACTCCAATTTTTTTCATAAGATGCGACATGCTGTCTCATGCGATCCCCCCAGCTCCCCCACGATCCTGACCCGAGGCGCGCCCACCATGTTGCGAGCCCTTGCGCTTCTTGCGCATCGCATGCATTCCCGGAAGCGGCTGGCGGCCCATTTGCTGCGGCGCCGGTTTTCGCAGCCGGTCCGGTCCTGCGCCATGCTGGCGATCCTGATTGCCCAGCCGGGTCATGCCGTCACCGGGCCGTCCGATGCGGCTCCCCAGCTCAGCCTCGACCTTGTCGATCTCTGTACCATCTCCGGCCTGGCGGTGGCCACACTCCTGATCTCGACCCTCATCGTCCTCAATCTCCGAAAAAAATCCATCATCTCGAACACCTCGAAAGCACTTGAGGAAACAGAGGCCCGCTATCGCCTGCTGTTCGAGCACTCGCCCGTGGCCCTTCTCGAAGAAGACCTAAGCACGGTCAAAACCTTCCTCGACCAGTTGCAGGCCCAGGGCGAAACCGATCTTCTGCGCTACTTCGCCGACAACCCCGAAAGCCTGGCCCGCTGCGCCGCCATGGTCCGCATCATCGACGCCAATCGGACGGCGCTCAGCCTGTACGGTGCCGCCGCGCCGAGCTCCCTCGGACAGTTGACCTCGGTGCTGCCCACGGACCAGTTGTTGCAATTCAAAAAGGAGTTATTGGGGCTCATCCGGGATGGCCGGAGTGAAATCGTGCTGGAAAACAGGACCTTGAGCGGCGAACCCCTGACCGTCGAACGACGGGCGGTGGTAGCCGCCGGCTTCGAGCAGAGCTGGCGCAAGGTGTTCGTCACCATCATCGACATCACCGAGCAAGTCCGGCTGCGCAACGAAAACAAGACATTCGAGAAAAAACTACAGCAGACGCAAAAGCTCGAGGCCATCGGCAGCCTGGCCGGCGGCATCGCCCACGATTTCAACAATATCCTGGCGCCGATCATGGGCCGTGCCGAGCTGATGCTCATCGAAAACGCCGATAACCCGCAGCTGCGCGAGCATTGCCGGGGCATTGTCGACGCCGCCAAGCGGGCCCGCGACCTGGTCAAGCAGATCCTCACCTTCAGCCGTCAGGTCGACCAGGAAATCACCCCGGTTTCGCTGACCGATATCATCCAGGAGGTCATCGGCCTGGTCCGCCCCACCCTGCCCGCGACCATCGAGATCGAATACGACCTGGCCGACCAGTGCCCGCGGGTGATGGCCGACGCCACCCAGCTGCACCAGGTGATCATGAACCTGGTCACCAATGCCTTCCATGCCATGGAAGACCGGGGCGGCCGCCTGTGCATCCACCTGAAAACCGTCACCCTCGGCAGGGACGAATCCGCAGAACTGTCCATCGGCCCTGGAATCTATTTGCAACTGCGCATCGAAGACACCGGCCACGGCATCGACAAGGCCACCATGGGCAAGATCTTCGAACCTTATTTCAGCACCAAGCCGCGCGGCAAGGGCACCGGCCTGGGCCTGGCCGTGGTGCTCGGCATCCTGCGGGGATACGGCGGCGAAATCCGAGTGGAGAGCGAGATCGGCCGAGGCACGGCCTTCATCCTCTATTTTCCGGTGGTGGAACTGGCCGCCGCCCGCCAACCCGCCGCCTTCGACCCGCAGCAACCGCTGCCGCAAGGCACCGAGCATATCCTCCTGGTGGACGACGAAAAATCGATTGCCGACGTTACTACCGGCATGCTGGAACGGCTGGGCTACAAGGTGACGGTTCGGATCAGCAGCTACGACGCCCTGGAGGCCTTCCGCAGTCTTGCCGACCGAATCGATCTCCTCATCGCCGATCTGACCATGCCCCAGATGACCGGGCTGCAACTCTACCGGGAAATCAAAAAGATCCGACCCGATATCAAGGTGATCATCTGCACCGGTTTCAGCGAACAACTGGACGACGGCAGCGCCCATTCCATGGGGATCGAGGGATTCCTGAACAAGCCGGTGGTCCTGTCCGATCTGGCCCGCTGCGTCCGCTCGGTCCTCGACAACTGATTGCCTTCCCCAACGCTCCGGGAAGCAAGCCGTCAGGCGGCGACCGGTCTCTTTTTATTCCTATCAAAAAAAGTCACGGTTTCAGGAAGAAGGGACGATCTCCTTGCGGCCTTCGATGGTCAGGAAATTGAGGGTGGTGTGGATGGTGAACAGGGGGAAGAACAGGGCCATCAGGAAAATATTCAGCAAGGGCACCATGCTGATCAGGGCCGGAAAAATCCCCAGGCGGAAGGCCTGGCCGCTGTGCAGCCGCAGCCAGCCGAGTTTTTGCCCCAAGGTCCAGCGGTAGCGGGAGGCGGGATAGTCGACGAACATCAGGGCCGAATAGTAGGAATAGAGCACGAACACCGTGACCTGGCCGATCACCGGCACGAAGTTGGCGAACAGGGCGCCGGCCGTGACCACCAGGCCCATGGCGCCGATCTTGAGGCCCTCGCGCAGGTCGACCAGGGCGCCGGCCAGACTGAACACCGCCTCGCCCTCCCCGGCCTGGACGCAATAACGGTTGCCGGCCCAGGTACTGAGAAAGGCGTAGCCGGGCGTGGTCAGGCTATAGGCTAGGATAAAGGCCAGGTAAAAGGCGGCGACCCGGGTGAGGAGCAAAAAGCCCCATTTCAGGGCTGTCCAGCCCCACAACAGCGGCCAGTGCCAGAATTTCTCCACCGTGGGCGGGGTGGTGAAAAACGCGCCGGTGAAGTGGTTGATCAGATCCACGGTGAAGAGATAGCCCAGCCAGGTGAAGGTGCCGGTCAACAGCACCAGCAGCAGGCTTACCCCCAGCAGGCGGGGATGGCGGAACAGAAAGGCGCAGGAAGTGGAAAACGGTACCCAAGAGGGCGCGTGCGGCCCGTTTTCCGGCCGCCCATTGGCTGTATCATGCATGGCGAATCACAAATCTCCGAAGAATGGAAAAGCGTCGAGTAGGGCGGAGCACCGCTTCCATCGAGTCATCCGGGCCTGCCCACCGGGCAGGAAAAGGCGCTATCACCCCTGGTACACGCAACTGACCAGGTCGGCCGTATCGCAGTCGATCGCCCTGGCGCGCAAGGCCGCCACAATGGCCGCGACCTGGTCTTTACCGTCGATCTCCAGCACGGTGCCGCGCTCGTCGGCGTGCACGATGTAGCCATCTGAGCGCAGGGCCGAGAGGGCATCCGCCAGCCGGCTGACCACCAGGCCCAGCCGCGAAAAATCGTTCATGTAGAAAAGCGGCCAATCCGCATGGCAGGCCACCGGCTTTCCTTTCTCGACAATCGGCAACAAACCCATGGATTTCACCTCCTGCTTGTTGTATGGATTGCATCCGGTTTAGGCAATAACCGCTCCTGGCCCGGTTACGGCCCCACTTTCTTGCGCCGGCCGGGCAGCCTTCGGCCCACGGCAGGCCCGCCCGGTCCCGACCATTTCCGTCCTGGAGAAACGCATGTCCTCACTCAACGACCCGCGGGTCTTTTTCGCTGCGGAACGCACCCTGATGTCCTGGACCCGTACCTCGCTGGCCCTGATGGGCTTCGGCTTCGTGGTGGAGCGGTTCGGCCTGTTCGTCACGACCCTGATCAGCCAGCACAGCGAACCCCTGCAACGGGGCCTCTCCTTCTGGATCGGCCTTTCCTTCATCCTGCTCGGCGCCGTCGCCTCGATAGGGCCGGCCGTGCAGTTCCGCTCGGTGCTGCGCCGCCTCCAGCCCGAGGATATCCCCAGTGGCTACTTCACCGATCTCGGCCCCTGCATCAACCTTGCGGTCACGGTCCTGGGTCTTGCCCTGGCCGCTTACCTGGTTCGAAGCTCGCTGCTCTAAACCGCCCGCTCTCAGCCGGCGATATCCGCCACCCGGCCGCCAGCCAGCCGGATCAACTCTTCGGTGGCGATTTCGAACAGGCTGTCCGCGGTCCCTGCCGAGGCCCACATCCGCACCCGGCAGTCGAGGCCGTTGTCCCGCAAAAACCGCTGCACCTGTCGGCAGCTGGCCGGCAGTTCGTCGTCCATCCCGTGCTCCATGACCGCTACCATACCCAATGCGGCCCGAAAAACCAAGAGGCGGCCGGACTCATCGCCAACGGGCCGCCCGGTCGAGCATCGCCGGCAAACCACCCTGGTCGCCGGGGACGAAACCGAACACCTCCCGCCAGACGGTATCGTTTTCCATGCAAAAGTAGAGGCAGGTCCGGGGATGGACCCGCCGACCCAGGGCTTCGACCAGCAATCGGTACATCTCCACCCGCTGCGGGCGGATATAGCGACGCTTGCCGTCGAGGCCGTCGATGAACTCCTGATAAAAAAAACGCGAGACCGGGAAGCGCTCGGCCGCGATCTGCTTGAGCGGTGGCAAGTAGCGCAGGGCTCCCAGGCTGATCCAGGCGATGGCCTCGGCCGGGACCGTGGCGAACAGCCGGTCGACGGTGGCGCGGTAGCCCTCCTGCCAGCCGGGATGGAGGATGATCGGGTCGAAGTGGAAGGCGAGGCTGTACCCCCAGTCGGCGCACCGGGCGGCGGCTTGCAATCGTTCGTCCAGAGTGGCGGTGCGAATCTCCTCCCTGGCCATGATCGGCGGACTGTTGAGCGACCAGGCGACCACGGTCCGGCCCCGGTGGTCGAGTCCCTCCAGGTTGCCGATGTTGGCGCTCTTGGTCTTCAGTTCCAGCACCGCGTTGGTTTGGCCGGCCATGTAGGCGACCAGGCGGGGACTCAGCCGGGTGAGGCTGTCCAGGGCCAGGCTGTCGGTGAACTCGCCGGTACCGATGCGGAAGAAGCGGTGCGGCTCGGCTGCGAGCGCCCGGTCGAGTTCGGTGAACAGCTCCTCGATATTGACGAAAAAGCTGAGCCAGGGGTTGTTGAGGTAGGCCTGGAGGATGCAGTAGACGCAATCCATGGGGCAGTTCATGCCGATGTTGAGCACTTGGTAGTCGCAGCAGCGGTACTCGCGGGTGCCCGGACAGGGCTTGAAAAAGATGCCGCGGTTGCGGCAGAGCAGGAGATGGTGCTTGCCGGCGGTGAGATTGGCCGGATAGTCGCCATCGATGGCCGGCACTTCCCGGGCGCCGACCACGGTCACCGGCAGTTTGGCCCGGTCGACGATTTCCCTGGTGTAGGGCAGATCGAGGCAGTCTTCGGCCACGTGGAGCCGGGTGACGAAGCGGGCCGGGTCGCCGTAGGACGCCTGGTTCATGCGGGCAGATCTCCTGTGGGCCGATAGCGGGCGGCCAGGTTGAAATAACGCTCACCCTCTTCCGGGCGGCCGTGCTTGCCGCATCCCTGGCCGTAGATCCGGCATTTGCGCGCCAGTTCGGCTACGGCCGCGCGCCGCTGGTCCGGCCGCAGCACGTCCGAGTCGAGCAGCGCGGCCAGGGAACGGATGCGAAAGACGTCCATGCCCTGGCGGTGGATCGTGGAGAGTTGGTCGGGACGACCGCCGTCCTTGCCGGTCAACCGGTTGGGGACCAGCAGAAAAGGCTCGCGGCAACCGATCCGCAGCCAGAAATCGTAGTCCTCGCAGCAGGGCAGCGACTCGTCGAACAGCCCGTAACGGTCGAACAGCTCGCGCCGGGCCATGACCGTGGACATGCCGACCACGCACATCCCCAGGCTGGCGGCAAAGATGTCGCCACCGGGCGGGTCGTGCTTCTTCTTTTGGTTGACCCGCTGCCCCCGGCGAAACCAGATTTCGCGCGTATGGGCGACGAGCGATTCCGGCCGGGCCGCCATGGCCGCCGCCTGCACGGCCAGCTTGTCCGGCAGCCACCAGTCGTCGGAATCGAGAAAGGCGAGCAACCGTCCCCGCGCCAAGCGGATGCCGGCGTTGCGGGCCGCGGCCGCGCCCGAATTGCGTTGGCGCACCAGCCGGACCGGCACGGCGGAGCTTGCAACCACCCGCTCGACCAGGGCGGCGGTGTTGTCGGTGGAACCGTCGTCGACCACGATCAGCTCGCCGCAGGCCAGCCGCTGGGCCAGCACCGAACCGATGGACCGCTCCAGGAAGGACTCCCGGTTATGGGTGGGGATGATGGCCGAAATCACCTGGCTCGTGCCGAAACCCCGGCCATACCAAGCCTTCCCGGCCGGAAGAGCGCGGTTGCCGTTGCCAATTTATTATGGCGGTTTGCCCACGGTATAGTATAGTGACACCCTCGATTCATACTCTCTTCCACGCCTCGGCCCTTGCGTTTCCGGCGTTTTTGGTTGCGCCCCTGGAATTCGATCAAGCTCTCCTATGTACACAGACATTCTCATCAATGCAACCTTCTACGAGAACCGGATCGCCCTGGTGGAAAACGGCAAGCTGCGCGAATTCCACCTCGATCGCACCTCGGAACGGGGTCTGATCGGCAACATCTACCTGGGCCGGGTGGTCCGGGTGCTGCCGGGCATTGACGCCGCCTTTGTCGACATCGGCCTGGAGCGCACCGGCTTCCTCTACGTCGACGAGGCCTTCTACATCTTCTCCGAGAATTACCAGCGGCTGGCCAGGGGCCACAAACTGCGGTCCACCCCGCCGGCCTCCCCGCCTCCTGCTCCGGCGATCAACGAAATCCTCCGAGAAGGCCAGGAAGTCCTGGTGCAGATCGCCAAGGAGCCGATCGGCTCCAAGGGAGCCCGCCTGACCTGCAACATCACCCTGCCCTGCCGCAACCTGGTGTTCATGCCGCTGACCGACCATATCGGCATCTCCCGCAAGATCGAGGACGAGACCACCCGCCAGCTGCTGCGCGACCGGATCGAGGTGCTGCGGCCTCCGGGCACCGGCTTCATCATGCGCACCGTGGCCGAGCACATCGACAACGAGGCCCTGGAAGCGGACATGGAATTCCTCCTTTTGCTCTGGGACGAAATCCTCACCAACGTACAGCGGTCGCTGGCCCCGTGCCTCATTTACAAGGATCTCGACATCATCCTCCGCTCGGTGCGCGATTTCTTCACCGAGGACATCAACGAGCTGGTGATCGACAACTTCGAAGTCTACGAGCAGCTGCTGTCCTACGCCAAGACCTTTGCCCCCCAGCTGCAGGACAAGATCACCTACTACGACTCCGACCTGCCGCTGTTCGAGCGCTACGGGGTGGAGGCGGACATCAACAACGCCCTGGACAAGAAGGTGTGGCTGCGCTCCGGCGGCTACATCATCATCGAGACCACCGAGGCCCTGACCGTGATCGATGTCAACACCGGCCGCTACGTCAATGCCTCGGATTTGAGCGAGACCATCTTCAAGACCAACATGGAGGCAGTCCACGAGATCGCCCGCCAACTGCGCCTGCGCAACCTGGGCGGCATCATCATCATCGATTTCATCGACATGGACAACGAACAGCACCGCGAGGAGTTGTTCGCCGCCTTCCAGGAGGCGATGCGCGCCGACAAGAGCAAGGTCAACATCCTCAAGCTCTCGGAATTCGGACTGGTGCAGATGACCCGCAAACGGCAGTCGGAAAGCCTCATCCAGACCATGTGCGAGCCCTGCCACTACTGCGGCGGCGACGGCTTCATCAAGTCGCGCCGGACCATCTGCCACGAGATATTCCGCAAGATCAGCCGCGACGCCCGCAAGATCGGCGGATCGCACGTCACCATCAAGGTACATCCCCACATCGCCGAGATGCTGCTCGACGAGGAATCGTACACCATCGAGCAACTGGAGCTGCGGACCGCGAAACGCTTCACCATCATTCCGGTGCCCGACATGCACATCAAGCGGTACGACGTCATCTGGAACGAATAGGACCCTGGCATGCCCGTCCCGCGGATTGATGCGCCTTGCCGCGCTTTTCGACTTTACGATCATCAACGTACAGACTGACCATGGCACACTACATCCGGCTACGCCGTTCCTCGCGGAGGGGCGGTTTCCTCAAGACCCTGGCGCTCGCCCTGGCAACGGCCGTCGTCCTGGCGGCGGCGGGAGCGGGCGTGTTACTGTTCGAATTCGAAAATCCGACTCTGACGCTGAACAAGGAAATCAAATACCTGGGCGGCAAGGTCGAGCTGCCCCTGCGGGCCACCGACCAAAAAAGCGGCATCCGCTCGCTTACCATCACCCTGACCCAGGGCAAGACCTCCGTGGTCCTGCTGGAGAAATCCTTTCCCCGCCAGGCCTGGTTCAAAACGGCCGGACCGACCTCGCTCGACGAAAAGGTGGTGATCGACGCCCAGAAGGCCGGCATCAAGGAGGGCGAGGCGGAATTGGACATCTCGGTGCGGGATTTTTCGCTCAGCGGCTTTTTCAAGGGGAACGAAACCCTGCGGCGACTGCCGGTGACCATGGATACCAGACCGCCGACGGTCAAGATTCTGCATGCCGCGCGCGCCATCCACTCCGGCGGCAGCGCCATGGTCCTCTACACCATCTCCGAACCGCCGGGCAAACACGGGGTCGCCATCGACAACGCCTTTTTTCCGGGCTTTCCGGTCGGCAAGAAAGACGCCTACATCTGCTACTTCGCCCTGCCCTGGGATGCAGGCCAGCCGGAGAAGATGCGGCTGGTGGGTAGCGACGAGGCCGGCAACGAGGTCCTCCTGCCGCTGCCCACCGTCTTCAAGAAGGAAACCTTCAAGCGGGACAGCATCAATCTCTCCGAACAGTTCCTCCAGCAGAAAATGCCGGAGTTCGCGCAGCATTACCCGGAACTGAAGGGCACCCTGCTTGAGCAGTACCTCTATGTCAACAACCAGATCCGCCGGAGCAACGCCGAGACCATCGCCCAGCTCAGCGCCGAAACCGACGCGCAGCAGCTGTGGTCCGACCGTTTCCTGCGCATGTTCGGTTCCGGTCGGGCCGGATACGCCGATCAACGCACCTATATGTACAACGGCCGGGCGATCGACACCCAGACCCATTTGGGGGTGGACATCGCCTCCCTGGCCCAGGCCGAAGTCCGCGCCTCCAACCGGGGCAAGGTGGTGTATGCGGGCTATCTCGGCATTTACGGCAACACCGTCATCATCGACCATGGTCAGGGCATCTTAAGCCTGTACTCCCATCTCAGCAGCATCAGCACCACCGTGGGCACCCTGGCGGAAAAAGACCAGCCGATCGGGCGTTCGGGTGCCACCGGCATGGCCGGCGGCGACCACCTCCATTTCTCCATGCTGGTGCACGGCATTTTCGTCACCCCGGTGGAATGGTGGGACCAGCACTGGATCGATGTCAACATCAAATCCGCCCTCAATGCGCTCTGAGTCGAGGCAGAACAGAACCGCAGCCATTGGCGAAGCGGACGGCAAGGGATGGCACTGGCGCCCGCCGTTGCTGCTCTACAGCTATATCGCCAACGAGCTGTTGGCCCCCTTCTTCGCCAGTTTCCTCATTCTCTACTGCGTCTTTTTCCTGGTCCGCCTCATTCCGCTGCTGGAAATCGTCCTTTCCCTGCGCATCGGCCTGGCCGATTTCATCCGGCTGTTCGCCTATATCTTCCCGCACATGCTGCTCTACATCATCCCCATGGCCAGCATGGCCGGGGTGATCGTCGGCTTCACCCGCTTGACCAACGACCGCGAAATCCTGGCGTTCAAGGCCTGCGGCGTCAGCCTCAAGCAGATGCTGCCGCCGGTGGTGCTCGTCGCCGCCGCCACCGCCTGCCTGACCGGATTCTTCGCCGCCAGCCTGATCCCGGCCGGGGCCCTGGGCGTCAAGCACCTGATGTTCCAGCTGGCCAAGGAGAAAATCGACAAGGGCCTCAAGGCCAAGGAGTTCACCGAGGCCCTGGGCGACATCGTGCTGTATGTCGACGAAATCGACGACCAGCAGCGCTGGCACGGTGTCTACGTCTCCGACATGCGGGGCCGGACCCAGCCGCTGATCACCGTGGCCCAATCTGGCCACCTGGAAGCCGACATGGATCGGATGCAGGTGACGGTCATCCTCAACAACGGCACCATCCATAACAACGAGGGAACCGACAACCAGGTGATCCGTTTTGGCCGCTACCAGCTGCAGATCTCCCTCCAACCGCCGACCCAGATCGGCAAGGAGGATGTCGCCAACCAGAGCCGCGGCGCCATGGGCCAGGAACAGCTGCTTACCATGGCGGAAAAGCTGCCGCCGGATTCCAAGCTCGCCCGGAGCTATTTGTCCGAATACCACCACCGCCTGGTGCTGCCGGTCGGCTGTTTCATCCTCAGCCTGATCGGCTTGCCGCTGGGACTGCAGGCCGCGCCAGGCCGGCGGGCCGTGGGACTGCCGCTGGGCTTGCTCGTCTTTGTGGGCTACTACATCAACCTGACCGTCTGCCGCAACATCAGCGAAGCCGGGGCCATGCCCCTGGTGCCGGGCATGTGGCTGCCGAATGTTCTCTTTTTCCTGCTGGCCCTGTATCTTTTCCAGCGGGTGTATGTGGAGCGGCCCCTGGTGCCGGAGCGGATCGCCCATCCCATCCAGAATCTGCACGATCGCCTGCTCCTGCCGCTCTGGAAACGGTTCGGCCGCCTGGCAGCCGACATCCTGGCCCGGTGGCAACGGCAGGCGCCCTCGACGGCGGACCACAACGCCGGCAGGCTTGCGGTGCGTGCCGACCGAACCACCGGCCTGTATCACCTGCCGCACTGCGTCCATTACTACGACCCGCAATGCCGGCTGCAATTCAGAAACGTCGAAATCGCCCGCGAAGCGGGATTCGCCCCCTGCCCCCTTTGCACCGGCGCCGACGAAAACAGGGAGCCGGAACGCTGAGCGGACCAGCCGGCCATCGCGCCGCGGGGCAATTGTCCACGCATTGGGGTTTTATCTCGTCTTGCCGTACCGGGCCCCGGCCGTTCCGCCGAACCCAGCGGAGCGCGAGGCGATATTTTTTCTTCAGGAGGCTGTGACCATCGATGCAACTTGCTTTGGCAGCGCAGATGCGCGAACTCGATCGGCAGACCATTGAAGAGATCGGCATTCCCGGCATGGTCCTGATGGAAAATGCCGGCCGAAGCACGGTCGACCGGATGGAACAGGTGTTGGGACCGGTGGCGGGCAAGACGGTCTGCGTTTTCGCCGGCCCCGGCAACAACGGCGGCGACGGCCTGGTGATCGCCCGCACGGTGCACGGGCTGGGCGGTTTTCCCTTTGTCTTCTTTCCGGCCGACCCGGAACGGCTCGCGGGCGACGCGGGCCTGAATTTCGAGATTTACCGGCGATTGCGGCTGCCGTACCAGGTGCTCGACAACCAGGAAAAATTCTTCGCCCTGGCCGACACGGTGCTCACCCTCAATCGGATGCACCCGATCCATTCCCTGGTGGATGCCCTGTTCGGCACCGGTCTCGAACGCGAAATCGGCGGCGGCTTGCTGGAAACCATCACCTGCATGAACACCCTGCGCCACAGCCATCGGCTGCCGGTGGTCAGCGTCGACATCCCCTCGGGCCTGCACAGCGACACCGGGGCCATCCTCGGCGGCGCGGTCCAGGCCGACCTGACCGTGACCTATGGCCTGGCCAAACCCGGACACTACCATCATGGCGGCACCCGCTGCGGCCGGCTGGCCTGCATCGATATTGGCATCCCGGCCAAGCTCGTCGCCCGGATGCAGTTGCAGGGGACGCTGATCGACCGGACCATGCTGGCCGGCCACCTGGGCCTGCGGCCCGCCACGGCGCACAAGGGCAGCAACGGCCATCTCCTCGTTCTCGCCGGTTCCAGCGGCAAAACCGGCGCGGCCCTGCTCTGTGGCCAGGGTGCGCTCCGCAGCGGCGCCGGCCTGGTGACCTTCGCGGTGCCCGGCGATCTCAACCCCATTTTCGAAACCGCTGTCGCCGAGACCATGTCGGTGCCGCTGCCCGCCTCGAACGGTTTTCTCTCCATCGACGACTACCCGCAGATCGAGGTTCTTTGCGCCGGCAAAAACGGCATCGTGCTCGGGCCCGGCATCGGGACCGAACCGGAAACCAGGGAGCTGGTGCTGCGCCTCTACGGCACTTATGACGGCCCGATGGTGATCGACGCCGACGCCCTTTCCATCCTGGCCGCCCACCCGGACCTGTTGCGCAATCCTCCCGGTCCCCGAATCTTCACCCCCCATCCCGGCGAGATGGCCCGGCTGCTCGGCACCTCGGTCGAGACGGTGCAAGCGGACCGGCTCAAGGCGGCCCAATGGCTCAATGCCAGCGGTGCGGACCGGCGGCCGCCGATGATCACCGTGCTCAAGGGTCCCGGGACCGTGGTCGCCACCACCGGCGGCGCCTGGGCGATCAACGCCTCCGGCAATCCCGGCATGGCCACCGGCGGCATGGGCGACGTGCTGGCCGGCATTATCGGCGGCCTGTTGGCCCAGGGGCACGATCCCTGGCAGGCCGCCTGTTTCGGAGTCCATCTACACGGCCTGGCCGCCGACCGCCTAGCCGCCGGCCGCCCCTACGGCTACACCGCCACGGAAGTGGCGCGGCAACTGCCGCGGGCCATCGGTTCACTCTGCTCGTAACTGTATCAACCCTGTAAGGAGAATTTATGCTCAAAGCGAAAGACATCATGACCCGCGAGGTGATCACGGTCAAGGAAAGCGCCACGGTGCGGGACTTGGCCGCCCTTCTGCTCACCAGCAACATCAGCGGCGTGCCGGTGGTCGACGACGACGGCAAGGTCATCGGGGTGGTCACCGAAAGCGATTTGATTTTTCAAAACAAGAAGGTGCACCTGCCCACCGCCTTTGCCCTGCTCGACGCCTTCGTCTTCCTCGAGCGGCCGGGCAAGATGGAACAGGAATTGAAAAAAATGGCGGGGTCCAAGGTCGGCGACATCTGCAGCCGCAAACTGGTGTCGGTGACCCCGGAGACGGAACTGGACGAATTGGCCACCTTAATGGCCGAGAAGAACATTCACACCTTGCCGGTGATGAACGAAGGGCAGTTGGTGGGGGTGATCGGCAAGTCGGACATCATCCGCACCATCGCCCAGGGGATGTAGGCTTATTCGGCGTAGAGCTGCCAGCAGTTGCGGCCTTTTTTCTTGGCCTCGTACATGGCGATGTCGGCATGGCGGAGCATGGTCTCGGCATCCTGGCAGTCGAGGGGAAAGACCGAGATGCCGATGCTGGCGCCGATGAAACAGACGTGGTCGCCCGCCTCGATCGGCTCGTTGAGCGATTCGATCACCTTCTGGGCCACCAGGGTGGCGCCGTCGAGGGCCTCGGTGCTTTCCAGGAGGATGACGAACTCGTCGCCTCCCAACCGGCACACCGAATCCGAGGTCCGCAAGACGCTGCGCAGCCGTTCGGCCACCTGCATCAGGACGATGTCGCCGACCCCGTGGCCGAACTGGTCGTTGATCGGCTTGAACCGGTCGAGATCGATGAACAACAGGCAGAGGATACGGCCGTAGCGCCGGGCCAGGGAAATGGCCTGGGGCAGCCGCCGCCGGAAATAGTTGCGGTTGGGAAGATTGGTGAGCGGGTCGTGATTGGCCATGTAGCGGATCAACTCCGCCGCCTCCTGCCGCTCGGTGACGTCCTGGAACACCAGCACCCCGCCGATCAGCCGGTGTCCCTGGCGGATCGGGGTTGACCGGAAATCCACGGGAAAGCTGGTGCCATCCTTGCGTAGCATCCGGGCTTCGTCGAAGCAGGTGGTGCTCTTGATGTCGGTCTTGATGAAATACGGACAGCAATCCTCGGAAGACTCCTCGCTGCCGGGCAGGGAAATCTTGAACACCGTCCGGTAATCGCGCTCCCTGACCTCTTCGATCCCGTAGCCCAGCATCTTCAGGGCGGCGGGGTTGATATAGCTGATCAATCCCTGGTCGTCGACCCCGCAGATGCCGTTGGCGGCGGCATCGAGAATCATCTCGTAATTGCGCGACAAAAGCTCCAGTTCCTGCTTGGCCCGATGCGATCCCAGGATGTAGCGGATGCGGTTCTTGAGGACCGGCCAGCGCAACGGCTTGCGGATATAGTCCACGGCGCCGGCACCGTAGGAGCGCTCGATGCTCTTTTCGTCGTCCAGGGCGGTCACCATCAGGACCGGCGGAGGATCGGCCATGGCGGAGCGGATGTGTTCGCACACCTCCGGCCCGTCGATGCCCGGCATGGCGATATCGAGGATCACCAGGTCAAACGCCTGCTCCGCCAATTTTTCCAGGGCCCCGGGACCATCCTCGGCCTCAACCACGGCATAGCCCTCACCTTCGAGGAACTGGCGCATGAGCATGCGGATGACTTCGTCGTCGTCGACTATCAAAATGACCGGAGTGGAACCGGCGAGCAGGGAAACCGTCATAAGCAAAAATGGAAAAAAGGGTGGGATATTTTGCGGCTATACATGACTATTGTATAAATTACAGCCTATCAATCAAGGAGTTCCGTAAAAAAACGTTTAACTCGGTCGACGGAACGGACGATCTGGTCATGAAGCCGGTCGATCTGCTGCATCTTCCCGCTCTTGCCGATCTGTTCGGCCAACAGGCACAGTTGCGCCAGCTCCTCGGCCCCGAACTGGCTGCTGCTTCCTTTCATCGTGTGCGCCACCTTGCTGATCGCCTCGGGATCCCTGGCCCGTATCGCCTTGTCCAACTCGGCCAGGCGCCGTTCGAGTGAGCGGAGAAACACCGCCACCACCGGGGTGATGTCGCCGACATTTTCCCGCAGGCGCCGCAAAACCGCTTCGTTCACCGCCACCGGCTCCCGGGCAGCCGGTATATCGGCTCCTCCCGTCCCTGTCGTCCCCGGAAGGATGGAGCTGCGCAACTCGGGCAGCCAGCGGGCGAGCACCGCCTGCAACTTGTTGAAATCCAACGGTTTGACCAGGTAATCCACCATCCCCACTTCCCGGCATTTTTTCTGCGCGGCCGTGGTGGCGTCGGCGGTCAGGGCGACCACGGGCGGGGCGGCATACCGGTGCCGCTCCGCCTCGTCGAGAATGATCCGGGTGGCGGCGAAACCGTCGAGCACCGGCATCTGGCAATCCATGAAGATGAGGTCGAACCGGCCGGCCCGGCAAAGATCGATGGCCTCCAAACCGTTGCAGGCCAACACGATCTCGGCATCGGTGCGGCGAAAGGTCTCCGCCATCACGATGCGGTTGGTTTCTTCGTCGTCGACAATCATGATGCGGGGGTTGTGTGGTCCCTCGCAAGAAGGCGGTGGCACGGTGCCCGGCACCTCTTCCACCGGACTCGATGCGGCCACGGTTTCCTCCGGGCACGTCTCTTCGGCGGCCGGAGCCATCCCCCCGTGCTCCGCAGGCATTGGCCCGGCCACCGGCAGGGCGATCACGAACCAGAAGGTGGTGCCGCTCCCGTATTCGGACCGCACCCCGAAGGTGCCGCCCATCAGCTTGACAAGCCGGGCGCAGATCGACAATCCCAGGCCGCTACCGCCGTAGCGGCGGGTCGAGGAACTGTCCACCTGGCTGAACGGCTGGAACAGTTTATCGATCGA
This sequence comes from Desulfobulbus sp., assembly GCA_031280615.1. Classification (GTDB taxonomy): domain Bacteria; phylum Desulfobacterota; class Desulfobulbia; order Desulfobulbales; family Desulfobulbaceae; genus Desulfobulbus. Next base: position 126,887 of record JAITGO010000020.1, on the reverse strand, counting down.
TTCGGTGGGGATGCCGATCCCCGAATCCTCGACCTCGAACCGGAGCCGTTCTTTCCTGCCCTTTGTCTCCTCCCGGCTCACCCGCAGGGTAATCGTGCCCCGTTCGGTGAACTTGACCGCATTGCCGAGCAGATTGACCAGCACCTGGCGCAGGCGGTAGCTATCGCCCTGGTAATGGGACGCCAGCTTGGGGTCGATGTCGGCGGCGACCGTCAGCCCCTTGCTCCTGCCGGTCACCTTGTACAGCGACAGCAGCTGTTCGATCAAGCCCCGCAGGTCGAAGGGCTCGATGTCCAGGCCCATTTTCTCCGCCTCGATCTTGCTGAAATCAAGCAGGTTGTTGATCAAGGTCAGCAGGCTGGAGGCCGAGGTGCGGATCAGCTGGGCAAAATGTTTCTGCCGGGGCTGCAGTTCGGTGTCGAGCAGCAATTCGCTGATCCCGATCACCCCGTTCATCGGAGTGCGAATCTCGTGGCTGATCATGGCCAGGAAATCGGACTTGGCCTTGTTGGCGGAATCGGCCTGCCGCGCCTTCTGCCGCAGGGTACGATTTTCCCTCTCCAGTCGCTGGACCTCGGCCTCAAGTTCGGTAACCCGGTTGGGTGCGGTCGTGCTGTCTTCCATGACTCACGAAAAAAGGGAGAGTTGACGCATCGCGGGTTTCTTGCGCTGTACCCGCGGTTTGAGGATCGGGGAAAAGACGTCGGCGGGCAGCTCGTCCACAAAGCGGGACGGTTGCCGGGCCTCGGCCGGCCCTCCATAGAGGGCGCGCGACCGGCACCAGCTGAGGGTCAGGCTGTCGATGGCCCTGGTGATGCCCACGTAAAAAAGGCGGCGCTCCTCTTCCAGGTGGTTGGCCTGGATCTCCGGGGATGTCGCTGCCCGCGGCGCCAGCGGCAGCAGGCCTTCCTCGCAACCGGCGATGAAGACCACCGGGAATTCCAACCCCTTGGCGGCATGGAGGGTCGAGAGGGTCAGTGCCTCGGCACGTGGATCGTAGAGCACCGAATCGCTGAAACGGTGCAGATGGGCGGCAAATTCGGGAAGCGACCGATCAAAGGTCAGGGCCTGGTGCCACAGGCGCTCCATGTCCGGCTGCTTGGAATCGAACCCGTAACGGGTGGCCAGGGCATCGAGCACCGTAGTCACAGGTTCGGTTACGGCCAGGCCACGCATCTGGCCCAGCAGCCGGCGCAGCGGTTCGAGCACCGCGTCGATGGGCCCGCCCAGCAACGGAATTTCGGCCAGCCCGCCCTCCTGTTCCCGTAGCACCTGCCGCAACACCAGCCGTAGCAAGCGCAAGGCCTGCTCGCCCAGCCCCTGTTCCCGCCGCATCAACCCCAGCAGTTGTTCCGGCTCCGCCAGGCCCGCGATCAGCAACAGCCACCAGTACAGCAGGCGGCAATCGCCCTTGGTGTAATAGGCTTCGAGATCGACCAGTTGAAAGGGCAGGCCCCGTTCCGTCAGCACCTTGCCGATGGCCTCGGCCTGGCGGCCGGTGCGATAGAGGATGCCGATGTCGCGCAGGCCGACTGCGCCACTGCCGGTGTGGTCGAACCGTTCGAGGCCGCGGTGCGAGGTGCCGCCCAGGCGGATTTCGATCTGTTCGGCAATGAAGCGGGCCTCCTGCTCGGGCGTGGCGCATTCCTGGCGTTGGATGGTTCCCTGGCGGGTGGAGCAGGGCTGCATCGCCGCCAGCGGCAGGGGGTGGCTATTACCGGCGATCAACTGTTCGGCCGCCCGGACGATGACCGGGGCGCTGCGGTAGTTGCGGACCAGGTGATGCACCTCGGGATGCATCTCTTGGATAACGGTGTAGAACCACTTCGGATCGGAACCGCGAAAGCCGTAGATCGCCTGATCCGGGTCGCCGATGGCAAACACGGTCGAGGTGTGCGCCAGGAGCGCGACCAGAGCGTATTGCGCCTGGTTGACGTCCTGGAATTCATCGACCAGGAGATGGCCGGTGGCGGCCCGGATGATGGCGGCCTCCTCGTTGTCCCGGCGCAGCAGCTCCACGGTGCGCGGGACCACCGCCTCGATGTCGATCAGGGACCGTTTCGCCAGAGCGGCGAGATAACGACGGATTTCGGCGGTATATTCTTTTTCTGGATCGAGGCGGCTGAACAGCTCGCCCAGAGCGCGCGAAAAGCCCTCCCGCTCCTTGGCCTGCCAGCCGGGAAAAAGCTCCTCGATCAAGGCGGCCCGCTCTTCCGGTCCCGCCACCTGCAGGCTCGGGGCACCGCGCCGCAACTGGGCCAGGCAATAACCGTGGAAGGTGGCAACCGTCACCGGCACTTGCTCCGTTCCCGTGCCTTGCAGCCGTTCCCGCACCTCGGCCGCCGCCTTGTTGGTGAAGGTGATCACCGTGCAGGGGCGGTCGGCTCGCGCAGCAAGTCGCTGGGCCCGACTCACCAGGGTGTGGGTTTTGCCGGTACCCGGCCCGGCCTGGACCAAGATCAAAGAGGCGGCGCTGTCCACCGCCTGTCGCTGTTCGCGGTTCAACTCCCTGGCCGTCGGAGCCGTCGCCGCTTCCTTCTTGTCCTCGTGCAGTGCCAGTTGCTGCCTTTTTCTGGCCGTTTTCCGGGCCGGCCCCATTGCCGGGCCGAACAGGCTGGCCTGGCCGCACAATTCGGCGCGCTCACCTTCGGAAAAAACGGTGATCACCCCGAATTCGCCGTCATAGCCGGGCTTGCGGATCACCCGGTTGGACCGCACCCGCTCGATCGCCTCGGCCAACAACGCAAACCCCTTGGCCCGGATATCCTCCACCGGGGTTTCGAGCAGCAGCCCGAATTCGGAGCCAAAAGCGTTGATCAGCCGGACATAGCCTTCCGTCACCTTCTTGCTGGCCGGGCCGCAGTCGAGCAGTTCGGCCACCATTTCCGTCAGGGGCACCAGGCTGTGCACCCGTGGGCTGCCCGACGGCAACAGCGGCCGCTCCCGGTCGGCCAGCTCCATCACCCTGTGGAGCACGCCGACGGTCAAGGGTTTGCCGCAAACCGGACAGAGCCCGCCGGATGCCCTGGTTTCCCCCGGCTCCAGGCAGACCTGGCACTTGCGGTGGCCGTCGCAGTGGTACTTGCCCTCCTCGGGATAGAACTCGACCGTGGCGGCGAAGACCTGCTGTCCCGCCGCATCGACCGGCTCTTGCAGGGCTTGCCGCATGGCGAAATAATCGAAATCGGTGGCGAACAGATTGGCTTCGCGGCCCAGTTTTGCCGGCGAATGGCAGTCCGAATTGGAGATCAGGGTGAAGCGGTCCAGGGCCGAGATCAGCCGGTTCATCTCCGGGTCCGAAGACAGGCCGGTTTCCAGGGCAAAGACATGGGAACCGAGGTCGCCGAAGCACTCCTCGATCGAGTCGAATCCCGATTTCGAGCCGAAAAGCGAAAACCAGGGAGTCCAGATATGGGCCGGGACCAGAAAGCCCTGTGGCGCCTTTTCCAACAGGATCTCAAGCAGATTCCGAGAATCGAGCCCCAGGATCGGCCGGCCGTCGGCGGTGATGTTGCCCAAGGTGGCCAGGGTGGCGTTGACGCGGCGGACCGCATCGAAATCCGGCGCATAAAGCAGGTTGTGCACCTTGCGGACCTTGCCGCCGCGCTTGTAGATGGAGCTGATCTCGGCGCTGAGGACAAAACGGATGGCGGCCAACGGCACTGCCGGCTTGATGCCTGCGGGCAGCAGATCGCCGATCGCGGCGGCCGGTTCGTTCTTCAGCCGGAAGAAACCCGGTTCGGCTTCCACCAGGCATTCGTGGAGATGGGCAAACCAGGCGGGATGGGTGAAATCGCCGGTGCCCACCACACCGATCCCCTTGACCGCGGCCCAGGCGGCCAGGCCGAACAGATTGCTGGCCTTGCTGGTGGCCCGGGAATAGTGGCTGTGGATATGGAGATCGGCAATGTAGTTCACACGGCCTCCTTCCAGCCGTAGAGCCGATGGCGCCGGACATGGGCCAGTACCGACGGCGGCAGCAGAGCCGGCGCCATACCTTTCGCCAGTTCTTCTCGGATGGCCGAGGAGGAAACCGGCAACTCGATATCGTCGAGGTAGAGTGCGATCCGGCCGCCTTGACCGTGCCATCGATCACAGTGGCCGGGATTGGGGACAAAGGCCGGAGTCAGGGCAGCCAGCGCCCGGTCAACGGCCGCCCGGTCGATCTCGTCCCGTTTGACCACGATCAGATCGACCGTTTGCAACAGCTCGTCGATCCTATGCCAGTGGGGCAGGTCGAGCAGCGAATCGGCACCGATGACCAGGCTGTACCGGCATCCGGCCTCTTCCGAGATCAAGGCCCGCACCGTGTTGAGCGTGTAGGAGGGAGCCGGCAGCCGCTCCTCGATGCGCGAGCAGCGGACGCGGCCGTCGGTTTGCCGGCAATCGGCCAGGGCGGCTTCGATCATGCCCGCCCGGTGGGCAAAGGAGGCCACCGGCTGCTGTTTGTGCGGCGGCAGCAGGGCCGGGATAAACAACAGTCGATCGAGCCGGCAGCGGGCCAACACGTGCAACGCCAGTTCGATATGGCCCTGGTGGACGGGATCGAAGGTACCGCCGAACAGCCCGATCCTCAGTGCTTCATCCGCTGCAACCACGGATCAGGCCCGGGTTTCTCCGGCACCGTAGACGATGTACTTCTGGGTGGTCAGCTCTTTCAGCCCCATGGGGCCGTAGGCGTGCAGCTTGGTGGTGGAGATACCGATCTCGGCCCCCAGGCCGAACTGGCCGCCGTCGTTGAAGCGGGTGGAGGCGTTGACCAGCACCGCCGATGCGTCGACCTCGCGCAAGAACCGTTGGCTGTGTTCATAGGAGCGGGTGACGATGGTCTCGGTGTGTTTGGAACCGTGTTGGTCGATATAGTCCATGGCCTCGTCGAGACCCGACACCACCTTGACCGTGAGGGCCAGGTCGAGGAACTCGGTGCCCCAATCGCTATCGGCCGCCGGTTCGATGGTTTCGTTGCAGATCAGGCAGCTGGAATGACAACCGAGGATGCGCACCCCTTCCTTTTTCAGGGCGTGGACCGCCTTGGGCAGGAATTCCTCGGCGATTTCCCGGTGGACCAGCAGCCCTTCCAGGGAGTTGCAGGCACTCGGCCGCTGCACCTTGGCGTTGAGAATGATCGGAATGGCCATCTCCTGGTCGGCGCCGGCATCGACAAAACAGTGGCACACGCCCTTGTAATGCTTGAGCACCGGGATGCGCGACTTCTCGGTCACCGCCCGGATCAACCCTTCGCCGCCGCGCGGGATGACCAGATCGATATAGGCCTCCTGTGTCAGCAGGACATCGACCCCTTCCCGGTCGGTAAAGTCCAGAACCTGGGCAACGGCGGGATCGACCCCGTGTTTGGCCAGCACTTGCCGCAGCACCTTGGCCAGGGCCAGGTTGGAATGGATGGCCTCGGAGCCGCCCCTCAGGATGACGGCGTTGCCGGCCTTGAGACACAGGGCCGCCGAATCGATAGTCACGTTGGGCCGCGATTCGTAGATCATCAGGATGACGCCCAACGGCACCCGCATCCGGCCGACCACGATGCCGCTGGGCCGGCGGCGCATATCGCTGACCTCGCCCACCGGATCTTCCAGGGCGGCCACCTCGCGCAGGCCCTGGACCATGTCCATGATGCCCTTCTCGGTGATCCGCAGGCGGTCGAGCATGGCGGCGGACAATCCCTTTTGCTCGCCGGCAGTCATATCCTTGAGATTTTCGGCGATAATATACGGTTGTTGCGCGATCAGCGCCTCACCGACATCGAGCAGAACCGCGTTTTTCAGGGCCGCCGACATGGCACCGAGGCTGCGGGCCGCACCCTTGGCTTTCTTTACCATCTCCAGAACTGTTGCTTCGATCTGTGCGCGTTCCATCGCGGTCGTCTCCTCCTGAGAGCTTCAATCTTGCTACCTGCATGCCAGGCGCCTTCCACTATGACGTGAAGCGGAGGCATTGTAAAGCGGCTTTATAGCACGCCCTCCCGCCCGAGGACCACCAGGTTGTCGCGGTGGATGATCTCGTCGGCATCCTTGCCCCCGAGAATGGCGGCGATTTCGCCGGTTTTTCGGCCCTTGATCCGCTCGATGTCCGCCGCGCCGTAATTGCTCAGTCCGGCGGCGATCATCGTGCCCTGTCGATCGAGGCAATGGACCGGGGCGCCGACCGAGAAACTGCCGCGGACCTCGACGATGCCGGAAGGCAGCAGGCTTTTGCCCTGTTCGACCAGGGCCCGGCAGGCGCCATCGTCGACCACCAGGTAGCCCTGCGGCTTGAGCACGTAGGCGATCCAATGCTTGCGCCGGTTGATGGTGCCCTTGCCGGGAAGGAAAAAGGTGCCCACCAGCTCGCCGCTGAACAAAGCCTGGAGAATCTCGGGGTGCCGGCCGGGACCGATGAAGGATGAGCCACCGCAGGCGGCCACCATCTTGGCGGCGCGCAATTTGGCCATCATGCCGCCGGTTCCCAGGGCGCTGGCCGAGTGGCCGGCCATGCGCTCGATCTCCCTGGTGATGGCGGCCACGGTGTAAATAGGTCGCGCCTCGGGATCCTCCGCGGGATGGCCGGTATAGAGGCTGTCGACATCGGTGAGGATGATGAACATGTCGGCGCCGATCATGTTGGTCATCAGCGCGCCTAGGGTGTCGTTATCGGAAAAGCGCAGTTCCTCGGCCGAGACCGTGTCGTTCTCGTTGATGATCGGCACCACCCCGAATTCGAACAGGGTGCGGATGGTGTTGCGGACATTCAGATAGCGGCCCCGGTGGGACAGGTCGCCATGGGTGAGCAGCACCTGGGCCACCGGCTGCCGGAACTCGGCGAATGCCAGCTCGTAGGCCTGCATCAGCAGGCCCTGTCCGGTGGCCGCCAGAGCCTGCTTGACTCTGAGCTCCTCGTGCGGGGTCTTGACCACCCTCAGCCGCTTGCGGCCGGCGGCCACGGCACCGGAGCTGACCAGGATCACCTCGCGACCCGTTGACTGAAGAAAGGAAATCTGGCGGGCAATGTTGGCAACGATCGCTTCATCCAGGCCGTTGTCGTCGGTCAGCACGGCGCTGCCGACCTTGATCACCACCCGTTTGGCCCGATCGAAAAGGGTTTGCCGATAGTAAAGCCCGTCTTCCTTATTCACCTGAAAGGTCATGGCGCGCCTCCGCCCGCTGCTGTTCCAGCAGGTCGCCGAGCAACTCTCGCAACGATTCCAGGCCATCCCCCTCCTCCGCCGAAACGGCAAGCAGCGGCAGGTTGAGGCCGGCAAATTGTTCTTTGACCTGCGCAAGCCGCTGGGCATCGATCAGATCGATCTTGTTGAGGACGATCACATGCCGCCGTTCGAGCAGTTCCTGCTTATAGGCGGCCAATTCCCTGGCCAGGGTCAGGTAATTCTCGTAGGGCTGCTCCCCTTCGCCGGCAACGTCGATAAGGTGGAGCAAAATCGAGGTCCGCTCGATATGGCGCAGGAACTGGTGGCCCAGGCCCACGCCCTGATGCGCTCCCTCGATCAGTCCCGGAATGTCGGCGATAATGCAGGGATCGATGTATTTAAACGGAAGTACCCCGAGCTGTGGCTCTAAGGTAGTGAAGGGATAGGGGGCGATCTTGGGGTTGGCGGCCGAAAGCTTGGACAGCAGCGTCGATTTACCGGCGTTGGGCAATCCGATCAGGCCGACATCGGCCAGCAGCTTGAGTTCGATCAACAGCCAGCGCTCCTCGCCCGGCTGTCCCGGCGTGGCCTTGCGCGGCGCCCGATTGGTGGAGGTGGCGAAACGGGCGTTGCCCAGACCGCCCCGGCCGCCCTCGGCCGCGCAGAAGGTTTGCCCGTCTTCGGTCAGATCGACCAGCACCGCACCGGTTTCGGCATCCTTGATCAAGGAGCCAACCGGCACCTGCATCACGCAATTCCCGCCGCTGCGGCCGTGCTTGTCGCTGCCTTGGCCGCCGACGCCGGATTCGGCCTTAAAATGGGATTTATAGCGGAAATCGATCAGGGATCGCAGGTTGCGGTCGGCCCGCAACAGAACATCGCCGCCCCGGCCGCCGTCGCCGCCGTTGGGACCGCCCTTGGGCACAAATTTCTCCCGCCGGAAACTGACGCAGCCATTGCCGCCGTCGCCCGCCTTGACGAAAAATTTGGCTTCATCGACAAAACCCATGATCTATCCGCAAGCCGCTAGGGAAGACAATACGAAAAAAACCCGGCATCAACACATCGTGATGCCGGGTTGCAACGTGACGCGGGAAGCCGCGCCGGGCAAGGCGCCGCACCTCCCGGGAAAGAACGATCAGTCCTGCTCGACGGGATAGACGGAAACGCGCTTGCGATCCTTGCCGAAATCTTCGAATTTGACCGTACCGTCAATCTTGGCGAACAGGGTGTAATCGCGGCCGCAACCGACATTGGTGCCGGGATGAATCACCGTGCCCAATTGCCGCACCAGGATATTGCCGGCCTTGACGACCTGGCCGCCGAACCGCTTGACCCCGCGCCGTTGGCCAGCGCTGTCGCGGCCGTTGCGGGAACTGCCGCCTGCTTTCTTATGTGCCATGGTATACTCTCCGGATGGACTTGTTATGCCGAAATTGTCTCGATATTCAAAGCGGTATACATTTGCCGGTGGCCCTTCTTGACCTGATAGCCTTTCCGCCGCTTTTTCTTGAAGACGATCACCTTCTTGTGCCGTCCCTGCTCCACAATCTTGGCCACCACCTTGGCGCCATCGACCACGGGCTGGCCGATCTTGACCGTCTCGCCGTCAACCAGCAGCAGAACATCCGCCAACTCAACCGTATCGCCCACTTCGCCCAGCAGTTTCTCGACGCGAAGCGTGTCACCGGCCTCTACCTGATATTGCTTGCCGCCGGTGCGGATTATTGCATACATGCGACTCCTCCTCTCTTCCCTCAACTAGAACGTCATGCGTGGAAATAATTAGTCGTAGAACTTGGCATTTAACTCGATATCCCCCGAGCTTGTCAAGAGTTATATTTACAACCGGCCCTTTTCCCGCGTTTTCCTCCCTCTTGCCCCTTGCATCCCGATCCACGAGGAGGGGCAAGCGAACCCACAAGTACCACAATGAAGGAGAATATTTTCTTACAGCAAGGGTTTTCCTTGTCGCGGTCGGGAAATAATTATACTGTACCGGCAAAGAAGTGGCTGTCTCCGCCCTTTTTTTGCAAAGATGGCGGAACGTTTTCATCAACCTCTATATTTCAGGAGAAGCCCCATGCAGAAGATGGAATGCCCCTGTGGTTACGTCTACGATCCCGCCGAAGGCGATTACGAAAACGGCGTGGCGCCGGGCACGGCCTTCGCCGACCTGCCGGACGATTGGGTCTGTCCGAAGTGCGGTGCGGAAAAGGAATACTTCTACGCCGTCGACTGAACGCCCGATCGACGGTTTCCCCGCAAACCGGCCGGCACACCGGTTTGCGGCCGTTTCTCTCGCCGTTTTCGCTCCCCTGCCCCGCGGCCCGGTGTTCCCGACCACTCGCTCCGTCCCGGCCGCCGGCCATTTTTTGCTTGTGCAAAAAAGATCGATACAATAGCATCATTCCTTCCGGCAACAAAAAAACGCTCCCCGTTTTCCCTGGAGGCTTTCCTCATGATGCGATCCCATCGCCTTTTCCTGATAGCCATGGTGGCCATCCTGGCCACAGTGCTCTTTCGGGTTCCGGCCAAGGCCGACTACTACGGCGAACCGGCCGAACTGGTGGACCGGGCGACCTCGGTGTACAAAGGATTCCTGGCCGATCCCAACCTGGAATGGTTCCGGAACAATGTCGGTTCCGCCCGCGGCATCCTCATCGTGCCGCAGATGCTGCGCGGCGGCTTCATCATCGGCGGCTCCGGAGGACGAGGCCTGCTGGTCGCCCAGGATGCCGCCACCAACAAGTGGAGTTCGCCGGCCTTTTACAGCATGGGCTCGGTCTCCGTGGGATTCCAGATCGGTGCCGATGTCTCGGAAATCATTCTCTTGATCATGACCGACCGGGGGCTCGACGCCATGCTGTCCACCGACTACAAAATCGGGGCGGACGTGGCCATTGCCGCCGGTCCGATCGGCGGATCGGCCAAGGCTCAGACCGCCGATATCCTCGCCTTCGGCCGCTCGCAGGGCGCCTACGGCGGGGTCAGCCTCGAAGGCGCAGCCATTTCCCCGCTGGTCGACTGGAACGCACGCTATTACGGCCAACCGGTGCAGATTTTCGACATCCTCATCAACCAAAAATGGAACAACCGCCAGGCCGATAGCCTGCGCCAACTTCTGCCCAAACCGCGGCGCAATGCCCAGCCGCTCGGCAGGTAGCCGGATCGTCTTTATGCAGCAGGAGCCTCCCCACCTCCCCACCGGTTCCTCGACCCGGCCGCCGGCTTTCACCCTGCAACGGCCAGGTCCGAACCATCTCGTCGTGGCCTTGGCCGGCTCCTGGACCCTGCATGCCCATCCCCCGGCCCCGGCCGACCTGCTTGCCGCCCTCGACGAAACCGTCCACCACCTGGGTTTTGCCTGCGACGGCCTCGAGCACTGGGACACCCGGCTGCTCATCTTCCTGGCGGCTATCCTCGAAACCGCCGGCCAGCGGCACATCGACGTGGACCGCGCCGGGCTGCCTCCGGGCGTGCGGCGCCTGCTGACACTTTCGGAAGCGGTTCCCGAACAGGTCACCTACAGCCCGCAGGGCCGGGATTTCCTGCCCACCCGCATCGGCCGCTGCGTCCTGGCTCTGATCGGGCAGAGCCGCGAGGTGGCCACATTCGCCGGCGAAATCCTGCTGGCCCTGCTGGCCCTGCTGGCCGGGAAAAAGCCGTTCAAGCCTCAGGATTTCCTCTATTTCATCCAGAATTGCGGCATCGGTTCCCTGCCGATCGTCTCCCTGATCGCCGTTCTGGTGGGGGTGATCCTCTCGTTCGTGGGCGCGGTGCAGCTGCAGATGTTCGGAGCCCAGATCTATGTGGCCAACCTGGTCGGCCTGGGCATGGTCCTGGAAATGGGTGCCCTGATGAGCGGGGTGATCATCGCCGGCCGCATCGGCGCCTCCTACGCGGCCCAGCTAGGCACCATGCAGGTAAACGAGGAAATCGACGCCCTGCGGACCATGGGCATTTCGCCGGTGGGCTTCCTGGTGCTGCCCCGGATTTTGGCCCTGATGCTGATGTTGCCCCTGCTCTGCGTCTACGCCGACATCATGGGCATCCTGGGCGGCTCGGTGATCGGCGTGGCCATGCTCGATCTCTCCCTGGTGGAATACCTGGAGCAGACCCGGAAAACCATCCAGCTCTACCAGTTCGGCCAGGGTATCCTCAAAGCCTCGGTGTTCGGCGTCCTCATCGGCTTTGCCGGCTGCCTGCGCGGCATGCAGTGCGGCCGCAGCGCCCTGGCGGTGGGCGAGGCCACCACTTCCGCGGTGGTGACCTCGATCGTCTTGATCGTGGTTTCGGATTCATTCATCACCTATCTCCTCTACCGCTGAGGCCCGGCCATGACCCCGCCCGCACCCGCCATCATCGTCAAGGGGCTGACCATGGCCTACGGCAGCTTCGTGCTCCAGCGGGATCTCGATTTCACCATCAACCGGGGCGACATCTTCGTGATCATGGGTGGCTCGGGCTGCGGCAAATCCACCCTGCTGCGGCACATGATCGGCCTCAAGCAACCGGCCTCCGGCTCGGTCTGGTACGGCGAGGCCGACTTCTGGGCCCTGGACGAGGACGAGCGGGCGGCGATCATCCGCCGAGCCGGGGTTCTCTATCAATCCGGCGCCCTGTGGAGTTCGATGACCCTGGCCGAAAACGTGGCCCTGCCCCTGCAGCATTACACCGATCTGGCCCCGGAGGTGGTCGCCGAACTGGTGGCCTTCAAACTGTCGCTGGTCGGGCTGGCCGGTTTCGAGGACTTTTACCCGTCCGAGCTGTCGGGCGGCATGCGCAAGCGGGCGGCGCTGGCACGCGCCATTGCCCTTGATCCGGATTTTCTTTTTTTCGACGAACCCTCGGCCGGACTCGACCCGATCAGCGCCCGCAACCTCGACCAATTGATTCTGGAATTGCGCGAAAGCCTGGGGGCCACCGTGGTCATCGTCACCCACGAACTGGCCTCGATCTATGCCATCGCCACCAACTCGGTCTTTCTCGACAGCGAGGCCAAGACCATGCTGGCCACCGGCGATCCCAAAACCCTGCTGCAGGAGTGCACCGACCCCACGGTGCTCAATTTTCTCACCCGGGGAACCGGGCAACGGGAGGTTCGAACGGTTTGAGTAAGAAAGCCAATCCCACCCTGGTCGGCGGCTTCGTCCTGGTTGCCCTGGCCTTGGCCCTGGCGGCCGTGGTCGTCCTGGGCAAGATCAAGTTCAAGGACAACCGGCTGCGTTGCGTCGCCTACTTCACGGGTTCGCTCTACGGTCTGGATGCCGGCGCCCCGGTGACCTTCCGCGGGGTGACCATCGGCCGGGTCGCCGCCGTCCAGATCGACTTCGACAGTCGACACAACAACTATGTCATCCCGGTCTACCTGGACATCGAACAAAAGTCCGATCTCACCGGCAAGCACCAAACGAACTGGGGGCCGGAGGAACTCCGCGCCATGCTCCGGCAGATGATCGGCCAGGGCCTGCGCGCCCAGTTGAAGATTACCAGCCTGCTGACCAGCAAACTCTACATCGATCTCGCCTTTTTCCCCGAAGCGCAAGCACCGCAGTCCGCCAAGGAAGAGGGCCTGTTCGAGATTCCCACCCAGCCCTCCGGCCTGGAGCAGATTACCCAGAAGCTGGAAAAGCTGCCGCTCGACGAGATCCTCAACAAAACCGCCGCGGCCCTGGACGGGATCAGCAGCATCGTCAACTCCAAGGAAACCCGCAACATGCTGGCATCGCTGGACTCCACCATGGACCGGGTCAACGGGCTGCTGGCCCGGGCCAACGCCGAATTTCCCGCCCTGGCCGCCGAGTTGAAAAAGGGGCTTGCCAATTTTTCCACCCTTTCGGCCACGGCCACCACCTTTCTCCGGACCGCGGACAAGGAGGTGCCGGAGGCCAGCGCCGAGTTGAAACACCTCTTGTCCGGCTTGAACGCCACGGCCGGAGCCCTGACCAAGACCCTCAACAACATCCAACAGCTGACCGAGAAGGATTCGCTGTTCGCCTACCAGGTGACCGCCTCCCTGCGGGAAATCGAGCGCACCGCCGTCTCGGTCCGGCAGCTGACCGACTACCTTCAACAGCATCCCGATGCCTTGATCTTCGGCCAGCGGGAGGACAAACCATGAACAACCGCCGCCCTTGCCTGCGCTCCCTGTGCCTGGCCGCGCTTTTCCTGTTGCCGCTCGGCGCCTGCATGGCACCGGTCGCCACCACCCTCCACACCCTGCAACCTGTCCGCCAGCAGCCGCTGGCCCGGGATTTCGCCGATTTCTCCGGATTGATCCTGATGATGCCGGTGCGGCTGGCGCCGCAGCTGCAAGGACGCGGCCTGCTCGACCGACTGCCCGGTGGCGCGGCCCACACCTCGACCACCCATCTCTGGTCCGGCCCCCTCGACGAGCAAATCGGCCAACAGATGGTCGGCGATCTCAGGGACCTGCTGGCCACCGACAACATCGCGCTCTACCCCGGACCGCGCTTCGGCCACGCCCGTTATCAGCTGGAAATCGAGATGAACGAGTTCAGCAGCGACGGCCAGTCCTTCACCATCGTCGCCGTCTACACCGTCAGCGACAGCGTCGCCAAGACTATCCTCACCAGAAAAGCCTTCCGCCAGACACGGATTATCGACAAAGCGGACTATTCCGGCTATGTTGCCAACGCATCCCAGGCCATTGCCGATCTGAGCCGGGAAACGGCCGCCGCCCTGTTGGCCGTGCACCGCTCCCAACCAGCAACCAGGTGAGCTTATGTCGCCCCGACCTCTCGTTGCAGCCCTGTTGCTCGTGTTCGCGCTCGTCCGGCCGGCCGCCGCCGACATGCTCGGCAAGTGGCTGGGGCAAACCGTTTATGTTCCCGTTTATTCACACATCTACGGAGACGACCGCTATCGTGGCACTCCCTTTCTCCTCACCGCCACCTTAAGCATCCGCAACACCGATCCGGACAAGGCACTGACCTTGAAAAGTATCCGCTACTACGACTCGGGCGGCGTACTGCTGCAGGAATACCTGGAAAAACCGGTGACCGTTCCCCCCTTCGGCTCCACCCGGTATATTGTACCGGAATCGGAATCCAAGGGCGGCTCCGGCGCCAAATTCCTGGTGGAATGGGAGGCGGACAGCCCGGTCGTCGAGCCGATCATCGAATCGGTGATGATCGGCACCAAGATGCAACAAGGCATTTCCTTTATTTCCACCGGCCGGGCGATCAAAGGGACCCCGGCCCGCTGACGCAAGGCATCCCACCAGGCAAGCAACCGATATGAACAACACCGACTCGTCCAAGATCGACATGGCCCGTTTCTTCCACCTGTTTTTTCTGCCGCTGCTGGCGGCCCTTCTGCTCTTGACCGGCTGCGCGCCCAAATCGAAAGACCTGTTCGGGGTGATCATGCCGACCAAGGCCCTCAAGGTGGGCACGGTCATCGATGCGCCGCCGCTCGCCTATGCCAAGGACGGCACGATCGCCGGCCTGGAACCGCTTTTTGCCGAAGGCCTAGCCGAGGCCATGAACCGCCGTCTGGAACTGGTGCCGCTGTCCAGGGAAGAGTTGTATGCGGCCCTGCGGGACAAGAAAATCGACATCGTCATGGCGGGGATGACCGTGGCCGAGGCGCAACGCCACAGGGTCGCCAGCACCACTCCGTATCTGGTCTCGGGCCAGACCACCTTGGTGCGGTTGGGCGACTACGACGGGATGGGCAATGGCATCAGGTATTTGACCGAACCTTCGATCCGGCTGGGCGTGGTTACCGGAGGCACCGCCGATGCATGGCTCAAGGGACTTCGTCCCAGGGGTTCGATCAGCCGGTTCGCCACTGCCCAGGACGGCGTGCAGGCCTTGATGAAAAAGGGTATCGACGTCTTTATCTTCAACCAGACCGCCAACTACTACTATGCTTCGCTCTATATCGACAAGGGGTTGACTCCCGGCAATATCCTGCTCACCAGGGAGGAATTGGCCTGGGGAGTGCGGACCGACAACGACGATTTGCGCGAGGCGGCCAACAAATACCTGGCGGCCATCGATCAAAACGGCGACCTGCTCAAGATGCTGGAACAGACCATCCCCTTCTACCGCGACACCGCCTACAGTCCGGTCCAGCAATAACAGCCCGCGCCTGTCCGTGCCCATTGACAATCGCCATGGCCGGATGGGCGGGCCATCCTTTTCGCAACCGTTCGACCCGCAGAGTGGGCATAGGCCGCACTCCCGCCGTCACTCCCCATCCAGCCGCACCAATCCCCGGTAGACACTCTCCCTGGCCATCAACTGGTCGTGGCTGCCCTGCTCCACGATCTGCCCCTGGTCCAGGACCACGATCCGGTCCACCCGCCTGATGGTGGACAGCCGGTGGGCGATCACCAGCGAGGTGCGGCCGCGAAAACCGGCGGCAATTGCCTGCTCCAGCATGTTCTCCGATTCGGTGTCGATGGAGGCCGTAGCCTCGTCGAGCACCAGAATGGCCGGGTCGCGGTACAAGGCCCGGACAAAGGAAAGCAACTGCTTCTCGCCCAGGCTGAGGTTGAGGGCGCCCTCGCCGATGCGGGTCGAAAGCCCCTGGGGTAGACGGTCGACGAACGCCTGCAGGCCGGTCCGGTCGAGGATGGCGGCCAGCCGCTGTTCGTCCGGCTCCCGATCAAGGACGATATTGGCCCGCACCGTGTCCGGCAGGATGAAAATATCCTGCATGATCAGCCCCACCCGCTGCCGCAGGATTGAAAGGGGCAGGTCGCGGACATCTTCGCCGTCGATCAACACCTGCCCGGTCACCGGATCGTAGAAGCGAACCAGCAGGGAGATCAGGGTCGACTTGCCGGCACCGGTGGCCCCGACCAGGGCCACGGTTTCGCCGGGATCGATGCGCAAATCGATCCCATGCAAAATCGGCCGCCCCGGTTCATAGCCGAATTCGATGCCTTTGAACTCGATGGCCCCCGCGACCGGGACCGGCGCGGCGGCTATCGGCCGGGTCGGAGCCGGCAAGGCGGAACGGGTGTCCAAGGTTTGGAAGATGCGTTCCGCCGAGGCCATGGCCGCCTGGACAATGGAATACTTCTGGGAGAGTTCGCGCAGCGGCTGAAAAAAGAGCCGCATGTAGGAGACAAAGGCGGCCAGTTGGCCGATGGTCAGGTGGTTGCGGATGACCTCGCCGCCGCCGTACCAGATGATCAGGGCGATGGCGGCCGAACTCATCAGGTCGATCAAGGGCATGAACAGGCCGAACACCTTGATTTGGCCAAACGAGCGCACCAGGTATTCCTGAGTGAGGCCGTCGTGGGTGCGGCTGCTCCGTTCCTGGCCGCCAAAACTTTGGATCACCGCCACCCCGGCCAGGGATTCGGCCAGGAAACTATTGATCCGGGCCAGCTGCGAACGGATGGCCCGAAACTTCTCCCGGGCGAAGCGGGAAAACACCATGGTGCTGATCGTGGCCAGCGGGATGAAGATTGCCATCACCAGGGCCAGAGGACCGTTCATCAGGAACAGGAACCAGAAAATGCCCACCAGCTTGAGGCCGTCGTTGAACAGGGTGACCATCACCGAGGTGAACATCTCGTGCATGTTCTCGATGTCGTTGGTCAGCCGGGTCACCAGGCGGCCGGCGGGCTGGCTGTGGAAATAATGGAGATCGAGGGTAAGGAGGTGGGTGAAGAGATGCTGACGCAGGCGATGCATGATCGACTGGCCGATCCATTCCAACACCACCACCTGGAGAAAGGTGGTCAGGAACACCACTCCGACCAGCAGGCCGTAGGACAGGGCGGTGCGGCCGAGCGCGGCAAGGCGCTCGGGCCGGCCGATCCCTTCGGCGACGATGGCGGTGTCGATGCCGGTCTGCATCAGCCTGGGCAGGGCCAGGGAGGCCACGGTGATGATCAGCGACAACAGGACCGCCCCGGCCAGGGCCGGAGCATGCCCCCGACAGTACCCGAGAATCCGCCGCCAGAGCCGGGCATCGCCCATCGAGCCGGGATGCCCCTCTTCCGAATAGCCGAAGTTATGCATGGTTCTGCTGTTTTTCTGCCATGGCGCGGTACAACGGGTTGGCGAGCAAGCTCTGGTGCCGGCCCTGGTCGACGATGCGGCCCTGGTCAAGGATGACGATCCGATCGACATGGCGCAGCACGTTGATTCGGTGGGACACGAGCAAAACGGACTTGCCGCGCAACCGCTCAAGCAGGCCGCGCAGCACTTGCTGCTCTGTTTCGACATCGATGGCCGACAGGGCGTCGTCGATGATCAGCATCGGCCGGTCGCAGAGCAAAGCTCGCGCCAAGGCCAGCCGCTGCCGCTGGCCGCCGGAGAGCTTCACCCCCCGCTCGCCGATCACCGCCCGATACCCTTCGGCAAAGCCCCGGATATCGGCATCGATGGCCGCCGCCCTGGCCGCCGCCTCGATCTCGTCCATGGTGGCGCCGGGACAGCCGAAGGCGATGTTGGCGGCCACGGTGTCGGCAAAGACCACCGGTTCCTGGCCGACATAGGCAATGCAGTCGCGGATATCCGCCTGGCCGAGGCGGTTGACGTCGATTCCCCGGAAAAAGAGCATGTCGTCGGCCACCGGGTACATCCTGAGCAGCAGTTTGCACAGGGTGGACTTGCCCGAACCGGTGCGGCCGGTCATGCCCACCAGGCCCGGACCGATGGTCAGATCAAGCCCGGCCAGCGCCGGCCGCGTGCCCGACGGATAGGTGAAATGGAGCCCTCGGCAGGCGTATTCGGTCGACCGGGTGGAGGGCAGCGGCTTGGTGCTCCCGGTCTCGACCACCGGCCGTTGCGCCAGCAGACGATAGATGCGGCGCAGGCTGGTGATCCCTCGCTGGGCGAGGTTGGCCACCCATCCCACGGCCATCATCGGCCAGATGAGCATGTAGAGGTAGCTGATAAAGGCGACAAAGGCGCCGATGCTGATCCGTCCATCGATCACCAACACACCGCCGTAATAAAGCAGCAGCAGCATGCCGATATTGCCGACCAGGGTGGCGATGGGGAACAGCAGGCCCTGGATAGCCGCCACCTTGAGATTGCTCCGCACATAGCCCTCGCCCAGGGTGCGGAAACGCTCTTCCTGGAAGCGCTCCAGGGTGTAGGCCTTGATCAGCCGGATCGAGACCAGGGTGGCGCGGCTGAACTCGGTGAGCAGGGAAAATTGCTCCTGCACCAGGTTGAAACGGTGGTGGAGGCGGCCGGACAGGATGCGGGTGCACACGATCAGCAGGGGCATCGGCAGCAGGGCGATCAAGGTCAGCTTGACGTCGATCGTCAGCATGAACCCCAGGGCGGCCGCCGACATCACCAGGGAATCCACCGCCGCCACCAGCCCCATGCCACATGCCATTTGGATGGTGGCCAGATCGTTGCTGGCGTGGGCCATGAGATCGCCGATGGTCCAGCGCTCGAAAAAAGGCTGGTCCATGCGGAGCACGTGCGAAAACAAGCGGTCGCGCAGCTTTTTTTCCAGGATGCGGGAAAAGCCGATGATCAGATAGCGCCAGACAAAGCGAAGCCCGGCCACCGCCACCGCCATCGCCAAAACGTACAGACTCAGTTCGACCAGGCGCGCCTGGGTCGCTGTTTGCGCCGCCAGGCCGTCCACCGCCGATTTGACGAAACGGGGAATGATCAGTTGCAGGAAATCGACCGCCACCAGGGCCAGGAAGCCGATCGCCAGGCGCGGCCAGTGGTCGCGAAAAATGGGCGTGAGCAGTCCCAGCAGGGAGGCGCGGGAGGCCGTTTGGCCGTCCGCGGCGTCATGGCCGGTACCGGTGGCGGAGGTGGTCATCGCAACGAGGGCCGTAGCTCTTGGTCGGCCATTATTTTCGTCCGTAACTGCTGAACTGTTTTCACTTTATTTTTTCGACCGCTGGGAACGGGTTACCGAGGCGGAAGGCAGTGCTGGTGTGCTGGTATACTCGGAGGGTCATGTCCGGACTGGCGTGGTCCAAGATCTCGCTCACGCTTTTGAGGTCGGCACCGGCGGCAAGCATTTCGCTGGCAGCCAGGTAGCGCAGATTGTACAAACGCATCGGTTTGGAGATTCCTGCCTTGGTTTTCACGGTCATCCAACTTTTGGTCATCTGTTCCACCCGGCGCACCCTGCCTCAGGTTCTCTGCCATCCATATGCGCACGAGGCTACCAGTCCATCGGCGATGGGAATTGTCCAGGCCGCCATGCCGCCTTTTTTGGTACTCTCAACGAAAATGGTGCCATTGATCGCATCGGCCCGGTCCCATCTGAAGACAAGTTTCTCCGACTGGCCCGGACGAATCCCGGTACAGTACCCCAGCATGATGGCCCTGCGCAAGTGCGGCGCCGTTGCCTGATACATGGCGGCCAGTTCTGCCGAGATGGGCGGGCAGAAGGCCAATGGACAGAACAGCTGACCACTGCATGGACCACTTGCCAACTCCACTTCTCATACACAGATTCGCGTGAGGAGCCGAGAAGCATTAGTCGACGAATCCCACCGCTTTTCGGACCGCATCCATGGTGTCTTTACCGATCCGGCCAGTCATTTTGTCATGCACCGGTATCAATGCTTTCCTGAAAGCGGCGCGTTGCTCGGGAGTCAGGGTTGTCACCTCTGTCGTCCCAGACGCCTTGACCGATTGCAAATCCTTGTCATTGGACGTTTTGGCACTCTTATTGGCGTAGTCGGTCGCCTCTTTCATGGCGATCTCGAGCTGCGTACGGATGTCAGCGGGAAGTTCTTCCCAGAATTTCTTATTGACGATAACCGCGTAGCCCAGGTAGCCGTGATTGGTAATCGTCATGTATTTTTGCACTTCGTACATCTTCTGCGTGTAGAAGTTGGAGATCGGATTCTCCGTGCCATCAACGGCACCGGTCTGCAGGGCCTGATAGACCTCGAAAAACGGCATGATCTGAGGAATGGCTCCCAACTCGCGCATCTGTTCTTCAAGTACCGTGGACGGCTGAATACGCATTTTTTTGCCTTTCAAATCGTCGGGAGTTTGGATCGGAGTGTTGGCCGAGAACGATTTAAAACCATTGTCCCAATAGGCCAGGCCTTTGATGCCCTTTATCTCCAATTTGTCGAGTAGTTTCCGGCCGACAGGACCGTCGGTGACCTTATGCAAATCCTCGTAGCCATTAAAAATATAAGGAAGATCAAAGACCTCGAAATCCTTGATCCCAAGCGGACCGAATTTGGCCAATGAGGGCGCCAACATTTGCACAGCCCCAAACTGCAAGGCATCCATCTCTTCTCTGTCTTTGTACAACTGGCCATTTGGGTAAACCTCGACCTTCACCTTACCCTTGGTCAATTCCTCGGCTCGCTTCTTGAAAAACTCGGCCGCATTTCCCTTGGGGGTGTCAACCGCAACGACATGGCTGAACTTGATGACGATCGGTTCGGCAACCACCGGCGCTGCCCAAAAAATCGTCGACATCGTCAAGGCCCCAATAACCTGAGCCGCTTTCTTGAACATGATCTTTCTCCTTATTGGTTATTTACCCGCCGAATCATTCCGCGATTAGTTTTTTTTCCGATTCATGCGGGCTCTTCGCTGTTTATCTTCCGGAAATTATTTTAACAAAATATGGATCAGCAACAAGGCCGCAGTGAATAATCGTCCAGATTCTAGATAAATATCGTCATAATCGTCGGCAACACCAACAAAGCAAGCGAATTTTCGTTGATTGATTCACCGTTGGTCAAAAAACTCGGTCCAATTTTCAGGAATGATGATCCGTTACGGCTGTGGTGTTGATGCGATGGAATTGGAAAAAAAGCTGTTTTCTGGTATGCAGAATCAAAAAAGGTCCTCGACGAAAGATGAGGCCTCGAGGATACTACGCGTGGCCCCCCCTTGCCCGCCCATGGAATTTCATCCTCCTTTTCCCCACGCATCGTGGACGTTGCCTCCAAATGGAGAACAGCAAGCCAAGCGCAGAAAGTGCCGTCGGTGTGGCTTGGTCATCCCATATGTTTTTTTTCCCCTGCGTTGCAACGTGCCCATGCAAACAGGTGGTTCCATTTTATCATTGTCGGCAGAAATAATAGCCGTTTCTCCACAATTCAGGTCGAAGCTCGATACCTTCTCCTTACAGAACAATGCCAAGCAAACCATCCCGTTCCGCTTCTTTCATCACCACGCCGGAGCAGCTTGCCCAGGCCCTCGACATCCCTGTCGAACCATTGCGGGCCGTGCATGCGGTCTACCCGCTGCGAGTGAGCCGCTATTACCTCGACCTGATCAAACAGCACGGTCTGCCGCTCTGGCGACAGGCAGTGCCCGACCCGCAGGAACTGACCGATGCCGTCGGCTTGGTCGACCCCCTCGACGAGGAAAACCTCAGCCCGGTCCCCTGCTTGGTGCATAAATACCCGGATCGAGCCCTGTTGCTCGTTGCCGGCGAGTGCGCGATGTACTGCCGGTTCTGCACCCGCAAACGCAAAGTCGGCACACGGGAAATGGCCATCGACGACGAGGCGATTGCCGCCGGCCTTGCGTATCTCAGGCGCACACCGGCAATCTCCGATGTGCTGATTTCAGGAGGCGATCCGTTCATGCTCCCTCTGGCTCGGCTTGAGCGCATCCTCAAGGCCTTGCGGGATATCCCCTCCATTGCCACCATCCGCATCGGTACCCGGATTCCCTGCACCCTGCCCATGCGGGTCACCTCCAGGCTGGCGGCGATGCTGAAGAAATATCATCCGCTTTACATCAACACCCATTTCAACCATCCGGCCGAAATTACGCCCGAAGCAGCACTGGCCTGCACCCGGCTGGCCGATGCGGGCATTCCTCTGGGATGCCAAACCGTCTTACTGCGGGGGGTCAACGACAGTGCCGAGATCATCCGAGAACTGCTGTATGGACTGCTTCGCATCCGGGTCAAGCCCTATTATCTCTTCCAGGCCGACTTGACCAAGGGGACCGCCCATTTTCGCACCACCGTGGATTGCGGCCTTGCCATCATGCGCCACCTGATCGGGCATGTCACAGGCCCGGCAGTACCGACCTATGCCCTCGATGCGCCTGGCGGTGGCGGCAAGATCCCCTTGACCCCGACCTATATCCATCATCTGGACGAGGCCCTCGAGTTCACGACCTATCAGGGACATCCGTGTTCCTATCCCAATCGAATTGATCCTTAACAAATATTCTTATGCATTTTCTTGGAGAATCTCTAAAAACAATCTATACTTACCACTGAACATATTTCTTTTAATTCCTCCTCAATACATCCGGATCTTTGTATCCTTTGGATACCAGGCCTATGGCGGGATCAAACAGCAATGCCGAGCAGGTGTTGGAGCGCGTTCTTACCTCAAAGGACCTGCCAACCCTGCCCATTATCGCCTCCAAGCTGCTGGAATTAACGGCTCTCCCGGAAGTTACGCTGACGGATATCGCGAACCTGATCAGCCAGGACATGGCGCTTTCGACCAAGGTTCTGCGAGTGGCCAACTCGGCTTTTTACAGTTTTCCCCAACAAATCTCATCGATTAACCAGGCAGTCTCGATTCTCGGGCTCAATGCGGTCCGCAGTCTGGTGCTCAGTTTTTCCCTGCTCTCCATCGGCAACAAGCAAAAGAATTCACAGTTTGATTTCGAACAATTCTGGGAACGCTCGCTGGTTGAAGCGGTAGCGGCGCGACTTATCTTCGAACAGGTAACGAACACGGACTCCGAAGAAGTCTTTACTTGCGGCCTGTTGCAGAATATCGGCCAATTGATACTCGCCGTCACCCTACCCCAGCAATATGCCCAGGTCCTTACCCGCACCGTGGATGCTTCCGGCCATGTCGCGGCAAATGCCGCCTGCGCGGAAGTCGAGCGAGATATTCTCGGCATGTCTCACACCGATGTGGGGTACGCAGTAGCCAAGGAATGGGAGCTGCCCGAAAGTCTGCTGCTGCCGATCAAATATCATCACGATCCGGCCGCATTTACCGGCACCACATTGCGACACCAGCAGATCATCAAAGCCACCTACCTGGCCAATTTGCTCGCCGAATTTTTTTATTCCGACAGCCCGGAACACTATCACAAACAGTTCCGAAACGAAGCCAAGCAACTTCTCGGCCTCAAGGTGTTGGGGGTGAACACCGTACTCAAACTGATCGACAAGGTCATCGACCAGTCGGCTCAGTATTTCGGCATCAAGATCAAGCCGGTTAAATCGGTGGCTGAAATTCTTCAAGAGGCCAATCTCAGGTTGAGCCTGATCAATCTCTCATACGAGGAGATGAACCGCGAACTGATCAAGTCCAAGATGGAGTTGGAAAAATTGACGGAAGAGTTGGCGCAGAAAAACCGACTCCTGGAGAATCTGGCCAACATCGACGGTCTGACCGAAATCAACAATCATCGCTTTTTCCAGAATTTTCTCGATTCGGAAATCAATCGCTCCATCCGGAGCGACCGCCCCATTTCTTTGCTCCTGGCCGATATCGATTACTTCAAGAAATTCAACGATAGCTATGGCCATCAAACCGGAGATTTCATCCTGAAGGAATTTTGCCGGATCAGCAAGGATGTCATTCGCGAATACGACCTGATAGCGCGCTATGGCGGCGAAGAGTTCGCCTTTGTCCTGCCGGAAACGGATCAGGAAGAAGCGCTGCTGGTGGCGGAGAAAATTCGGCAGACAGCCGAGGACTATGTCTTCGACGATGGGACCAATTCCTACCAAGTGACCATCAGCGTAGGTATTGCCTCCGCCTTCCCGGCCAGACATGAATTCAATAAAAACTTGTTCATCGGACTGGCGGACGAGGCCTTGTACGAGGCAAAACACTCCGGCCGCAACCGAGTTTCGCTGGGTTCCTCCAAACGAAAAAAAAAATGGTTCGCTTTTTGAAAAACGCGAGCCGATCGTAGCGAATCGTTTCCTTGGTGTGCGGTACGATTTGTAGCGATTTACAGCTATATTGGTGTTTTTAAGCGATCAACTTTTTCCTCCCGCAGAAAAAACAAAAGAAACAGTCAACATTTTGACCGTTTTCTGATACCTTGTTTGCATTTTTTCTAGATTTTCTTCCCATTTTTCCACAGCTTCCACTTTACAATTTCCCTTGACCAAAGGAGGGTCTATGAAACCGCGTCGGTCCAATTTATCTGTACCTGGGCATATGAAAAAGATGCATGGCAAGGCGAGCGAAAGCCAGGCCGATGTCATCATGCTCGATCTGGAAGACAGTGTCCCGGTCGAGGAGAAAACGAATGCCCGGACCCAAGTCATCGATTCGCTGCTGAACTTCGATTGGTCCCAAAAAACGGTAACCGTACGGATCAATGCCTTGGACACCCCCTTTGCCTACCGGGATTTGCTCGAGGTGGCGGAACAAGCCGGCCACATCATTGATGCCATCGTCATTCCCAAGGTCAACCACCCCGGTGACATCTACTTTGCCGACCGCTTGCTGAGCGGCATTGAACTGAGCAAGAATGCATCAGCGCCTATCGGGATCGAAGCCTCCATCGAAACCGCCGAAGGCCTATTGCGGGCGACCAATATCGTCGCGGCCAGCGACCGAGTGCGAACCCTGGTTTTCGGTATAGCCGATTATTCCGCTTCTATCGGCGCCCGCCTGGTTTCGATTTCCGGGCACGGCGAGAAAGAGGAGGAATTGTACCCTGGCCACCGTTGGCATTTCGCCATCAGCAACATGGTCATGCATGCCAAGGCCCATGGTGTGATGGCCATCGACGCCCCATACGGCAACTTCAAAGACGCCGACGGATTGCGCCATTCAGCAGTTATGGCTTGTGCCTTGGGCTGTGACGGCAAGTGGGCCATCCACCCTTCGCAAATCGACACCATCAACGAAGTTTTCACGCCCTCGGCGGATGAAATCGCCTTGGCCGCCAAGGTTATCGAGGCCAATGCCAAAGCCAAGGCTGAAGGCAAGGGGGCGATTGCGGTGGAAGGAAGAATGGTTGACCAAGCCACGGTGCGCCTAGCAACCAAGCTGTGGGAGCAGGCCAGGTACTTGAACTTGGTGTGAGCGGAACATTTCCCCCTTTTATCTTTTGACACAAAAAAAGGGAGCGCCCATCAGGGCGCTCCCTTTTTTATTGCTCAATAAAGAAGCTGGATCAGCCAATAACGGCCAAAAGCGCATCTTTGGCAACAGAGTCACCTGAACCGCAGCACAGCTGCTTAACAGTACCGTCACACGGTGCCGTCAGGTTGTTCTCCATCTTCATGGCCTCAAGCACGACAACGGCGTCGCCAGCCTTGACAGCGTCACCGACATTGACCAGATACTTGACAACCATGCCAGGCATGGGTGCCAGCAGCGGCGTGCCACCTTCAACCGCTACAGGAGCGGCAGCCGGTGCAGCAGCGGCCTTGGGTGCAGCAGCGGGTGCGGCGGCGGCAGCCTTGGGTGCACCGGCGGCGGCGGCAGGACGCGGAGCGGCAGCAACCACCGGCTGGAAGTCACCGGTCGGGTCAACCTCGACATTGAAATATTCACCATCAACAAAGACATTGAAGGTGCGAATGTTTGCGGTCTTCTCAGGAGTTGCGGCCTTGGCCTCGACAAGCTTGCCAGCCTTGGCTTTGGCAACCAGATCATCGCGCTTTTTGACATCGTCGAGGGTGATCGGCTTGACCTCAGCCGGTGCCTGAGTAACGCCATACTTCCACTCGAGGAACTTCTTACCGGTCACCGGATAGATGGCGTAGAGCACCAGATCGTCGATGTCCTTGGCCAAATCGCCGATGTCCTTCTTGGCTTTCTCGAGTTCGGGTTCGATGACCTCGGCCGGACGGCAGGTGATCGGGGTTTCGCCACGAGAATAGCCTTTCAATGCCTTTTTCTGCAGTTCGGCATCGATCGGTACTGCAGTTTTGCCGTAGAGACCGTAGCACAGATCCTTGACCTGGGCGGTGATCATCTTGTAGCGCTCTTCGGGGGTATCGAAGAGTACGTTGTTAACGGTCTGGATGCCGACGATCTGGCTGGTCGGGGTGACCAGCGGGATCTGGCCGAGTTCCTTACGAACCCGCGGCAGCTCTTTGTAGACCTGATCGATTTTGTCCAGGGCATCCATCTCGCGCAGCTGGTTGACCAGGTTGGAGAGCATGCCGCCCGGAGTCTGATGCAGGAGAACGTTGATGTCGATGGTCGAGATCTTGGAATCGTCGAGCAGGTGCTTGTACTTCGGCATGACTTCCTTCTCGAGGACCACGTTAATGGCGGCCAGCTTCTTGATGTCGAAACCGGTGTCGCGGTTGGTTCCGAGCAGGGCCATGACCAACGGCTCAATGGCCGGATGGGCAGTACGATAAGCATACGGGGTCATACAAGTGTCAACGATATCAACACCTGCCTCGATGGCTTTCAGATGGCTCATGGATGCCATACCGGAGGTGAAATGGCTGTGCAGATGAACCGGGGTCTTGGTCACAGCCTTGATGGCCTTGACAATCGCGTAGGCATCGTAAGGAGCGATCAGACCGGCCATGTCCTTGATACAGATGGAATCGGCTCCCATTGCATCGAGGTCTTTGGCCTTGTTGACATAGTAGTCGAGGTTGTACACCTCGCCGCCAAGACGCGGCTCGGTCAGGGTGTAGCAGATGCAACCCTGGAAGTGTTTGCCGCTCTTCTTGATCTGCTTGACTACGGTCTCGAAGTTGCGATAGTCGTTGAGGGCGTCGAAGGTCCGGAACACATCCATACCGTTCTCGGCGGCGCGATCGACGAAGGCGGTGGCCAGATCGTCAGCGTAGTTCCGATATCCAACCAGGTTCTGGGCGCGAAGCAGCATGGAGAACGGGGTTTTCTTGATGTAGCGCTTCAGGGTGCGGAGACGCTCCCACGGATCCTCGTTGAGGAAACGGTGCATGGTATCGAAGGTGGCACCGCCCCAGGTCTCAATGGCCCAGAAACCAACCTCGTCCATCATCTCTGCAATCGGAATCATGTCCTCGGTCCGGCCGCGGGTGGCGAACAGAGACTGGTGGCCGTCACGAAGGCTCAAATCCATTACCTTGACCGGATTTTCAGCTTTCGGCCGGTCGATTGCGTAATTCATGGCGGTCATTTTTACTTGGTCGCTCATTTTCAGTATCTCCCTGTTATACGTTTTCGTTGAACGTCAATGTGAGAAAAGCCATCAGAAGGCTTTCATTTGAATCAGCCTGCGAAAATTCATGATATCCTGACGGCCGGCAATCGCCCATAGGTTAGGCCCTGTTTGTGCAGGCTTGGCAGCGGCCAATTGCGCTTGATAGGCCGCTTCCTCTTCCTGCATCAAATAGGAATTAACGGCTGCAAGGGCAGCAACCACTTTTTTGTTCATTGTTGCCATTCTGTCATCCTCTGAGTCTATTGGTGCGGCACTATCCTGCCGTACCATTCCTTGAGAGTGCTTACAGCGGGATATTGCCGTGTTTTTTCATCGGGATGGTGTCGCGTTTCCCAGAGATCGACTCAAGTGCATTGATGATCCGATACCGGGTTTCGGCCGGTTCGATGACATCGTCAATGTAGCCGCGCTCGGCAGCGCAATAGGGGTTGGAGAAGTTGTCGTTGTACTCTTTCTCCTTCTCCACCAAAAAGGCCTTGGGATCTTCGGCCGACTTGGCTCCCTTTGCATAAAGAACCTCAACCGCGCCTTTCGAACCCATAACGGCGATTTCGCCGGTTGGCCAGGAATAGTTGATGTCGGTGCGCAGGTGCTTGGACGACATGACGCAGTAAGCGCCGCCGTAGGCCTTGCGGGTAATGACGGTTATTTTGGGTACGGTCGACTCGGCATAGGCAAAAAGCATCTTGGCGCCGTTACGGATGACACCGCCGAATTCCTGGTTGGTACCGGGAAGGAAGCCGGGCACGTCGACGAAAGTGATGATCGGAACGTTGAAGCAGTCGCAAAAACGAACAAACCGGGCGCCCTTGACCGAGGAATCGATGTCCAGCACGCCTGCGTAGTACGCCGGCTGGTTGGCGACGATACCAACGGATTTGCCGCCGTAACGGGCAAAACCGATCACGATGTTCGGGGCGAAATTTGCCTTTATTTCAAAGAAGATACCGTTATCAACCGTCTCGGCGATGACCTTTTTGATGTCATAGGCGGCATTCGGGTTGTCCGGAATGATGTCGTTGAGCAGTTCGGACCGACGGGTGATCGGGTCGTCGCAAGGAGCATCCGGAGGATTCTCCAGATTGTTCTGCGGCAGATAGCTCATCAGGTCCTTGATATACTGGATGGCATCGTCCTCGTTTTCGGCCGCATAGTCGGTAACGCCGGACTTGGTGGTGTGCATGACCGCGCCGCCGAGGGTCTCGGTGGTGACATCTTCGTGGCACACGGTTTTAACAACCTTGGGACCGGTCAGGAACATGTAGGACTGAATCTTGACCTGGATGATGAAGTCGGTCAGCGCGGGAGAGTAGACCGCACCGCCGGCGCAGGGTCCGAAGATACCGGAAATCTGGGGAACGACACCCGAGGCGAGGACGTTACGGGTAAAGATTTCGGTATAACCGGCCAGAGCCTCGATACCTTCTTGGATACGGGCGCCGCCCGAATCATTGAGACCTATGACCGGGATACCGTTCTTCATGCCCAGGTCCATGATCTTGCAGATCTTCTCGGCCAAAGTACCGGAAAGCGAACCAGCCAAAACGGAAAAATCCTGGGCGTAGATATATACCGGCCGGCCTGCGATTTTTCCGCAACCGGTGATAATACCGTCGCCAAGGAATTTGGTCTTTTCCATGCCGAAATTGTAGCAGCGATGGAGCTTAAAGGCATCGTATTCCTCGAAGCTACCCGGATCGAGGAGGAGAGCGATACGCTCGCGGGCGGTGTACTTGCCGGCGGCATGGATCTTGTCGATTTTGTCCTGACCGCCGCCCAGCAAGGCTTTGGCCCTTTTTTGCTTTAACTGCTCTAATTTCTCTTTTGTACTCATGCTGTCTCCTTGCTGCAGAATTCAGTCAAAATTCCGTGCCGATTATGAGTCGAAGCGGTGCCGGATGGAGCACATCCGACACCGCCGAGATCAATCAACCTTTATAGACTTGCTTGCAGAGCTCGCCCAATTTGCCGAGGTTGGCGCAATGATGCACGCCACTTGCCTTCATGGCCTCGATTTTAGCTTCGGCGGTTCCCTTGCCTCCGCTCACGATGGCACCGGCATGTCCCATGCGGCGGCCAGGAGGAGCGGTCAGACCTGCGATAAAGCCGACAACCGGTTTCTTGGTGTTGGCCTTGATCCACTCGCAGGCATTTTCCTCGGCGTTGCCGCCGATCTCGCCGATCATGACGATGGCCTTGGTATCCGGATCCTTCTCGAATTGCTCGAGGCAATCGATGAAGTTCGTGCCGTTGATGGGGTCGCCACCGATACCGATGCAGGTGGTCTGGCCGAAACCGGCCTGGGTCAACTGATGGACGGCTTCATAGGTGAGTGTTCCAGAGCGGGAAACAACACCCCAAGGTCCGCCGGGCTTGTGCATCGGTCCGGGCATGATGCCGATTTTGCACTCGCCGGGAGTGATGATACCGGGGCAGTTCGGGCCGATCAGGCGGGTGGAGCGGGTGGCCAGATAATTTTTGACCCGCATCATGTCGAGAACCGGAACACCTTCCGTGATGCAGACCACCACTTCGATGCCGGCATCGGCGGCTTCCATGATCGCATCGGCGGCAAAGGGCGGCGGCACCAGGATCATGGAGGCGTTGCAACCGGTTTTTTCCCGGGCTTCCTTGACGCCGTTGAAGATCGGCACATCGTCCATCTTCTGTCCACCCTTGCCGGGGGTCACGCCAGCGACAACATTGGTGCCGTAGGCAATGCAGGAACGAGTATGGAACTGACCTTCCTGGCCAGTAATGCCCTGTACAACTAACCGTGTATTTTTATTAACAAAAACGCTCATTATGAATTCCTCTGTGGGTTGTTGTTTTTTGTACCTTATACAAGCTGAATCGTTCGGTTACGGTTATCCACATAGGCGATTGTATCATGGCGATGAAAATGAAATTCTCACCCTCCTTCGTCAGCCTTTCGCCACCGTGAGGCCCGGCTTCAAGCGACGATTTTCGCTACCTTTTCGGCTGCGTCGGCCAGATCCTTGGCGTTGATCAGGTCAAGACCGGATTCGGCAAGAATTCTGCGGCCTTCGTCGACGTTGGTACCTTCCATGCGAACCACGACGGGGACCTGCAGTTTCAGCTTGGTTGCGGCCTGGACAACACCCTTGGCCAGAATGTCGCAACGGAGAATACCGCCAAATACGTTGATCAGGATGCCCTTGACGGCCGGATCCTTCATGATCAGACGGAAACCGTTCTCGATGGCCTCGGCATTGGCACCGCCGCCGACATCGAGGAAGTTGGCGGGAGAGGCGCCTGCCAATTTGACGATATCCATGGTGGCCATGGCCAGACCGGCACCGTTGACGATGTTGCCGACGTTGCCATCAAGATTGATATAGTTCAGGCCGAACTGGGCGGCTTCCGCCTCGACGGGATCTTCCTCGTCGATATCGCGCATTTCCTTGACATCGGGGTGACGGAACAAGGCATTGCCGTCGACATCCATCTTGGCGTCCAGAGCAAGAATATTGCCTTCGCCGGTGATGATGAGCGGGTTGATCTCGACCATGGAACAGTCATAGGCAACAAACAGGTTGTAGAGATTCTTCACCAGCGTCGACATCTGCTTCTGCAAATCTTTTTCGATCTCCAGGCCGAAGCAAATCTTGCGGGCATGGAACGGCTGGAAGCCGGTGACCGGGCTGACGTTGACGGTGACGATCCGCTCGGGAGTCTTGGCGGCGACTTCTTCGATGTCCATACCGCCGTCCTGGCTGCAGACGATGGCGACAGTTGAGGTCTCGCGATCGGGAATGATGGAGAGGTAGAGCTCTTTCTTGATATTCAGGCCTTCCTCAACCAATACCTTGCGGACCTTCTTGCCCTGGGCGCCGGTTTGTTTGGTGACAAGGGTCATGCCAATGATGGAATCGGAGACCGGCTTGACATCGGCTGCGGTCTTGGCCAGCTTAACGCCACCGCCCTTGCCGCGGCCACCAGCATGTACCTGGGCCTTAACGACGACCGGGTAGCCGAATTCCTCGGCAATCTTTGCGACCTCGTCCGAAGTGTGGGCGAGTTTCCCTTTAGGAGTAGGTACATTGTACTTTCGGAATAGTTCCTTGGCCTGATACTCATGAATTTTCATAGACGCATCCTTTTGCGGCGAACCTCGCACAGGGGTGCGAGATCCTCCAGAGAAGTAAAATGTTAATTCAGGTCCCTGTTCACTAACAATTTGCTACGACTTGGTGTTTTTGCCAGCCAGCCCCTGATCCGGACCAACCGTGCACAAAGCGGAGAGAAATTCACGACCGGTCCTTGGAGGATACCGGCATATGCTCTAGAGCTCCCGAACGCTCGTCCACGATTATCCGCAACGGTTCCGACCGCCGTCGCACCTAATTTTTTATAAAAATGATGGCGTTATGCAATGATCCAGCACAACTGGCTACATATTCAGAAGACGCGCGGAGAACCGCCTTTTTCGGAATGAAAACATAGGAAATGCGGCCGCCCCGGTCCCGCTCGCTGCCAGGCATCGGGCCAGCTACGGACCGAGCGAACGCTTTCCGATATCGTGTCCGAAAAAGATCCCTCACACCTGCCGGTTCAAAGCCGGCAAGGTTTTCAAGTGGCATCCAAAAGTGACGTAAGCGGAGGGGAAAGATATTTTCCGGTTGGCTTGGCGGGGGCGAGAGTTCGTCGGGCAATTTCGTATCCACGGCTTCAAAACTGCCTCAGATACGCTCTAGAGGCCCTGAAAAAACGCCCTAAAACCATTCCGACAACAACATTCTCTACGGCCACTTCTGAAAAAACCACTCAAAACTCAGGACTTATAACAAGACACTTTGCCCGGAGTCAAGTGATAAATACATTGCATCAACAGCACGTGCAGCAGGGCGGCGCAGGCCTGGCGGCACGCATAAAAACCATGGAATGACAAAGCATTGAACAATAAGTACCCACCTGGTCGTTTTAGGCGCGGATGAAGCCGGCCCGTGGGTATCGACGGGATAACTGCCGAATGTTGAGAAATTATTGTCGATAACGGCAAGGACATAAAAACGACCGGAAAAAAGGGGCAACGGCGCATGCGGACGACAGCAAGCGGCTTCTCAGCCACTTGCTTTTTTCTTCGATTCTTTTTTCCGCTGGGAAATATTGTCGATGGCTATTTCCAGGCGATCGATAACGATCCCTGTATATTTTTGAATATTTTTAAGGATATAACTCCGAAGCTCATGCAGCTCGCCGGTCAGGGGCTTGCCGAACGGCACATCGATGGACAGGTCGATGCCGTAGCCCGATCGCCCCAGCTTGACCTTGACCTTGCGGACCAGGATGTCCCCGTCATACTCATCGATGCAATGCAGGATCATCTGGGTCAGGGCCGCCTCGGAGATCGTCACGGTCCCCTCGATTCCGTTGTCGTGATATTCGGGCTGCACCACCGACTTTTCAAAAAAACGGGACGCCCTTACCCCGTCCTTGTCCTTGCCGCCTTTGAAAAAAATCCGGATCGAATCTGAGAGGATCTGGGCATAATCCCTTTTGACCTCGATGGTTGGCACCGGGATGACATGCTTGCCCTCTTCAAACCGCGACTTGATCGCGTTTTCGATATCCTTCTGGCTGGCGATCTCCTCGATCTTGATCATCTGGCTGATCGGCGGCAATTCAAGCGCCTCGGCAACCCTGGTCACCATCCTTTCCGAGGTGCCCAGCAAGAGGATCTTCTTGATTTTCTTTTCCTGGATCATCCGCACCACGCCCTGGCGATGGTCGTCATCCGTGAAAAGCGCGGTCTTGATGGCGCTGATATAGTTCTTTTCCTGCTTGGCCGATTTTCCCGCCAGGATCGTGACGTCGTGGATCAAGAGACCGTCGTCGACGATGTACGGAACCCCGAGTTTTTCGGCCAGCAGCTTGGCGCGGAAACTCTTGCCGGTGCCGCTTTTCCCCACCAAGGCGTAGACCTGCATTCCCTGCAACCGCCCTTTGATCCGGCTGTAGAACTGATAGATCTCCTTGCCCGTGAGGTAGATCCATTGATAGTCCTTGCTGTTTTTTTCTGCAGTTGTTGTCATGCTCCCTGCTGGGGAAATCGCTGAAATCTAAAAACGTTGCGGATGAGTTCGCAATAACCGAGCAAGCGGAAAACGATCTCTTCTACTCGGTCCACCATGTGTCGAGCCACTGATCGGCGCTGTAAAAAAGAGGCGGCTGCGCCGGGTGCTTGAGTTTGGCGGCAAAGGCCAGGCGGTGGTTGGCCAGATACCAGTTCGGAACCACATAATAGCCATACCACAGCACCCTGTCCAGAGCCCGACAGGCGGTGGTCAACTGTTCCTGGGTTTCGGCGTAGATAATGGCATCGACCAGGGCATCCACCGCAGGCTTCGCGATCCCGGCCAGGTTTCTCGAGCCCTTGCGCGCAGCGGCCGAAGTCGTCCAGTAGTCGCGTTGTTCATTGCCCGGCGACTGCGATTGGCCGAAGACGGTCACCACCATGTCGAAGTCGAAATTCTTGATCCGGTCGGCGTACAGGGCCTGGTCGATGGTGCGGTAGCTCACCTCGATGCCCAGCTTGCCGAGATTGATCGCATACGGCGCGACCACCCGCTCGAAGCTCGCATCGGCCAGGAGAATCTCGAAACGGAACTGTTCGCCCTTGTTGTTGACCAGCACGCCCTGTTTCACGCTCCATCCGGCCTGTTCCAGCAAGGCCTTCGCCTCTTGCAGGTTGCTCCGCAGACTGCCGGGCGGGTCGGTGGAAGGCGTGGTGAGCGGCTGGGTGAACACCTCGGCCGGCAGTTGATCGCGAAAGGGTGCCAGCAGCTTCAACTCGGCCTCGTCGGGCAGTCCTTTGGCCGCATAGTCCGAGTTGGAAAAATACGAGTTATTGCGATTGTACTGGCCGAAAAAGAGCGTCGTGTTGGTCCATTCGAAATCAAAAGCCAGGCCGAGAGCCCGGCGTACCAGCCGGTCGGCGAAGAGCGGCTTGCGGGTATTGAACACAAATCCCTGCATGCCGGCGTCGTTTTCATGGGGAAAGACCTGCTTGACCAGTTCGCCGTTGTCAAAGCGGCGGCCGGTCAAATCCCGGTTCCATTGCTTGGAGATGTTGACGAATAACCAATCGAACTCTCCGGCCTTGAAGGCCTCGAGACTGACCACCGGATCCTTGAAATACTTCACCACAATGGTGTCGAAATTGAACATCCCCTTGCGTACCGCCAGATCCTTTGCCCAGTAATTCGGGTTCTTCTTGTAGGTGATCGACTTGCCCGGCTGGACATCCGCCACCACATACGGCCCGGTGCCCACGGGTATGGCCATGGCCCCCTTGCCGTCGACGGGATTGAAGGGGTGGGTCGTATAGAATCGCTTGCTCAGCACCGGCAGCTGGGTCGCGATCATGTGCAGCTCCCGGTTGGGTCGGGCGAAACGAAACCGGATGGTCAGAGGGGCGAGGATCTCGGCCCCCTCGATATCGTAGAAATACATCTGATAAAAAGGATGGGCCTGATTGCTCTTCAAGGTATCGAGGGAAAATTTGACATCCTCGGCGGTGACCGGGGTGCCGTCGGAAAAGCGGGCCTTGGGGTTGATGGTCAAGGTGACCGACTTTCTGTCCTTGGCCAGAACGATGTCCTTGGCGATCAGGCCGTATTGGGCGAATTGCTCGTCCAAGCTCGGCACGGCCAGGGATTCGAAGACGTATGGCGTCAAGCCGCGGGGAGCCTCTCCCTTGAGGGTGAAGGGGTTCATTTTCTCGAAACTGCCGAGGTCGTGCAGCACCAAGGTGCCGCCGCTTTTGGCCTGGGCCGAGGTATAGTCGAACCGTTCGAATCCTGGCGGATATTTCAGGTGGCCGTCGATGCTCACCCCATGGGCGGCCCAGCAGACGGCAGGCAGGACGACGGACAGGAGACAGCAGAGCGCGGCGTATCGTCGCCAAGACGTGTACATCATTCTCGTCCTCATGTTCAAGTTCCGAATCCGGGAAAAGCGGGCGGCCGGCCCAACTCTTGGGCAAGCCGCCGAGCAGCGGCAGCAGTATACGCAATCGGGTCCCATCTGTACAGATGTTCCGGCCCTTTTGCGCCGGCCGCGGCGGCCAGGAAATAAATTGACGAACTTTCTTGCCGGGTGTAATGATTTGGTTTCACCAAACTTATCGGAAAGACCGCCGATTGGCCGCGAGTCTTTCCTTTTCTTGTTTTCCGGATCGGAGTTGCACCATGGGACAGACCATCACAGAAAAAATCTTTGCCGCCCATCTTAGAGATACCCCCAACCCAGGGAACATGGTCCTCGACATCGACGTGATCATGTGCCACGAAATCACCACTCCCATCGCCATCATGGACCTCATGGAAAAAGGCATGGACCGGGTGTGCGATCCCAAGCGGATCAAGGCGGTCATCGATCACGTCACGCCGCCCAAGGACTCCAAGACCGCCACCCAGGCCAAGATCATGCGCGACTGGGCCCGGCGCCATCACATCAAGGACTTTTTCGATATCGGCCGCAACGGTGTCTGCCACGCCCTGTTCCCGGAAAAAGGCTTCATCCGTCCGGGTAACACCGTGATCATGGGCGATTCCCACACCTGCACCCACGGGGCCTTCGGCGCCTTTGCTGCCGGAGTCGGCACCACCGACCTGGAGGTGGGCATCCTCAAGGGCGTCTGCGCTTTTCGCGCGCCCAAGTCGCTCAAGGTGGAGGTGGTCGGCACCTTGCCCAAAGGCGTGGTGGCCAAGGACATCATCCTCAACGTCATCAAGCAGCTCACCGTGGGCGGCGGTACCGACATGGTGATCGAATTCTGCGGCCCGGTGATCGACGCCATGAACATGGCCTCACGCATGACCCTGTGCAACATGGCGGTCGAGGCCGGCGCCACCTCCGGGGTCTGCCAGCCCGACCTGGTCACCGCCCATTACCTGTGGCCGTTCATCAAGGACGAATACCAAAGCCCGGAAGATGCCTCCGCCTCGTTCGCCAAGTGGCGTTCCGACCCCGACGCCAGCTACGAACGGGTGCTGACCGTCGATGTCACCACCCTGGCGCCCCAGGTCACCTTTGGTTACAAACCGGACAACGTCAAGGATATCGGCGAGATGGAAGGCACGAGGATCGATCAGGTCTATATCGGTTCCTGCACCAACGGCCGCATTGAGGATCTCCGCGAAGCCGC
Organism: Desulfobulbus sp.; assembly: GCA_031280615.1. GTDB lineage: Bacteria > Desulfobacterota > Desulfobulbia > Desulfobulbales > Desulfobulbaceae > Desulfobulbus. Next base: position 90,493 of record JAITGO010000020.1, on the reverse strand, counting down.
CGCCATTGTCCAAGGCAAGGCCATCGCCGGCTCGGTTCGGGCCATCCTGGTGCCGGCCACTCCGGCCATTTATTCCCAGGCCCTGGCGGAAGGACTGATCAAGATCTTCATGGACAGTGGCTTCTGCGTGCTGAATCCCACCTGCGGCGCCTGTCTGGGCATGAGCAGCGGCGTTCTGGCCGACGGCGAGGTCTGCGCCTCGACCACCAATCGCAATTTCAACGGCCGCATGGGCAAGGGCGGCATGGTCCACCTGATGAGTCCGGCCAGTGCGGCCGCGGCCGCCATCACCGGCGCCCTCACCGATCCCCGCCGTTTTTTGCACTGAAATGAGACTCAGAACCTGAGAGAAGGATTTTCCCTATGAAACAGTTTGGCGGCCCCGCAGCCTTTATCGATCGCAACGACATCAATACCGACGAAATCATTCCGGCCAAGTATCTGACCGAAATCACCAAGAAAGCCCTGGCGCCCCACCTCCTTGAGGACCTGTACCTGGAGGGCCGGAAATTCGACCCGCACGCCCCTGAGATGCAAAACGCCAAGGTCCTGGTCACCCGCGCCAATTTCGGCTGCGGTTCTTCCCGCGAGCATGCGGTCTGGGCCCTGGAGGTCAACGACATCAACGTGGTCATCGGCGAGAGCTTTGCCCGGATTTTCCGCCAGAACATGTTCAACTGCGGCATCCTGGCGGTGGAATTGAGCAAGGCGGACCTCGACCGCCTCTTTGCCCTCAAGGGCCAGGTGACGGTGGCAGTGGACCTGGAAGGGGAAAAACTGACCGCTTCCACCGGTGGCGCCGCGGTGGAATGCGCCTTCACCCTGAACCCCTTCGACAAGAAATTGATCGGCGCCGGCGGCTGGCTCGCCTTTGCCGATGCCAAGTACTGATTTGTTGCCAACGGTGGGCACCCAGGCGTGTCCACCCGTTTCAACCGCTGAAGATGCAACCAGCCATCACCGCCCGTATCCGCCAAGACCCCTTCGCCAACTGGCTCGGCGCCACGATCGAGACGATTGAACCCGGTTACGCTCGGGTTTCCCTGGCGGTGACCGAAACAATGCTCAACTTCCATGCCATGACCCACGGCGGCCTAGTGTTCGCCCTTGGCGACATCGCCTTCGCCGCAGCCAGCAATGCCCACGGCCAGACTGCCCTGGCTCTCAACGTGACCATCAGCTTTCTCCGGCCCACCGGCTCGGGCGACCAATTGGTGGCCGAGGCCAGAGAGGTCCAACGGGGCGGCGCTACCGCTCTGTACGACATCGTGGTCACCGAGCGCAACAGCCAGCAACTGATCGCCAAAAGCCAAGCCACGGTCTACCGTAAAAAAGAATCTTTCGTGTGAACGGGGCTTCCGGCTCGCCGCACTCATCTCCTCCGTTTACCTCTTTTCGTTCAAGCAACCGTTCTTCTCCTGCAGGAGGTTCCATGGAAAACGCCTTTTCCGACCGCATCACCGATGTTCCCAAATCCTTTATCCGGGAAATCCTCAAGGTCACCATCGATAACTCGATCATTTCTTTTGCCGGCGGCCTGCCCAACCGCCAGTTCTTTCCGGTCAAGGGATTGCAGCAGGCGGCCAACGATGTCTTCGAGGAGGCCGGCAACGAGATCCTCCAATACGCCAACTCGGAAGGCTATCTCGGCCTGCGCCAGTTCATCGCCGACCGCTACCGCCAGCAGGACGGGCTCGAGATCCCGGTCGAAGACATCCTCATCACCACCGGCTCGCAGCAGGGACTCGATCTGCTGGGCAAGACCTTCCTCAACGAAGGCGACGACCTAATCATTGAGGAGCCGGGTTATCTCGGCGCCATTCAGGCATTTTCCCTTTACCGGCCCCGCTTTCACCCGGTGCCGGTAAGCGAAGGCGGCATGGACATCGACGTCCTCGCCCAGGTGCTACAGGAGCGGCAGCCCAAGCTGCTCTACACGGTCACCAATTTCCAGAATCCGAGCGGCATCAGCTACCCCGACGAGAACCGGCGGGCCGTGGCCCGGTTGATCGATGGCCGGCCCTGCCTGATCATCCAGGACGATCCCTATGGCGACCTGCGCTTTACCGGCAGCCGCAAGATTTCCTTCAAACGGCTCTTGCCGGAAAACACCGTGCTGCTCGGCTCTTTTTCCAAGATCGTGGCCCCGGCCCTGCGATTGGGCTGGCTGGTAGCGCGACCGCAAATCATGGAAAAGGTGATCGTCGCTAAACAGGCCGCGGACCTGCACACCGATTACCTGGCCCAGCGCATTCTGCACCGGTTTCTGCGCGACAACGATATCGACGCCCACATTGCCACCATTGTCCGCCAGTACGGCAAACAGAAGGAGGCAATGGTCGACGCGACCGAGCAATTCTTTCCGGACGGCGTGCAATCGACCAACCCGGACGGCGGCATGTTCCTGTGGGTCACCCTGCCCGAAGGCCTATCGTCGATGCGCCTTTTCGAGGCCGCCATCGCCCAGAAGGTCGCCTTCGTGCCCGGTACCCCCTTCTACGTCGACCGCAAGGATACCAACACCTTGCGCCTTAATTTCTCCTGCTCGGACGAGCCGACCATCGCCGAGGGCATCAGGAGACTAGGCGCTTCCATCAAAAACCTTCTCTAACCCAAGGAGTACAATCAATGCATTCGGCAAAAACACACATCCACATTCTATTGGGCCTGACCCTGTGCCTGTTCGTGCTTGGCGGCTGTTCGGGCGACCAAGGCAAAAAGGAAGAAAAAAAGACGGTGACCGTCCAGGAACAGATGGGGGCGGACGCTGCCCAAGCCGTGAAAAAGCCGCTGGAAGATGCCCAAAAGGCCGCGGCCGGAGTTGAGGCGGCGCAGCAGAAAGCCCAGGAAGCGGGGGCGACCCCGCAGCCGGTCAAGGAGAAGAAAAAACTGGAAGGATGCTGAAACCGGTCCAAAGCCCCCTGTTCCCTCCCTCGCACATTCCGGCGGCGGGGGAACAAGGGGTCCGGTGAGATTGGTTGTTTTTTTACAGTGAGGCTTCGGCCAAGGCCTTGATCGCCGCTTCCTGGTCGGGCGTCAGGCTTTTGGGAATGCGGACCGCAATCTTGACCAGCAAATCCCCCCGCTGGCCGATCGGCCCCGAAGGCAGGCCATGCCCCTTGATGCGAAGCTTGGACTCCTGCTGCATCCCTGCCGGCACCTTGACATTGAACTTCTTGCCGTCCAGGGTGGTGACCTCCAGCGAGGTGCCGAGGCAGGCATCGCTGAAGGGAATGCGGTGCTCGACCACTAGGTCGTCGACCACCCGCTGGAACACCGGATGCGGCTCGACGTGCACCTTCAGGTAGAGATCGCCGGCCGGCCCGCCTGAGGAGGAAGGTGCGCCCTTGCCGCTCAAACGCAGTCGCTTGCCATCCTCGATCCCCCTAGGAATCTTCACCGACACACTCTGGGTCGGCCCGCTCTGACGCAGGCTGATGGTCTTCTCCGCCCCATGAAGCACCTCTTCCAGGGTGACGGTCATTTCGTAGGTCAGGTCGTTGCCCTTCACTGCCTGCGGTCCGCACCCGCCGCCGCACCCACCCCGCATGCCCGACTGGCCGAAAATGTTGTCAAAGGGCGAGCCGCCGCCTCGGCGAAAGTCGCTGGTGTGAAAAGTGCCGCCGCTGCGGAAGCCGCCGCCGAACCCGAACTGCCGCAGGATATCGTTGAGATCGAAATTGCGGAAGATGTCTTCCTGGGAATAGCGCTGGCGGAAACCATCCGAACCGAAGGTATCGTATTGCTGGCGTTTTTCCGGGTCGGACAAGACCGCGTAGGCCTCGCTGATCTCCTTGAACTTCTCCTCCGCTTTCTTGTCGCCCGGATTCTTGTCCGGATGATATTTGACGGCCAGTTTGCGGTAGGCTTTCTTGATTTCGTCGGCGGTGGCGGTCTTGGCGACCCCGAGAAGCTGGTAATACTCCATGGGCGTTGCTGTATCGGGTAATGGGTTGCAATGAAAGATGGATATCGGTAGGAGGTACTATAAGCGCAAAGCGGTTATTGTCTATCGGCCCGACCGGAAGAATTCATTTTTTTATCCGCAGATCTGGTGAGATAATTACCGGTCTCCCTTTCGGAACCGCCCGGTCCCGTTCTCTGCAAAAGCCTGGCTAGGATGTCGCCCCGCCTGTTGGCCGGTTGATTGAGCAGGATGACAAAGCTCCGGCCGTCGGGCAGGTAACCCGCCAGGTTGTACACCCCGGTGAGCGTTCCGGTCTTGACGGCCACCCCACGCTCCTGGTTGAGCAGATCGAGATGGGGACGAAAACGAGTCAGCACCTGCAGCATGGCCCGCGCCGTCACCCGGTTGTCCCGGGACAGACCGGCACCGTCGACCTGGACGATGGCCGCAGCCGTGGCGTTGCCCAGCTGGCTTGCGAGTTCCTGGTGCACCGCCTGCCTGGCCTTTTCCCAGGTGGCCGGATAGCCGAACCGTTTGGCCCCACTGGCAAGGAAAATGAGATTGGCCATGAAATTCGAGGAATAGCGCAGGCAGGCCCCACTGATGTCGGTCAGGGTTTGGCGGCTCTCATGGGCATGGACCAGACGGGCGGTGGCCGGAGCAGGCCGGATGCCGCCAAAGGCGGCCACCGCGATGCCATTTTGCTCCAGTATTGCCTGGAAAAGCTCGCCGGCGTACCGGGCCACCCGGGCTTGCGCATCGTCGCATCCCCTAGCGCAGACGTTCACCCGCCATGAACCGGTCGGCCGACCCTGTCCCAACTCGCGCATGATCGGCAACACCGGGGTTTGCGATTCCCCCGAGGCAATCCGCCCCGATTTGTCCCTGGTCAGGGCGACCGCGTTGAAGTTGACCGACAGCGCACCCACCGGGGCGTCGTAGGGATTGTCGCTGTCTTCCCGGCCGGGTACCTGGCGCTCCAAGGCAAAGGCGGAGGTATCGACGTACAGGGTGTGCACCCGCCGCAGTCCTTGGCGCTGCAGCTGTCCGGCAAGCTCGGCCACTTCCTCGGAGACCAGGGAAGGGTCGCCGAACCCCTTGACGAACAGGTTGTCCCGGTCATCGACAAACAATTCGGTTCGGAAGCGGTAGTCCGGACCGAGGATAGCCAGTGCGGCCGAGACCGTGGCGATCTTGATCACGCTGGCCGGCACCAGGGCGCGGTCGGCATTACAGGCATCGGTGATCGCGCCCTGGGCATCGGCCAGGCCGTAGGCCCCGTTCGAGGCCAGGTCGGCGATGGCGCGGCAGGCCGCGATCCCGGTCTGCCGCTCGCCCATAACCAACAGCGGCGCCAGCAGGAAAAGCCAGAGGAGCAGGCGCACTATCCCACCCCGGCCCGCCGCCCGCGCCGCCGTCTTGGCTTCAGCCGATCTTGGGCAGACGGGCCAGCGAGGCATCTATCTGCTCCTGCGGATAGCTGTAATCGCTGAGCTTGCCGTTGAGGTAGTTGTCGTAGGCGGCCATGTCGATCAGGCCATGCCCGGAAAAGTTGAACAGGATGGTCTTGGGCTCTTTCGGGTCCTTCATGGCCTCGATGATGGCGCCGCGGATGGCGTGGGTGGTTTCGGGCGCCGGGATGATCCCTTCGGTCTTGGCAAACAGGATGCCCGCCTCGAAACATTCCAGCTGATGCACCGCCTTGGGGGTGATGATGCCGTCACGGGCCAGGGCGGAGACGATCGGCGCCATGCCGTGGTAGCGCAGGCCGCCGGCGTGGATGCCGGGCGGCACGAAATCGTGGCCCAGGGTGTACATGTAGAGCAGCGGGGTCATCATGGCCACGTCGCCGGAATCATAGGCCAGCTTGCCGCCGGTCATCGACGGGCAGGAAGCCGGCTCGTAGCCGATGAACTCGATCTTCTTGCCGTCGAGATAATCGGGGACGAAGGGGGCGATCAAGCCGGCGAAGTTGGAGCCGCCACCACAGCAGCCGATGATCACGTCCGGATACTCGCCGGCGATTTCCATCTGCTTCTTGGCCTCCAGGCCGATGACCGACTGGTGCAGAACCACGTGGTTGAGCACCGAGCCCAAGGCGTAGTTGGTGTCGGTGCGGGTCGAGGCATCTTCCAGAGCCTCGGAGATGGCGATTCCCAAGGCACCGGGAGTGTCGGGGTATTTGGCCAGGATGGCGCGGCCGGTGTTGGTGTCCGGGCTGGGGCTTGCCGCCACCTGGGCGCCGAAGGTCTGCATGATGAACTTGCGATACGGCTTTTGGTCGTAGGAAACCCGTACCATGTACACCTTGCATTCCAGGCCGAACTTGGAGGTGGCCAGCGACAGGGCCGAGCCCCACTGACCGGCGCCGGTTTCGGTGGTCAGGCGCTTGATGCCCTCGCGTTTGTTGTAGTAGGCCTGGGGTACGGCGGAATTGGGCTTGTGGCTGCCCACCGGCGAGACGCTTTCGTCCTTGAAGAAGATCTTCGCCTTGGTGCCCAGGGCCTCCTCCAACTTGGTGGCCCGGACCAGGGGGGTGGGACGCCAGATCTTGTAGATTTCCTGGACCTCTTGCGGAATCTCGATGAACCGTTCCCGGCTCATCTCCTGCTCGAGCAGGGCCATGGGAAACACGGCGGCCAGTTTTTCCGGTCCCATCGGTTGCATGGTTTCCGGATCGAGCGGAGGCTGGAGCCCGCCCGGAATATCGGGCACCACGTTATACCAGCTGGTCGGCATCTCATCTTCGCGCAAAACGATTTTCTTCATTTCTTCTCCTTAGTCATCGGAAAGTCGCAAGCAAACCGGGGAATGGGGCATTCCGATAATTTTCTTGCAGGCATCGTGGTCGTCAAACTCCGGCCCATTGCGGCCGGAGGCAATGAATCGGCTCTATCTACAGTAATCCTGCAAAATTCTCAAGATGAGGATGCCATTTCCTTGACTCCGGTCTTCAGTATCCGCGCCAACAGGGCCTCGCGTTCGGAAAAACCGAGCACCTTTTCCATGATTTCCCGGGGGTTGGTCCCGGGCTGGCCCTGATGGCCGATCAGGTCGAGCAGAATCCGGCCCTGATCGAACTCCAGCCGGGCCACCAGAGGGCGCAGATCCAGCTCCTTATGCCGATTCTTGCGGAACCGGTCGATGACAAAGGACTCGCGGCCGAGGAATTCGGACAGATTCCGATGCATCTGCTCGGGATAGGCCGCCGCGGACAGGGTATAGCTGGTGATGCTGGTCCTGACCACGGTCCTCGGCGCCGGTTCCACCGCCTGCACCCGGATGGTGGCGGGCAGCCGGCTGTTGAGCCGGCTCGCCGTCTCTTCCAGGGAGGCCAAGGGCCGGGACAGATCCATGTCAAAGGACTCCGCCAGGCTCTCGACCCCCACCGGCAAGGCCTGGCTGAAGGATACCCTGGGGGAAGGGTTGAAGCCGCTGGAAAACAGCAGCGGCAGCCCGGCGCGCTGCAGGGTACGGAAGATCAGTTGCAGCAATTCCAGATGGCCGTAAAAGCGACTGTCTCCCAGGCGGGTGTAATGGACCCGGTACGCATGCGCCTTGGGCGGCGGCCCCGGCTCTTCCCTGACGGACGGAGTCGATGGCACCGGACGGACGGCAGTCGGTCGTTCATGGACCACCGGCCGCACGGTTTTGAAGTCGCAGAGGCCGCAGCCCTGGCAGCCGTGCGCCCGGCAATCCGGGGTGTACTCCTGGGCGAGGGCCTTGTCCCGCTCGGCTTCGAGGAAAGACCGCTCTACCCCACAGTGCAGGTGATCCCAAGACAAAGCATCCGCGACCGGCCGCGCCTGCAGGTAGTCCTCGAGCACCAGCCCGCATTCGACGGCGGCCCGGCGCCACCGTGCCAGGTCGAAGTGTTCGGACCAGCTGTCCAGCCGGGCGCCCATGTTCCAGGCGGCCTCGATCAAAGACGCCAGCCGCCGGTCGCCCCGGGAAAAGACCCCTTCCAGAAAGGATTGTTCCGGGTCGTGCCACTTGAGCTTGTAGCCCTGCCGGGGGAGCATCTGTTTCAGGCGATTGATGTTTGCCCGCGATTGCTCCAGGCCGATCTGCGCCTCCCACTGGAAGGGAGTATGCGGCTTGGGCACGAAGGTGGCCACGCCCAGATTGACCTGCACCGGACGTCCCTTGCCCTGCCCGACCTGGGCGCGGGCCTTTTTGGCCAGTTGGACGATGCCCTCCACATCGGCCTCGGTTTCGGTGGGCAGCCCCACCATGAAATAGAGCTTGATCAGTTTCCAGCCAAGGGCAAAGGCATCCCGGCAGGTGGTCAGCAAATCCTCCTCGGTGATCCCCTTGTTAATCACCTGGCGCAAGCGGTCGGTCCCCGCCTCCGGGGCAATGGTGAATCCGGTTTTCCTGACGCGCTTGATCTGGTTCATGATCTCCGGTGTCAAGGTTCCGACTCGCATCGAAGGCATGGACACCGACACGAAATCGTCGGCAAAGCGGTCCATCAGGGCACCCATCAATTCGCCCAGACAGGAAAAATCGCCGGTGGAAAGCGAAAGCAGGGCCAGCTCCTCGAATCCCGAGTGGGCGATGCCCTGGTTGGCCAGTTCCATGATCTCCTCCAGGGTCCGTTCGCGCACCGGGCGATAGGTGATGCCGGCCTGGCAGAACCGGCAGCCCCGGGTGCACCCTCGCGCGATTTCCACCCCGAGCCGGTCGTGCACCGGCTTGACCACCGGCACCAAAGGATGGTACAGGACGGACGGAGCGTGGAGCCGGGGCAGCACCCGGCGGCGGACCGAGGGAACCTCGGCCAGAAGCGGCTCGACCGCAACCAGCTTATTCTGCGCGTATTTCGGCTTGAACAAGGAGGGCACGTAGATGCCAGGCATCCGCGCCAGCCGTTCCAGCACCGCGGGCCGAGGCCAGCCTTCCTTTTTGGCCAAGGCCAGGAGATCGGCGATTTCCAGGATGATTTCCTCGCCGTCGCCCAGGACGATGGCATCGAAAAAATCGGCCACCGGCTCGGGATTGAAGGCGCAGGAACCGCCGCCCAGCACCAGTGGATGCCCCTGGTTCCGGTCCGCAGCCCAAAAAGGCAATCCCGCCAGGTTGAGCACGGTCAGGAGGTTGGTATAACAGAGCTCATAGGGTAGAGTGATGCCCAGCACATCGTAGGCCGCCAACGGCGCCTTGGCCTCCAGGGAAAACAGCGGCAGCCCCTGGGCGCGCAGTTCCCGCTCCATGTCGATATCCGGAACATAGGCTCGATGCGCGGTTGTTTGCGCGCGGCCGTTGAGGAGATGATACAAGATCTGCAACCCCTGGTGGGACATGCCGATCTCGTATAGGTCGGGAAAGATGAGGCAGAAATTGAGATTGCCGGCGTCGAACCCGCTATCGACCGCATGGAGTTCGCCGCCAACATATTGACCCGGCTTACGCACCAGGGGAAGAATCCGGTCAAGATCCAGGGAAGAAGAAGAAAGCATGAGCGATGAGGACATGTGGAAAAAAAGGGAATAAAAAGAGCAAGACAATCCGAACTGGCTCTAGTTGCAGACGAAAAACAGGAGAGCGGGCTTCAGCTGCCCCTGAAAAAAAACGGGGGTGGCGGGAGGCCCGACGGCCGGCGAAGACCGGCGCGATTTTTGCTTAACATAATGAGGTTTTTCAGAAAACCGCCTCTCAACCTTTCACTCAACATACAGTGGATAGAAAAATGAAGAAACAATTCGTTGCCCTGACTTTGCGATCCCTGTTCGCCCTGCTGCTGGCCTGTACGCTCGTCAGTGCCGAGGAGGCGACAGAGAACGCACCGGCCGCACCGCAGTTGCAAAACCTCAAGCACCTTGTCCTTTCGCCCACCAGTGAAGAGGTGATCCTGCAACTCAACGGCTCCTATAGTCCAAAAGTCTTCACTTTGAAAGACGAAAACCCGAGGATCATCTTTGATTTCGACGGCATGACCTATGGCCGGAGCGTCAAGAGCGTCACTACGACCAACGGTTCGATCGTCAAGCGGGTGCGGGTGGGCATGCATGCGGGCAATTTGTCGAAAACCCGCATCGTCTTCGATGTCTCCACCTTCAAGGGGTTGAACTTCACCCAGAAATTCGACGCGAGCAACTCGACCCTCGTGGTCCAGTTCACCGGGCCGGGCAAGGCCGCCGCACCACGGCATCAGGAAAAGGCTGCCGTACCGGCACCGGCAAAAGAGGCGGCCACCGCACCCGTAACCACCCCTGGCTCAGCACCGGAGGCCACAGCCGTACCGCCTGAACAGGCGGCAGCGCCGCAACCGCCGGCGCAGCCGGAACCATCGCAGCCGCCGGCACAACCCGCTCCGGCACCGGCAAAAGAAACCGCAGCAGCCAAGCAGCCGCAGCCGGAAAAAGCCGAGGTCCCGGCCCCAGCCGCCAAACCCGCGACCAAAGAGAGCACCAAGAAGGAGCGTACCAAGCCGGAAGAGAAAAAGGACGCACCGCCCGAGGCCACGACAATGAAGCCGGAAAAGGTCGAAGCAGCAGGCGCCGAGGCATCGCCGCCACCCGAGACCACTGCCGCGCTGCCGGTGCCCGCCCTCCAGGCTGCGGCCGCTCCTGCCACGGCCAAATCCGAGGAGCCGGAAAAAAAGCCGGAAAAACCGGCCAAGGAAACCGCGGCCCAGCCCGCGCCTGAGAACAAGAAAGAGAAAAAGGCCAAGGCAGCCGCCCAGGCCCAGGAAGCGGCAGCAGCTCCAGCGGCGGCGGCCGACAAGAAGGCGGGAGGAGGAGCACCGGATGCCGGCAAGTCAGAGACCGCCGACAAGCCCGCCATCCTCGCCAATGCCACCGACAAACCTCAGATTGAATATGTCAAATTCGACGACTCCTCGCCCAAGGGTGAAATGGTCATGTTCAAACTGAACGGGTTTCATCCCCCGGCCATCCACGGAGTCGAGGAAGGCATTCCCAGGGTGATCTGCGACTTCAGCAACACCAAATTGCTCCAGAAGAGCAAGGGCCCGATCAAGACCAACGGTAAATTCATCAAGGTGATCCGCACCACCACGACCAAAAAGCCGGAGAAGGTTCGGGTGGTGATCGATTTGGAGCCCAATCGCAGCTACGATTTGCAGCAGGTGTTCTTCAAGGAAGACAATCTCTTTGTGCTGATCGTCAACACGGCGAAGAAGTAGCGCTCAATCGACGCGCTCCACGGTGAAATGGGGAGGCGGCACCACGCGAAAGGCTGCCGCCTCCTGAGGTGAATAGGAAAAAACCCGTTCGACCTGAACGGACAGAGTGCCGGTTACCGCCTGACCGGTGATACGCAGGCGGGCCGGCCAGGAAAATTCGCTGCCGTTTTCCTTTCGGTAATCGGCATATTGCAGGACCAAATCCCGGTCCCCCCGGTCATCGAGCAGCAGGTGCTGCAGCATGGTACCGCTCGCCTTGTCCAGCAGGACATAGTGGTGCTGCTTCCGATCATCGCGCCATTGATACCAAATTCCCCTGCCGGCCTCGTCCCAAGAGGGCACAGCCGCATCCCCTTCCCCCTTGGCCAGAAAACCGCCCAGCAGGGGCAGCAGATCATCGGGCTGCACCGCTTCCGGCACATAGGACCGCCAGAAACGGGACTGGATGGTCCCCCGATAGACCTGGCCGCTCCGGTTGTCGACCATGGTGAAGGCAGAGGCGTCGGCTACCGCCAGGATGAGCGTCCGCCCCAAGGGGTCGTTCGCACTCACCCGGACCAGGGCCGGCCGCTGCACCGACAGGGAGGCGCCCACCCCGCCCTTGCTGCCCATCACGTCCCATTGCAGGCGGACATCGGCATCGAGGGCCTGCGGCCTTTTCGCGCCGACAAAGTCCGTCCACAACGCCCTGGCCTCCTGTTCCTCGCTTGGAGCCAGGGGCACGGTCTTCGGCTGCTTGCCGGCGCAACCGGCGAGTGTTGCCAGGCAACACAGCAACAACAAGCCCAGACGCAGCAACCGGTCCGCTCCCATCAGCGGATGCCCTGCTTGTCCAGAATGCGGATCTTTTCGCGAATCCTGGTTTTGTCCTTGTCCTCGGTGGCGAATTTCACCGCTTTCTTGTAGGTCTGCAAGGCATCGCGCACCCGCCCCTTCTCCAAGTAGACATCGCCGAGATGCTCCAGAATGGCGGCATCCTCGGGCGACAGTTGAACCGCTGCTTCCAGTTCCTTGATCGCCTGATCGAACTTGCCGAGCCGATAGTAGACCCAGCCCAGACTGTCGCGGATGTACCCGTCGTCCGGCTTGAGTTCGATGGCCCGTTGAATGTACTCCAGGGCCTGGTCGAGATTGATCTTCTTGTCGGCCCAGCTGAATCCGACGAAATTCAGGGCTGCGGCGCTATCGGGCTTGATGGAGATGATCTTCTGCATGATAGCCAGCGCCGCGTTGTGGTCGCCGTTATCCTCCAGTAGCAGGCCGTACTCGTAGAGCAGGTTTTCGTCGTTGGGAAAAATTTCGAGTCCCTGCAGCAACACCTTTTTCCCAACGTCGTCGCGGCCTTCGATTTGATAGAGGGCGGAGAGCATGACGTACATTTCGGCGGTGCGCAGTTTGCCGGTATCCAGATGACGCTCCAGGAGTTGGCGCGCCTCCTCCACCTTGTCCTGCTCCTTGAGAATCCGCACCTGCAAGAGCAGACCATCCGGGTATTCGGAGGCACCCTGGTCAATCAGGCGCAACTGCTTCAACGCCCGGCCGTATTTCTGCTGCTGCGCCAGCAGCACGGCGAGGAAATAGCGGGCCTCTGACAGGTTCTCCTTGTCCAGGATCTTCTCGAGAATGGCGGCGGCCTTGTCGTAGTGGCCTTGCTTGGCGTACAGGCGGGCAATGGTCAGGTCGACTCGTTGGGGCTGCTCGGTATAGGTTTTGAGCTGATTCAGCTCGGTCAGGGCCTGGGCGACCTTTTGCTGCAACAGATAGACGTGGATCAGGGCCACCCGGGCGGATTCATTCTGTTCGTCGCGCTCGACCACGCTTTCAAGCAGAGAGGCGGCCTCGTCGTAGCGCCCGTTCTTGATGTACAACTCGCTCAACTCGAGGTTCAGCTCACTGGACCAGTTTCGCTCCAAAGCCTTTTGATAATGCTCCACCGCCTCGTCGATCTGGTTCTGCTCCTGGCAGAGCCGGGCCATGAGGATGTGTCCCGGATAGGAGGCGGGATCCTGAGCCAGCACCCGTTCCAGCAGCGGCCTGGCCTTGGCCGCCTGGTCGGCGCCCATGTACATCTCGGCCAGCAGCATCAGGATGGTCGGATCGTCGGGATGCTGTTCGCTGATCAGCCGGTACTGCTCCATGGCCTCGGTGTTTTTCTTCTGCTTGAGCAGCACCTTGGCATAGAGCATCCGCATCCCGGTCCGGTCCGAGTGGGTTTGGAGGTAATTGTTCAGCCAGATCGCGGCCTCGTCGGTCCGCTCCAGCCGCAGCAGCAGGATCGGCACCTTCTCGCTGACAAACTCGGCCTGATCGTCGCAAATCAGGGCCTTCTGGTAAAACTCCAGGGCTTCGTCGAAACGAAGCAGCAATTCGGCGTGACGGCCCCAAAGGAAATAGGCATAGGAGCAGGCGTGGTCGGCCTTGTCCGCACCGGGTGACGCCGCCTGCTGCAAAGCGGCGGTTTCGGCCATGGGCTGGCAGCCGCCGGCCAGCAGGAGCGCGCAGGCCGAAACGGCGAGCAGGCGAAAGCGAAAACCAAGCATGATCCGGAGCATTACACACCTTTGCGCATAAGCAGTTGTTGGACCGCCGCGCGGATGGAGGATTGCACTTCCGCCACCGGTCGGGCGGCATGGATGCGCACTATACAACTGTGGGGGAAGGATGCAAAGAGCGCGGCCACTTTTTCCAACTGCTCCTGCTGCTCGAAATCGTTGGGAGATTCGCCGCGCAGGTCGCGGATGCGCAGGACACTTTCTTCCACCGGCAAGGTGAGCAGCAGCACCAGATCCGGCTCGGGCGCGAAATCGTGGCGGGCAAAAACCCGGGCCGGATCGCACCCCGCCGCGCCCTGGTAAGCCGCAGTGGAAAAATAGTACCGGTCGGTGAGCACAATCATTCCCTGTTCCAGGGCCGGGCCGATACATTCGGTAACGTGCTGGCGACGGTCGAGCAGAAACAGCTCCAACTCCTGTTCCGGCGAGGCCTGCTTCCGGTTGCGGTACAGGGCGCGGATCCGCTGCCCATGGGGGCCGTCCGTCGGCTCCCTGGTTTCGACCACCGCCCATCCCAGCTCACGCAGGTAGGCGGCGAGAAGCGGCAATTGGGTCGACTTGCCGGTGCCGTCGATCCCTTCGAAGGCGATCAGCAGGCCGGGGTGCATGCAGCACCTCCCTGCCGCCGGTTGACGACGATGGTCTGCGCCAGGTCCAGGGCCGCGGCCAGGCTGGACGGGTCGGCCATATTTTTCCCGGCAATATCGTAGGCGGTGCCGTGGTCGACCGAGGTCCGGACCAACGGCAGGCCGAGGGTGACATTGACGCCGTCCTGGAAATGAAGGAGTTTGAAGGGAATCAATCCCTGATCGTGGTACATGGCGATCACCGCGTCGTATTGCCCGGAGACCGCCTTATGAAAGACGGTGTCCGGCGGCCAGGGCCCGCTCACCTGATCGGCGGCAAAGGCCGTCAGCGCCGGCGCAATGACCCGCGTTTCCTCGTCGCCGAACAGCCCGTTCTCGCCGCCATGGGGATTCAGGCCCGCCACCGCGATTCTGGGGGCGGCGAGGGCAAAGTCGCGTTGGAGGGAGGTCCGGGTCATGTCGATGCAATCGGCGATCTCCGCCGGGTTCAGCAGCTCGGGCACCCGGCGCAACGCCACATGGATGGTGACCAAGACCACCTTGAGCCTGGGCCCGGCCATCATCATCCGTACCCTCGGGCTGCCGGTGAGGGCGGCCATCATTTCAGTGTGCCCCGGATATGGGTATCCGGCGGCTTGCAGGCTCTTTTTGCTGATCGGGCACGTGACGATGGCGCTGCAGGCTTTGGCGTCGACCAGCCGGACCGCCTCCTCGATGCATTGTCCCATGGCCCGGCCGCCAGCCGCGTCGGGTCGGCCCCAGCACACCGGCTCGCTCCGGGGCGGGCCGACCTGGAACACCGGCACACGACCTCTTTCGACCGGCTGTCCAGGAAGCCAAGGCTCGATGGGCAGCGCCATGCCAAGCCCGGTGGCGGCCTGGCGCAGCACCGCCATATCCCCCACCACCACGGCCAGTCCCGAGACGGAAGCATCCTTCCGGCCAAACAATCGGCAAATGATTTCCGGCCCGATGCCGGCCGGGCAGCCCATGGTGACGGCCACCGGGGCCTGCGTTTCCCTGGTCGCGGTGTTCATGCTTTGCTCCTACAGCACGCAATCAAAGGCGTTTTTGATATGATCGATAGCTGCGGCCCGGTTGTCGCCATCCAGCCGGATCGCGATCACGTCGAACCGGGCGGGCGTTTCGAGCAGGCCGTGGCTTTGCAGATATTCCTGCGCAATTCGGGAAATCTGCCGCTGCTTGCGGCTGTCGACCGCCTCGAACGCCGTGCCGAAGCCCGAGGATTTACGGGTTTTGACCTCGACAAAGACCACGGTGTCGCCATCTTGGGCGATGATGTCGACCTCGCCGTAGGATTTGCGGTAATTGAGCTCGACAATCGCATATCGCTGCTTGACCAAAAACCCGGCTGCCAAGGCTTCGCCTAGGCGGCCTGTGGGCGCGGTCGCCTTTTTCCTGTGCAACGACACCGTCATCTCCCTTGTCGGTCCGTCACCACAGGCTCGGCTGAACCGGCATCGGCGAATCGGAGGTTGGCAGAAACTCGGCCACGCCTCGAAAGGTGCGGCGGTGCAGCGGACAGGGGCCATGAACGGCAATCGCCTGCCGATGCGCTTTGGTCGGGTACCCCTGATGGCGATCGAAACCGTACTGCGGATAGCAGGCGTGAGCTTCGGCCATCAGCCGGTCGCGGGTCACCTTGGCAATGATCGAGGCCGCGGCGACGGAAGCGCTTTTCGATTCGCCCTTGATCAAGGTCAGTTGCTGGATCGTGACCGGCACCCGGTGTCTGCCGTCGACCAGCAGCACATCCGGGGTTTGGTCGTTGTTGGCCGCGACGCATTCCGCCAACGCTCGGCGCATCGCCAGTAAGGAGGCCTGGAGGATATTGATTGTCTCTATTTCCCGTGGATCGGCGATTCCAACCCCGATGACGGCACCATTGGTCTGCAGCAGGGCGAACAGTTGCTCGCGCTGCTGGGCGGTGAGTTGCTTGGAATCGCGGAAAAGGTGGTGGTCGCCATCCCGGGGCAGGATCGCGCAGGCGGCAACCACCGGCCCGGCCAGCGGGCCCCGGCCGGCTTCGTCGAGACCGGCGATCAGGCCGGCACCCTGGCCGAAAAATTGGCGTTCAATCGAAAAGGTATCGCCCGGACGGGGAGACACAGTGGGAAAAAGGTGAGAAACGCATGGGGTCATGTCGGCATTTCCATGCATTGCCGCCTGCAAGGCAAGAAACAAAAGGTCTGCAATCCGGGGCAAAAAATGGCGGTGGCAACCTGGGTGGTTGCCACCGCCGAATCCAGGCAGATCGTTCTTTCCCGGCTACCGGATTGCCCGGAGCGGGAAAACGCCATTCAGATGATACCCCGCTCGCGGATACGGGCAGCCTTGCCGCGACGTTCGCGCAGATAGTAGAGACGGGAGCGGCGCACCCGACCGGCAGTCACCATTTCGACCTTCTCGATCCGGGGCGAATGCAGGGCAAAGGTTTTCTCCACACCCACGCCGTGGGAAATTTTCCGGACCGTGAAAGTGGCGTTCATGGTTCCCCGTTTGCGCTTGATCACCACGCCCTGGAACACCTGAACCCGCTCCTTGTTGCCCTCGATGATCCGGATGTGCACCTTGACCGTATCGCCGGGACGGAAGGTGGGAATATCGAAACGCATTTGCTCAAGATCGATCTTGTCCAACATATTCATCGCCATATTCATTGTTTTACGGTCAAACGCCTCGCAGCGTCCGCCGAAGGATGCCTCCACACATCCCATGTCCTGCTTATTGCTCTATCGCTCCGCACCTGAGGTGCGCGCATCACAACGCCTGCATCGTGCCGCTGCACTCGCCGAGCAGCCGATCGAGAATGATCGCCGCCGCCGATCGCACCGACAGATGGTTGAATCCGGTGGTGCCGCGCAAGGGCGGCAACACGCCATCCACCGCGGCCATCAACTCGGGGCTCAAGCCCCAAGCGGTACCGAAGAGCAGAAGCACCGGCGTTTCCCGGCCGAGCTTCTCGCGAATTTCGGCGTATTCCAAGGTGTTGGCCTGCTCCTTGGCGCAGGTGGCGAGCACCAATGGCCGCTCGCCGAATTTTTCCGTGGCACCGGCCAGGGCCTCGGCATAACTGGCGCAAACCGTGATGAGCGCCAGGGCGTCGCTCCGATCCGGATTGACGCTGCCGCCGTAACCGCGGGTCCAGTGGCCGACAATCTGCTCGGCCAGTTGCCGTTGCTCTTCAAACGGGGTGATCACCCAGTAGGTCCCGACCCCATAGGTCCTACCCGCCCGGGCAATGTCGTGCAGGTCGAGGTTGGTCACCGCCGAACCGATGGTCTCGCCATGGCGGTTAATCACCGGATAATGCACCAGAGCCACGTCAATCCGCATCGCCGCCCGCCCGTTGCGTCCGCATCATGGCCTCGATTCGGCCGTAGAGTCCTTCGCGCCGCAATATTTTCACTTCCTGCGGCGAAAATCGCGCCGAAGCCAGCAGTTCGGGACGCCGTTCAAGCGTCAGCCGCACCGATTCGACCAGCCGGTAGCGGTCAATGGCGGCATGGTCGCCGGAGAGCAGCACCTCCGGCACGCCCATCTCTTCGAATATCTGCGGGCGCGTGTACTGCGCATGCTTGAGCAGTCCGCGGCTGAAACTGTCGTTGGTGGCCGAGTCGCTGCAGCCCAGCACCCCAGGTAACAAACGGCTGACCGCGTCGATCACCACCAAAGCGGCCAACTCGCCGCCGGTCAGGATATAGTCGCCGATCGACAACTCTTCCTCGACGTACAAACGGCGAAAGCGTTCGTCCACGCCTTCGTAGCGACCGCAAATCAGCACCAATTGCCCATATTCGGCCAGCCGTTCCGCCTGCGCTTGGTTGAACCGCTCGCCCTTGGGCGACAGCAGGATCACCCGGCGGGAACAATCGGGCCGGATAGCGGCCCGCATGCAGGCGGCCAGCGGTTCCGGCTTCATCACCATGCCCTCGCCACCGCCAAAGGGCCGGTCGTCGGTCATGCGATGTTTATCCAGGGCATATTCCCGGATATTATGAATACCGATCTCGATCTTCCCCTCGCCCTGGGCCTTGCGCACAATCCCTTCCTGCAGCGGCGAGGAAAAAAAATCGGGAAAAATTGTCAGGATCGAAAAAAGCACGGCGGTCGGAAGCGCTCAGCTGTTCATCTCAAGCAAACCGGGCGGCAGATCCAGTACCACCTCGGTCTTGCCGACAGAAACTATAAACGCCCGCACCGCCGGCACGAGGTATTCGCGGTCGCCGTCCCGGATCACCAGCCTCTCTTGGCCGCCGCCGAGCAATTCCCTGATCGTGCCAAGTTCGCGTCCATCCGAGGTTCGGGCCCGCTTGTCCATCAGGCTGTGCAAGTACACTTCATCGGCTTTGGCCGGCGGCAACTCCGAGGTGGGGAGCCACAGCCGCCACCCCGCAAACCGCTCGGCCCGATCGCGGTCGTCGCAACCGCGCAGGCGAAGGATGATCATCCGCCCACTGATCCGGGCCCGGATATCCACACATTCGATCATCTCACCGTCAACGTCGGCGGCAAGAAAAACCCGCTGGTAGCGGCAAATACTGTCCGGCTGCTCGGTGTGCGGGCAAATCTTCAATTCACCCCGGATTCCGTGCGGCCTGACCACCGTGCCAAGCAAGACGAAAGCACCGCTCGCCCCCGGGTCCACCCGGTCGTTATTCGACAATTTCCAGCCGGGCACGTTTGCCGTCCCCAGCCTTGGAGGCGGCCAGCACCGCGCGCATGGCCCTGGCGGTCCGCCCCTGTTTTCCGATCACTTTGCCCAGGTCTTCCTGGGCCACTCGCAGCTCGATGGCGAGATTGTCGCCCTCTTCTTGCAAGTTCACCTCAATCCGGTCGGGATACTCGACCAGCCGACCGGCAATGAATTCAACCAGTTGCTTCATTTATGCCGCAGCGGCCACTTGAGCGCCGGACTTTTTGATCAGGCTCTCCACCGTCTCCGTCGGTTTGGCACCTTTCTTCATCCAGGCGTCAAGCTTCTCGTTGTCGATGGTAATGGCGGCAGGATTCTGCATGGGATCATAGGTGCCGACGATGTCGAGGAACTTGCCGTCGCGCGGCGCTTCGCTGTCGGCAACGACGATGCGGTAGAAGGGTTGTTTCTTCCTGCCTTTCCTGGTCAAACGAATACGAACTGCCATTCCTTATCCTCCGGTGGATATCGTCCCGGCAACACGCCGGGCACGGTTGAAAACGTACAAATATTACGAGCGCATGAGCCCTTTGGGCAACTTGCGGCGCTTACCGCCGGTCACGATGCCCTTGCCTTTCAGGTTCTTCATCATTTTCAGCATCATGGCGTAACTTTTCAGCACCCGGTTCACCTCGGCAACCGACGTCCCCGAGCCCTTGGCGATCCGCAGCCGTCGGCTGGCGTCAATGATCCTATGATTGTGCCGCTCCTTGGTGGTCATGGAGCGGATGATGGCCTCGGTCTTGACCAGTTCCTTCTGATCGGGCTTGGGAGCATCCTTGAGCTGCTTGAGCTTGTTGATCCCGGGGATCATGCCCATGATCTGCTCCAGGGTGCCCATTTTCTTGATCTGCTGGATCTGATCGAGAAAATCTTCCAGGGTGAAGGCGTTTTTCTGAATCTTGCGGGCCAGTTGCTCGGCGTTCTTCTGGTCGACGACCGCTTCCGCCTTCTCGATCAACGACAGGACGTCGCCCATGCCCAGAATGCGTGAGGCGGCTCGATCGGGATGAAAAACCTCCAAGGCCTCGACCGATTCGCCGACGCCGACGAACTTGATCGGTTTGCCGGTGACCTTCTTGACCGACAAGGCCGCGCCACCGCGGGCGTCGCCTTCCATCTTGGTCAGGATGACGCCGGTGATCTCGAGTTCGCTGTTGAACTTTTCGGCAACCGTAACCGCGTCTTGGCCGGTCATGGCATCGGCGACGAACAGCACCTCGGTCAGAGGCACGGTCCGGCTAATTTCGCGCAACTCGGCCATGAGGGCATCGTCGACATGCAACCGGCCGGCGGTGTCGATGATCACCGTGTCATAGGGGCCGGTGCTTGCCTCGGCAAATGCCTGGCGGGCGATGTCCACGGGTTTTTGCTCGGTGGTCGACGCAAAAACCGGCACCTCGACCTGGGCGCCCAGGACATGCAACTGCTCAATGGCGGCGGGCCGGTAGACGTCGGCCGGCACCAGCAGGGGCGAACGGCCCTTTTCCTTGAGCTGGCGCGCCAACTTGGCGGCGGTGGTGGTCTTGCCCGAGCCCTGAAGTCCGGCGAGCATGATGGTCACCGGTTGCCGGCCGTCGAGTTTGAGCGGCTGGGCCTGGCTACCGAGCAATTCGACCAGGTGGTCGTGTACGACCTTGACCACCTGTTGGCCGGGCGAAAGGCTGGTAAGCACTTCCTTGCCGATGGCCTGGGCCGTGACCGACGCGATGAATTCCTTGACGACGCCGAAATTGACATCCGCTTCGAGCAGCGCGGTGCGCACCTCGCCCATGGCCTCCTGAATGTTCTCTTCAGTCAGCCTGCCATGGCCGCGCAATTTCTTGAACGCGCTCTCGAGACGATCGGTTAAATTCTCAAACATGGTGCTCTATACGGGACAATGTCATGAAGGATTCACCGTGCAATAGCCGCCACGGACGCCCCTAACGGCTCCGCGCGGGAAATTGGGATACATACCCGACATGCCTTCGCTTGTCAAGCAAGAAGAAAATCATGGTGGTCCGGGAGGTTATCAGTCGGCCACGATCTCGGCCACCTTGGCCAGACTCTCCGGGGTATCGGCCTGGACGCAGACGATGGCGGACTGTTTCGGCAGGATTTTCCTGATCATCCCGGCCAGGACGTTCTTGGGCCCCAGTTCGACCATCACCTCGACCCCGTCGGCGATCATGCGCTCGACAATCGGCAGCCAGCGGACCCGGGAGGCGATCTGGCGGGCCATGATTGCCTTCAATTGGCCGGGATCCCGTTCCTCGCTGCCGGTGACGTTGCACAACACCGGCACCTGGGGAGAATGGAAGGCGATGTCGGCCATGAAAGCGGCAAAATCGTCGACCGCGCCGGCCACCAGTGGGCTATGGTTGGCAACGCTGACATTAAGCGGGATGACCTTGCCGCCTTGGTCGGCGCAGACCGCGCAGACGCTGTCGAGTCCGGCCGCGTCGCCGGAAAGGACGATCTGGGATGCGGTGTTATGGTTGGCCACCACCGCCACGCCCGGCCCGTTAAAATCGGCCAGGATGGCCTCGATCCGCTCGATATCCAGCCCCAAAACCGCCCGCATGCCGCCGGGATGCGCCGCACCCTCGCGCTCCATCAACTGGCCGCGCTTGGTCACCAGCGCCAGGGTATCCTCCAGGGTCAGCACCCCGGCCCCGTACAAGGCGGAATACTCGCCCAGGCTGTGGCCGGCGAAAAAGGCAGGGGTGAATCCTGGCAGCGCCTTGAGCAACTGCTGCCAGCAGATCAGGTTGATTGCGGTCAGGGCCGGCTGGAGGTAGAGCACTCGGGTCAGATCCGCCAGCGGTCCTTGGAAGCACAGGGTTCGGATCGGGAAGCCGGAGATCCGCTCGGCCAGATCCATCAAGGCCGCGGCATCGGCATCCTGCTCGACAAAGGCCTGGCCCATGCCCACATATTGGGACCCTTGTCCCGGAAAGAGAATTGCGGTTTTTTTCATGCGCATGCAAATCGGTCGTTATTGACCCGCCCACCGGCTCATTGCCGGTCGAACAGGAGATTGTATCCAATGAACAGGGCGACGCCGACGGTGATCGCGGAATCGGCGACATTAAAGGCGGGCCAGTGCGACTGTCCCAGGTAAAAGTCCAGGAAATCGACCACGAATCCCCATCGGATCCGGTCGATCAGGTTGCCGATGGCCCCGCCAGCGATCAGGGCCAGGGCCACCGTGTAGGCCCGGCTGCGCGGGCTGAAACTGCGCTGGGCAATCCAGATGCACACCAGGGCTATACCGGCGGCAACGATGAAGAACACCTGCCGCCAGAGCGCCGGCTGGCCGGCCAGCATGCCGAAGGCGGCGCCGTTATTGGTCAAATGGGTCAGGTTGAACAGGCCGGGGATGACCTCCACGCTCTCGTACAGGGCAAAATGCGCGACGATCCAGGCCTTGCTCGCCTGGTCGATGCCGACCACCGCCAGGATGATGAAGGAAAAAACAAGCATCGCCGCCCCTTCAGACCGCCAGTTGGCGCACCACGGCGGCGCAGCGGGCGCAGAGGCTGGGGTGTGCCGCATCCCCGCCGACCGAGGGCGAAATGGTCCAGCAGCGCTCGCACTTGGCACCGGGCGCCGGCCCGACCGCAATCTCGATGCCCTCCAGTCCCTCGGCCCCGACAAAGACCCTGTCGTCGTCTTGCCCATCCGCCAGGCGCAGGCCGGAAACGATGCACAGCTCCCGCAGTTGTTCCGCGCTGCCGGCCACGAACTCCGCCCAATCGGCAGTGCCCCGCAGGACCACCTCGGCATCGAGCGCCAGCCCAATCACCTTGTCTTGGCGCGCCCCTTCCAGCACTTTGGTGATGGCGCCGCGCAGGGCCAGCAGCCGGGTCCAGTGTTCGTCGAAGGCGGCATCCCGGCCGATGTCGCCCACGTCGGCGAAATCGGCGAAAAAGATGCTTCGTTCAAGCGGAGCATTCGCCTCCAACTGGTGCAGATGCTCCCAGGCCTCGGCGGCCGTGAAGCAGAGCACCGGCGACATCAGTCGCAGCAGGCCGTCGAGAATCCGGTAGATCACCGTTTGGGCGGCACGTCGCTCCGGGCCGTTGGGCAGCGAGCAGTACAGCCGGTCCTTAAGCACGTCCATGTAAAGACTGGAGATGGTGGTGCCGCAAAAATTGTGCAGCCCATGGTAGACGGCGTGGAACTCGTAGCGCTCGTAGGCGCGGGTGATGCGCTCGTTCAGTTCGGCGAACCTAACCAGGGCCCAGCGGTCGATCTCATGCAGGTCGGCCAACGCCACGCCGTCTTCGGTTGGATTGAAATCGTAGAGGTTGCTTAAGAGAAAGCGCAGGGTGTTGCGCATCTTGCGGTAGGCGTCGGAGACGTGCTTGAGGATTTCATCCGAAACCTTGACGTCGTCCTGGTAGTTCTCGCTGGCCACCCACAACCGCAGCACCTCGGCCCCGTACCGGTCGATCACCTCTTGGGGCGCCACCACGTTGCCCACCGACTTGGACATTTTCTTGCCCTGCCCGTCGACCACATAGCCATGGGTGAGCACGCCCAAGTAAGGGGCACGGCCCCTGGTGCCCACCGAAGTGAGCAGGGAGGATTGGAACCAGCCCCGGTGCTGGTCGCTGCCTTCCAGGTAGAGATCCGCCGGGGCCCGCAGCTCTGTCCGTGCCTCGACCACCGCCGCATGGCTCACGCCGGAATCGAACCAGACGTCGAGGATGTCCGACTCCTTGGCGAACTCGCGGCCGCCGCACGCGCAGGCCACGCCCTCGGGGATGAAGTCCGCGGCCTCGTGCTTGAACCAGGCATCGGCCCCCTCCTGCATGAACAGCTCGTCGATCCGGTCGCAGACCGCCTGGTGCTTGAGGATCTCGCCGCAGGCGGTGCAAGTCAGCACCGTGACCGGTACACCCCAGGTCCGTTGCCGCGACAGACACCAGTCCGGCCGGGCCTCGATCATGCCGTAGATCCGCTGCTGTCCCCAGGCCGGGGTCCATTTGACCTGGTTGATCGCGGCCAAAGCCTTGGCGCGCAGTTCAAGGTTGTCCATGGAGATGAACCACTGGGCCGTGGCCCGGTACATCACCGGCTCCTTGCAGCGCCAGCAATGGGGATAGCTGTGGCGGATCGACGCCTCCTTGACCAGCGAGCCCTGGGAGGCCATGTCGGCGATGATCTGCCGATTGACCCGGGGAATTTGCTGCCCCTGGTAAGGCCCGGCCTCGGCGGTGTAGCAACCGGCGTCATCCACCGGCGACAGGATGTCCAGGCCGTAGCGCAGACCGGTGAGGTAGTCGTCGGCGCCGTGGCCCGGCGCGGTGTGAACGCAGCCGGTACCCGAATCGGCGGTGACGTAGTCGGCCAGCACCATCAGGGAATCGCGCTCCATGAAGGGATGGCGGCAGCGCTTGCCCTCGAGGCCGGCGGCGGAAAAGGCGGCGAGGATCGCATACTGCTCAATGCCGAACTGCTCCATGCAGGAGGCCACCAATTCCTTGGCCAGAATCCAGGTCTCGTCGCCGACCGCCACCGCCGCGTATTCGAAATCGGGATGGAAGGCAATGGCCAGGTTGGCCGGCAGGGTCCAAGGAGTGGTGGTCCAAATCAGCACCGAAACCTTGCGCCCCGCCAGCTCCGGCGCCAAGGGACCGAGGTCGTCGATCACCGGAAACTTGACATAGACCGAGGGCGAGGTGTGATCGGCATAGTCGACTTCCGCCTCGGCCAGGGCCGTGCCGCAGGTGGCGCACCAGTAGACCGGTTTTTTGGAACGGACCACCGCGCCGGAGAGGAGAAATGTATTGAACTCCCGGGCGATAATCGCCTCGTAAGCGTAGTTCATGGTCAGGTAGGGATTGCCCCAGTCGCCGATGACCCCCAGGCGCTTGAACTGCTCCTTCTGCTTCTTGATCCATTTTTCGGCGTAACCGCGGCAGGCCGAGCGCTTGCCCAGAGTGGAGATGCTCTGCTTCTTTTCTCCCAGCTCCAGGTCGACATTGTGCTCGATCGGCAGGCCGTGGCAGTCCCAGCCGGGAATGTAGGGCGCGTTGAAACCGGCCATCCGCTTGGACCGGAGGATGATGTCCTTGAGCACCTTGTTGAAGGCCGTGCCCAAATGGATGTTGCCGTTGGCATAGGGCGGGCCGTCATGGAGCACGAACAGGGGCCTGCCGGCGGTGGCCTCCTGCACTTTCCCGTACAGGTCGTCCTGGTCCCAACGCTTGAGCACCATCGGCTCGCGCTGGGTCAGATTGGCCTTCATCTTAAATTTAGTCTGCGGCAGGTTCAGTGTTTCCCTGTAGTCCATTGTTGTTCCCGATCGAGCGAAAGAAAAAAGGCATCGTGGTGAAACTGATTGCAAAGAGAAAGATTTTACCAATCCCGCATCAGAGTGCAAGGGAAAAGGCGGCCGGGCCGGTGGCGGCATGGCGCGGGGAACGGAGAAGGCGGAGGCAAAACGGGAACAGGCGATATGCAAGAGAAGAAAAAAGCGGCCGACATCCCTGCTTGTCTTTTTTTGCCGCCGGTGTATTGTCGAGGGATTGCGGAGCCGACGGAAGGGCGCCCCGCCAACCGATTTTCAACCACATGGAGTTGCATCGTGACCGCCGAGCCCACCCCTACCCTCTGTACGATCTGCAACCTTCGGGAAGCACAAGCCGACGACGCCCAGGAACTTTGCCCCTCCTGCGCGGCCCTCGACCACGCCGTGCAGGAACAACCGGAAGTGGTGAAGCGGCTGTGGCTGCGCCATCGGAGAGAGGCGATCCTCCCCGAAGCGATCCCGCAACCGATCGAGGGCGAAGCCGAACTACCTGAGGTACTCGACGGCAAGCGCTACCGGACCATCGACCGCGACCGCAACAAATGGTACCTTTCGGTGAGCGAGGTCAACGGCAAGCCGGTCGAGATCTTCGCCTCGACCGCCTTTGACCGCGACCACGAACTCCAGGCTCGGATCGCCAACCTGACCACCATCACCCGGCTGATCTCGCTGCTGCTCCGGCACATCTTTCTCGGCGAACCGGTCACCTTCGACAAATGCCTCAAACAGATCCAGCGCAGCTCCCGCCAGAAAAACGACCTGCCCGACATGCTGTACGGGGTGCTGAACCGCTACCATCACGGGAAAACGAACTGACGCCACCCGCAAAACCGGACCAAGCGCGAGGCGCTTTCCCTGCCCGCATCCGGAGACAGCTGCCCGGCAGCATACCGGCTTACAATTTTTCCATGAATTTTCCGGTATCGATGATGAAGCGCTCGTGCCGACCCCGGCCAATCTCGCCCTTCTCGTCGTGGGCCACCAGTTCGAACACCAACCGGCGGCGGTCCACCTCGACTAGGGTCGACTCGCAGGTGACCTTCATCCCGACCGGGGTCGCCTTGGTGTGGGCGATATCGACCTTGATGCCCACCGTGCCGAACCCTTCCGGCAAAAAGGGAAGCACCGAGACCAGACAGGTCTTCTCCATCAGGGCGACCATGGCCGGCGTCGCAAACACCTCGACCAACCCGCTGCCGTAGCGGGCGGCGGTTGTCTCCAAGGTCACCATCACCTCTTCCTTGCCCTTGACTCCTGCGGGGATCTGAATTTCCATACTCGCTCTCCTTGCCACGTCCCGGCCACGACCGGTACGGTTTTTGACCCGCACCACTGCAGCCGACGATGAAAAATAGAAAATATTCGAAAAATTAAGCTTATAACAACAGAAAAGCAGCCCGTCAAGTGACAAACCGCTTGGTTTCAGGGCGTTTTTTGTTTGTCGATGGGTGTGGCAGGAGGGCTCAGGCGACCAAATCCAGCTGTTGCATGGTGCCTGTCCCGCCTTTCTCGAACAGGAAAAGACCGGTGGCACGGACCTGGCCCTGCAGGGCGTTGCTATCGTCCTTGACGCTGAAGGGGGTATCGATCCGGCCGAGATAAATGGCACCGACCCCCTGATCCTTCAAGGTCAGCAATTTATCCTCGCCCGACTCGGTCTTCATCCAGATCCGCAGCCGGGAAAAGATGCTATCGTTTTCGTCGATCCAGCCATTGTGGTCGTTGTCGTAGGCGGCCAAGTCGGCAAACCCGTCGCCGCTTTTGGTGCCGAACAGCTCGCTGCCGTTGTTGATCATGCCGTCATTGTTGGCGTCAAGGGCCAGAAAACCGGAACCAGGCCCGACAAAGGCGATCTGGTTGTCGGTTCCGTCGGTGTCGATGTCGAAACTAAACGTCTTTTGAGTTAATTGGGCGGCAGTGCCGTTGAAATTGATCACCAACGGATCCGTGACCTCTGTCCGACGGATCTGCAACACCTCGTCTATCGTCGCGGTAAAGCTCCGACTCATGTTCAACTGGATGTCGATTTCGATCTGCTGGCCGTCGGTTGTGAGCACTGTGCCTTTGGCATCGAAGGTGGTGGATTCCGCTTCGTGGTAGGTTTCGTGACTCTCGTAGCGCATCCCCCATCCCGGAGGCAGTTGCCCCCCCTGCCCTCCTTCCTGGGCCGGGGCCTGGGCTTGGGCGGCCTGCTGCGCGACTGGCACCTCGGTCGTCTTGAATTTCCTGCCGGTGAGCTTTTCGAACAGGGTCTTGAGGATGCGCAAGTTCAGGTCGGTTTTCGGATCGTCCGATAACGGCGAATCATCGGTCTCGGCGGACTTAGCAGCCACGACGGTTCGTTGCTGCTTAGCGGCTTCGGACAACGACACCTTGGCCGCCTCTCGGGCGAGCTGGTCGGCCTGCTGTTTGATGGCATCGTTGGCGCCGTTCCGGCTCTCGGTACGGGCGGTCTCCTGGTCAGGCCGCCACACGGTGAGCGACTCCTGGCGTTCTGAATGTTCGATTGCGGTTCTGGAACTGGCGAGCTGGATGGCGGATTCTGCGATCTTCATGATTCCTTCCCTGGTTTCATTGACGATGATGGGCGAACGAGGCGCTGACTCTCATCCATGAGCATGCACCTCTCTCTTTTCGTCTTATCGACTGGCTGCATCGAAACCTTTAGTAGGAAGTACAGGTATCTTGTGCAAAAAAAGATTGTATGCTACAGTGTGCGGATTCAAGGAACGACAGAGGCAGGCGGGTCAACTGTAGAAAAGCGGCTTATCGCTGGCAATTGGCTCCTGTAGCGGAGCCTCGCAACCTTATTCCCCGACCGTCAACCGAGGTCACGCAGATCGTCCGTCACCGATCCGCCAGTATACTTTGCTCCATGGCCGCACACAGCTTACCTCCCGATCAGGACGACGCCTCGGCAACCGAAGCCGCCACCCTCAGCTCCCTCTATTCCTTTTTGGCGCTCACCATGCGCTATCCCGACCCCGCCTTTTGCAACGAACCGTTTTTCGATGCCTTCGAGTCGCTGCTCGCTTCCCTCGATTGGCAGGCCGAGCTTGCGGCAATGCGGACATGGCGGGAAGAAACCGCCGATCCCCTCGACGATCTGCGCACCGCCTACACCAGCCTGTTCATCACCGCCGCCCCGGGAACCACCATCCCTCCCTACGCCTCGGTCTACCTTGACGGCGACGGCAGCCTGTACGGCCGGACCACCGAACGCACCAGGAATTTTTACCGTGAACGGGGTTTCGACCTGCTGTCCGAGACCGAACCCGCGGATCACCTTCAATTCGAACTCGAATTTTTGGCGGCATTGGCCGGTGAAGCCAAGTTTGACGACGAAGAGCTTTTTCTTCAAACCCTCTTTCGGCCGTGGTTCGTACGTTTTCAGGAAAAAAGCATGCAAGAAGCTCGACATCCGTTTTATCGGATGTCGATACAGTTAATCGATTTCTTCACCAAGGAGGAACAGTAAATGGCAATGAACCTTACCAGGCGGACCTTTCTTAAGGCCGCCTCGATTGCCGCTGCGTCCGTGCCGCTGTCCAAAGTGACGGCCCAAGCGGAGTCAGGAGTTGTCAAGACGCCCCTGGTTGCTCCAGGGAGCTTCAAGAACACCCAAACCGCGGTTGGCGGGGTGTGCGAGATGTGCTTCTGGCGGTGCCAGCTGGTCGGCAAAATTCGCGACGGCCGTCTGGTCAAGCTCGAAGGCAACCCGAAATCAATCGACAACGGTGTCTCCATCTGCGCCCGCGGCAATGCCGGCGTCAAACTGCTTTACGATCCGGACCGCCTGAAATACCCGTTGAAAAACGTGGGCAAGCGCGGCGCGCCCAAATGGCAGCGCATCACCTGGGAAGAGGCCCTCGACACCTGCGGCAGCAAGCTGAAGGCCATTGCCGACCAGCACGGCACCAAGGGCATCTCCATGTTTCCGCACGGATCCACCGCCACTTACCCCATGGGCTTCTTCGAGAACACCGTCGGAACCCACAACATCTCCGAGGCCTCGTTCTTCCAGTGCCGCGGTATCCGCGATACCGCCTATCTCGCCACGGTCGAGCAGGCGCCCAACGAAAACGTCGATATGGCCAACGCCAAGGTCATTTTCCTGGTGGGCTGCCATTTCGGTGAAAATATCCACGTGTCCCACGTCAAGCAGTACCTCAAGGGGCTTGAAAACGGCGCCAAGCTGGTGGTGGTCGACCCTCGCTATTCGGCCTCTGCAGCCAAATCGCACATCTGGGTCCAGATCCGCCCCGGCACCGATACCGCCTTCTTGCTGGCGATCATGAACTATCTGATCCAGAACAAGAAGTACAACGCCGATTTCGTCGAAGACTACGGCGAAGGCCTCGGCAAGATGACCGAGGGCATCAAGCAGTGGACCTTGGAGAAAGCGGCCCAGGAATGCGACGTGCCCGCCGCCCAGATCAAGGAAGTGGCCGAACTGCTGGCCGCTAACATGCCCCATGTCTCCGTCCATCCCGGCCGCCACGTTTCCTGGTACGGCAACGACTTCCAACGAGAACGCGCCCTGGCCTGCCTCACCGGCCTGCTCGGCGCCTTCGGCGTCAAGGGTGGGTTCGTCCAGCCGGTGGGCCCGAAAGGTTTGGCCAAGTATTCCTGGCCCAAAGGCGAAGGCCACGACAAGAGCCTACGGGAAATGGCCAATCTCTATCACTTTTCGCCCCCCGGCACTCCGACCGACCTGATCCGCGATACTGCCATCACCGGCAAGCCGTATCCGATCAAGGGCTGTGTCATCTGGGGGCAGAACCCGATTCAGACCATCCCCAACCAGGAAAAAACCATCAAGATGCTGGAGCAGATGGACTTCGTCATGTGCGTCGATGTCATGCCCACCGACATCACCATGTACGCCGACATCCTGTTGCCCGACTGTTCGTACATGGAACGCTACGACCTGATCAAGACCGGCACCCAGTGGAACCTGGCCGAGGAGGCCCAGCAGTACATCGCACCGCGCATGCCGTTGGTGGCGCCCGGATTCGAGCGTAAGGACAGCGTCTACATCACCAACGAAATCGCCAAACGCATGGGCTACGGCGAAAAGATCCCGATCCAGACCCAGGAAGAGGGAATCAACAAGATGCTGGCCGGGGTCCAGTTGTCGATCGACAAGATCAAGGCCGAAGACGGCATTCACGTCCAGCCCGGCAAGAAGCCGTACGGCGAGATGGAACTGACCGTGCATTTTTACAGCAAGGAAATGGAAGACCACGGCTATCCGGGCATCCCCACCTATATACCGGTGGAGCGCACACCCGAGGGCTACTTCCGCCTGCTCTACGGCCGGTCGCCGGTCCACACCTTCAACCGCAGCCAGAACAACGTCTGGCTGATGGCGGAAAACAGCACCAACCCGGTCTGGCTCAACGACAAGCAGGCCGCCAAGCTGGGACTCAAGGATGGCGACACCGTGTCCCTGGTCAACCAGGACGGTGTCAAGTCGCGCACCACCACCACGGTCAAAGTCACACCGGGTATCCGCCAAGATTGCGTCTACATGTATCATGGCTTCGGTTCGATGAACCCGGAGTTGACCGTTGGCTACAACAAGGGCGTCGACGACCAGAGCCTGATCACCAAACTGGCGGTGGATCCGGAAACCGGTGCCCATGGCATGCGCAACAACTTTGTCAAACTCGTGAAAGTCGGCTGATCGGCGGGTCTTGTCCCGTACCGTCAGCCACGATTACCCCTGAAGGAGAGTCCCTATGCAATATGGCATGATTATAGATGTCGACAGGTGCGTGGGCTGCCATGCCTGCGTTATCGCCTGTAAAGCCGAGTGGGAAGTACCCGCTCAATACAACCGTAACTGGGTGCACCGCCTCGGACCGGACCTCACCACGACCGGCATGGCCGCCACCTATTACCCCGGCCTGTGCAACCACTGCAAGGCCCCGTCCTGCGTGCCGGTTTGCCCGGCCGAAAAGGTCAGCGCCACCTTCAAGGACAAGAAGAGCGGCAAGACCGTGACCATGGACATCGCCGCCACCTGGAAAGATCCGTTCAACGGCACGGTCCAGGTCGATCGCGAACGCTGCATCGGCTGCGGCGCCTGCCGCGACGCCTGCCCCTACGGCGCCCGCTATGTCGACGAATCGCTCAAGGACGACGGCAGCCTCGGCAAGGTTGACAAGTGCACCTACTGCATGCCGCGCGTTGCCGAAGGGCTGGAGCCGGCCTGCGTGCAGACCTGCCTGGCCCGGGCCCGGATCTTCGGCGATCTCGACGATCCCAAGTCGGATGTGGCGCAATATGTGAAAAGAGGCGCGGTGGGACTGACCTCGAAAGCGGTCCAAATCGGCCCCAACGGCATGTACTTCGGCAGTAAGAAAGGCGATATGGAGCTGCTGATGAAGGCAGCGCCGCAGGAACTGCCCAAGGTATCCCTGCGCCGCAGCCTTCTGACCCAGATGTCGCTGACCGCGAAGAACCAGGTCAAGGATATCGGGCTGTTGGGCCTGGCCGGCGCCTTGCTGGTCAAATCCCTCCAGGACGATGAAAAGTAAGATTCACGCTCTTTTTTGAATCTTCGATCCCCTGTCGTCTTCGCGGACGGCAGGGGATTTTTTTTGAGCATTTGCCGGATCGACACCAGCAGAACAGACGGCAAACACTGGCTTTTTTCCCGCAGTCTGCTACAATGCGACGGCCAGAAGAAAAAACGCGCAAGGCCCTTTTGTTCCGGTCCACGACAGCCGAAAGACGATTATGGCAGAGACATCCTTTACCCCTCCCGCACCGGACGAAGCCCAGGAATCGATCACGGCGGCTCCCTCTGGCCGGGCGCCGTCGTCGCTCCCGCCGGAATGGCTCCATGCCAGCCAACCGGTCTTCGTGGTCGAGGATTCTTTCTACCGCTCGCGCACGCCGCCTCGACCGGTCCATTGGTCCATTGCCTGGTCGGACCTGATGATGACCATGTTCATCCTCTTTCTCACCCTGTTTGCCCACCTGCACACCCATCAGGAGATTGTGTCCCACGGCAAACCGAACAAGGTCGCCGACGAGACCGTCCCGATCAATGCCGGTTCGGGCAAATCGTCTCTGCTCTTCCATCCCATCACCCAGGACATTTCACTCAAGCTCGGGGACAAGCAGCACGAAACCTCGCTGCCGAAACAGGAATTGCAGGGTGCCGACGTTCTGATCCGCCACCAAACCGCAGAACTACCGCAACCGGCAGCCGAGCAGAGAGACCCGATCCCGGAAGTCGACAAGCCGCCGGCAGAGCCGTCCCGGCAGCACGCCGAGGCGCCTGCTCCTGCCCTGGAGCCGGAACAGGCCGCTGATCTCAAGCAACGGGAAGAGGCCATCACCAAAATCTACGACTTATCCAAACACACCCTGGAAAACGAAAAACTGGAGCGCTTCGCCTCGGTCGAGCTGGTGCCCGACAAGACCATGCGTATCATCCTCACCGGCGACCTGCTCTTTGACTCGGGACAGGCGGAACTGACCCACACGGCCATCGATTCCCTGAAAAAGCTCTCCAACATCATCAAGGAAACGCCCTATATGATCAACGTGATCGGCCATACCGACGACCGGCCGGTCAAAACCACCCGCTTCCCCTCGAATTGGGAACTGTCGCTGGCCCGGGCCAGCCGGGTGGCCCGCTTCCTGATCGAGGAGACCAAGCTGCCGCCCAGCCAGTTCGCTGTTGCCGGGTACAGCTCGTTCCGGCCGCTGCACCCCAACACCAGCGAGGAAAACCGCAAGGCCAACCGGCGGGTGGAAATCATCCTGTCCAAGGAGCTGCCGCAGGCCCAGGCGGCCACGCCCACCAACCTTCAATAATTCCGTCATCCTGCCATGCAACGAAGAAACTATATCGGCCTTGTCCTCTGCGGCCTCATTTTCCTGGGCGGCTTTTTATTCAAAGGCAACCTGAGCTTTTACTTCAACATCGCCAGCCTGATGATCGTGGCCGGCGGCAGCGCTACCGCAGCGCTGCTCAGCTTCCAGCTCGAACGGCTGCTCATCGTGTTCCGGGTGGTCCGTTCCTCCTACGGCAGCCAGTTGAAATCCGAGGCCGAAATTGTCGACATCCTCATCGATCTGGCGATCAAGTCTCGGATTGAGGGTATCCTCTCCCTGCAGAAAGACGAGGGCGAAACTTCGATCCTCTTTCTCCGCCGGGGGCTCGGCTGCCTGGTGGACAGCTACGAACCCCACCAGATCCGCGACATCCTCAACACCGAGATGTATTTTTTCAAACTGCGACGCGAGGACAGCGAACGGGTGCTGCGCACCATCGCCGACTTCTGCCCGGCCTTCGGCATTGTCGGCTCGGTTGCCGGACTCATTCCGATGCTGGCGGGCATCGACGACACCGGCATCATCCTCAAGACAGTGCCCCTGGCCTTGACCTCAATCCTCTATGGCCTGATCTTCGCCAATTTCTTTTTCATCCCCTTTGCCGCCAACCTGCGCGAGCGCACCAACCGTGAATTGCTGCTGCAAAAGATCATCATGGAAGGGGTCCTCGCCATTCACAGCGAGCTCAACCCCACGGTGCTCCGCACCAAGCTGCTGTCCTTTCTCACCCCCTCGGACCGGCGGGCCGACATGGTACCACTCTCCCG
This sequence comes from Desulfobulbus sp., assembly GCA_031280615.1. GTDB lineage: Bacteria > Desulfobacterota > Desulfobulbia > Desulfobulbales > Desulfobulbaceae > Desulfobulbus. The sequence goes on along the minus strand of JAITGO010000020.1, from coordinate 56,652 downwards.
GATTCAGGAGCGTTTCCACATCCAGGTCGACGATCGTTTCGATCCCGACGGCCCGTATGACCGCTCCGGACCGTCGGTCTCCTGAATTGTTAGCTGGGGGACCTTTCCCGTAAAACAAGGGTGCAAAAAGTGACCGGTGGTGTAGGCTGTGAACCAGTTATTGTGTATTGCTGATCCAAGGACAAGGTTCTCGGCTGGTCGCCATTCCGGACGCGCTGCACCCTGTTCAAGGCAAGCCCTTGTTTCTCCATGCCTACGGCCTCCGAAAGTATATGATATGGCTCACCGGTGAATTGACAGGTAAAGATTACCAATGTTCATCGCGCACTTGCCGTCGGGTTACATTCTGGCAACCTCTCTCCTGAGGCACATACGCCCCGTCCCCATAGCGGCATCCGCTGTGATCGCGGCTGGCATTGCAGGTGCCATGGCGCCAGACTTCGACATGGTGTACTTCCACCTCATCGATCATCGGCAAACGCATCACCACCGGTATTTCACCCACTGGCCTGTGTTCTGGTTGCCGCTAACCGTCGCCGCGCTGCTGTGGTGCATCCGGGCAAAACAGTCCAAAGCTTCTTTTCTGGCATCAGTCTTCTGCCTTGGCGGCCTCTTGCATCTGGTCCTTGATTCGTTCGTCGGCGATATCTGGTGGTTCGCACCATTCCTGGACCGGCCTTACGCGCTGTTCACCGTGCCGGCCCGATTCACGCCTTGGTGGCTCAGCTTTATCCTGCACTGGTCCTTTGCGGTTGAGTTGGCCATATGTCTATGGGCACTGGTCCTGTATCGACGGCGCAGTCGCCCATTTATTCCCCGATCACCCGAACGTGACGGCGGGGTTTGCAGGTCATGATGCGCGATTCTCGGCCAGGACATCCCGTGGCAAGCGCTGACGGCTACGGCGGGTCATTTTTGCATGCTGGTTTACAATCCAAAGGATTCCGGGAACCGTCTGGCGGAAAACGCTGAATGATAACCAGAAATCCTCTATAAGTTGTTAGAGCGTATGGATCTCGCTATAGCCCAAACTGCTGCTGAATTTGCCAAAATCGCAAATGGTTTTTGCGGCTGGTGCGAAACAGCTTTTGATCTCCAGAGCACTGAAATTTCGGCGGCGGTGTGGTTGGCTCGCTTGTACGCTCAAGCTCTCACACTGCCGGACATTGAGCCAGAAAACCTTAACGATCCTTCCGCTATCTCGCCCGAAAGCCTAGTCAAAGCGGATAAAAATCTGTCTGCCTTCGATGGCTACTACTACCGCATGTTCTTCAATCCAGATTCTTTATCTGATGAAGAACCTGTGATGGGGAACCTCGGCGATGATCTTCGTGACATCTACAAAGATATCAAGGAAGGGTTAACGCTTTTCGAGAGTGGTGAATTGGATAACGCCTTATGGCATTGGTCCTTCTTGTACAAAGTACATTGGGGGCGCCACGCCTCAAGCGCTCTCTTTGCTATTCACTGCAAGGCGGTTGCACTGTGACCAACCGTGGCGCTCTAACAATCCGGTCCAACGGACAGGCGGCCAGCTGCGCAGTCCGACTGCCGCTGCCCTTCGTCGTTATGTTTCTCGAGGCAAGTAGCCCGCTCATGATGTTGAGACTTCTCATACTGGTTTGCTTGCTCGCGGGCAACGCCCACGCCGAGTGGATCGACAAACAAGGAAATCCACTTTCTGATTCTGATGACAGGAAATCTGCTGGGGCATTTGGTGCTCAACTCATTTTCACCGCTAATGAGCAGGCCCTATTCAAGAAGTGGGCTACTCCGTCGGAAACCGTCGATGTCGACACCGTTGAAAGTGTGAGCATCGATCAGCCTATTAGCGCGTTCGTGATTTTCAGCGGCTGCAAACCTGATGCAGCCAACCTCTGCAACGTTTCGATGCGCTTTCGGGTAATTCAACCGGACGGAAAGGTTTACGCGGAAACTCCCGCCATGGAGGTGTGGCGTTGCAAGCCAGCACCACCCGGACGGTCTGTGGAGTTAAGCGTCCAATATCTCAAATTGGTTGTTGAGCCACACGAACTGCGAGGGCGCTACACGGTGCAGACCCAGGTGCGCGATGACAATACCGACACGGTCTTGTTCCTTCAAAAGACGTTCACTGCTACGGAGTCACCGGTCAGGAAACATGACGCTGCGCCTCAAGAGATGCTGCGCGATAAAGCCCCGCAGTATCCCTGAATTCAGCATTAGAGGTTTCGCTATGCGACCAAACCTCTGTTTGACTGGCCGCTTTATCTCTTGCCCCGAGCATCTCCTCTGCTGAGGAAGATTTTTTTGGGGGGCGCTGGAAACGCAAATGTGAGGATCACCTCTCACGTGCAGCACACGTCGCCCAAGACTTCATTAGGTAGTACCAGCAGACAAACTCAACGACCGATAACAGGCAATTTTCAAGGACCGGGGCCGGAAACTGGAGAAGGCACAGGAACTGAGGAAGAAAACGGCTCCAGGTGCATGGGTAAACCCGATGCCCTCTTAGTAAAACAACTCGGCTCTCTCGGAGCCCTTACTACAAACGGCTCGATTGTCCATTTCGAACTGAGACAGGACAACAACACCCCTCTGAGCGACAGACCCGCAGCACCTCCGGATCGCGTTCGCTCGTTATACTCTGAACATTTTTAGATTTTTCCACCTGTAGGAATACACCATGCCCACCCCCTTCATCCATCTCCATGTCCACACCCAGTATTCCATGCTCGACGGTGCCATCCGTGTTTCCGACCTGATCGAGTCGGCCCAGAATCTCGGCATGGACGCAGTGGCAGTCACCGATCACGGCGCCATGTACGGAGCGCTGGAGTTTTACGAGAAGGCCAAGAAGGCGGGAATCAAACCGCTGGTGGGCTGCGAATTCTACTTGGCGGAAAACGGCATGCTCCTCCACGACCGGAGCGGCGGCCACAACTTCCACCTGGTGGCCCTGGCCATGGATGAAACCGGCTACCGCAACCTGATGCGGCTGGCCTCCCTGGCCCAGACGAAAGGATTTTATTACCGGCCCCGCATCGACCGCCAAACCCTCTACCAGCATAACGAGGGCCTGATCGTGCTCACCGCCTGCCTCAAAGGCGAGATTCCCTGGCGGCTCGCCCACAACGACCCCAACGGCGCCCGCGCCCGCGCCCTGGAGATGCAAAAGGTGTTCGGCGACCGTCTCTATCTCGAAATCCAGGAAAACGGCCTGCCCGAGCAAACCGTCGCCAACCAGGGCCTGATACGGCTGGCCGACGAACTGGGAATCAAGCTGGTGGCCACCAACGACTGCCACTATCTCGCTAAGGAAGAATCCTATGCCCACGAGGTGTTGCTCTGCATCCAGACGAGCAAGACCATCAACGATCCCAACCGGTTCCGGTTCAACACCAACGAGCTGTACTTCAAATCCGGCGACGAGATGGCCGCCCAATTCAGCTACTGCCCCCAGGCCATAAGCAACACCCTGGAAGTGGCCGAGCGCTGCAATCTCGACCTCAAGTTCGGTGCCCACCATTTCCCCATCTTTCCGGTCAAGGAAAACGAAACCCTGGATTCGGTCTTTGCCCAGGCCTGCTGGGACGGGTTCAAGGATCGCCTGGCCCAGATGAAGGAGTTGGAGGAGGTCAGTGCCGAAACCGAGAAGGCCTATCGAGACCGGCTGACCCTGGAGGTCGAGGTCATCCAGAAAATGGGATTTTCCGGCTACTTCCTGATCGTGGCCGACTTCATCACCTGGGCCAAGAAACAAAAAATCCCGGTGGGCCCCGGCCGCGGTTCCGGTGCCGGCAGCCTGGCCGCCTACTGTATGTCGATCACCGATATCGATCCCATTCCCTACGGCCTGCTGTTCGAGCGGTTCCTCAACATCGAGCGGGTCTCCATGCCCGACTTCGACATCGACTTTTGCAAGGACCGGCGCGACGAGGTCATCGATTACGTCCGTCAGCGCTATGGCGGCGACGAGCACGTAGCCCAGATCGTGGCCTATGGCTCGATGAAGGCCAGGGCCGTGCTGCGCGACGTTGGCCGGGTGCTCGACATCCCCCTGCCGGTGGTGGACCGGATCGCCAAATTGGTGCCGGAGGAGCTGAAAATCACCCTCAAGAAAGCCATCGACAAGGAGCCTCGGCTGCGCGAGGCGATGAAGGACAACGAGGTCCGCGAACTGCTGACCATCTCCCAGACCCTGGAAGGATTGGCCCGGCACAAGTCGACCCATGCCGCCGGCGTGGTCATCTCGCCCAAGCCGATGGTCGAATTCCTGCCGGTATGCATCGGCCCGAACAAGGAAATTCTGACCCAGTACGACATGAAGTACACCGAGAAAACCGGGCTGATCAAGTTCGACTTCCTCGGTTTGAAGACCCTGACCGTGATCGACCGGGCGCTCAAGCTGATCGCCAGCGATGTCGGCACCGAGATCGATCTGCGTAAGATACCGATGAACGATCTCAAGACCTACGCCCTGTTGTGCCGGGGCGACAGCCTGGGCGTCTTTCAGCTGGAAAGCGACGGCATGCGCGAATTGCTGATCAAAATGCAGCCCGAGCAGTTCTCCGACCTGATCGCCCTGGTGGCCCTGTACCGGCCGGGGCCGCTCGACTCGGGCATGGTCGACACCTTTGTCGAGACCAAGCACGGCCGCAAACCGGCCGACTATCCCCTGCCCCAGATCAAATCGGTGCTGCAGGAAACCTACGGGGTCATCGTCTACCAGGAACAGGTCATGAAGATCTCCAATATCCTGGCGGGCTACAGCCTGGGCGACGCCGACATCCTCCGCCGGGCCATGGGCAAGAAGATCCCGGAGGTCATGGAAAAGGAACGGGGCAAGTTCATGGCCGGGGCCAAGGTGAACAACATCCCGGAGGACAAGGCCAAATACATCTTCGACCTGATGGCTAAATTCGCCGGCTACGGTTTCAACAAGTCGCATTCGGCGGCCTATGCCCTGATCGCCTACCAGACCGCCTATCTCAAGGCCCACTATCCGGCCCAGTTCCTGGCGGCCCTGCTTTCCTGCGACGTGGAAAACACCGACAAGGTCGTCAAATACATCAACGAGTGCCGCCAGGAAAAAATCGAGGTGCTGCCGCCGGACATCAACGAGTCGGTCAACGACTTCACGGTCATCAACGACCGCATCCGCTTCGGCCTGGCAGCGGTGAAAAATGTCGGCGGTGCGGCCCTGGAATCGATCCTGGCCGAACGGGACAACGCCGGCACCTATCACTCGCTGGCCGATTTTTGCAGCCGGGTCGATTCCTCCAAGGTCAACCGCAAGGTGATCGAAAGCCTGATCAAGGCCGGGGCCTTCGACACCCTCAACGCCAACCGGAAGCAGTACATCGAAGCCCTTGACCAGTGCCTCGAACGGGCCAAGGCGGCGCAGCGCGACCGGATGAGCGGCCAGATGAACCTGTTTGCCATCGCCCAGCCGGCCGGCGCCAAGAAGGAAAGCCAGGAGGTCGACCTGCCGGAGGTCGAGGACTGGCCGAAGCTGGAACGGTTGACCTATGAAAAGGAAACCGTGGGATTCTTCCTCACCGGCCATCCCCTGGAGGGGGTGATGGACGATTTGCGGCGGGTGGTCGACACCGACATCGCCGGGGCGGAAAAGCTGCGGGAGGGGCAGGTGGTGCGGATCGGCGGCCTATTGGCCGGTTACAAGGAGCACAAGTCGAAAAAAGGCGAGCGCATGGCCTTCACCGTGCTTGAGGACATGAGTTCCAGCATAGAGGTGATCGTGTTTCCCTCGACCTTTGCCGAATGCTCCCATCTCCTGACCAGCGACCGGCCCCTGATCGTGCTCGGTACGGTGCAGCAGAACGAACGGGGGGCCAAAATCGTCGCCCAGGATATCTCCGGCCTGGCCGAAACGCTCGAACAGTACACCGAACGGGCGGTGATCACCCTGCAGTCCGCCTCGACCTCACGGCAGCACATGATGGAACTGAAGGAACTGCTGTACCAGCATCACGGTGCCACCCCGGTGCTGCTCACCCTTCATTTCGACAACCGCGGCGAAGTGGACATCCAGGTCCTCAAAGACATGGCCATCCGGCCCTCGACCGATCTTTTCCACCGGATCACCCGCCTCTGCGGCCCCCGTTCGCTGGCCGTGCACATGCGCAAACCCGAGGTGCAACCACGCCGAAACGGCAACGGCCGCAACGGCCATTGACCGCAACCGGAACAAAAAAAGGCGGCCCATCGCCATGATGGACCGCCTTCGCATCGCCTGAACGGCACCGGCCTCAAAGCCCGGCCGCCGCCCCTTTCAATCAAGCATTTTCAAACACTTCGTACTGGGTCGGGGCACCGAGCAGTTTGTCGATCTGCTCCTGCACCTCGACCCGCTCCTTGCTCAGGGTCCAGGCCCGCCAATCATCAAGCGATTGCCAGCTGCTGATCACCATGCTGACCCCCGGCTCATCGAGCCTGGTGAACGTTTCTCCCGAAATGTACCCTTTTTGGTTGAGGGTCATGGCCCTCATTTTCCGAAGAAGGGCTTCGAGTTCAGGAGCTTTTTTGTCCACGACTTTCCGTTTGATTAGAACTTTGACAGCCATGTGTTCCTCCTCTCGGTGTGGATGAATGAGACGTGCAGAACAACCGGACAGCAACAGCTTCTAATGATTTACGCTTACTTTATAACCGTATCCGACCGAAGACGCAAAAGAATGTGCGGCCTTGGTGCAAAATAATAATCTCTCGTTCATTTTGCCGGTTCGCCCGGTTTTGCCGTCTGGCCCTGTTCAGGATGTCCGGGCTTTTTTCGATACTCAGGCAGGTTCGCGGCGAACAAGGTGCACGGTCAGCGGCTCGCCGGGCCGGCAACCGATCAAGGCAGCGGCGTTGGCCTGGTTGGCGGCGATTTCCAGGTAGCCCGCGCTGTCGGCCAGAACCAGCAACTCCCCCGGCAGTGCCTCGTGGTAGGAACGCCCAAAGCGGTCGATGCGCTGGCCGCCGATTTCGAGATAATCGAACATATCGGGATGCAATTGGTCGGCATCGATGCGGATGGAGGTGCGAAGATTGCCGAAGCGATCGACATGCAGCACCTGGCCGCAAAGACGATCGGCGCTCCGAACCGCTGCGGCAACGGTTGCCATCCGGATGGATTCGGGCGCGATGGCGGGACCGAACTGGCCGGGATCGCCAGTCCGTGCCAGGGTCGCCGCCACTGGGGCCATGATGTCGCGACCGTGGAAGGTGGCACTGATGGCAGGGTTGAAAAAAGCCGGATGCTCCACCCGGAACATCGAGGTGACGATACGGTCGGCCACCAGCAGCGACAGGCAGCCGTTGTCCGGAGCGATGAAAAAATGGCCCTCACCGGCCGCGACCAAAATGGCCCGGTCGCTGCCCACCCCGGGATCGACCACTATTACGTGGATGGTGCCGGACGGGAAAAAGAGGTAGCTGGTGCGAATGGCGATCGCGGCGGTCGCCACGTCCCAGGCGGGGATGGAGTGGGTGAGATCAACGAGGGTGGCAGTCGGGCAGCCCTTGAGCAGGGCCCCCTTGAGCTGGCCGACGTAGGCGTCCTCCAAGCCGAAATCCGTGGTCAGGGTGATGACGATCGGTTGGCTGGCCATGGCCGCTCTCCGACTGAAAACAGGGAACCGGCAATTTCTCCGCGAGGATGCCCTCAGGCGCACTCCCACCGAAAAATTGCCGCAAAACCGGGAATGCGGCGCTTACGCAAAACAAAGGCCGCAGTCCGGGCATTCGCTCGAATCGGACGCAAATCGGCAGCCACAGGCCGGGCAAACCGCCTCGGCGGCCCCGGCGTCGTACACCGCGCCAGCAAAACGGGTGTCATGGTCGGACAAACTCGTGTTTTCCCGATACTCCTGGGCCAGGGCGGCCATTGTTTCGGCTTGGTCCGCCTCGCGCACCTGGAGCAGCACTTCCGGCCCGCGGCAGCCACACGCGCCGCCGGCTTCCTTGACTATGCGGGAGGCTAGGCCTTTTTCGCGAAGATAGGCCTGCAGGGCCTTGACCTGCAAAACCGTCCCCTTGTGGACGGCGATCACCGGCTCCAGGGGGCCGATCTCAATCTGGCTGGCCGAGCGTTGTACCTGTCCGGCGAGCAACACCTCGCCGCCGACCAGGGCCACCCCGCAATCGGCGCAGTTCCGAACCTCGGGGCGATACTCGTCGCCGCACTGCGGACAATAATTGTATTCGGGATCGATGGGCATGGCAAGGCGACCAATTTACAGGATGTAGCGGCTTAAGTCCTCGTTCTCGGAGATGTCGGCCAATTGGCGGCGGACATAATCGGCCGTGACCGTAAAGGCCAGGTCTTCCCGGTCGGTGGCGTCGAAAGAAATTTCGTCGAGTACGCGCTCGATGATCGTGTGCAGGCGGCGGGCGCCGATATCCTCGGTCTTCTGGTTGACCTGTACCGCGATCCGCGCCATTTCCCTGATGGCCTCGTCCTCGAAAACCAACCGGACGTCCTCGGTGGCCAGCAGCGCCATGTACTGCTTGATCAGGGCATTGTTCGGCTCGGTCAGGATGCGGAAAAATTCCTCTTCGCCCAAGGCATGCAAATTGACCCGAATGGGGAAGCGGCCCTGGAGTTCCGGCACCAGATCGGACGGTTTGCAGACATGGAAGGCGCCGCTGGCGATGAACAGGATATGGTCGGTCTTGACCGGGCCATACTTGGTGGACACCGTGGTACCCTCGACAATGGGCAGCAGGTCGCGTTGCACCCCCTCGCGCGACACCTCCGGCGACCCGGAACTGGTGCCGCCCCGCGAGGCAATCTTGTCGATCTCGTCTAGGAAGATAATCCCGGACTGCTCGGTGCGGCGGATGGCCTTCTCGGCAATGGATGCGGTGTCCACCAGCCGCTCGGCCTCTTCCTTTTTGAGGAATTCCAGAGCCTCGGGCACCTTCATCTTCTTTGGCTGCTTTTTCTTGGGGAAAAATTTGGAAAATGCTTCCTGGAGGGAATTCTGCATGTCCTCCATACCCGAGGCGGAAAACACCTCGACCACCGGCGCACCGCCGGATGCAGCCACCGACAGCTCCACCACCCGATCGTCCAATTCGCCCCGCCGCAGCATTTCACGGAACCGCTCCCTGGTGCTGGTGGCGCGGCTTTCGTCCTGCCGGCCGGCGGCATTGCCATCGTAACCCAGCGAGATTACGTTGGCCGGATCGGTGGCCCCTTGGGCGGGCGAACGGGGCAGGAGCAGGTCGAGCAATCGTTCCTCGGCCATGGCCGCCGCTTTTTCCTGCACACCCTCTTCCGCTTCCTTGGTAACCATGTTGACCGCCAGCTGCGTGAGATCGCGGATCATGGATTCGACGTCGCGCCCCACATAGCCAACCTCTGTGAACTTGGAGGCCTCGATCTTGAGAAACGGGCTTTGGGCGAGATGGGCCAGGCGGCGGGCGATTTCGGTTTTGCCCACGCCGGTGGGCCCGATCATGATGATGTTCTTCGGGGCGATTTCCTCTCGCAGGGGCTGTTCGACCTGCTGCCGCCGCCAGCGGTTGCGCAGGGCAATGGCCACCGACCGCTTGGCCTCGGCCTGGCCGATGATATAGCGATCGAGTTCGGCCACGGTTTGTCGAGGGGTCAGCGAATTGATGCCTTTCATATTTTTTCAACCACGATGTGGGTATTGGTGTAGACGCAGATCGAACCGGCGATTTCCAGGGCGGCGCGGGCGATGGCCTCGGCGTCGAGAGAGGAATGGTCCACCAGGGCCTTGGCCGCCGCCTGGGCATAAGGGCCGCCGGAGCCGATGGCCAGGATGCCGTCGTCCGCCTCGATGACATCGCCGGTGCCGGACAGCAACAGGGAGTGGGTGGCATCGACCGCGATCAGCATGGCCTCCAGCCGCCGAAGCATCTTATCCATGCGCCAGTCCTTGGCCAATTCGACCGCGGCCCGCATGAGGTTGCCGTTGTACTGTTCCAGCTTCTGCTCCAACCGGTCGTAAAGGGTGAAGGCATCGGCGGTGGAACCGGCAAAACCGGTAATCACTTGATCGTGGTAGAGCCGCCTGACCTTGCGTGCCTGGTGTTTGATGATGGTGGCGCCGAACGAGACCTGACCGTCGCCGGCAACCACCACCTGCCCTTTGTGCCGGATGGCGACGATGGTGGTGGAACGTATTTTCTGCATGGGTAGCTTGCCTGGGTGTGCTGTTTGGGAGAATTTTCGAAGGAAATTTGCGGTTGATCTGTAACCACGAAGCCAGGCCGAGTCAATCCCCGCCCAAGATTTCCCGGGTGTTGCCCCTGGCCTGGGGATGGGCCTGATCATAGACCTTGGCTAGGTGATCGATGTTGAGGTGGGTGTACTTTTGGGTGGTCGACAGGCTGACATGCCCCAGCAGTTCCTGGACCGTGCGCAGATCGGCGCCCATCTCGAGCAGATGGGTGGCAAAGGAATGCCGCAGGGCGTGCGGCGTCACCTCGACCCCGATCCCCGCCCGCAGCCCGTAGATCTGGATCGAGCGTTCGACACTGCGCGCGCTCAGCCGGCTTCCCTGCCCATTGAGGAACAGGGCCTCGCGCTCGGGTTCCCTGCCGCGCTGGATGCGCGCCACCGTCAAGTTGTCCCGTTCGGGCCGGTAAAGCGCCAAGGCTTCCCCGGCCATCCTGCCGAAGGGCACCAACCGTTCCTTGTTGCCCTTGCCTCGCACCCGGACCATTTCGGCCGCGAAATCGATGTCGTCCATGTTGCAGCCCACCAGTTCGGAAACCCGCATGCCGGTAGCATACAGCATTTCCAACATGGCCCGGTCCCGCCGCCAGAAACGGTCGCTGGCCACCGGGGCCTCCAGCAAGGCGAACACCTCGTCCACGGTCAGGAAAGCGGGGATGTGTTGCCCCAGCTTGGGACCGGCGACCCCGGCAACCGGATCGGCAACGATGATTTTCTCCCGGCGGAGAAATCGGAAAAAGGTGCGCAGAGCCGAGAGCTTGCGCGCAACCGAGGCACTGGCGTTGACCGCATAGAGCGAGCCGACGAATGCCTCGACCTGGGCGCCGGTAATGGCGGAACAATCGGCATCCTCACCGCAAAAACGGAAAAACTCAACTATATCGAAACGGTAGCTGTCGGCGGTATGGGGCGAATACCCTTTTTCCGCCAACAGCCAAGTCACGAATCGTTCGATCTGTCCGGTCATAACCAAAGAGGTGTTGAAACACTAGGGGAGAGGGTCTATTATAGACGATTACCTTTGTCCGATCTATTCGGCAAATAAAATCGTTTGCAGCCCGGAAGGGCGGAGCCGCTGCATGGCGAAAAAGACCTTCGAACAAGCGCTGGCCAGGCTGGAACAAATCACCGAAGAACTCGAATCCGGGGAACTCAGCCTGGAAAAAAGTCTGGAAAAATTCAACGAAGGCATGACGCTGGTCCACTTTTGCAACGGCAGGCTCGACGAGGCGAAATCGCAGGTCGAATTGCTGCTGCACAAGGATGGCGAGCTGGCTGGCGTGCCTTTTGCCGAGGAAGACGGTGGAAATTCGAACCTATCTCGATGAACAGCGCCGGAAGGTCGAGGGCCGCCTGGCCGCCCTCATGCTGGAACCCATCGGCGCCTTTGCCCAACATATCGAGGCGATGCGCTACAGCCTCTTTGCCGGCGGCAAACGCATCCGGCCCGTTCTCTGCCTGGCCGGCGCCGAGGCGGTGGACAGCGGCGAACAGACCCGGCAGCGCGCCCTGCCAGTGGCCTGCGCCCTGGAATGCATCCACACCTACTCCCTGATCCACGACGATCTCCCGGCCATGGACGACGACGATCTCCGCCGGGGCAAGCCGACCAACCATACCGTCTTCGGCGAGGCCGCCGCCATTCTCGCCGGCGACGGACTCCTGACCTTTGCCTTCGAACTGCTCAGCGGCGCGGCCTCGGCCACCTTGCCCGATCCGACCCGCATCCGCATCATCCGGACCATTGCCCGCGCGGCCGGGCCCTTGGGCATGGTCGGCGGCCAATCCCTCGACATGATTTACGAGGGCCAGCAGGTGGGATACGAGGAACTGCGCCGCATTCACCGCAGCAAGACCGGAGCCCTGATCACCGCCTCGGTGGTCTGCGGCGCCATGGTCGCCGGGGCCGGCGAAGACCAGGAAGCGGCCTTGAAAACCTACGGCGACCATATCGGCCTTGCCTTCCAGATCGTCGACGATCTCCTCGATGTCGAGGCCACCACCGCCGAACTGGGCAAGTCCGCAGGCAGCGACGCCAAGGCCGACAAGGTCACCTATCCCTCGCTGTTCGGCGTGGAGACGTCGCGGACCATGGCCCGGGAAGCGGTGCAGGAGGCGATCGCCGCCCTGGCCGCATTCGATTACCAGGCCGACCCGCTTCGCGCCCTGGCCCGCTATATCGTTGACCGCAGGAAATAAAATTTCGTCATGCTCATTGTGGATTCCCCGACCGACCGGCCCGGCACCCTGCTGGAGGCCATTGATTCGCCCTCTGACCTGCGCCGTCTCAGCCTGGAGCAGATGGAGGAACTTGCCCGTGAACTCCGGGAAACCATCATTGCCACCGTGGCCGAAACCGGCGGCCACCTGGCCCCCAGTCTGGGGGTGGTCGAGCTGACCCTGGCCCTGCATTACGTCTTCGACACCCCCCGCGACAAGCTGATCTGGGACGTGGGCCACCAGGCCTATGCCCATAAGCTGATCACCGGCCGCCGGGACCGGTTCCAGACCCTGCGGCGCTACAAGGGCATCAGCGGCTTTCCCAAACGCTCGGAAAGCGACTACGACACCGTGGAAACCGGCCACAGCTCCACCTCGGTGTCGCACGGCCTCGGCATGGCCGCGGCCAAAGCCATCCGAGGCCACCAGGCCAAGGTGATCGCCGTCATCGGCGACGGCTCCATGACTGCGGGCATGGCCTTCGAGGGGCTCAACCATGCCGGCGATCTCGGCCGCGACCTGGTGGTTGTCCTCAACGACAACGAAATGTCGATCTCGAGAAATGTCGGGGCCTTGTCCAGTTTTCTCAGCCGCAAGATGACAGGCAGGATGGTCCGCCGCCTGCGCGACCACATCGAGGAACGCCTGCTGGCGCTCTCCTCGGTGGGCGAGAACATCCTCACCATGCTGCGCAAGAGCGAAGAGAGCATCAAAGGCTTCTTCACTCCGGGCATGTTGTTCGAGGCCCTAAAATTCAAGTACGTCGGCCCGATTCCCGGCCACGAACTCGGCGACCTGGTCGCCACCCTGGAAAACGTCCGCGACCACAACCACGGTCCGGTGCTGGTACATGTGATCACCACCAAGGGCAAGGGCTACGTCCCCGCCGAAACCCATCCCGGCGACTACCACGGCATCGGCCCCTTTGACGCGGCCACCGGCCAACCCAGAAAGAATCCCGGTGCCGCGGTTTCATACACCAAGGTCTTCGGCGACACCCTGTGCCGCCTGGCCCGGCAGGATCAGCGCCTGGTGGCGATCACCGCCGCCATGCCCGGCGGTACCGGCATGCTGCCGTTTGCCGCCGAATTTCCCGACCGTTTTTTCGATGTCGGCATTGCCGAGCAGCACGCGGTCTCCTTTGCCGCGGGCCTGGCTCTGGAAGGGCTGCGGCCGGTGTTCGCCGTGTATTCCTCGTTCATGCAAAGGGCCCTGGACCAGCTGATCCACGACGTCTGCCTGCCCAACCTGCCGGTCACCATTGCCCTGGACCGCAGCGGCGTGGTCGGGGCCGACGGGCCGACCCACCACGGCGTCTTCGATCTTTCCTTTCTCCGCTTCATCCCCAACCTGACGGTGATGTCGCCCAAGGATGAGAACGAATTGCAGCAGATGCTGTTCACCGCCCTGCACCATGCCGGTCCGGTGGCGATCCGCTATCCCCGGGGCAGCGGCGAGGGCGTTCCCTTGGAGTCCTCCTTCTGCCGGCTGGAAATCGGCAAGGGGGAAGTGCTTCGAGAAGGAAGCGGCGTGCTCCTGCTGCCGGTGGGCAACCGGGTCTATCCCGCCCTGGTGGCGGCGCAACGGCTAGCGGAGGCGGGTATCGACGCGGCGGTCATCAATCCCCGTTTCGTCCGCCCCCTTGACGGCGAACTCATTGCCGCCTGGGCCGCGAAAACCGGCCGGGTCATCACCATCGAGGATAACAGCATCCTCGGCGGCTTTGGCAGCGGCGTGCTGCAACTCCTGCACGAACGCGGCCTTCATCAAGTGCCGGTCACCATTCTCGGCTACCCCGATCATTTTGTCGAACACGGCCCCCAGGCCACCCTTTGGGCCGATGCCGGTATCGATGCCGACGGAATTGTCCGTACCGCCCAGGCGCTGCTGCGCTGAAACGAAAAAAGGGCGGCAACGCCTCTTCCGCGCTGCCGCCCCTGGTTGCTCCCGCCGCTTTATTGCGGCCGCCCGCGATCAAACTCGATAGTACCCCCGATACCACTCGACGAACTTCCCGATGCCGGTCTCGATCGAGGTGGCCGGCTTGAACCCCACCGCGGCCACCAAATCGGCGACATCGGCATAGGTGGCCGGCACATCGCCGTCCTGCATGGGCAGGAAATTCTTCTTGGCCGTCCTCCCCAGGCAATCCTCCAGCACCTCGATGTAGCGCATCAGCCGTTCCTTGTTGTTGTTGCCGATGTTGTACACCCGCCAGGGACAATAACTGGTGGCCGAATCGGGAGCATCGCCGCTCCACCCCGGATCGGGTTCGGCCACATGGTCGACCACCCGGACCACCCCCTCGACGATATCGTCGATGTAAGTGAAATCACGTTCCATATTGCCGTTATTGAACACGTCGATCGGTCGATCTTCGAGAATGGCCTTGGTGAACAGAAACAAAGCCATGTCCGGCCGGCCCCATGGCCCATAGACGGTGAAAAAGCGCAACCCGGTGGAGGGAAGGCCGAACAGGTGGCTGTAGGTGTGAGCCATCAGTTCGTTGGCTTTTTTCGAGGCCGCGTACAACGACACCGGGTGGTCGACATTGTCGTGCACCGAAAAGGGCATCTTGGTGTTGGCCCCGTACACCGAACTCGACGAGGCATAGACCAGATGCTTGACCCCAGTGTGCCGGCATCCTTCGAGGAGATTGACAAAGCCGACCAGATTGGTGTCGACGTAGGAATGGGGATTGATCAGCGAATAGCGGACACCGGCCTGGGCCGCCAGGTTGACCACCGCATCGAACCGCTCCGCCTCGAACAGGGCCGCGGTCCGTTCGCGGTCCGCCATGTCGAATCCGGCATGGCGGAAGTTGGCATGGGCCGTCAGCTGGGCCAAACGGTCCCGCTTGAGTTGCGGGTCGTAATAGTCGTTAAGATTGTCGAGCCCGACCACCTCCCGACCCTCGGCAAGCAGCCGCAGGGCCAGGCCATGGCCGATGAATCCGGCCGCACCGGTGATCAGAACTTTCTGTAATTTTTTCAAATTATTTTCCCTATCCTTCAGGACTCAGTCGTCGTAATTGCCCGCCGGCCCCTTGTCGGTACCCATGGCGGCAGCCCGCTCGCGGATTTTTTCCACGCTCCAGTTCTCAGGCGATTCGATCCGGCCGGTCTTGGGGCCGATATCGTAGGAACCGGCCTCGAGAATCGCCTCCACGCCGAAACGGGCGGTATCGGCGGCATTGAACACCTCCACCAGCATACTGTAGATGAAATTCTCCACCCGGCGGGCCATCCGCTCGCGCACCGCCTTGGGCTGTCCCATGATCTTATTTTCAAAGGCCAGGTTGAGGCTCTTGTAATCCCCTTTTTTCCAGCCCTTGGAGTCGGCATAGGCCCGCATAGCCTGCCACAGTTCCTCGGTGACGCCCTCACCCGGCACCTTGATGAAATCGCCGTTGGCATCCAGCTCGGCATTGCCGTAATCGTTGACCTCCACCCCCCAGGAAACCATCTGTAGGGCCGTGGCCACGTTGGCCTTGGTGGTGTAGGTCTGGGAGGCAATCGCCCGCAACCGATCGGAATTGTTGCCGGAGGTGCCGTGCTGGGCGCCGGAAACCGCGTAACCGGCAAGCGCCTTGTGAATCTCGGCGGTCAGCTCCACCTGGATGCCCTGGGCCGAGGCCTCGATGCCGTGGGTGGTGCCGTTGTTGAGGGCGATCCAATCCGGAAAGATATCGTGGGCATTCAGACCTTGGATAATGAACAAGGCCTCTTCCTTGGTGGACAGGCCTTCCTTGCCTTTGATCTCGCCCACTTCGGTTTCCAGACCGGACCAGGAGGGGATGTATCTCGCCAGCTCGATACTGGCCAGCAAGTTGTCGGCGTCGGGCATGTGCGAGGCATCGATAGCGATCGAGGTGATGCCCGCCTCGAAAATGGTCGGGATCTCGATTGCGGCCACCGGCACGTCTTCCGGTTTTTTGATGCCGTAATGATCGGCGTGAATGGCCACCGGCACGGTGATCGCCAGTTCGTTGCACAGGGCGTCCACCTGGCGGGCCATGTTCCAGTAATTGACCGGGCAATAGGCGCTGGCCCCGCCCTCCGAACGGGCGATCTCGATGATGATCGCGGCATGCGCCCGCTGCGCAGCCTGGAGCGCGCCCCGGATGATGAGATTGTTGCGGCCGTTCGCGGCGATGGTCATGGCCCCGCCCTTGGCCAGCATGGCGCGGTCGATCACCTTGCCGCTGACGATCAGGGCACGCGAGTTGGGGAACAGGGTTTTGATATTCGGCGGCCGGCCAACTGCCAAAGCTTTCTCAAAATCGGCTATGTAGGACATGTTTTCCTCCTGTTGACAATGCGTTGAGGTAATGGCGGCGGGATCGGCGCCCGCCCGCCTCCTGCCGGAGTCGTACGGACCGACTCAATTAGCATATACGAATGATTTTATATCCGGCAAGGGGAAAAGTCGCGATCCCGGCGCATGGCGATGTGCAGGGACGGCCCGCTTACTCCTGTCTTCCGTTGTCGGCATCCGGCTGTTCCCCTGCGGATTTGGGCGCAAAACCGGACAAGGTGGTACGGCCAAAGAAAGAGACGGCCAGAATGCTGATCTCGTAGAGCACAACCAGCGGCCCGGCCATCAGCACCTGATTCACCACGTCCGGCGTCGGGGTGAGGATGGCGGCGACAATGAAGGCGATCAGCACGGCATATTTCCGGTTCTTGACCAGAAAAGGTTTGTCGACCAAGCCGATCCTGCCCAGAAATACCATCAGCACCGGCAGTTCGAAAATGAGGCCAAAGGCGAAAAACAGGCGCAGGGCCAGCGAAAAATATTCGTCGACCGATGGCAACGGCTCGAGGAAATCGCTGGTGTAGCCAAGCAGAAACTTGAAGGCCGGGGGGAAGACCACCCAATAGCCAAAGGCCGCGCCGGCGAGAAAACAGAGGGTGGAGATAACGACAAAGGGGATCGCCACCCGCTTCTCATGGCGATAGAGACCGGGGGAGATGAAGCGCCAGACCTGCAGGAAAATAACCGGGCTGGCAAAGACCACGGCCGCGACCAGGGCGACCTTTAGGTAAAAAAAAACCCTTCTTGATAGGCGGTGAAGATCAGCGGCGTGCCCTTGGGCAGGACCTTGAGCAACGGTTGGAGAAACCAGTCGGCCAGAGGTTCGACAAAGCCATAGGCCACGGCAAAACCGGCGGCCACGGCCCCGAGCGAAACCATCAGGCAGGAGCGCAACTCCCGCAGGTGTTCGGTCAGGCTTTGTTGAGTGAATTGTTCCTGAGATTCCACGGCAATATCGTCCCGGTTGGCATTGATTCCTGCGTTCCGGTTTTTTGTACCCGATCGGCACGGGAATGTAAACCGGTTAAGTGGCTTTAAACAAAACTCAGCGTAATGTTTATATTTACAGGCAAGATCAAGATGATACTTAAAAAGAGGCCTTGCCATCCAAAGAGGCCCATGTCTGGCTGCCCTTGGTGCATATCATGATCGGCAACATGAAGAAGTTCATCAATGGAACCTTCCATGGGATTTCATCGCGCTACCTCCAGGAGTATCTCGATGAATTCTGCTACCGGTTCAATCGAAGATTTTGGGAACCGGAGCTCCCGCTCCGTTTACTCAACGCTTGCCTGGCCCATACTCCAATCAAGATTGCTGACTTTCATTCATAGATATTACCGGTTACGGATAATGTTTGACTTCAACTTCCACTTGAGGCTACACTGGCCCTCAGAGCGAACGAACTAATTTCCAAGTATTTCTACAAGGTTGAACATGGCCGCCATTCTGGTTGTCGACGACGAACTGAGCATGCGCGAGTTTCTCAAGATCCTTCTGACCAAAGAAGGATACAAAGTCACCACCGCAGCGGAAGGTAAAGCGGCCCTCGCCCTTGCCGAGCACCACCCTTTCGACCTGGTGATTAGCGATATCCGCATGCCCGGCATGAGCGGCCTCGAATTGCTGGCCCCCCTCAAGCAGGCACAGCCAGAGATCGGTATCATCATGATCACCGCTTTTGCCTCGCCCGACGATGCGGTCATGGCGATGAAAAGCGGGGCCTTCGACTATATCACCAAACCGTTCAATGTCGATGAGATCAAAGCCGTCATCAAGGCGGCCCTCAAGAAAAAACAGCATAGCGAAACGCAACCGGCGAGCGGATTTTCGGAGATCATCGGCCAGAGTCCGGAAATGATGAAGATCTTCGACCTGATCACCAAAATCGCACCGACGCCGGCCAACGTCCTCATCTACGGCGAATCGGGCACCGGCAAGGAGCTGGTGGCCAAGGCCATCCACAACCGTTCGCGGGTGGCGGCCAACCCCTTTGTCCCCATCACCTGCAGCGCCATCCCCGAAAGTTTGCTGGAGAGCGAGCTGTTCGGCCATATCAAGGGCTCGTTCACCGGAGCGATTGCCGACAAGGCCGGCCTGTTCCAGTTGGCCGACGGCGGTACCGCCTTCCTCGACGAGATCGGCGAGCTAACCCCGATCATCCAGACCAAGCTGCTGCGGGTTCTTCAGGAACGGGAATTCATGCCGGTCGGCTCCACCAAGACCCGGCAGGTCAACGTACGGATCATCGCCGCCACCAACCGCGTTCTCGAGCAGGAAATCATCGAGGGCAAATTCCGCGAGGACCTCTACTACCGCTTGGCGGTGGTGCCCATCCGGGTGCCGCCACTGCGGGAACGCATCGGCGACGTGCCCTTGTTGGTCAACTATTTCCTGGAAAAATTCTCCAAACTGCTCGGCAAGGAGGTGCAAACCATTTCCTCCTACGGCATGGAGGTGCTGATGCAGTACGACTTCCCGGGCAATGTCCGCGAGTTGGAAAACATCATCGAGCGGGGCGTGGCGCTTGAATCCTCCAATATCATTCTGCCGGAGAGCCTGATTCTATCCCTGCACCGCCAGAAAAAAAGCAAAACGGAACAACCGGCCACCTCTGCACCCGCGGCCGGCACCCCGCTTTTTGTCGCCGCCCAGGACGAAAACGAACTCTTTGCCGAGGGCTTGGAAGAAATTCTGCAGAAGGTGGAAAAAAAGATGATCGTCCACGCCCTGACCAAGGCCGACAACTCCAAGATGCGGGCCGCCGACCTGCTCAAGCTCAGTTTCAGGAGTTTGCGCTACAAGACCAAAAAACACCAAATCGACTGAAACCGTCCGCCCCGTGTCGGTGGAATCCCCTCTCAGCCCTCAGCCCCGATCATCCGCCACCATGTTCCGCTTTCTCTCTCGGGCCAAGGCCACCATCATCGATAGCGAGCAGGAAACCCGGAAGCACCTCTTGTGGTGGTTTCTCGCCCGTGTGGTTCTGTTCACCCTGCTGTTCGCTCTGACAACCGTGCTCCGGGAAAGAGGCCTTGCCCTCGCCATGCCCAGCATGTCCACCAGCATCGCCTTTCTTGCGATTCTCTACAGCACCACCTTTGCCTCCGCCCTGTTTTTGCAAAGAGGGTGCCGGTCGGTGCGGCGGTTCGGCCTGCTTCAGCTTTGCGGCGACGCCGGCATCATTGCCTTGCTGATCTATGCCACCGGCTGCAGCAAATCCGATTTCACTTCGCTGATGATTTTGCCGGTGCTCGCCGCCGGCTTGATTCTCTACCGCCGAGGCGGTCTCTTCCTCGCGGCGGTCACCACCATCGCCTACGGCGCGAATCTAACCATGGAGCAACTCCGCTGGCTTCCGGATTACCTGAAACATGCTCCCCATATCGGCACGGCTGTCCCGCTTTCTGCGGCCAACCTGTTCGCTGTCTACGGCCTGCTTCTTTTTCTGGGCGCGCTGCTGAGCGGCCAATTGGCCAGGCGGCTGCGGGTGACCGAGGAACGCCTCCACCGGACGGCGCTGGAGTACGACCGGCTCTCGCTGCTCTACAAACAAATCTTCGAGGACATCTCCACCGGCATTATCACCACCGATCAGTCCGATTTCATCACCTCCTGCAATCAAGCGGCGGAGCGGATCACCGGCATTCCGCGCGAGCAGGTGCTGGGTCAACCGTTCATCCGCTGCTTTCCCGCCATGTTTCTCCAGGAAGCGCAAGGCCGCGACGTCTGCGACTTCAACAAGCCGGACGGTTCGACCATCCGGATCGGCTATTCTTTTTCCTTCCTGAACATGCCGGTGCCGGCGGAACAGGAACTGGAATCAGAGCTGGAGCGGGAGCAGAAAGAAGAGGAACGCCAGGCCAGTTGGAAGGTGGTCACGCTGCAGGACATCAGCCAGATCGAGCGAATGGAACAGCAAATCCGCGAGGCGGAAAAGATGGCGGCCATAGGGGAGTTGAGTGCTTCGATCGCCCACGATTTTCGCAATCCCCTGGCCGCGATCTCCGGCTCGGCCCAGATCCTGGCCATGGAGGCGAACAACATCGGCAGCCACGATCCGGCGACCTTCAAGACGCTGATGGGGATCATCCTTCGGGAGACCGACCGGATGGCCAAGGCGATCACCGATTTTCTCCAGTTCGCCAGGCCGGCCGCGATCCAGCCGGAATGGTTCGATATCAGCCGCCTGGTCGATGAAGTGCTCACCCAGATGCAGCAATCGATCAACATGGTGGCGGGCACCGTGGCCAAGGACATCGGGCCCCATGTCGCCTTCTGGGCGGATCGGCAGCAAATCCATACCATCCTGGCCCATCTGCTGGACAATGCCTGCCATGCGGTTGCCGCGCAGCAGGGCAAGGTGGTGGTCGCCGCCGGGGAAGGTGCCGGAGACGGCCAGGGCGAGTTGTGGCTGGAGGTTCGCGACCAGGGCTCCGGCATTCCTCCGGAATTCCGGGAGCAGGTGTTCACTCCTTTTTTTTCCATCCGGACGGACGGCACCGGCCTGGGCCTGGCCATTGTCCGCCAGATCGTGGAAAACCACGGCGGCAAAGTCGAACTCGACGCCGCCCCCGACTATCCCTGCATCGTCCGGGTACGTCTGCCCATGCCCTCGCCGGCTACTCCCTGACCTTTCTCACTTTGGCGCCGAGTCCTTGCATTTTTTCCACCATGTTCTCATATCCCCGCTCAAGGTGGTAAATCCTGGAGATATTGGTGGTGCCGCCGGCGGCGAGGCCGGCAATCACCAGCGATGCCGAAGCGCGCAGATCGGTGGCCATGACCGGCGCGCCGCACAGCTTGTCGCGGCCGATGCCTCGGACCACGGCCCGTGAGCCTTCAATGGTGATGTCCGCTCCCATGCGCTTGAGTTCGGCCACGTGCATGAACCGGTTTTCAAAAATGGTCTCGTGGATGATGGAGGTCCCGTTCCCCAGGACCATCAAGGCCATGAACTGGGCCTGGAGGTCGGTGGGAAAGCCGGGGTACGGCAAGGTGGTGATGTCGACGCTGCACGGGCGGCAGATGTTGCGGCCGTCGAGCTCCGGACAGGAGACGGTCAGCGAATCGTCGGTCGTTTCGATGGCCACCCCGCAGAGCAGCAGTTTCTCGGTCAGTGCCGGCAGGTGGGCCGGGGTGCAACCGGTCAGGGTGATCCTGCCGCCAGCTGCCGCGGTGGCGATCATGTAGGTGCCGGTCTCGATCCGGTCGGGAATAATGGTCGATTCGGCAGCATGGAGCCGCTCGACCCCATGGACCACCAGCCGGTCGGTATCCTTGCCGTCGATCTCGGCCCCCATGCCCACCAGCATGTCGACCAGATTGCCGACTTCGGGCTCCTTGGCGGCATTCTTGATCACCGTTTCGCCCTTGGCCATGACCGATGCCATGAGCACGTTTTCGGTGCCGGTCACCGAGGGGATGTCGAAATAGACCGTCCCGCCGCCCATCCGCCCTTCGACCGCCGCCTCCACATAGCCCTGCTCAAGATGGGTGGTCACCCCCAATTTTTCAAAGCCCTTGAGATGGAAATTGATCGGCCGGGCACCGATGGCGCAGCCGCCCGGCAGCGACACCCGGGCAAAACCGGAACGCGCCAGCAGCGGCCCCAGCACCAGCACCGAGGCTCGCATGGTTTTGACTAGGTCGTACGGCGCTTCCACTCCGGTGAGTCGGTCGCTGTTGATCCGAACCGTTTTTCCCTGGCGCTCCCATCGCGCCCCCAGAATCTCCAGGAGATTGAGCATCGTCCTGGTATCGCGCAGATCCGGGACATTGTGCAGGGTATGCCAACCGGGAGCAAGCAGAGTGGCGGCGATGAGGGGCAGCGCCGCATTTTTGG
Organism: Desulfobulbus sp.; assembly: GCA_031280615.1. Lineage (GTDB taxonomy): Bacteria > Desulfobacterota > Desulfobulbia > Desulfobulbales > Desulfobulbaceae > Desulfobulbus. Next base: position 34,075 of record JAITGO010000020.1, on the reverse strand, counting down.
CGCCGCTGATGGCCACCGTGCCGTACAGGGGCGTTCCGCCCTCGATGATGAGTTGATCCATAAGGCGTGTTCAGAAAGAAAAACGAGACGATCCGCAACGGCATCCTGCCGCGCGGCCAGGGTTAGGGTTCATGGCGGGCCCGCAGAATCCGGGGGCGGCCGGCCCAGTCGTTGCTAACCAGGACCCGGCCGTATCCCGGCACGGTCGACCGGAAAAGGCGGGCCGCCTTTCCCCCTTGATCGGCGCCGATTTCCAAAAAAATCCAACCGCCCGGACGCAGGTGGCGGCAGGCCGCTCTCGCAATCCGCTCGATGCAGTGCATCCCGCCCGGACCGCCCGACAGGGCGAGGCGGGGTTCGGCCATGGCGACCTCCGGCTCGAGGCCGTCGACCTCCTCCTCGGCGACATAGGGCGGATTGCTGACAATCAGATCAAAGGGGCGGCAACCATTCAGGGCAGCAAACAGATCGCAGCACACAGGCGACACCAAATCGGTGACCATGTGCCGAGCGCTGTTTTCCCGTGCCACCCGCAGGGCAGCCTCGGAAATATCGGCGGCCACCACTGAGCAGCCCAACTCCCTGGCCAGGACCACCGCGATCGCCCCGCTGCCGGTGCAGAGATCGAGGGCATGGGCAATCCCGGTCTGCCTGCATTCCGCCAGCACTTGTTCCAGGAGGAATTCGGTCTCGGGTCGAGGAATGAGCACTGCCGGCGACACCGCGAAATCAAGCGACCAGAATTCCTGCAGACCGGTCAGGTGCTGTAGGGGAATTCGTTGGCAACGGCGGGCAATCAACTCCTGATAGCGGACCGAAATCGCCTCGTCCACCGGCTGGCCGGCGTGCAAGATCATCTGGCTGCGATTCCATCCGGTCAGGTGCTGCAGAAGCAGCCGGGCATCCAAGGCCGCATCGGTAACGCCGGCGGCAAGCAGCCGGGCCGTCGCCTCGGCCAGGAGGGTATCGATCCGCATGGCCCGCCGGTCAATGGACCGATTTCAGGGCTTCGGTCTGATAGTGGGTGATCAGCGGCACGATGACATCGTCGATCACCCCGGCCATCACCTGGTCCAGACGATAGATGGTCAGGTTGATGCGGTGATCCGTGACTCTGCCCTGGGGAAAATTGTAGGTGCGAATCCGTTCGCTCCGGTCGCCGGAGCCGACCTGGCTCTTCCGTTCTTCGGAAATCCGGTCATGCCGTTCCTGCTCCATCCGGTCGAGCAGGCGGGCGCGCAGAACCTGCAGCGCCTTGGCCTTATTTTTGTGCTGAGATTTCTCGTCCTGGCAGGTAACCACCAGGCCGGTGGGCAGATGGGTGACCCGTACCGCGGAGTCGGTGGTATTGACCGATTGGCCGCCGGGGCCCGACGACCGATAGACATCGAATTTCAACTCATTGGGTTCGATGTGCAGGTCGACCTCCTCGGCCTCGGGAATGATGGCGACGGTCACCGCCGAGGTGTGGATGCGCCCCTGGGTTTCGGTGTCCGGCACCCGTTGCACCCGGTGCACGCCCGATTCGTACTTCAACCGGGAGTAGACCTGCTGGCCGCTGATCAAGGCGATGATCTCCTTGAACCCGCCGATCCCGATGGGGTTGGAGCTCATTACTTCGACCCGCCAGCCCTGCATTTCGGCGTAGCGGCTGTACATGCGAAAGAGATCGGCCACAAACAGGGCCGCTTCGTCGCCACCGGTCCCTGCTCTGATCTCCAGGAAGATATTCTTCTCGTCGTTGGGATCCTTGGGTAGCAGGCGGATGTGGATCGCCTTTTCCAATTCCTCTTGTTTGAGGGCCAGGTCTTCCAGTTCCGCCTTGGCTAGGGCCACCAAATCGGGATCGTCTTGCTCGGTGCGGACCAACTCCTGACTGTCGGCAATCTGGGCGCAGACCGAGGTGTAGGCCGCATACAACTCGGCTATTTTCGCGACTTGGGCGTGTTCGCGAACCACCTCCCGGTACCGTTGCTGATCGCTCACCAGGGACGGGTCGGAAAGCTGCCGCTCCAAGGCGCCCAGTTTTTCGTCGATGTCTCGGAGATTGTCGAACATACCCGCCCTGCAGGAACCTTGAAGAAAAAAGGGGTGAACGAGGGCAAACGGGACGGGGGTCGAAACACGATCCGCCACCTTGCCGTCCCCTTGTCGGGAAAACCAGCCCCTGCGTGCCCAAAACGCTGAAAAAGAAAATCCCTCAAGTCCCGGCGCGCATCCGCCACCGCAGCCCCGGTTTTTGGGAGCGACACGGTCGGCAAAAGGACCGGGATCAGGAGGGGGAGAGGAAAAAGGCGATGCCCGTTTTATTTCTTTTTGCCGCCCTGGTAGTTGGCATATTTCTTTTTGAATTTTTCAATCCGCCCGGCAGTATCGATCAATTTCTGCTTTCCGGTAAAGAAAGGATGGCAGGCGGAACAGATTTCAACCCGTACTTCGTTCATCACGGAACCGAGTTCGAGTTCGTTGCCGCAGGCACAAACAGCGGTGATCTTATGATAGGTGGGATGGATATCGGTTTTCATGGCAAACACTCCTTGGACAAAGATGGCCTTGATGAAGAATAATCAAAAGCTGAAACTATATCTTTTTTCGCCGTTTCTTCAAAGAAAAAACAAGCGCTACCGGTTCATGGAGGCGAAAAACTCCTGATTGGTCTTGGTTTGGCCCATTTTGTCGAGGAGAAACTCCATGGCGTCGGCAGGATTCATTGAAGAGAGCAACTTGCGCAGGATCCAGATGCGGTTGAGATCCTCGGGAGGCAGGAGTAAATCTTCCTTGCGGGTCCCGGACTTCTGGATATCGATGGCGGGATAGATGCGCCGGTTGGCCATCTTGCGGTCCAGCACGATCTCCATGTTGCCCGTGCCCTTGAATTCCTCGAAGATGACCTCGTCCATGCGGCTGCCGGTATCGATCAGGGCGGTGGCCAGGATGGTCAGGCTGCCGCCCTCCTCGACGTTGCGAGCAGCCCCGAAAAACCGCTTAGGGCGGTGCAGGGCATTGGCCTCGACACCACCGGACAGGATCTTGCCCGAAGCCGGGGTAACCGTGTTGTAGGCCCTAGCCAGGCGGGTGATGGAATCGAGCAGGATGACCACGTCCTTCTTGTGTTCCACCAGGCGCTGTGCCTTCTGGATCACCATCTCCGCCACCTGGATGTGGCGCTGCGGCGGCTCGTCGAAGGTGGAGCTGACCACCTCGGCGGCCACGCTCCGCTTCATGTCCGTAACCTCTTCCGGCCGCTCGTCGATGAGCAGCACAATGAGGATGATCTCCTTGTGGTTGGCAACGATCGAGTTGGCAATTTTCTGCATCAGCACCGTTTTGCCGGTCCGGGGCGGTGCCACGATCAACCCACGCTGCCCCTTGCCGAGCGGAGCGGTGATATTGAGCACCCGCATGGAGAGATTGTCCGGTGTTGTTTCCAGGTTGATCAACTGATCCGGGTGCAGGGGGGTCAGGTTGATGAAGGCGGTCTTGTTTTTCGCCGCCTCGGGCAACTCATAGTTGATGGTGTCGACCTTAAGCAGGGCGAAATAGCGCTCGTTGTCCTTGGGCGCCCTCACCTCTCCTTCCACGGTGTCGCCGGTGCGAAGGTTGAGGCGGCGGATCTGCGATGGCGAGACATAAATATCGTCCGGCCCTGGCAGATAATTGTAGTCCGGGGCGCGCAGAAAGCCGAAACCGTCCTGCAGGATCTCCAGAACGCCGCTGCCCCGCAGCTTGCCGTCCTCATCCGCCTGTTCCTTGAGAATGGCGAAGATCAATTCCTGCTTGGTCATATTGCTGTATCCCTCGATATTGAGGGAGGCGGCGAGGCTGACTAGGTCTTTTATTTTTTTATTCTTGAGTTCAGTGGGATTCATGGACCAATCTTTCCTCCAAGGTGGTCAGCACAACGAACCGCCGAAGGGTATCATTTGTCATTATGGAAGTTGCAGGAAGATAAGCAGCGGCAAAAGAAACTTGCCTTCCTGTTCTCAATGTGGGTGTCGAGTACCGATGCGAATAGAATGAGGCGGTTATCGTGCGCCAGGCTCGGCCGGATGCGATGGTGCATCAGAGATGCGCAAACAAATATCCGGTTGCTGCCCCTGTATCGGGCAGCGCATGGGGCGTGATTCAAGGAATCGAATATATTTTCAGCGTGAAGTAACAGAACAAGAAAACGACAGACTCTATCCGAGCCTGCTGAGATGTCACTTAAATATTTGTTTCCCGTGCCGCTGTCAAGAACTTTCTTTGCGCAATCGACCGGGGATTCGACACGCCAGGGCGTCGCCCAAGGCAACGACTCTGACGCGGCTCTCGGTCCACTGTCGGCTATTGTCGATCACCAGTTCGGCGCACGCGGCTTTCTCTTCAAGGCTCATCTGCGCGGCGATGGCCCGGGCCGCCTCCCGGCGACTCGCCCCATCACGCCGCATGATCCGGCAGCAACGGGCACCGCGCCGGGCATAAATCACCAGCACCTCGTCCACTTCACCGCGCCACCCGGCCTCAAACAGCAGGGGGATCTCAACCAGGACCAGCTCGGAGTGCTGGTGGCCGATCTCGGTCCGGAGTGCCTCGCGGGCCAGAGGGTGAAGGAGGCCGTCGACCTGCCGGCGGATGTCCGCATCCTCGAAAATGCGCCGTCGCAAGGCGATTCGGTCGACCCCGCCGTCGGGCAGAAAATATGCAGGACCGAAAGCCGCGCGCAGCGCTTGCCAGCCCGGTTGGCCGGTTTCAAGGAGATGCCGGCAGCATTGATCGACATCAATGAGCGGCGCCAGGCAATAACTGGCCAACAAGCGCCCCACAGAACTTTTGCCCGAGCCGATGCCGCCGGTAATGCCGAGAATCCAGGGCTTCACGAGCCGATTCCACGGAGTGCTGTCAGCACCTGCTGCATGTCCTCGGCCAAGGGCGCCGTGCATCGCAGGGTCTCGCCGTTCACGGGGTGCCGAAACCGCAGGGTACTGGCGTGCAGCATCTGGCGCAGCGGCCTGATGATCGCACGCCGATCCACGCTTCCGCCGTAAAGCGCGTCCCCGGCAACCGGCGACTTGATCGAGGCCATGTGCACCCGGATCTGGTGGGTCCGGCCGGTCTCGATCTCGATCTCCGCCCAACCCCAGCCGTTGGCAAAACGCTCGAGCACCCGCCAATTGGTCGCCGCATGTTTGCCGTGCACCGGCCTGACCGCCATCTTCTTGCGGTCAACCGGGTGACGGCCAATCGGAGAGCTCACCCTGCCCTCGTTGTCCCGGGGGCAGCGAAGCAGCAGCGCGTGGTAGGTCTTGTGGATCTTGCGGTCCTTGAAGTCAGCCATCAGCACCCGCAGGGCGAGCTCTGTCTTGGCCACCAGCATCACCCCCGAGGTGTCTTTGTCCAAGCGATGAACAATGCCCGGCCGCCCGGCGTCAGCAGCGGGCAATTCCCTGCACAGGTGCAGCAAGCCGTGCACCAGGGTGCCGCTACGATGACCGCCGGCGGGATGCACGACCAGACCGGGCGGTTTATTGATGACGAGGATATGGGCATCCTCGTGCAGTACCGAAAATTCTATCTTTTCAGGGGTGAGATCGAGGGGTTCCGGCGCTGGCAGGACAACGGTGACGGTTTCCCGCTCCCGTAAACGGTATCCGGCCTTGACCTGGCTGCCGTCGACCAGTACCAGGGAGGCGGCAATCAATTTGTTCAACGCGGAACGGGTATATTCGGGATATCTACCGGTGAGGAAATGGTCGAGCCGCAGGCCGGCATCGACCGAAGTGATGACAAAGGCCGCCGGCAAAGCCGCAACGGGCTCGTCGTCAACAGGCGGCGTTGATTCGTTCCCCGCTCCAGTCATGGGCGACAAGGGACAACGACCATCAGCAAAAAAGCTTCTCGATCTGTTGTTCTATCTTGGCCTCTTCCATCTGCTTGGCCAGCGACAATTCCTTGATCAACAAATTTTTGGCGGTGTCCAACATCTTTCGCTCGCCGTAGGAGAGCTCTTTATCCTCCTTCAGCAGGAAAAGATCCCGCAGGACCACGGCCACCTCAAACACCGAGCCCGTCTTGATCTTTTCCATGTATTCGCGATAACGGCGATTCCAAGTTTGCGCGGTTATCTTGACGTCGCGCTCCTTCAGAATATCGATGACCCTGGGAACCTCTTCCTGGGGGATGATCGCCCGCAGGCCGAATTTGGAACTCGTGGCGATCGGAATCATGATCGTCATGTCGTTATCCAGGATTTTCATCACGTAAAACCGCTGATCAATCCCGCCAATGGTCTGTGTTTCTATGGCCTCGATGAGCCCGACTCCGTGGGCTGGATAGACAGCCATGTCACCTTCTGCAAACACATGCTCCTCCGAACACTAGAGAGACCCGCACCGACTGAAAAAGCGCATTATCGACTGCACTCTTAAAACACTATACTACCATATTTTTTCTTTTTTCGCAAAGACTGTCTCTCTTTGCCAGAGGATTGCTTCGCATGCGTCAGAACCGCGGGAAAGCAGCGCATTGGCCTTCGTTTCGCCGGAAAGGCAATTATCCGAACCGGATTATCGTCCGTTAATCCGGTTCATGCAGATGTCTATCCCTTCACGGATAAACAATTCGCTGGCCTCGGCCACCAAAGATTTTCGCTGATCGAACAGAAGCTGCTCGTCTCCAGTAAAACGGGAGAGCACGAATTGATCGACTGGCTGCCCTCTCTCTTCTGCACCCGTTTGAGGGCGGCCGATGCCGATTTTCATCCGGGCGAAATCCTGGGTGCCGAGATGCTGGATGATGGAGCGAATACCGTTATGACCGCCGGCACCGCCGCGGGCCACCAGTTTGATCCGACCCGCCGCCAGATCGATGTCGTCGTGCAACACTAGGAGATGATCGGGAGGAATCTTGAAGTAATCGAGGAAGGAACGGACGCATTCGCCGGAACGGTTCATGTAGGTTTGCGGCTTGAGCAAGAAAATCTGCCCGCCCCATGCCCGTCCCTGGCAATAAAATCCCTGCATCTTGAGCGAATCGACCTGCCAGCCGTGGTTGCCGGCAATATGGTCGATGAACAAAAAACCGATATTGTGCCGTGTCAGCTGATATTCCCGACCGGGGTTTCCGAGGCCTGCTAGCAAAAAACGACGATCCGCCATGGTAGCACAGAGGAAAAAATAAAAAAAACGAGCCGAAAAATTCTTTCGGCTCGTCGGTAACTCGGACAGCAGCGGATGCCGTCCCGAAAAAAGACAATCGCGCTCGTTATTGAACGGCCACGCAGGTTACACTGCTCTTCTCCAGCATTTCAACTTTGGCCGGCAGCGTCAGATCGCCATAGGTCAAGCCCGCCCCTCCCTGCTCCAGGGGAGTGATATCGACACTGATAACATCGGGAATGTCGAGCGGACAACCGCGCAATTGCACGGTATGTTTGTAAACCTGCAACTCGCCACCCAAATCGACGCCCTTGGCGGTACCGACGTACTCAATCGGCACGGTGAATTTGGCGGCCTTCTGCAAATCGATCTCGAGAAAATCGATATGGAGCAGATGGCCGGTGGTCGGATCTTTCTGGATCTCTTGGACCAGCACGTGCCGCTCGCCAGCGTTATCGCCCTCGACCTGCAGGCTGACGACCGCATTACGGCCATGGATGAACAGAAGGTCTTTATACAGCCTCGGCGTCTCGAACTGCAGGGAAACAGGGGGCTTGCCACCGCTGTACAAATTGCCGGGCGTAATCTCGCCCATTCGCAACTGCCGCATCGGACCCTTGCCAAAAACCGTGCGCACCTTGGAATCCATACGTACCTGTAACATACAAACCTCCCCCTTTCTCCGGGACTCTAGCAACTCGTTAGTAAAAATCGAAGTTAAACAAATAAATAGCTGACGGAATCCTCATTGTGGATCCTGCGGATCGCCTCGCCCAACAAGGAGCCCACAGACAAGACCGTGATTTTTTCGCACTTCCTGACCTCCTCCTTGAGCGGGATAGAATTCGTCACCAACAGGGATTTCAGACAGGACTTGGTGATCCGCTCGACCGCCGGACCTGAAAGCACCCCGTGAGAGCAGCAGGCATGAACCTCCTTGGCTCCCACTTTTTTCAGGATTTCAGCCCCGCCGCACAGTGTGCCGGCGGTATCGACCATGTCGTCCAGCAAAATGGCCGTCTTGCCGGCGACATCGCCGATGACGCGCATGGCCTCGCACTCATTGGCCCGCTCGCGACGTTTATCGATAATGGCCAGCCCGGCATTGAGGCGCTTGGCAAAAGCCCGGGTCCGCTCCACGCCGCCGGCGTCGGGCGACACCATCACCACATCGGTGAACCTGTCGCGGATATATTTCAAGATGATGGGCGCCGCGTACAGATGATCGACCGGGATATTGAAAAACCCCTGAATTTGGCCGGCGTGCAGATCCATACACAGCACCCTGCGGGTTCCGACCACCATGAGCATTTCCGCGACCGCCTTGGCGGTGATCGGTACCCTGGGGCGGACCTTGCGGTCCTGGCGGGCATAGCCGTAATAAGGCATGACTGCGGTGATCCTGCGGGCGGAAGCGCGACGCAGGGCGTCGATCATGATCAACAATTCCATGAGGTGATCGTTGACCGGGGTACAGGTGGGCTGAACGACGAAGACGTCGGCGCCGCGAACATTTTCACCGATTTCGACAGAGATTTCGCCGTCGGAGAATTGCTTCACCTCGGCCGCGCCAAGGGGCACCCCCAGATAATCACAGATTTCCTGGGCAATGGCCGGATTGGCGTTGCCGGTAAAAATCTTCATTTTATTGGGCATAATCTTCTTTCCAACTGATTCGAAGGAAATGGCTGGGGTGGGAGGATTCGAACCCCCGAATGCAAGGATCAAAACCTTGTGTCTTACCGCTTGACGACACCCCAGCCCATCACCTGACGAACAAAACGGGCCATGAATTCATTTCTCCCCGACCGGAGCGACCAGATAGCTCGCGGCAAACCGAGGCTTGCACGCGGCGCAGCAGGTTTCCGCTTTATGGTAGTCGGCAAAGAGGCCGAATACCGTGGGGCCGGAGCCCGACATCAGCGCCTGGACCGCTCCGTGCCGAAGCAGTTCGCCCTTAAGCCGCTCAAGAAGCGGGTATCGGGCAACGGTCACCGTTTCGAGATCATTGACCAAAGGCGCATCCGGCTGGATCATGGCACCGGAATCTCCAAAACGTACATCGTCGACAACACATTCTTGCAAATTTGCCAGGTTACTTGCATCTTCCTTTTTTGTCAATGCAAAAGTCTGATACACCCAACGAGTCGAGACGGGAAAGCCGGGATTCACCAGCACAACCGAATACCCCTGCAACGATGGCACCGGCTGTAAGATCTCGCCGATCCCGGTGGCGAGGGCCGCGGGACAGTCGGCAAGAAAAAAAGGCACGTCCGCCCCCAGTCGCAACCCCAGTGCGGCCAGTTCATCCGGCGCTAGGGCGGAACCGAACAACTCGTTCATCGCCCGAAGGGTCGCGGCGGCGTCGCTGCTGCCGCCCCCCAGACCGGCTGCCACCGGGATATATTTGCTCAACTCGATGGCAACGCCCGAGGCAGACACAGCTTGTCGACCCCGGACCGCCTGCAGGTACAGGTCTGCCGCCCGGTAGACGAGGTTATCGTGGTCGCCGGGAACGCCGTCGCCGGTGCACGAAAAACGGATATCCTCGCCACAGACGGCCAATTCGATGGTATCGCAGAGATCCACCTTCTGCATCCAGGTGGAGAGCAGGTGGTAACCGTCGGGACGGCGGCCGATTATCCGCAAAAACAGGTTGATCTTGGCCGGAGCCCGAACGGTCACTCGGCCCGGTTGCATGCCAGTCAACGATGTTTACGTCAGCTTGACGAACCGCATCTTCAGCTCGTAGAGGATGCGGGTCAACAGTTCGTTTTCGTCGTGGGAGAGGTTGCCCTTGGTTTTATCGGCCAGCAGAATCAGGGTGTCGATGGTGTGCTTGGCCAATTCGCGATCGACCAGCCGCTGCCCCGTCTCCGGATGCGGGAGTTCCCCCATGTGGAAGAGCGCCGATGTGTTCAGGGAAAGAATAAAGGAGGAAAAGGTCACCTCCGGCATGACGCACCTGCCGGACGCATCCCTGACACGCCCCTCCGGACATTCGTCGCACTGTGCTTGATTTTCACTCATGGCTATTCGCTCGCTCTTCCAGACTTCTTATGATTCCGGGCTCGACGCCGCGGCCCTCCCCCGCAAACGCGCCACTGCCGGCCCCCCGCCCAATCGGTCCGTTCCGACGGCCGACTCGCTTCGCTCAAAGAGAAGAAGACGGCGCGGAAATACAATGCCGAACTAGGGCACCCGTTGCCCGAATATACTGGCATTCCGATTGGGTCACAACGGGAAAGTACAGCGGCTTGCCTGCCGCTTCACGTACCGAAGTGCACATTAAGCGGCGATCATTCAGCTTCCCCTTGAAGTGATACCGCCAAAACGCTATATAATTCAGGTTTGTCGCGCCGAAACCTGCGGCAACATCCCAAGCGTCAATGGAAGGAGTGGTCCATGGAAGAAGTTCGCGTTCGCTTTCCCCCAAGCCCCACCGGCTATCTGCATATCGGGGGCGCAAGAACGGCCCTGTTCAACTGGCTTTTTGCCAAGCAGCACAACGGCAGGCTGATCCTGCGCATCGAGGACACCGACGAGGGGCGCTCCACCCAGGCCTCGATCGACGGTATCATCGACGGCTTGCAATGGCTGGGCATCGATTGGGACAAAGGGCCCTATTTCCAGACCGATTTCGCCGCCGACCACATCGCCGCAGCCCAACGGCTGCTCGCCTCCGGCCACGCCTATAAATGCTTCTGCACCAAGGAAGAGCTGGAGAAAAAACGCGAGACCGCCATGGCCGAAAAAAAATCCGAGGTCGGCTACGACGGTACCTGCCGCCACCTCAGCGCCGAGCAGGTCCGTGACAAGGAAACGCAAGGCATTCCGGCCACCATTCGCTTCAAGGTGCCCAAACGGCCGGGCAACCTCTTTTACGACGACGAAGTCCTGGGCCGGATCGAACGGGCCTACGGCGAGATAGAAGATTTCGTCATCGTCCGCTCCAACGGCAAGCCGCTCTACCTGCTGTGCAATGTGGTCGACGATATCCGCGACCGCATCACTCACGTTATCCGCGGCCAGGACCACATGACCAACACCACTCGCCAGGTTCTGCTGTACGAGGCCCTGGAGGCCAAACTGCCGGTGTTCGCCCACATGCCGCTCACCCTGGATCTGCAAAAACGCAAGATCTCCAAACGCAGCCACGGCGAGGTGGTGGCGGTCCAATTTTACCGCGACATGGGCTTTATCCCTTGGGCGCTGTGCAATTTTCTCTGCCTGCTGGGCTGGAATCCGGGCAACGACCGGGAGTTCTTCTCCCGCGAGGAACTGATCGAAGCCTTCAGCCTTTCCCGGATCAGCCGGGCCAACTCGGTATTCAACTTCAAGCCGGGCGATGCCAAATTCTTCACCGATCCCAAACTGATCGCCATCAACGAGCACTATCTGCGTTCCATGGACTTGGAGGAGCTGGGCCAACTGGTCCGCGGCGAACTCGAGGCGGAACACCTCTGGGATCCCGCCTACGAAACCAGCCGACGCGACTGGTATCTGGCCACGCTCGACCTGATCCGCGACCGTTTCCACACCCTCAAGGACTTCGTCGGTGCCGGACGCGCTTATTTCTCGGATCAATACGACATCGATCCCAAACCGCTGGCCAAAAACGTGCTCAAGCAGCCGGAGTTGGCGGCATGGCTGCCGCAGCTGGCCGAACGCTACGCCGCGCTGGCCGATTTCAACGCCGAGTCGACCGAGCAGACCTGCCGGGAACTGGCCGAGAAGTTGGCGGTGAAACCGGGGGTGCTGATCAACGCCATGCGCACCGTGCTCACCGGACAACTGGCCGGACCGTCGATGTTCGATATCGTCACCACCTTGGGCAAAGAAAAGGTCGTGGACCGGCTCCGCCGGACCGGCGATCTGTTTTCCGCCGCATAACGTCTGCCCCGGAGCATGCGATGACCACCGAAAAAGATTCCGCCTCCAAGCCGCTCGACTTCATCCGCCAGATTGTCGCCGACGACCTGGCCTCGGGAAAACACCGATCGCCGATCACCCGCTTTCCTCCCGAACCCAACGGCTTTCTCCACATCGGCCACGCCAAGTCGATCTGCCTCAATTTCGGCATCGCGGTGGAAAACGGCTCCGCCTGCCACTTGCGCTTCGACGACACCAATCCGGACAAGGAATCCACCGACTACGTCGAATCGATCAAGCGGGACGTGCGCTGGTTGGGATTCGACTGGGGGACGCACCTGCATTACGCTTCCGACTATTTCGACCAGCTCTACACCTACGCCCTCCAGCTGATCGAAATGGGTAAGGCCTATGTTTGCGACCTGAGCGGCGACCAAATCCGGGAATACCGCGGCACCCTGACCGAACCGGGCAAGGAGAGCCCCTACCGCAACCGATCGGCCGAGGAAAATCTCGATCTGTTCACGCGCATGCGCAACGGCGAATTCGACGAGGGCACCCGTGTGCTCCGGGCCAAGATCGACATGGGCTCGCCCAACATCGTCATGCGCGATCCGGTGCTCTATCGCATCCTCAAGTCGAGCCATCACCGCACCGGCGACAAGTGGTGCATTTACCCGATGTATGACTTCACCCACTGTCTCTCCGACATGCTGGAGACCATCACCCACTCGTTGTGCACGCTTGAATTCGAAAACAACCGCGCCCTCTACGACTGGGTGCTCGATACCCTGCAAACCCCCAACCACCCGCGCCAGATCGAATTTGCCCGGCTCAATATCAACTACACCGTGACCAGCAAGCGCAAGCTGCTGCAGCTGGTGAACGAGGGCCGCGTTTCCGGTTGGGACGATCCCCGCATGCTCACCATTTCCGGCCTGCGTCGCCGGGGTTACACGCCGGCCGCCATTCGCGGCTTCTGCGCCACGGTCGGCATTGGTCGCCGCGAATCCTGGATCGACATGGGGGTGCTCGAAAACGCCGCCCGCGACGACCTCAATCTGCACGCCCGCCGGGTTTTCGGGGTGCTCGACCCGCTCAAAATCGTGCTCACCAACTATCCGGAAGGGCTGGCCGAAGAGATCGTCGCCCAAAATCACCCGCAAAATCCGGAGATGGGCGAACGCACCTTGCCTTTTTCCCGTGAACTGTACATTGAGCGCGCCGACTTCATGGAGCAGGCGCCGAAAAAATTCTTCCGCCTCAGTGTCGGCCGGGAAGTGCGTCTGCGCTACGCCTATCTGATCACCTGCCAGGAGGTGGTCAAGGACGATCAAGGACAGATCGTGGAGCTGCGCTGCACCTACGATCCGGCCACCAAGGGCGGTTCGGCCCCCGACGGCCGCAAGGTCAAGGGCACCATCCATTGGGTTTCGGCGTCCCATGCCCTGCGGGCCGAGGTGCGGCTCTACGACCGTCTGTTCACCGTCGAATACCCGGATGCCGACAAGGAACGAAGCTTCATGGATTTTCTCAACCCGGACTCGCTCTCGATCCTCGGCAACTGCATGCTGGAGCCGAGACTGGCCGAAGCCGGCCCGGACGACCGTTTTCAGTTCGAGCGCCAGGGCTATTTCTGTCTCGACGCTACGGCAAGCGTCCCGGGCGCACCGGTGTTCAACCGGATCGTCACCCTACGCGACAGCTGGGCCAAACACAACGAGGCCGAGTGAGCGACCATGGCGATCATCAACCTGCGTAAGATGGCCATCAATCAAAGCGGCACCATCGTCGCCGTCAAGGTGGGCGGAGAGCTCGGCCGCCGTATCCGCGAAATGGGCCTGGTTCCGGGCACGGAAATCACCATCAAGCAACGGGCGCCCCTGAACGACCCGGTGGCGCTCAGAGTCATGGGTGGCACCCTGACCTTGCGCAACAACGAGGCCGATTACATCGAGGTGGACGTCTCTTCCTGATTGCATCTCCGGTTCGCCGGCTCCGACTGCCTCTTTTTCAAAAAGGATGCGGAATGTTTTCCTGCCGCATCCTTTCCTGCCGACCGATCGCCTCCATTGCTTTTCGCTCGAAAAAAAGCACCCCTTGTCCTTCCGCCTTGGCAAAGCTGTTGACAGCACCTATTGTTTGGTGTACCTAACACAGAATGTTCGATCTCCAGACAGCATGGTTTCACGGAATTTTCCATGAAATACGCCTCTGGAACTCCTTTGATGGCCCGATCGTTTTTCACCGGCACTCGGCACGCACATGAGCAAGGATCGACCCGAAATTTCCTGCCGCTTCCTCAGCGACATCCAAAAGCTGTGCAGACGGCGTAAACGGTGCGGAAAACGGACGCAGCAAACGGCAACGCCCTTGCCCGAATCGTGCTGCAACAGCCGCATGCGGGTTTGCGCCGTCACCGGCGACCGACAGACCTGCGCCCGCATGGCCACTCTGGGTGTCCTTCCCGGTTCCGAGCTGGAATTGCTCTGCAAGGGAGGCGGCCAGCACTGTATGATCAAAGTCAACGGCGGTACCATCAGCCTGGATGCACCGACCGCCTCCGCCATCATGGTGGCCCCGCTCTGAGCGGACACCTTCTCCAGGTGGACCATCCGGGAAACAGACGACACTCCGGCCCTGTACCGATCGGGAGTCCGGCACGCTGGAGCGTGAATCATGCAACAGATCCTGGTCATTCTTGCCGTAGCATTGGCAGCGTTTTTTACCGGACGACGGTTGTGGCGCTCATGGCGCAATGCCGGAACCGGTTCCTGCGGCTGTGGCTGTTCCGGCTGCGACGACTCTTCCCGGACGGCACACAACCCCTTTCCCATGCACAAACCATGACCACTGCCTCCGGTGCGCCCGGCATTGTCGTCTCTGGCAGGCCCTGACCGTTTTTCTCTAGTCTGAACCCCGAACCGACACCCCCTCCGCACCCTATGGAACCAGTTCTCACCATCGCCCTGGCCGGCAACCCCAACGCCGGAAAAACCACTTTGTTCAACCATCTCACCGGTGCCCGCCAGCATGTGGGCAACTACCCCGGCATCACGGTCGAGCAAAAGGAAGGTTACTGCCTGCACCAGGGCAAGGAAGCCCGGGTAGTCGACCTGCCGGGCACCTACTCGCTCACCGCCTATTCGGTCGAGGAGTTGGTGGCGCGAGATTTTCTCATCAACGAGCGGCCCGACGTGGTGGTCGATGTGGTCGACTCTTCCAACCTGGAACGCAACCTCTATCTCAGCTGCCAGTTTCTGGAATTGGGCGTGCCGCTGGTGATCGCCCTCAACATGATCGACGTAGCCGAAAAACGCGGGGTGACCATCAATGCCGAGAAGTTGAGCGCCCGACTCGGGGTGCCGGTGGTGCCGATCATCGCCCGATCCGGCAAGGGTGTCGAGGCGATGCTCGACGCGGTTCTTGAGGTTGCCTCGGCCGGCATTCGGCCGCAACCGGCCTTTCTGAGCTACGGTACGGACCTTGACCAAGCCCTGACCGACATGACGCCCGATATCGCGGCCTGCGCCGATTTGACCGCGATCTATCCCCAGCGCTGGCTCGGCGTCAAGCTGCTGGAAAACGACGAACAGATCGTCAGCAAGATCATGGAGACCTACCCGGAGGCCGGCAAGAGGCTGAGCGCCCGTTGCGAGACCATCGGCCAGCACCTCCAGCATACCCTCGGGGTGTACCCGGAGGCGGTAATCGCCGACCATCGGTACGGATACATCAAGTCGATCATCCACCAAGGGGTGGTCACCCGCAAATTTGTCGCCGACCGGCTGTACGCATCGGACAAGATCGACAAGGTCGTCACCCACCGCGTCCTCGGTCCGCTGATCATGGCCGGAGTTCTGTACTGCCTGTACACCTTCACCTTTAGCTACAGTTCGGTGCCGGTCGAATGGCTGACCGATTTTTTTGCTCTGGTCAGCAAAGGGGTCGACATGCTCCTTCCCGACGGCCCGTTCAAGTCGCTGATCATCTCGGGCGTGATCGACGGAGTCGGTGGGGTCTTCGGCTTCGTGCCGATCATCATGTTCATGTTTTTCGGGATCGCCGTGCTCGAAGACTCGGGCTACCTGGCCCGGGTCGCCTTCATGATGGACCGCATCTTCCACTTTTTCGGCCTGCATGGCTCCTCGGTGATGCCGTTCATCATCTCCGGCGGCATTGCCGGCGGTTGTGCCGTGCCCGGCGTGATGGCCGCCCGCACCCTGCGTTCGCCCAAGGAGCGGATGGCCACCCTCCTGACCGTCCCCTTCATGAACTGCGGCGCCAAACTGCCGGTCCTCACCCTGCTGATCGGCGCCTTTTTCTCGGACCACCAGGCCCGCTACATGTTCCTCGCCACCCTGGCCGCATGGCTCATCGCCCTGTGCGTCGCCAAAATCCTGCGACTGACCGTGCTCAAGGGCGCCTCCACCCCCTTTGTCATGGAGCTGCCGCCCTACCGTTTCCCGACCCTGAAAGGCCTGTTGATTCACACCTGGGAACGCACTTGGCAATACATGAAGAAGGCGGGCACGGTCATCCTTGGGATTTCCATCTTGATCTGGGCAATGATGACCTATCCCCAACTGCCGGACAACCGGGCCGCCCATTACGGCAGCCTGCGGCAGGAAACGCAGCGGACCATGGCCGCGGACGAGGCGGGGCTGGCGGAGGCACTGGTCAAGATCAAGACGGAAGAGGCGCAGGAAAAGCTGCGCAATTCTTTTGCCGGACGGATCGGCGTCGCCTTGGAGCGGGTCAGCCGGTGGGCGGGCATCGATTGGCGAACCAATATTGCCCTGATAGGCGGTTTTGCCGCCAAGGAAGTGATCGTTTCGACCCTGGGTACCGCCTATTCGCTGGGCGAGGTCGATCCGGAAGAAACCATTTCGCTCCAGGAACGACTGAACAAAGATCCCAACTGGAACCCGGTGGTGGCCCTGGCGGTGCTGGCGTTCATCATGTTCTATTCGCCCTGCTTCGTCACCGTGGTCTGCATCGCCAAAGAATCCGGCTCCTGGAAATGGGCGGCCTTCTCCATGCTCTTCAACACCCTCTTCGCCTTCGTGCTGGCCGTGGCGATCTACCAGATAGGCGCCCTGCTCTATTTGCGCTGAAAGGGGTGGCTCACGGCCTGTAGTCCTTGAACCGGCGCAGAATTTCGGCCATTTCCCCGACCGGCAGCACCGGCGGTTCGGACACGGCCAGGGCCTGGAGATAGATCCGCGCCAGCGTCTCCACCTCGATGGCCAGAGCCAGGACACGCTCAAGGTCGGCACCGTAGCAGATCATGCCATGATGGGCCAGAAGGGCCGCGGACCGGTCGCGCAACGCCTCGATCACCGTGTCGGACAGGGCCTGGGTGCCGAAGGTGGCATAGGAAGCGCAGCGGATCGAATCGCCGCCGGCCATGGCCACCATGTAGTGGAAGGCCGGGATGGGACGCTCCAGGCAGGCCAGGGTCGTGCAATAGGGGCTATGGGCGTGCAGGATAGCCCCGGCCTGAGGGTAGGCGCGGTAGATGTCGGCGTGCATCCGCCATTCGGACGAAGGCTTGCGCCGCCCCTTCACCTGGCCGGCCCAATCCAGCCAGACCATGTCTTCGGGGGTGCATTGGTCGTAGGGCAGGGCCGACGGCGTGATCCAGAACCCCTTGCCATCGCGGGCGCTGACATTGCCCGAAGCCCCCTGGTTCAAGCCGTGGCTGTTCATGGCCCGGGCAGTGGCCAGCACCAACTCCCGCACCGCCGCCCCGATCATTGGCCCTGCTCCGGGTAAAGGCTGCGCAACCCGTCGCGACTTGCCGGGCAAACGCCGCGCTCGGTGATCAAGCCGGTCACCAGCCGGGCCGGAGTAACGTCGAAGGCCGGGTTGACCGCAGGGGTAGCGGCCGGCGCGATGGCCACGGTCCGCACTGTTTTGTTCTCGTCCTCTCCCTGCACCCGCAGGACCTCTTCCGCGCCGCGCTCCTCAATGGGAATTTCTGCCACCCCGTCGTGCACCGTCCAATCCACGGTCGATCCCGGCAGGGCCACATAAAAGGGCACATCGTTATCGCGAGCGGCCAGGGCCTTCAAATAGGTGCCGATTTTGTTGCAGACATCGCCACTGGCCGTGGTCCGGTCGGTGCCGACGATGCAGAGATCGACCTGGCCGTGCTGCATGAGATGCCCGCCGGCATTGTCGGCCAGTAAATGATGGGGAATGCCCGCGGCCACCAACTCCCAGGCGGTCAGGCTGGCGCCCTGGTTGCGGGGGCGGGTTTCATCCACCCAGACGTGGACCGGAATGCCTTCGGCCGCAGCCGCATAGACCGGGGCCAGGGCCGTACCCCAATCGACGGTAGCCAGCCAGCCGGCATTGCAATGGGTGAGAATGTTGACCGGTCCCTGCGCCTGCTTTTCATGCCATCGTTTTTTGATCAGGGCGAGGCCATGGCGGCCGATGGCCTGGTTGGTGGCCACATCCTCCTCGCAAATCCGCCCGGCTTCGCGATATGCCGCAGCCAGCCGCTGCTCTGCGGGCAAGGGCAGCAGGCAGCGCAGCATCCGCTCCACTGCCCAGCGCAGATTGACGGCCGTCGGACGACAGCCGATCAACCGGTTCGCCATCTCTGCCAATGCCTGCGAATCGGCCGCCCGGCGCAAGCCCAAACACAGGCCGTAGGCGGCGGTGGCACCGATCAGCGGAGCGCCGCGCACCAGCATCCGGCTGATCGCTTCGGCGGCGTCTTCCAGCCGATCGAGCCGCAGCACCTGAAAACGGAACGGCAATTGGGTCTGGTCGATGATTTCCACTCCCATGCCGTCCGCTGCCAGCCAAATTGAACGATACGCCTGCCCGTTGACCTGCACTGTCCACCTCTTTGCTATCCCGGAGATCCGGTCGCAGAATGGCGGCCCGGAGCAGTCCCAGTAAGTGTCGTTACGCCTCTTCCTACCGGAAGCGGTCGCCAGGGGCAAGCGAATTGTGATCGCATCGTCGCTCCAAGGAGCATGGCAGTCGCCCACACCATCAAAACAACAAAAAAATGGCAAGTTACATCATAATCTCTACAGAGAAAAACGATTCAAGCCGATGCGGACGAATCGCCCGGAAAACAACTAATGAAAAAATAACGATTCATTCTGCCGCAACGGCTGGATTTTTCCCCGGCGCTCTGCTATACAAAATACTATCCCTATCCTACAAGAGTTGCCTTTACCAACTCATCATATCTACTCATGGCCCCTGTGGACTCTGTTTTCAATACACTCAGGATCTCCGGCAATTTACCGAGCATGCCGCAGATCCTGGTCCAGTTGATCGATCAATGCCATGAAGCAGAGATTGATCTTCATGACATTGCCCACGTCATCGATAAAGACGCGGCCATTAGTGCAAAGCTGCTGCAATTGGTCAATTCCGCTTTTATCGGTGCCCGCCGCCCTTTCATCAATCTCGAGCAGGCAGTGGTGTATCTCGGTGGCGACGCGATCCGTAACCTGGCGATCAGCCTGTCCGTGCAACAGGTATTTCGCCGGGTGGAGAGCAATGGCCTGCTTTCGGTCGACCGCTTCTGGCACCACAGCCTTGTCAACGCCCTCTTGGCCCGCAATATCGCCGTTGCCACCGGTTACCCGGAAGCCTCGGAGGCCTACCTGGCCGGCCTGCTGCATGATATCGGTAAACTATTGCTTTGGATGGCTTTTCCCGGCAAATACGCCCCACTCCTGTTAAAGGGAATCCGGTGCCACAACGGACGGCTGGCCTTCCTGGAGGAGGAAAAATTCCAGGTCAACCATTGCTCGGCAGGAGCCTGGCTTTGCGAACAGTGGAGCCTGCCGCCCCTGCTCGCGGATGCCATTCGCTATCATCACCATCCCATCGACCAGGTCGAACAGGCCCTGCCGCTGACCAGGATTGCCTACCTTGCCGACCAGTTGAGCCATGGCAGCGCCGGTGACCAGATTTGCCTGGATGCGGCCGAGCGCCTCTTCGGATTGTCCGGCGACCAGGTTGCCGAACTGTACCAAGGAGTGGACGAGCAGGTCGAGGAACTGGCCGGCCAGTTCGGCATCCACATTCCGCGCAGCGTCAAAAATTCCCACGACCAGGAGCCGGAAAGCCAGGAAAACCACAAGGAGACGTCAATCGGCCTGATCAACCGCACCCGGGAAATCGCCCAGATGAGCGGCCTGCTCGACAATCTGAGCAGAACGGAGGACACCGCCCAGATGGTGGCCGTGGTGGAGCAGGGCCTGCGCATCCTCTTCAATGAAGAGACATGCCTGATCATGATTTTGGACCAAAACAGCGGCGAGTTACGCGCCATGACCTCGCCCAGCAACAAATTGGCCCGCACCTTGGAAGGGCTGGCTTTTTCCCTGCAGCGATATGCCCACAGTCTGCCCGGCAAAGCTGCCCACACCGGTCAATTGCTCCATTCCTTCGGAACAAAAGGCGCGAACAAACCCGCTCTCAGCCTGCTCGACACCCAACTGCTGCATCTGTTCGGAACCGAGGGCATGGTGCTCATCCCCATGATGTACCGCCAGGAGACGCTGGGGCTGCTGCTCATCGGCCTGTCTGCCAGGGCCTTCGGCCACTTCAACGGCCAATGGACCTCGTTCAGGCTCCTGGCCAACCATGCGGCCATCTGCATGTACATGGAGCGGGCACGCGCAATCCAGGCCGAACGGATTGCCGCCGAACGGATGCAAGCCGCGACCATGGCCGCCAGGAAGATCGCCCACGAAATCAACAACCCCTTGGCCACCATGCGCAACTATCTGCATATCCTCAGCAGGAAAAGCGCGCAGGGCGAGCCCGTTGGCGAAGAATTGGCCATCCTCGATAACGAACTGGAACGCCTTGGCCGCATTACCCTGGGGTTGGAAAACCTGGCCCAGGAGCAGGACGAAATCCGGCCGGAACCGCTGGATGTACACCGGCTGATCGAGGAAACGCTGCGGTTGTTCCAGCTCGCCGCCGCAGCCAAGGGCCGAATCGATTTCACCTACGCGCCCTGGCCCCAGCCTCTGGCGATTGTAACCGATCGCCACTGCCTCAGCCAGATCCTGCAAAATCTGCTCGGCAATGCCGTGGATGCCGTGGACGGACAGGGACAGATCGTTGTCCGGACAGCGGTCGAAAACGATGGCTCTGTACTGATATCCGTGATGGACAGCGGTCCCGGCATCGATCCCGGCATCGACGCGACCCTGTTCATGGCCGGCACCTCGACCAAGGGCGGCAACCATGGCGGACTCGGCCTGGCCATCGTCCGCAAACTGGCCAACCGGCTCGGCGGTGCCATCAGCCACCGGTCGCAACCCGGCCAGACCGTCTTCACGCTGGCTCTGCCAGCCTGAAAACCTTGTCTCCATTGGGAAAATACCATTTTCCAGTGGACTTTTGCCAGTAAACGCGCTTGAATGGCGCTACGCCTTCAACCGCCTGTTTTTTTTTGCATAATACCTATAAACGTCAGCGAAAAAAGCACTCTATCCGATGCCACTTTCTCTCCTCGTTGTCGACGATGAAGTACATCTTTGCAACAGCCTCGCCATTCTGCTGAAGGCCGAAGGGTATCGGGTTAACATCGCGCACTCGGGTCAGGATGCGCTTCGACAGCTGCAACGCGGCACCTACGCGGCGGCCCTGGTGGACATGGACCTGCCGGACATGAGCGGCAACCACATCGCCGCCCTCATCGCCACGGACCATCCGGACACCGCCATTATCATCCTCACCGGCAACGCCACCATCGACAATGCCGTGGAATCCCTGCGGTTGGGTGTCTACGACTTTCTCCGCAAACCCTGTCCGCCGGACAGCCTCATCCGCACCATCGCCCGTTCCATCCAGCACAAGCAACTTCAACGGGATCTGCGCAACAGTGAAAAGCGGTTCCGCCAGCTGGCCCAGGCTACCTGGGAAGGCATCATCATCTACGACCGGGGCGAGTTGCTGCTGGCCAACAACCAACTGTGCAAGATGTTCGGCTACCAGGAAAGCGAGTTGCTAGGCAGACAAATCTTCGATCTTCTTCTGGACCGCAACACCATCCGCCTGATGAACGCCCCGGCCGAATCCGATCCCATCGGGCCGTTCGAAGCTCGAGGCATACGCAAGGACGGCGCCACTTTTCCCGTCGAGTTCAGGGTCAAACACATCGATTACCAGGGCCGACAGGTGCAGGTGGCCGCCATCCGTGACGTCACCGACAGTGAAATCGCCATGCAGCAAAAAATCGCGCTGATGGAAAAGCTCGCCGATGCCAAACGCATGGAGTCGCTGGGCCTGATGGCCAGTTCCGTTGCTCACGACCTCAACAATATCATGGCCGGCATCATCACCTACCCGGAACTGCTGCTCATGGACCTGGGCGACACCTTTCAATACCGGGAAGAGCTGCTAATGATCCGCGAGGCCGGCAAGCGGGCGGCGGCGGTGGTCAACGACCTGCTGACCGTGGCCCGCGGTGCCACCTGCAAAAAAGAAGCGCACAATGCGAACGACATCATCGCCGATTACCTGAAGTCGGTGGAGCTCAAAGAGCTGTACCAGCGGTTTCCCGAGGTGCAAATCACCCCCTACCTGGAGGGCAAGCTCCACAGCATCAACTGCTCGGCCATCCACCTGGCCAAATCGATCATGAACCTGATGAACAACGCCGCCGAAGCGATCCAGGGCAAAGGGCAGATCACCGTCTCCACCAAGAATGTCCGCTTCACCTCCCCTTACCTCGGATACGAGCCCATTGAACCGGGCGATTATGTCATGATTTCGGTGGAGGACGACGGACCCGGCATCTCTCCCCAGGACATCTCGCAAATCTTCAGCCCCTTCTACAGCAAAAAGGTGATGGGCCGCAGCGGCACCGGTCTCGGCTTGGCGGTGGTTTGGAACACGGTCCACGACCATGGCGGTTTCCTCGATGTGGCAAGCAGCGACAAGGGATCTCTCTTTTTCATGTATTTTCCAACCGATAAATTCAATACCCCCCGGCCGGTCCAACCCATACAGGTCCTCAGCCTCCACCACGGCAACGGAGAAAAAATTCTGGTGGTGGACGACCAGAAAAGCCAGCGTGAAATCGCCAGCCGCCTGCTCGCTCGACTTGGTTACCACCCCCTGACCGCTCAGTCGGGCGAAGAGGCCATCGAATATATCAAACACACCCCGGTGGATCTGGTCATGCTCGACATGATGATGGACCCCGGCATCAACGGTTGCGAGACCTACGAACGCATCCTGCGCCACGTTCCCGGCCAGAAAGCGATCATCACCAGTGGCTACTCCAATGCCGAGAACATCAGACGGGCCACGGAACTCGGCATCAACCAATTTGTCAAAAAACCCTACTCGCTTCACGAACTTGCCCAGGCCCTCCAGGTGGAAATCAACGCCGAACAGCCGTCTTCCTCGCCATAAAATTCTTCTTTCCAAAAAAAAATTACCATTCTCTAAAAAGTTTCTCCCATATCCGGTCGATATCAGCTATAGAGAGAAAATTACGAATATGTCATGTCTATTGGTTTTTATTTAACTGCCTGAAGGAATCGTTATGGTACTCAAAAAGTATTGCTCCGTCTTCGCGCTGTTATTGGTTGGAGGCGTCCAAATCGCCGACAAACCTGGCCACGCTCAAACCCTGCAGCAAGCCGTCAACCAAATCATCACCAGCAATCCCGATGTCCGTTCGGTGGCCCACAACCGGCTGGCCAGGGATGAAGAGGTCCGACAGGCCAAGGCCGACTATTTTCCCTCCGTGAACTTCGAAGCTGGAACCGGCAGAGACTACGTGGACAAACCGTTTGACGACGACCTCAGTCCCCAGCAGGTTAAAATTGGGGTGCGCCAGAATATTTTCGCCGGCCTTTCCACCATGAACGAGGTGGCCCGGCAAAAGGCCCGGGTCGAATCCGAGGCGTACGTCGTCCGCAGCACGGCGGACAGCACCGCGCTCAAGGCGGTGAATGTGTATCTGGAAGTCCTGAAAAGCCAGGCCATTGTCGATCTGGCCCAGGAGAACCTGACCCTGCACCAGCGCATCGCCGACCAAATCAAGCTGCGCAGCGAATCGGGGGTCGACCGGCTTGCCGATATGGATCAAATCCAAAGCCGTCTCAACCTGGCCCTCTCCAATCTCGTGGTCACCGAACAGGGGCTGCTCGATGCCCAAACCAACTACAACGCGGTGATCGGCAACCCGCCTTTGCAGCTGACCCGTCCGGACAACCCCGCGCCCATGCTGCCCGCAAGCCGCGAAGAGGCCGAGCGGCTTGCCATCGCCAACCATCCCCAGCTCAAATCGGCGGCGGCCGACCTTGAAGCCCGTCGCAAACAGGACGAAGTCGCCAAAAGCCCCTTTATGCCGATCGTCGACTTGGAAGCGGACAAGGTTTGGGAAGAAGACACCTATCTCAGCGATTATTACGATGGCGACAAACGGGAGGATCTGCGCATTTTCCTTCGCCTGCGCTACAATCTGTTCAACGGCTGGAGAGACGAGGCCCGGAAAAGCGAGACCGCGCATCTGATCAACGAGGCCCGGGAAATCAAGAATCACACCTACCGCCAGGTGGTCGAGTCCATTCGGTTGTCCTGGCAGGCCTATGAGGCCTCCCAAAAGAAAATCAATTATCTCCGGCAGCGCATGCAGTTCGCCGCCAGCACCGCCAACGCCTACACCAAGCAATGGAATATCGGTCAACGCACCCTACTCGATGTCCTCGATGCCGAGGCCGAGCGTATCGATTCCGCCCGCCAGCTGGTTACGGCAGAACATGATGGCCTGTATGCCGAATACCGGATTCTCAACGGAATCGGCAAGCTGATCCCCTCGCTTGATCTGCAGTGGCCCGAGGAAGGCGCGGTCAAGGACAAGGAATTCAATCTTTCGACGGAACCCGAAACCAGCGCGGTCAAAAAACCTGCGAAGAAAATCGCCCGAGCTGAAACCGAGGCCACGGCCGTCTCCGCTGCTTCCGCAACAGGCCGTTCGTCGATGAAGCTGAATCCATTGACCATGGAATGATCGACGGAGCCCCTCCGCCCCCCCAAGCCGGCATGCCCGATGCCACCGGGGAGAAATGGAGCGGCCGTTCCGCTGCTATGACGCCATGCTCGCCCTGTCGTTTCGGATGGGGCGGGCATGTTCCTTTTCAAGGGATGGATTGCTTGCGTGACAGCTCATTTTGACATCATGCCCAGGCGATCATCCTCCCCCTCTCCCGCACCAAGTTTTTGTAGGCGATTGTTTTCCCTGCTTAAAAAACCTGCCGTTTGGTGTCTCCTGCTGTTAGCGGCCGTGCCGGCCTCGCAGGTGCTGACCAGGGAATCGTTTGTCATCAGCGAACAGACCATGCGCCGGATGGCCCAGCGGTTCGGGACCGATGCCCGCACGCGTCTGCTCGCCTGGCAAAACCTGATACAAACCATCGAGGGAAGCGATCGGGCCAGGCTGGAACGGGTCAATCGTTTCCTGAACACCATGCAGTTCGTCGACGATGCCATCCACTGGAAGCAAACCGATTACTGGGCGACCCCCATCGAGTTCGTCGCCAGCAACGGCGGCGACTGCGAAGATTTCGCCATTGCCAAATTTTTTACCCTGATCAAGCTCGGCATCCCCGAAGACCGGTTGACCTTGACCTACGTCAAGGCCCTGCGCCTCAATCAAGCCCACATGGTTCTAACCTATTATCCGACCCCCGGCGCGGAGCCGCTGGTTCTCGACAATCTGGTCGAGGCCATTTTGCCCTCTTCGCAGCGAACCGATCTGTTGCCGGTCTACAGCATGAACGGTTCGGGACTTTGGCTGGCGAAACAACGCGGCAAGGGACAGCTGGTCGGCGGCAGCGACCGGCTCAAACGCTGGAATGACTTGCTGGACAGAATGTCCGACGAAATGGAACAGGACAAGGAAACAACCCCATGACACTTTACCGACAACTGCTGCTCTTCACCCTGCTCGTCTTGGTTTGCCTGGGGATTGGCCTCTGGGTCGGCGACCACAGACGCACCCGGGACTTTCTCACCGACCAGCTGGAGTCCCATGCTCAGGACACCGCGACTTCGCTCGGTCTCTCGCTGAGCACCTTGGCCAGGGGAACGGACGTCCCGGCCATGGAGGCGATGATCAACGCCCTGTTCGACCGTGGTTTTTATCAGCGCATCCTGTTGCGGGACATTGAGGGGAAAGCATTGGTCGACCGGCACACCGACATGTCCATCGAGGGGGTGCCGGATTGGTTCATCCGTCTGACTCCGCTCAAGGCCCCGCAAGCCGAGGCCCTGATCATGCATGGCTGGCAGCAATGCGGCTCAATCATGGTCGAAAGCCATCCGGGCTATGCCTACAAAACCTTGTGGAAATCCGCCCTGGCGGCAGCCCAATGGTGCGCGGCCGCGGCCATGGCCGTGGCCTTGCTGGGCGGCTTTGGCTTGCGCCGGCTCCTTCGCCCCTTGCATAGAGTCGAGGAACAGGCCCAGGCGCTGTGCGACCGGAAATTCATTATCCAAGAACATCTGCCCCGGACCAGGGAATTGAGGCGAGTCGTCTTGGCTATGAACCGGATGACCGAACGCATCCGGGCGCTGTTCGACGAACAGACGGCTATTGCCGAAACCCTGCGGCAACGGGCCTACCAGGACACGCTGACCGGTTTGGGCAACAGGCGTTTTCTGGAGGCGCAGGCCAAAACCAAGCTTACGGGCAGGACGACGCCGGTCAGGGGTGCCCTGCTCCTCATCCATATTCGCAATCTGCAGGCGATCAACCAACAGCAGGGATATACGGCCGGCGACCAGCTGATCAAGGAGGCTGCGGCAAGCATCAAGCAGGCCTGCGCCGCACTGGTCGAAGTCGAAGTCATCGCGGCCCGGCTGAGTGGCGGCGACTTCGCCCTGCTGCTGCCCAACGCGGACATTGCCATGGCCGAACAATTGGCCGATACCATCCTTGCCGAACTGTGCCCACCGGATGCCCAACAGGCCGGCCAGCCGCTACCCGTTGTTTGCGGCGGCGCAGTCCACAACCAAGAAATCGCGTTAGGTGCCTTGCTTTCCCAGGCCGACACCGCCCTGGCCAGTGCCCGCTACCGGAACGACAACCGCGCAGTCATTGTCCCACCATCTGGTGAGATTGCGCCAGCCGTCACCGGCAGAAGTGAACGGCAGACCTTGTTGGAGGATTATCTCGCCCGGGGTTCGGTCATTCTGTACAGTCAACCGGTGGTCAGCCGCGACGATCGAAACCTGATCGTGCACCATGAACTGCTTGCCCGGATGCCCGACGACCAGGGTAACCATCTGTCAATCGCCCGGTTCCTGCCCCTGGCCAAGCAGGCGGGGCTGATGCCGGCCCTTGATCGCCTGATCTTGAAACGGATCTTCAGCCTGCCCCCTGACCAGTTTGCGCCGCGGCGGATAACGATCAACCTCTCACCGCTTTCGCTGGCCGACAGCGGCTTCGTTGCCTGGTTCTCCTCGCATTTGCGCCGTTGTGCCGACGCCGGCCTGGCAATCCAAGTTGAATTCCCCGAATTCCGTGCGGTGCGGTATCTGCATCTCATCAAGCCCTTTGCCCAGGAAATCAGGCCCATGGGGCACGCCTTCGGCATCGATCATTTCGGCCAGGCCTTCTCCCACTTCGGCTATCTCAAATCTCTGCTGCCCGATTACGTCAAAATCGATCGGGCCATCACCAATGAATTGCAGAATGCCGGCGACGATAGCCACTTCTTTGTCAGTGCACTGTGCACCGTGGCCCACAGTCTCGATATCAAGGTGGTCGTGGAAGGAGTTGAAACCGAGCAGCAATGGCAGACCGTCACCGGCCTGCCCATCGACGCCGTTCAGGGCTTCCTGATCCGGAGGCCCGAACTTGTGCAGCGAAAGTAAGGGGGAAATCAGAGGATATCGTCGACCATCAGTTGAGGATCCGCCATCTGGGCACGCAGCTGTTTGCGGCCAAGGATCTTATCCCGCGCCTGTGGCGGCAGTTCGGTGATCAGGATCAGGTTCTTGGCCACCAGAACATCGATCAAGTCCTCAAGCACCCGTACCATCGTGGCGTCCGAGGCCATCAGCTGCAAGTCCAGCGTTTCCATGCCGCCGTTGGACCGGAGAAAGGCCAGGACCTCGGCCTCAAGCAAGGAGGCGGGTTCCAGGCCCGTTTTTCCCTCCTCGTCTCTGTGAATGGCGGCAATGGCCCCCTGTGCATCCCGTTCTATATATAACATTGGCTGCTCCGATGAACCTCTTGGTGTGCTGGATTTTCTTGTGATACAATCAGCATACCATAGACATTGATCGATCCACAACCGGACTGTGCACCACATTATGAATGCGACAGAAAGCCTCCAGCAACAAGAAAGCTGGCGTATCAACCTCGAGCCGGACTCAGTTGACGACCCCCTCACCGACTGTTTGCTCCAGCTCGGCAAATTATACGATTTACCGGTCTCCCGCACCGGACTGCGCGCCGGTCTGCCCCTGGTGGACAACCGGCTCACCGCCGAGCTTTTCAGCCGTGCGGCGGACCGGGCCGGCCTGGCTGCCCGCTTGATCAAGCGCCCTCTCGCCAAGATGTCCAATTTCGAATTGCCGACCGTGCTCCTTCTCAACGGTGGCCAGGCCTGCCTGTTGACGAGCATCGAGCACGAGAAACAACGGGCGGTCGTGATGCTGCCGCAAGCTGGGCTCGGCGAAACCGAGCTGGCCCTGGACGAACTTGAGCGGCAATACAGCGGATTTTCCTTTTTCGTCCGGCCCAAGTTCCGCAAGGACCGGCAGCTTGACCAACGGCAACAGCTGCTTGCCAAGGACAGCCACTGGTTCTGGGGCGCAGTTTTTTCGTCCTGGCGGATTTACCGGGATGTCCTCTTGGCCTCGCTACTGATCAACATCTTCAGCCTGGCCAGCCCCTTCTTCACCATGAACGTCTACGATCGGGTCATCCCCAATCTGGCCTTCGAGACCCTGTGGGTTCTCGGTATCGGCATCGGCGTGGTGTACATCTTCAACCTGATCCTGAAGGGGCTCCGGGGATATTTCATCGATGAGGCCGGCAGAAAGACCAACCTGCGGGTCTCGTCGGCCCTCTTGGAACACGTGCTCGGCCTGCGGCTGGAAGTACGGCCGAAATCGGTGGGCGCCTTTGCCAAAAAACTGCAACAGTTCGAATCAATTCGAGATTTCATCACCTCGTTTTCGATCACCGCTATCATCGATCTGCCCTTCATGCTCCTGGGGCTGCTCGCCGTCTGGTATTTGGGCGGACCGATCGTCTTGATCCACTTAAGCGCCGTGCTCCTGATGGGCTTGTTCGCCTGGGCCATGCAGAAGCCGCTCAAGCACGCCGTGGAACAATCCCTGCAGGCCTCGGCCCAGAAAAATTCAATTCTGATCGAGGGACTTGCCGGGATAGAAACCGTCAAGATGCTGGGTGCCGAAAGCCAGATCCAGCGCGCCTGGGAGGAAACGGTTAGCTTCATCGCCACCTGGAGCAGCCGCTCCCGGATTTTTTCCTCCTCGGTCACCCATTTTGCCGATTTCGTCATGAACCTGACCACGGTGGCGACCATCATCGCCGGCGTCTACCGAATAGCGGCCGGCGAACTGACCCAGGGCGGCATCATCGCCCTGCTCATCCTCTCTCGCCAGGCCATCGCACCGATGTCCCAGGCGGTCAATTTGGCCACCCGCTACCACCAAGCCAAGGCCGCCCTGATGGAACTGGAAGCGGTGATGGCGTTGCCCGTGGAGCGGCCGCCGGACCGCACCTTCCTGCTGCGCGGCGAGTGCCGGGGCAAGGTCGCCTTCGA
The DNA here is from genome assembly GCA_031280615.1 of Desulfobulbus sp. Lineage (GTDB taxonomy): Bacteria > Desulfobacterota > Desulfobulbia > Desulfobulbales > Desulfobulbaceae > Desulfobulbus. Next base: position 4,251 of record JAITGO010000020.1, on the reverse strand, counting down.
GCAGGTCAGTTTTCAGTATCCCGAACAGTCCGGCCTGGCGCTGAACAATATCGCTTTGACCATCGAACCCGGCGAGCGGGTTGCGATCATCGGCTCCATCGGCTCGGGCAAGACCACCCTGGGCAAACTGCTGCTCGGCCTCTATGAACCGACCGCCGGCATGGTGACCCTCGACGACACGGACATCCGCCAGATCGATCCGGCCGAACTGCGCCGTTTCATCGGGTATGTCCCTCAAGATATTACCCTGTTCAGGGGCACCATCCGAGACAACATCATCCTTGGTTCGCCGGAAGTGGACGACGACCGCATCCTCCGGGCCGCGCGGCTTTCGGGGGTGAGCGAATTCGTCGGCCGGCACGCCAAAGGCTTTGACCTGGAAATCGGCGAACAAGGCCGCGGCCTTTCGGGCGGCCAGCGGCAGAGCGTCGCCATGGCCCGGGCTCTGCTGCACGATCCGCCCATCCTCGTTTTCGACGAACCGAGCAGTTCCATGGACAACCGCAGCGAAACGCGGCTCAAACAGAATCTCGCCCAACTGCTGCCCGGCAAGACCTTGATTCTGATCACCCACCGCGGCTCGCTGCTCGACCTGGTCGACCGGATCATTCTCATCACCAATGGCGTGGTAGTGGCCGACGGTCCCCGCGAACAGGTCATGACCGCGATCAAAAGCGGACAGATTCATCTTTAGACGTGCACAACCATGAGTGAGCATCAAACAAACAACGAGCGCCCTCCGGTCTCTTCCGGTTTTTTCCGCCGCCTGTCGGAACCCGATCCCGATCTTGTCACCGATATCCGGTCGACCCTGCTGCTGCAAGACCCTCGGGGTGGGCGGCTGATCGTCTGGCTGACCGGCCTCTTTTTCCTGTTTTTCACCCTTTGGGCCGCCTTTTCCCAAATCGACGAGGTCACACGGGGCGACGGCAAGGTCATCCCGTCCCAACAGATTCAGATAGTGCAAAACCTGGAAGGCGGCATTCTCGCCAAGCTGCTGGTCAGGGTCGGCGACGTCGTCGACAAGGACCAACTGCTGCTTGAGATCGACAAAACCAGGTTTTCGGCCCCCTACCAGGAAAGCCGGATCAGCCTCCTGGCGCTGAAGGCCCAGATCGCCAGGTTGGAAGCCGAAACTCAGGACAAGCCGTTTACCGCGCCCGACGAAGTGGCCAAGGAAAAACCGGAAATCGGGGCACGCGAACAAAAACTGTACAATTCGCGGAAGGAACAACTGGCCGCCAAGCTGCAAATCCTGCAGGAGCAATTGAACCAGCGCAAACAGGAGCTGGCCGAGTTGCGTTCCAAGCAGGATGAATTGACCCGGACCTCCGGGCTGTTGCAGCGGGAATTGGCCATGACCAGGCCGCTGATCGCTCAAGGTGCGGTCTCCGAAGTCGAGGTGTTGCGGCTTCAGCGTCAATCCAGCGAGATGACCGGCAACATCGAGGCGACCCGGATCGCGATTCCCAAGGTGGAATCGAAGATTGCCGAGGCCAAAAAAGCTATGGAGAACGAGCAGCTCGCTTTTTCCAATTCAGCCCGGTCCGATCTGAACGAGGCCTACTCCAAACTTGAAAGCATCAGCGCCAACGCCGAGGCACTGATGGATCGCCTGCAGCGTACCGCTGTCCGTTCCCCGGTCCACGGCACCATCAACCAAATCAAGGTCAACACGGTGGGCGGCACCATCCAGCCGGGCATGGATTTGGTCGAGATCGTGCCCCTGGAAGACACCCTGCTGGTCGAGGCGCGCATCAAACCGGCCGACATCGCTTTCCTGCGACCCAACCAGCACGCCATGGTCAAATTCACCGCCTACGACTTCACCATTTACGGCGGCCTGGAAGCGAACCTGGAGCACATCAGCGCCGATTCGATCACCGACAAACAGGGCAACGATTTCTATCTGGTCCGCCTGCGCACCAAGCAAAACCATTTGGGCGGCAAGGACAAACCTTTGCCAATCATTCCGGGCATGGTGGTCTCGGTGGATATTCTCACCGGCAAAAAGAGCATTCTCTCCTACCTGCTCAAACCTGTACTCCGCGCCAAGTACACGGCCCTGAGGGAACGTTGACATGAACCTGATTCTCTGTTGCGGCAATATCGGCTTGCGGGAACGCTGGGCCGCCCCCCTTCGCACGATGTTCACCGTCTACCAGACCGGCACCTTGCAAGACCTGCGCATCCTGGTCGGCCAGGGGGTTTCCTTTGATCTGTTGTTCGTCCATCGCGCGCTCATCGATCGGGAAATAGTGGCCTACATCCGGGAACGGCAGCCGGCCTGCAAGCTCTTTATCCTGTCCGACCGTCCAGACGATACCGAGGGGTTGGGCTTTCTTCGCCAAGGGGTGGTCGGCTATGCCAACAGCTACATCAATCCGGATCGGCTACTGGAAGCGGCGCGGGCGATCGCATCGGGATCGGTCTGGATCAATCAACAGTTGATGCAGCGGTTGATCGCTGAATCGGTTCCTGCCGCGGCGCCGGAGGGAGGGAGGGAAAGCAAGGACAATCCGGCCCGGCAGCTTGCCAACCTGTCGAACCGGGAGTATCAGATTGCCGGCCTGGTGGCGGAAGGATTGGCCAACCTGGAGATTGCCGAACAATTGGGGATTACCGAGAGAACGGTCAAGGCCCATCTCGGCGCCGTTTACACCAAGACCGCCATCCGCAGCCGCCTGGGCTTGGCCCTGCTGTTCAACAAAAAAAAACCGGCCTGAACCAGTCTCCCTGGTCCAGGCCGGTGCGTTTTACAGGCCCAATGAGCAATATGCCCGGTTAATGGTGGCCGACCGAGCCGACAAGGTGGTCGAGCCCTCCCTGATCGTGCATTTCATTGCCGCCGCCCTCCGAACCGCCAAAGCCCCCGTGTGCCCCGCCGCTACCGGCATGGTCTCCCGAACCCTCGTGGATCACGTCATGGCCGCCATCTTGATGCTGGTCTTCAGCCGCCGCAGTGTTTAACAAGACCGCCTTGTGTTCGGTCGTGTCGGAGCTGCCGGCACTTTTGATGGTCACATCGAAGGGATCCGTTTTGGCCGTGTCGCCGTCGCCATCGGTGGCAGTCACGGTATAGGACAGGTTCGGATCGTGGTCGAGCTGATCGACGGTGAGGCCTTTGACCTGGTAGGCGCTCCCCTTAGCAGCTCCTTTGGTGTCGAAAACAATTTTATCAAAGCCACTCGAGTTCAGGCTGAAATCAACTTCTCCGTTTGCGCTACCCGTTATCGTTCCTTCTTCAACCAGCACACCGTTCAAGTAGGTGGCGTAATGTGCTGTTTCCGGGATAAATGTATCTCCGTTCTGTATCTGCCCCAACCCCGTGAGAGTGAAATGGATCGATTCCACGCTCTGGATATTCCCATTTCCATCCTGGAATTCCATGGACAAGAAGTCACCGGTACCGATAGAGTGATCGCCCTTGCCGCTATCGACCCCGAGACCCTTGCCATCCCATTGCACATTGGCCGGATCCCCATTGCAGGTTCCAGTGACATGCACCTGCATGTTGTCCGTAATATCGAAGTCAACTGAAGTAGCGCCCCCAGGAGTATTGTTTGCAAACTCCACCTTATCCTGGAGCGGATCGAGAACATGATCCCCCATGGTTACCTTGTATGTGCCGGAGCCGGGATCGAGACTTACCGAAAAGACCGAATCATTGGTTCCATCGATAACGGCATGAATCCCACCGGCGCCGTCGCTCACATAGACCAGTCCTGTGCCACCGGAGGTCAGAGCATGACCATGATTATCGACAACGGTTTTGCCGACAAGGCTGTCTCCGTTGATATCCCCCAACTGGAGTGCCGAGTTGTCGGCCGGACCGTCATAGCCGAAATTGACGCCAAGATCGCCCGTGAAATGACTGCCGGCCTCGTTACCCAAGGGGGCGTCTTGCGGAGCATGATCGAACGTGGGCCCATCGTCAAAGACCGTGACCTTGAAATCCTTGCTGATACTGTCGCCGTCGCCATCCGTCGCCACCGCCGTGATCTTGATATCCAGGGGATCGTTCGGATCCGACGAGTTGGGGTGGTCCAGTGCCTGGAGCTGGGTGAAAGTGTAGGTCCCGTCACCATTGACTTGCAGTGTCCAGGCATTATCCGCCCCGGTCAGCGTCTTGGAATTGGCATCCCATGTCGCCCCTTCGGCACTCAAGGTCAGGCTGCTACCGGCCTGATCCGCGCCAAAGTTGAAGTTCAGAGTTCCATTCACTTCATGGCCTTGGCCTAGGCCATTGCT
>JAITGO010000017.1 GCA_031280615.1 Desulfobulbus sp. | reverse complement strand
GATGGATCGCCTTTTACAACCAGACTCGGCCGCACAGCAGTCTGGCCGGGACAACCCCGGAGCGCTACTACAACAACGCTCTGTTAAAGGCAGCCTGATGAAACAAAAAACAAGCTAACAAAACCCTATTGACTGTCCGAACATTGGGGACCACCTCTAACCACCCCCAGTTACCCCCCGCTGTCATGGATTTTCCCGGATATCACTGGACAACAAAAAACCCGCTTTCCTTGTCTGGAAGCGGGTTTATGTACTATCTCGGACTTTTCTGGATCAACGAATGGGGTGAGCGATGGGACTTGAACCCACGACCTCCGAGGCCACAACCCGGTGCTACCACCAACTGAGCTACGCTCACCACGCAAACGTGCGCTTATATACCCGTACGCCCTCTTTTTCGCAAGCAGAAAGTCAGGTTGTCAACTCTCGCTGGCAATGCTTGCAGAGCGTGGCCCTGGCCTTGATCAGTTCGGCACAGTGCGGGCACTCCTTGAGAAAATGGGCTGTCAGAATCTTGTTGATGGCCAGATTGACCTCCTGCTCCAGATGCGGGTCCTTGAAAGCGTGGTTTCGCAGCGGTTCGACGCAGGCGACGTCGTTTAAGGGGGCCAGCAGGGCAACCGCCCGCTTACGGTCGTCGATCCGGATCGATTCGTCCAGCAAAACCGTCAGCACCGGACCAAGCTGCCGTTTCTCCAGGCAGGTATCCAAGGCGGCCAGGGCCTCCAGTTGGCACTGGTACTGTTCGTTTTGGCGCTTGATCGTCTCGATATCGACGATGCTGCCGGTAAAGGCCTCCTTGGAAATCACCATCATGCTGTAATTTTCCTTGGAATTGGGGAGTTCCATATACCGGTAGGAGCCGACATGCCCGTACTGGTTGGCAATGTATTCCCATCCCTTGACAAAGAGCGGGCAGGAGTCGTTGAGGCAGATGAAAAGATATTCCGAGCCCCAGCCGAGGCCGTCCCCCACATGAACGGGCGGCGCATGGCACAGGGTCAGGTCACCGCTGCAATGCGGGCAGTAATGCTTCTCTTCGATATATCGCAACAGGGTGGACAGCATGGACGTTCTGGCTCCTCAACGTGGTTGAATGGGACCTGCCGCCTGGGGCAGAGGGCATGGCGGACCGCCGACCGGCGGCAAGGTCGAGATGGGTCAGGTGCTGCCGGAGCGGGAAAACGGCTGCAGCAGCAGAACAATGCCCCACAGCAGCACGATAACCAGCAACGCGAGTTTTCTTTTCCGGGGATCAATCATGATGCCGCTAGGGTAACCATTGCCCCGGACAGGGTCAACCTCAAGCTTCACATCATCCGCCCGAGCACTTCGTCGACCGCCTTGGCCTGCTGCATCCGGGCCTGGAGAAATGATTCGCTCAAGTGGCCGGCATTGGCGTCGATCACGTCGCAGAGGCCGGCAATGGAAGCGGCGTCGGCCATATCGATCACCCGTTGCAGATTCTTGGCAAAATCGACAACGATCTTGCGGCTGTCGCCGGCGGTCGACATGATCTCGGCATAGGTGCGCGGATTCTGGGAATGCACCCGGGACATGGCCAGGATGGGATAGAGCGAGGTCAGGGTGCAATGGCTGGCGATGTCCTCGCTGGTGATGCCGTTGTCGTGCAGGGTCATGGCAAGGGCGACCGAGATCAAGGTGGGCAGTTTCTGGCCGATACCCATCAGCAGATCGTGCTTGGAGGGGGAATCGTGGTAGATGTCCGCCCCGTGCTTGTAGAGAAACGCCTCGAATTCGCTGCAAAACATGCCGCTGCGCGGCGTGCGCACCATAATGGCGTTCTTGTCCTTCATGGTGGCGGCCTGCGGTCCCCAGAGATTGTGCATGAGCATGATCTCGACCTCGTCGTTGGTCGATGCCAAGGCGGCCTTGATGGTCTCTTCCGACTCGCCGGCAAGCAGGATCAGGGCCTTGCCGGGCCCGATCAACGGACCGTATTGGCGCACAATGGCGGAAGTGACGGAAATCGGCACGCAGACCACCACCACATCGACCTGCCGCACCATCTCTTCCGGCCGTAGCGCGGTGGAGCGGCCGGTGAGCGCGACCTCGTAGCCTTCGCTCTCCAGCCGGTCGGCAAACCACCTGCTCATGGCGCCCGTGCCGATGAAGCCGAACGACTTGATGTACTTGGTCCGCATGTCGACCCTGGGAAAACTGCCCAAAACGCGGATCATGCCCTGCTGCTGGATGACCCGCGACTCGATATGGGCCAGGGCGCTGGCCAGGGTGTCGGTCTGGATGTGCCCTTCCGCCTCGAGATAGATGCGCAACTTTTGGGTCTTGATGTCGTTTTCGGTGCGCATGTCGGCGATATTGATGCCGCGGCGGGAAAACTCGCTAAGGATGTCGACCAGGATGCCCACCCGGTCGTCCAGCGGTTCGGTGATCAAGGTGGTGGCATCGTAGCCGGTCACGGGTGCAAGGCTGTGGCCGAGCACCGCATAGCGGGTGCGGTTGTGCGGCGCGACCTCGCGCTCGACGATCCGCAGGCCGAGGGCGTTGAGCGTCTCGGCGCTGTCGATCACCGCCTTGCCCTTGGTCGCTCCTTCGCGCCGGATATCGGCCACGGCCTGCTCGATATCCTGGACGCTCAGCTCGGTGACGCCGGGCAGCCGGTTTTCGATGAATTCCTCGCACTGGTTGAACGCCTCGCGTTTGCCGACCAACAGGCGCAGGTCGGCACCGGTGGTCTCCTCGTCGAACACGCCCAGGGACAGGGTCGAATGAAGGATGACGTTGTCGACCCAATAGCCGGATTTGATCTGATCGAAGAAACGGAAATACTGTTTCTTTTCCCCTTCGCGGGTATTATACACCGGCAGCACGGCGTACTCGACCTCGTGGGCGGCAAAGGCGTCGAGCAGCGCCTTGACATGTGGATAAAGGCGTATTTCCGCCTTGTTGTCATACTGGACGGCAGCCTGCCATGATTGGGAATGTTCCGGCCCAAGGGTGGCGATCGATTTCATGGAGCAATGTACCTGCAAGGGTTGGGCACTGTCGGCGCACCGGCCGGGCCGGGCGCAAGGCGTGGCCTCGGCGCAGAACGCGGCGGCGCGCACCGATGCAACGCATGGAGATATTTCAGGAAGGAAAAAGCGCAGAATGCGAGCTACATTCGTAAAATAACTACCACAAGGTCAATTACATTCTCCATGGCCGATAGGCAAGATTTTTTTCTTTCATGAAACGGACGGAAACCGGCAAGGCCGGACCGGACCGGGAAAACGGCACGGTCGGTGAATATGTCGCCGCCTTGAGGGCATCGGGCAAATTCGGGCCGCAGGTAGTGGCCTACCGGACAATGGCGGCCGCAGCACCCCTCACGGCGCCTCCTGGGCATCTGGACGAGATCCTGTGCCAATTGCTGCGCGACATCGGCGTGCCGGAGCTCTACACCCATCAACGGGAAGCCATCGCCCATGTCCTGGCCGGCCGCAACACGGTGGTGGCCACCCCCACCGCCTCGGGCAAGAGCCTGATCTACACCCTGCCGGTGCTCCACACCCTGCTCAAGGAGCCGACCGCCAAGGCCCTGTATCTTTTCCCCCTCAAGGCCCTGGCCCAGGACCAGCTCAAAACCGCCGACACCCTGTGGCATCGGTTACCCGGGACCATCCGAGTCGGCCGCCCCATCGCCGCAATCTACGACGGCGACACCACCGCTTACCAGCGAAAGAAAATCAGGGAAACAACCCCGCCGGTGCTGATCACCAATCCGGACATGCTTCACCTGGCGATGCTGCCCTACCACGACCGCTGGGGCCAGTTCTGGAGCAATCTGCGCCATGTGGTCATCGACGAGGTCCACACCTATCGAGGCGTTTTCGGCTCGCACGTGGCCTGGGTGCTGCGACGGCTGCAGCGAATCTGCCGCTTGTACGGCGCCGACCCGGTTTTCATCCTGGCCTCGGCCACCATCGGCAACCCCGGCGAACACGCGCAACTGCTGCTCGATGCGCCGGTTGCCGAAGTCGTCCGCTCCGGCGCCGGCCATGCCACCCGCCATGTCGTGCTGCTCAATCCGCTCGATTCGGCGGCCACCAGCGCCACCCAATTGCTGGAAGCCGCGATCAGCCGGGGCTTGCGCACCATCGTCTATTGCCAATCGCGCAAGATGACCGAACTGATCGCCATGTGGACCGGGCAGCGGCTCAAGGAGCGCAAGGAATTGATCGCCTCCTACCGTTCCGGTTTTCTGCCGGAAGAACGGAGGGACATCGAGGATAAACTGGCCGACGGCAACCTGCTGGGGGTTATTTCCACCTCGGCCCTGGAATTGGGGATCGATATCGGCAATCTCGACATCTGCATCCTGATCGGCTATCCCGGCTCGATGATGGCCACCTGGCAGCGCGCCGGGCGGGTGGGCCGGGGCGGTCGGGAATCGCTGGTGGTGCTCATCGGCCACGAGGACGCCCTGGATCAGCATTTCATGCGCTGTCCCGAGGATTTTTTTTCCCGGCCGGTGGAGCCGGTGACCATGAACCCCGACAATCCCCATATTGCCGGCCCCCAGATGGTTTGCGCCGCCGCCGAGTTGCCGCTCGTTGCCACAGAGCCCCTGTTGCAACCCGAATCGACCGTCGGGTTGGTCGAGCGGTTGACCGGTTCCGGCCAGCTGCTCCAGTCGGCGGACGGTTCCACCTGGTTTTCGCCCCGGACCTATCCCCAACGTCAGGTCAACTTGCGCGGCGGCGGGGTGACATTGACCATCAGAGAGCAGCCCCGGCGCCAGCCGCTGGGTGAAATAGACGCCCACCGCGCCCTGCGTGAATGCCACCCCGGCGCCATCTATCTGCACATGGCCAGGAGCTACCATATCGACAGCCTGGATCTGGAAGGACGAGAAGTGCTGGCAACACCGGTCACACCTCACTACTTCACCCGGGCGCTTGCCGAAAAAAACACCGAGATCGTGTCCGTGCGCCAAAGCCTGCAGCAGGGCGCGGCCCGCATCCACTGCGGCACCCTGCGCGTGACCGAACGGATCACCGGTTTCCACAAAATTGCCCAGGGTAGCCTGCGGATTTTGGCCCGTATCCCCTTGGAACTGCCGTCGCAATGCTTTGAAACCGAAGGATTCTGGCTCGAGATTCCCGCCGGGGTCCAACAGGAAATGGAAGCGTCGCGTCTCCACTTCATGGGCGGCATCCATGCTCTGGAGCACGCCCTCATCGGTATGATGCCCCTTTTTGTGCTGTGCGACCGCAACGACCTCGGCGGCATTTCCCATCCCTGGCATCACCAGGTCGAGGGACCGGCGGTCTTTGTCTACGACGGATACGCCGGCGGCATGGGCCTGGCGGCAAAGGCCTTTTCTCGCATGGCCGCCCTGCTGGAGCAAACCCGCCGGGCCGTGGCCGATTGTCCCTGCGAATTCGGCTGCCCTTCCTGCGTCCATTCGCCGAAGTGCGGCTCCGGCAACCGCCCCATCGACAAGCGGGCCTGCCTTTTTCTCATGGAACGCCTGGAGCAGGGCCAGCCGACCACAAGAAGCGCACCTGCGTCCCGGACGGAGCTTGCCGTGCCGCAGGCCGAACCGGCACCGCCTTTGTTCCGTCTGCCGGAAAATTACGGGGTCTTTGACGTGGAAACGCAGAAATCCGCCCAGGAAGTGGGCGGCTGGCACCGGGCCGAGCTGATGCGGATCAGCGTGGCCGTTTTGTACGAGGGGGCCACACAAACATTCACTGTTTTTACCGAAGACCGAATCGAGCAATTGATCGAGCAATTGCACCGGCTCGAACTGGTGGTGGGCTTCAACAACAAGCGCTTTGACAGCAAGGTGTTGTCGGCTTACAGCCGCCGCGATCTCGGCCTGCTGCCGTCGTTTGATTTACTGGAGGCGATCACCGGGCAATTGGGCTATCGGCTCAGCCTGGACCGGTTGGCGGAAACCACCTTGGGCATCCGCAAGGACGGCGACGGTCTGACGGCCTTACGCTGGTTCAAGCAGGGAGAAATGGACAAGCTGGCGGCATATTGCCGTAAAGATGTGGAAATAACCCGCGACCTCTTCCTGTTCGGGCTCCGGCAGCGGCACCTGCTGTTCCGGAACAAGGCGGGACAGGAGGTGCGACTGCCGGTCGATTTTGCCGGGGCGATCCGAACGATGCTGGCGCGTCAGAACGCGACGCTCACGGCCAGACGGCGCTCTTGTTGACCCAGCCGGTCAGGCTGGGGTGCGAGACCTTGATCCAATCCCCCTTTTGTTCCACTTTCTGCAGGATGACATCCTTGGCACCGTTACCGACCACCTTTTCCTTGGTGCTCGGCCCGTTGTAGATTTTGCACTCCTTGGCTTTGACGATGACATGGGGGGTTTTGCCGACCAACGACTCCTGGATGTAGCCCTTGTCGCCCTCGTAGTCGCTCACCTTGAGCCATTGTCCATCCTTACCGATCACCTCGAGGGGATAATTGAGCGGCAGTTGAAACAAAATCTCGGCATTGGTGCCGGCAGCGGAACGCAGGTTTACCCCGTCCTTGACCACGCTTACATATTCGGCGGCAACGGCGCCGCTCAGACTCAAAGCTGTCGCCAGCATGCCGAACACGAAACCTTTTCCCAGCGATCGAACCATCATTGCTCTCCTTCTTCCTCGTTTTTTCTTGATTCGCGTGCAGGACCGGTTGTCCCGGTCAACAGCATGAAAAATTCCTGATTTCCTTTTGCCCCCCGAATGGAGGAGGCGACCATGGCCGCGCAGTGCAGGCCGAGCGATGCGCCGAATTGCCGCACCATACCGAGCGCTTGCCGATGCAAGGCCGGGTCGCTGACAATGCCACCGGGGCCTACCGCCTCGCGCGGCAACTGGAATTGCGGTTTGACCAGGGCAAAAATGCGGATAACTTCGCGGAAGAGCGGCAGCAGGGGCGCCAGCAGCGGCTCAAGGGAAATGAACGAGGCGTCGATCACGGCAAAATCGAGGGGATCGGCAATCTGCTCGCAGGTCAAATGGCGGGCATTGGTTCGTTCGAGCACCTGCACCCGCTCGTCCTGGCGCAGCTTCCAATCAAGCAAACCGTAGCCGACATCGACACTGTACACCTTGCGCGCCCCGCGTTGCAGCAGGCAGTCGGTAAAGCCGCCGGTGGAACAGCCGATATCGGTGCAGACCCAGCCGCCAGGATCGATGCCTGCGGCATCCAAGGCGCCATCGAGCTTTTCCCCTCCCCTGCTGACAAATCGCCGTCGGGCCGTCTTGAGCGCCACCAAGCTGTCCATGGCAACGGCTTGTCCGGCCTTATCGCAGATCCGGGTGTCGACCAGCACCAAACCGGCGCCAATCAACCGTTGGGCCGCCTCGATATCGTCAGCCAGCCCCAGCGCGACCAGCAGGGTATCGAGCCGCTGCTTCCGTTTGCCTACCGACAAGCGCCGTTCTTACAGCTTGCCGAGCCGGTCTTTGGCCTGGGATGCCTCGGAACTGCCGCCATAGTCGTTGATCAGTTTCTTGTAGATGATCTTGGCCGTTTCGTGATCGGTCAGTTTCTCAAAGGACATCCCTTGCTTGAGCAGGGCACTCGGCGCCAAGGAGTCCTTGCCGTGGTTGGAAATTACCTTCTGATAATCGAGAATGGCAAGATCGTACTCGCCCTGATTGTACAAACTCTCCCCCATGTAGTAGAGCGACTTGGCCGCCTGGCTGCCGTTGGGATTGGCGGAAAGGGATTGCTCGAAGGACTTGTAGGCGTCTTTGTATTTTTTATCCTTGAACTGATTCATGCCGCTGCTAAACGAATCGGAGGTGGAAGACGCCGTTTTCTCGGCCGTGGCTTTTTCGGGCGCGGCTTTCTCAGGCGCAGCAGCAGCTTGCTTGGCCGGAGCGGCGGCTTGCTCTTTTTCCTTGGCCGGTTCCGGCGTTTTTTTCGCAGGGGCCGGTTCCGGTGCGGCGGGAGCCGCGGACGCGACCTTGGTTTTCTTGCTGTCCGGATTCACCTTGACCACGCCGGTGGTTCCGGAAGACTGCGAGGAGGCGGAAGTCGGGGGTGGAGGCACGGGCTGGGTGGTGGCGGCACCTGCCTGCGCGGCCTTCTGCTTGGCAGCCTCGGCCTTTTGTGCCGCGGCCTGCGCCCTTTTTTCGGCCTCGGCGATTCGCTCCTGCTGCGCCCTACTGAAATTTTCGCTGACCATGGCCAGCTTCTCCTCAAGCACCGAAATCTTCTGGTTCAACTCGCTGATCTTTGCCTCTTGGCTGGACTTCGAGCTGTCCACAGAGGTCTGCAGCTTGGAGATGTTTTGGTTGACCTGATCGCGGAACTGAGCGTTTTGGCTGGTATTTTCTTCAATGCTCGAACGGATGCGCGAGGTCTCGTCCTCGACCTGATCGAGCTTGTTCACCGAATTGGCCTGCCGCTTCTGCATCTGGCCGACCGTGTTGGTCCGCACATCCTCGACTCTTTGATTCACCGCGCGAAGCTGACGTTGCAGATTCTGGACCTCATCCTGGGTCGCACACTGCGTCAACAGGAACAGTGAACATCCGGCCGCCGCTATATGTTTCAGGGTTTTCATTGCAGTCAAGCTCCTTAATTTCCAAAAAAAAACCGACATTCCACTCAAATAGCCAGACAATTCCGGATCGTGCCGCGTACCCGGCTCACCCGGTCAGGGCAATCGGCCGGACCATTGCGGATAGGACTGATTGCCTCGCATGGTGAACAGCACCCGGATATCCTTGCCGTTCTTGCTCACCACGCAAATCTCCGACCGGCTGCCGCTCTTGCGGGTGACACCGATCAGCCGTCCGTCCGGAGCCCAGGTCGGCGATTCGTAGCTGCCGCCGCCGCTGCTCAGCTGTCGGACATTGCCGCCGTTCCGATCCATCAAAAACAGTTGGTACACGCCCCCTTGCAGGCCGGTAAAGGCGATCTCGTCACCCTTGGGCGACCAGGCGGGTTCGCTGTTTTCGCTGAACTTGAAGGTCAGACGTTTGGCCTGACCGCCGTTGACATTCATGACATAGACGTTAGGCTTGCCGCTCCGGTCGGAGACAAAGGCCATGGTCTGGCCGTCAGGCGCAAAGGAGGGGGAAACGTTGATGCCCGCCCCGGAGGTTAGTTGCTTGATAATTTCTCCCTGGCGACTCATGAGGTACAGATCGGGGTTGCCGTTCTGGCTCAAGGTCACAACCATGCGCTGACCATCGGGGGTGAAGGCGGGGGCAAGGTTCAGGCCCTTGCGCCGGGAAAGCGAGGTCGTGGTGCTGCTCTGTCTCAAATCGGTGATATAGAGATCCTGGTTGCCCCGGTGATAGGTCGAATAGGCGAGGTAATTGCCGTCCGGAGTAAAACGAGGGGAAACGCACAGAGCGCGGTGACTGGTCACCTGCCGGGGATGGCGCCCCAAAATGTCGCTGACATACACCTCTTTCCTGCCACTGGCATCGGAGACATAGGCCATACGGGTGCGGGCGACGCCCTTCTCGCCCGTGAAATCCTCGATCAGAGAGTCGCACAGCCGCAGGGTCATATCCTCGAGCTGGTCGGTACCGCCCTTGTAACGGCGGCTGACCAACATTCGGCCGCTGCCCACATCGAGAATCTGCCCCTCGACGGCCATGCCGGCCGGGTCGGTGCCCACCTTGCCGATGACCACAAAGTCGGCACCCAAGCTTTTCCAGTCGGCATCGCTGCCGCCGCCGTAGCGGCTCGGATCGATGACACTGATAAAGGTGTGCAAGGCCAATCCTTTGCTCAGGAGTTGGGTCGCCGCCGTGGCTTGGCCATCGCCGGAAAAGCCGGGAACCGCCACCATGATTTTCCGCATCTCGGAAGCGGTGATGTCGAAGTAGGCGGGTTCAGCTTTGCTTTCCCCGTGCAGCAAGCAGAGGAAAAAACATGCGGCCAGCGTCAGGGTCATCGCAACATGTCGTTTACGCAACATAACCGTTCACCGTAAGAAAAAAAGGAAGAAAAAAATCGGGCAAGGCTTACCAGATATACACGATCTCTTACATATTGCCAAGTTCGCCGGGTCTGAATTTAAACCCGACTTCAGTTGTTTCCTGCTGCATCAGTGCAGGGAAGCGCGGTAGCGGCGCGGCGCTTCTGATTGTTTTTTCCACCAGTTGGTCAAAAAGCGGATCTTTGGAACGCTGGTCGAACTGGATACGGGTGACCTCACCGTTCTTGTTGATGGTGATCACCACCATGGCCAGCAGACTCGAATCCCATTTGCGCATCTCCGGCAGCACCCAGAAACTCTTGACCCGCTGCGCCACGGCACCCCAGTACGTTTGTTCGACAATCGATACGGCCTGCTGCCGCCCGGAAGCACTTCCCCCGCTGACGGCATTCTGCATGGCCTGTGACCTGCGGTTCGCGTCGGCGCGTACCGCGGCGGCGGCGTCCCTGGCGGCATTTGCCTGGGCTGCCAACTCGCGCGCCTCGGCGGCGGCAGCCCGTGCCTCGTTTTCGGCTTTGATCTGTTCAAGCCGCGCCTGAGCCAGGGCTTTTTGCCGCTCTTCCTGCTTGCGCTGCTCGGCTTCACGTTTGCGTTCTTCCAGCTTCTTCTGCAGTTCGCGCTCTTCCTGCTTGCGTTGCTCGGCTTCCCGCTTGCGCTCTTCCAGCTTCTTTTGCAGTTCGCGTTCTTCCTGTTTGCGCTGCTCCTGCTCGCGTTCCTTGACCTTTTCCTCTTCCAGCCGGGTGTCCGGATTTTTCTTGATCTTGCGCTTATCGGGCGCGAGGGAAATCGGGTTTTTCAGATCGACGGGCTCAGGCGGCGCCACTTCCGGTTGAACGGCGACCTTCTCTTTGGGTGTGGGCGCAAGTTGTTCGGGCGGAGTCGCCGGTTCGGGCGGTGCTGCCGGCTTCGGTGGAGGAGGAGGCGGCGGCGGTGGCTCGACCTTTTCGGCGGCGGGTTTGGGAGGGGGACCGGCTGCGGCAGGCGGAGCCGGGGCAGCCGGAGCGCCTCCGACATCGGGCATGGCCACCAGGCTGACCGAGACGACTTCTTCGACAATCGGTTTGCTCTCAAACAGCGACGGCATGAGCACCATGGTCACGACCACCGCGCCATGGACACAGAGGGCCAGCACAAACGCCAGCCACCAGCGTTGTTCGGCCTCCTGCTGGAGGAGATGAAATTCCGTCTCGCTATACTGCACGAAGCCCAGCCAATCGCCCTTACTTGTCTCGTTCAGCCGGGATGGTGATCATTCCCAGTTTATCGAAACCCGCGGCATGGATATCGGCCATGGTCGAGGTGACCACACCGTAGGGAACGTTCTTGTCGGCGCGGAGATAAATCCCCTCTTTCTTCACTTCAGGGGACATGATCCGCAGCTGCTGCTGCAAGGTCGCCGAGGTCATTTTTTCTTTCTTGAGGTAAACGTCGCCTTCCTTCTTGATGGTCACCACCAAAGGTTCTTCCTGCTGGCGAAGCGCTTTGGTGGTCGCCTCGGGGAGTTCGACCTCCAATCCCTGGGTCATCATCGGCGCGGTCACCATGAAAATGATGAGCAACACCAGCATGACGTCCACCAGGGGGGTCACGTTGATGTCGGCGACCAAGCCCCGTTTGCCCCTGTTACTTCCTATCGGTCCCATACGATCACGTTCTCGTGAGAATATCTCGCTCGATCAGGTTGATGAAATCGGTGCTGAAGCTCTCGACATTGGAGTCAATCCCGGCAACCTTGTTGGAAAAATAGTTGAAGAAGATAACTGCGGGAATGGCAACGGCAAGGCCAGCGGCCGTGGCGACTAGCGCCTCCGATATGCCGGGTGCGACAACGGCCAGCGAGGCCGAACCCCTTTCGCCGATACTTTGAAAAGAAGCCATGATGCCCCAAACCGTACCGAACAGACCAATGAACGGGGTGGCGCTGCCGGTGGTGGCCAGGACCGAAATCGAACTGGACATGCGGTCGGACTCCAAAAATTGCGCCTTGCGAACCGCCCGCTTGAGATTGTCCATGGTGGCCAACTGCATTTCCAGGGTGGCGGGCACCTGTCCGCTGCTACGGGCGGCGCTGATCTTCTTCAATTCGTTATAACCGGCAACGAAGACCGCGGCTTCAGGGCTCAAGGGGTATTCACGCGCCGCCTCGTATGCTTCGTGCAGGGTCTTGCTCTCCCAGAATGCGTCGAGAAAATCCAGGGAGGCGTTGCGGGCCTTTCTGAACGCGAGAA
This sequence comes from Desulfobulbus sp., assembly GCA_031280615.1. Taxonomy (GTDB): domain Bacteria; phylum Desulfobacterota; class Desulfobulbia; order Desulfobulbales; family Desulfobulbaceae; genus Desulfobulbus. The sequence continues at coordinate 615,262 of JAITGO010000017.1, read as the reverse complement.
ATTTCATAATGACAATGGACCATGAAAGCACCGAAAAAACGAGCAAAATGAGCATAATCAACTTGCCCGTCAGCCCGGCGTGCTTCATAACTTCAAAAATAGATAACTCCACGACGTTCCTTGTTGTTGATGTTCATCTTGCCAGGAGTCAGCCATGAGCCGCAACCGGCCCCGGCCCTCGCCTCCGGTCCACTGCAGCAGCTCGTGCTCCGGAAAGACGCTGAAAAACACAACCCGCTGTACAGCCTATACCCTGGCGTAAGCGGCACATTCTGCAAGCGGGCCAAAGAGAACATTGCACTGCTGTTGGTCTGCCTTCGATGCAGAGGCCGCACCGACCATTGAGGCTGATAACAATAACCTTCAAACATATACGAAATCAATAAATCTGTCGACCTCGATCTGGGGATGAGGTACAAATCATCGAGTTCAGTCCATGCGCGACAGCCAGACGGCTCGCCCGAGGCTTTCCCTCTTTGATCAATAAAGGAGCAGCACATGTCCGTTCAAACATACGATGTCGTCATCATCGGCACGGGACCTGCCGGCATTCAGGCCGCCATCCATGCCTCCAGAAGAAAAACCCGGGTCCTCATGTTGGGACGCATCGAAAATTCGGCGCTGCACGAAGCCCACCTCGAAAACTACGCCTTTGTTCCCGGTGTCGCCTCGGGGGCCGATCTCCTGCGGCTTGGCGTCGAGCAGGCAATGCGATTCGGCACCGAAACCTCGCGCGAGGATGTGCTGAGCATTGCCTTGGCGGACGATCTCTTTCATGTCGAACTGGAAAGCGGCGCAACCGTTGCCAGCCGTTCCCTTATTTTTTCCATGGGCGTGTCGAAAAAAAAACTCAATGTTCCCGGTGAAAAGGAATTGTCGGGCCGGGGTGTTTCCTATTGCGTGGATTGCGACGCCAATTTCTACCGGGGCGCGGTCGTCACGGTCACCGGCGACCGCAGCGCCGCCGTGGACGGTGCCCTGACCCTCCTCGACTATGCTTCCAAGGTCTATCTGGTCGCGGAACAGCTCAACGTCTCCGCAGAACTGATGGAGCGGCTGGAGAAAAGCAAGGTCGAACGTATCCACGGTTCGATCAAGCAGATCAATGGCGAAAAAATGGTCAATTCGCTTGTGCTGGCCAACGGCCAGACCTTGGAAACCGAGGGTATCTTCATCGAGTTGGGCTCCAAGGGTGCCCTTGAACTGGCGACCCAGATCGGCGTTCAGCTTGATACGGAATCGTTCAAGCATATCGCGGTCGACCGGCATCAATCCACCAATATTCCTGGAATTTTCGCCGCAGGCGATATAGTCGGCCCTCCTTATCAGATGGCCAAGGCAGTGGGTGAAGGATGTATCGCCGGCATCGAAGCGGCCACCTACGCCCGCAAGATGCGGAAAGAAGACTAGTTTTGCGTCCGGAACGGGGAGACCTGCAACGGCGAGCCCAGGCGGAGCGGCCTAGTCACTCCCTCTCGGTGCGGCTGTTTCGCTGCTGCGCTTCCTGAACGGACCGCAGAGAGCGGAAGATTTCGCGGCTATAGCGGGGATTTCGAGTCCGGGCAAAGAGTGCGGCGAGCCGCAGCAGGGCAAGCGGCTCAATTCCCGGCATTTCGGCTTGCAGCGCGGTTATGGTCTGGCTTGGCCACTGTTCTTCGCACGCCTCGCCCGTGTGCCGGCAACGTTCCTGTTGCTCCAGCGCCTCCTCGATCAAGGCGTCGCGATAAAACTCCAGCGCATGCATCTGTTTTCGGCTCGCCAGCGCATGGCCGCGATGCCGGCTGACCAAATCGTAGAGCGCCTCAAGCTGAAATTGTTGCGCCATCTTGGTCAGATACTTGATCTGGCGCTGCCGGGCTGCCCCTCGCAATGCCGCCGCCTCCCGGATTTGCTGCTTGAATTCCTCGGGCACCGGTGCCTGGTTCACAATTGGGGCGGGCAGAGTCACCAGTTCAGCCACCAGCCGCTCTATCTCCTTGACCCTTCTTTTCTGCTCGGACCGGCTTATCTGCATGCTTCCACCAACTTCCGACCCATCTATGCCGCAGACGATTCGCTCTGCAGCTGAAGAACCTTGTCCCAAATTCGATCCGCAGTCTCTTCTTTGGAGAGCAGGGGCAAGGTGAGCGCTTCCCTGCGATCGATCAGGGTCACCTGGTTGGTTTCCACGTCGAAGCCGGTCGAGGCGCCCAGGATATCGTTGACCACCATCAGGTCCACGTTCTTCTCCCGCAGCTTTCTCTGCCCCTCGTCGGCGTGATCCCGGCTTTCTGCCGCAAAGCCCACCAAGATCCGTCCGTGAGTGCGCATGGCTCCCAACTCGGCCAGGATGTCGGGATTCTTGATCAAATCGAGTTGGATGCCTTGCTGTCCCTTCTTGATTTTATGGTCGGCACACACTAAAGGTCTGAAATCGGCCACCGCGGCGGACTTGACCACGACATCCGCCGTCGTGGCCCGATCCATGACCGCCCGCCGCATCTCCTCGGCAGTGGTCACATGCACCGCCTCGATCCCCGGCGGATCGGACAATTGCACCGGACCGGCGACCAGAATGACTTCCGCCCCTCTGCGTCGGGCGGTTCGGGCCAGGGCAAATCCCATCTTGCCGCTGGAGCGGTTAGTGAGAAAGCGGGCCGGGTCCAAGGCTTCCCGGGTCGGCCCGGCGGTGATCAGGACCGTCTGCCCCTTGAGGTCATTGGGCTGGAACAGGGAAAGCAGCGTTTCCCTGGCCACATCCCAATCGGACAGCCGGCCGTCGCCGATCTCGCCGCAGGCAAGTTCGCCGCTGCCCGGCTGCACAAAATGGTAGCCAAAGGATTCCAGGCGCCGGATGTTGTCCTGGGTGGCTGGATGACTCAGCATGAACGAATTCATCGCCGGGCAGATAATCACGGGGATGCGTGCGGCCAGGATGACCGTGGACAGAAGATTGTCCGCCATGCCATGGGCAAGCCGGGCAATGGTCTGGGCCGTGGCGGGTGCGACCAAAATGGCATCCGCTTCCCTGGAGAGATTGATGTGCGCCATGATCCGGTCCGGCGCCTCGTCGAACATGTCGCGATACACGGACTGGCCGCTCAGGGCGGAAAAGGTGAGCGGCGAGACAAACCGCTCGGCAGCCTCGGTCATGACGACCGTGACCCTGGCTTCTTCCTTGACCAGCGACCGGAGCCAATCGGCCGCCTTGTAGGCGGCGATGGATCCGGTGACGCCGAGCAGGATTCTTTTACCGCGCAGATCCGGCATGCGCGTTATTGCATGAAGGCATCGTGGGTCGCGCCGCCGCTGGAGCCGCTGGAGCCGCTGGAGCCGCTGCCGCCGCCGGTCTTGTCGATGGCCACATACAGCTTGAGCTCGGTTTTGCCAAGCACGCCTTCGGCGATCACCATCATACAGGTCTTGTTGGGTTTGACAAAAGCCAGCATGATGTCTTTAGAAGCGGTCTCGCCCACCAGCCGCCATTTGTTATCCTGCATGGAGGCGACCATGTAATCTTTGAGCGACATGACTTCCGCCCGTCCCTTATAGGTGAAAATGCCGCCACGGAACGATTCGGTCTTGATCACCGTCGAACTCTTCCGGTCCCACTCGAGTTCGGTCGGAATCGTTATGTCTTTGATATCATCGGCAAAATTGCTTAACTGCGGTGCCCCTGCACTGTCAGAACCCACCATGCCCCTATTCGCACAACCGCCGGTAAGCATCAGCGCCAAGGCCACGCCAAAAAAAAGAACCCACCGCATACTCTTAGATTTCTGCATTTGACCACTCCCTTCGATTCATCGAGGACACTCCATCGGTTCCATGCCGGGACCTCCCCGCATCGGGCAACAGGTCGCGACTACCTTTTTCTTCCCGATTTTTCACCCCATTATTTCCCTGTTGCGGACTGGGCGCAATGCCGGAGCCGACACTATCGATCAGAGCTGGGAACTTGGCATCCGGAGATCGCTCACCGGACCGGGTGAAAAAACGGGAGGAAAACCATGACAAGCAGTTGTAAAAAATAAAGGTTTTAATGTCAACAAACATTCACTATGATAAGAACTCGCTGTCCACCGCCTGAAGGCGCGGGCAGCGCCACCTTCAACAAGTCCGGGCCTTGTTGCCCCAAACATTGACCAACAAAGCGTCACCCCTTTCATTCTTCATGCAGCCAGCAAGACCTTCCGCGCCACTGCCGGCGCTTTCAGCGCAATCGGAACTCGTTGATACCCATTGCCACCTCGACATGGACGATTATTCGACCGATTTGGCCGATGTCCTCCACTCTGCAGCTCAACACGGCGTCAAGCGCATTATCACCATCGGGATCGACCTGACCAGTTCCGAGGAGGCAGTGTCGCTTGCCGAACGCAATCCCAATATTTTCGCCACCGTGGGGATCCACCCCCACGACGCTCACACAGCCACCCCCGGAAACCTACGCCGGATAGCCGCCCTGGCGGGGCACCGGCTGGTGGTCGGGTACGGCGAAATCGGGCTTGATTATGTCAAAAACTACGCTCCCCGAGAGGTGCAGTTGCGGGCCTTTTCGGAACAGCTTCATTTGGCCAGGGAGCTCGGCCTGCCGGTGGTGATCCACGATCGCGAGGCCCACGAAGACGTGTGCCGCCTGATCAAGGAAGCCGGTCCCTTTCCCAAGGGAGGAGTCATGCACTGCTTTTCGGGTGATCGGCGCCTGGCCGAGACGATGATCGATGCCGGCTTTTTGATCTCGATTCCCGGCGTGGTCACCTTTGCCAATGCTCACCCATTGCATGAGGTTGCCCAAACCATCGATCTTCAACACCTGCTGATGGAGACCGATGGCCCCTACCTGGCTCCAGTCCCTTTCCGCGGCAAGCGCAACGAACCGAAATTGCTTCTGCTCACGGCCCAGAAAATCGCTGATCTCAAAATGCTTTCCCTTGACGAGGTGGCCCAGGCCACCACTGCAAATGCCGTTCGGCTGTTTCAACTCGTCCGCGATGACCATGGTCTGCGATAATCTTGCCCGTATCCGGGAAACCATCGCCCGTTCGGCCCGGCAAGCCGGTAGAAACCCGGAAGCGGTCAAACTGGTTGCCGTCAGCAAAACCGTGGGCACCGATTCGATGCTTGAGGCGGTGCAGGCCGGGCAGATACTGTTCGGCGAGAACTATCTCCAAGAGGCCGCCGATAAAATGACGCGTCTGCCCGCTCTGCTCCAATGGCACTTCATCGGCCACCTCCAGAGCAACAAGGCAAAGCAGGCGGCAGAGCTTTTCGATGTCATTGAGACGGTTGACCGCTGGAAAGTGGCCGCTGCCTTGGACAGCCATGCCCGTTTGCTCGGCAACCCCCTCTCCATCCTGCTCCAGGTCAACATCGGCCGGGAGCCGCAGAAATCGGGGGTGCTACCCGAACAAGCCGAGCTGCTGCTGCGGAAAATAGTCGGCGAGACCAATCTTCGAGTTCTTGGCCTGATGACGATGCCGCCCTACTCGCCCGACCCGGAACAGAGTCGCCCCTATTTCAGCGCATTGCGGCAACTGGCTCAGCGGCTCGCCTCCTACGATCTCTTTGCGAGCAATGCCGAGGTCGAACTTTCCATGGGGATGTCCAGCGACTACGCGGTCGCTATTGAAGAGGGGGCGACGCTTGTTCGGGTGGGGACGGCCTTGTTCGGCCAGAGACAGGCTTAGATATGCGGCCGGCACGCCGCATTGTGCCCCTGGCCACAGCCGCGTATCCTGCGCAAAAAAACTACCCGATTCCAGGCCCCGGCTCGGAGGGAATTCGGGTAGAAGAGAGTGACGCGAATGAAAATGCCGGAGAGAGGAGTCAGAACTCGTGAGGTCCTGTCAACAGAGAAAGCTCTCTCCGGTCCCTACGATAAAGCGCTATTTCCGGCGGGAAGCCCGCTTGGCTGCCTTGAGCGGGTTAACGCGGATCTTCACCACTTTCACATCGGGTTTGGCATGCGTTGCGAAATTGCAGATACCCAAGCGCCATTTTGCAGCCGGATTCATATATGTGTCACAAAACTGCCCGCCCTCCACTTCGACGATCCGTTCACATCCGTTGCACTGCTCGATAACCGGCAGAAACGACCCGGCGCTGAATTTAGCCGCATTGCTCGCTTGCATATTGCCAACTCCTGAAAAAAAATAAACTTTTTCTTGAATCAGAAAAAAATCTTCCCTACAATTAATTGATTGTCCAAACATCGCGGTCGGGATGCTTGAAGGCGATATCTATAAAGACTATCCTGGTTTCTGTCAACAGCTTATCCACATACCTCTTACCAACTTTAAGGAATTTTCCCGGAGATTTCCTCATGCCTATTTATGTTTGGAAGGGAAAAAATAGCTACGGCGAAAAACGCAAGGGCGAAGTCGAGGCCATCGATGAAGCAGGGGCTCGTGCCCAACTTCGGCGAATGCGGATCGATAATCCGACCATCAAACCGAAGCCCAAAGATCTCCTCGAAAACATCAAGCTTTTCCAGCCCAAAGTCACCGGTAGGGACCTGGTTATTTTCACCCGCCAGCTCTCCACTATGATTGATGCGGGCCTGCCCCTTGTCCAATCCTTGCAGATTCTGGGCAAGCAGCAGAGCAACGCCACCTTCAAGGCTGTTCTCACCTCCATTCAAGGGGATGTCGAGACCGGTACGACCCTGGCCGATTCCATGCGCAAGCATCCGAAGATTTTCGACAGCTTGTATGCCAACATGATCGAAGCAGGTGAGTTGGGCGGTATTCTCGACACGATCCTCTCCAGATTGGCCGGTTTCAAGGAAAAGGCCATGGCCCTGCAAAAAAAGATCAAAGGCGCCATGACCTACCCCACGATCTGCCTCGGCATCTCGATACTCATCCTCGGCGTCATCTTGATCTTTGTGGTCCCGGTCTTTGAAAAAATGTTCAAGGACTTCGGCTCAACCTTGCCGGCCCCGACCCAAATGGTCGTCGATGCCAGCAATTTTGTCCAATCCTACATAATCTTCGTTATCATCGGCTTCGTTCTGCTCTCCTGGATCATCAAAAAAATTTACAGCACCGATAAAGGCCGGCTGAGAATTGACCACATGATCCTTTGGTCGCCGGTTATAGGCCCCCTGATACGTAAAGTGGCGGTCGCCAAGTTCACCAGAACCTTGAGTACCCTGCTGCAAAGCGGCGTGCCTATTCTCGACTCGCTGCAGGTGGTCGCCCGGACCGCAGGCAATAAGATCATCGAACGGGCGGTGATCCGGGTTGCCGAAAGTATCGCCGAGGGCCGGGCCATTGCCGAACCCCTTGAAGAATCAGGGGTATTCCCCAACATGGTCGTCCAAATGATCAACGTGGGCGAATCAGTGGGCGCCTTGGATATCATGCTGGAAAAAATCGCTGATTTTTACGACGAGGAGGTTGACCAGGCCGTTGAAAACTTGACCGCCATGATCGAGCCTTTTATGATGGTCTTTCTCGGCGGCATGATCGGCGGACTTGTTGTGGCGATGTATCTGCCGATATTTAAAATTGCCAGCGTTGTCTAACAAAAAAAGCAACATAAATTCGGAGAGATGGCCATGAGCGAAATAACCGGCATCGTTGCCAGAGAGATCCTTGACTCCCGGGGCAACCCGACGGTCGAAGTCGAAGTATACCTTGAAACCGGTGCCATGGGGCGGGCAGCCGTTCCTTCCGGAGCTTCTACCGGCACCCGCGAAGCCTTGGAATTGCGCGATACCGGTGACAGCAAACGTTATAATGGCAAAGGTGTGCTCAAAGCAGTCGAAAACGTCAACGAACGCATTGCGCCGGCTTTGCTTGGTTTTGAATCTTCGCAACAGGTTGTGGTCGACAACACCATGCTGGCGCTTGACGGCACCGCCAGCAAGGAAAATTTGGGGGCAAATGCCATCCTCGGCGTTTCGATGGCGGTTGCCAAAGCGACAGCCGCCGAGCTCGAACTGCCTCTTTATAAATATCTCGGTGGCGTCAACGCCAAGGTTCTCCCGGTGCCGATGATGAATATCCTCAACGGGGGGGCCCATGCCGACAACAATGTCGACATTCAGGAGTTTATGATCCTCCCAGCCGGGGCTGCCTCCTTTGCTGAGGCCCTGCGCATGGGCGCCGAAACCTTTCATGCCCTCAAATCCGTGCTGAAAAAGAAGGGATTACAAACCGCAGGCGGCGATGAAGGCGGTTTTGCCCCCAATTTGCGTTCCAACGAAGAAGCGATGGAATCCATCCTCGAAGGAATCGTTCAAGCCGGCTACTCTCCTGGCAAGGATATTTTTATCGGCATCGACGCCGCTGCCAGCGAATTTTACTCCGCCGCCGACAAAATCTATGTCTTGGGCGCAGAAGCCAGTCCTAAAAAGACATCGGAACAAATGATCGCCTTCTATGCCGATTGGGTCAGCAAATACCCCCTCATTACCATTGAAGACGGCCTGGACGAGTCGGACTGGGATGGATGGCAGCAACTGACCCAGGCGCTTGGCAACAAGATTCAGTTGGTCGGCGACGATATTTTCGTCACCAACACCAGCATCCTCAAAAGAGGTATTGCCCAAAACATTGCCAATTCCATTTTGATTAAACTCAATCAGATCGGTTCGGTAACCGAGACCATCGATGCCGTTGCCATGGCGCACCGGGCATCCTACACCGCCGTTATTTCCCATCGTTCCGGCGAAACCGAAGATGCTACCATCGCCGATCTGGCGGTTGCCCTGAACACCGGACAAATTAAAACCGGAGCACCTTCGCGGAGCGACCGAGTGGCTAAGTACAATCAACTATTACGCATTGAAGAGGAATTAGGTTCGGCCGCCCAGTTCGCCGGCACCGAAGCTTTTTCCTTCTTACAAAAAGGGTATTGACAACCTCCTGTATTACTTCCTATTATATTGAATAGGTTTGCAATGCGATTCGTTCACTGCGAGTTATCTTGGAGGTAAGGAACATGACTCTGACAAAGGCTGATCTTGTACAGCAAGTGTACAAAAACCATCCCAACCTGACCAAATCGCAATCCACGGATTCCGTTGAAACCTTCCTGTCGCTTTCCAAATCTTCGTTGATCACAGGTGAAGATCTCTTATTGAGCGGATTCGGTAAATTCAATATCAAGGATAAAAAATCCCGAAGGGGCCGAAATCCCCAAACCGGTAGCGAATTGACTCTTGATGCACGCCGAGTGGTTACCTTCAAACCATCGGGGATATTGCGCTCTCGGATCAACAATTCCAAATAGCGGCGGCCTTCTACGGAACTGCCACACATCAAGGCGCCCGCGCGTAGCAGGCGCCTTTTTTGTTTATTCCAGTCCGACCCGTTTGTAACCGGTTTTTGATCTTTTGTGAGCTGCAATGCCTCTCAAACCCGTCCTTTTTCAAACAATCAAGAATAGGTGCATTGAATGCACCGACCCATTTTTTCTCTCCCTCGCAGATGAACTGCCCGATGGAGCACTTATCGATCGCCTCCGACAGTTCGGCCAAACAACCCCTTTGCTGGTTTGGGAGGAGCAGCCGGATAGCTACCTGCTCCTGGCGGACTGCCCCATGCATCGGGCTCTTTCATTTCTGGAAGTTGAATCGGTTCTCTGCCGTATTCTCTCCCCGGACACGCCGGCAATCCTCCGTTTTTCCCTGCAAATTCTCCATGAACAGGCATCGTTCAGCCAGTTGAGTCCGATCGTGCAAGCACATCTGCTCAGCCAAGCCAGTCAACTGTTGGACCGCAGTACATTGCTGTCCCTGCTTCCTTTAATGGGTCACAAGCCGCACTCCTACCTGGTCGAAGAACTCACCGCCCTACTCCACTTGGCACCGGCCGCTGTGCGCGCCATCCACCGGGGGCTTCTCGCCTCGAAAGCCGGAAAGCTGATAAAACAGCTTTCTCTTGCCGACCAGACGGCATTAATCGGCTTGATCGAGACGTATCGCCCCGGAGGCTCGAAGCAGTTCAAGCTGGTTGAAATGGTGGTCGAGCTGTGCCTGCGGCACAACAGCTCCGTCGAGAGCCTATTGGACCAGTGGCAACAAAAGGACCGCAGCCAGGACAATCTTCCACAGCAACTACAAGGACTTCTTCAGCACCTGGCTGCGTTGGTTTGGCCGGAAAAGACAAAAATGGAAAAAGGCTTTCAACGCTTTGCCGACACCATCTCCCTGCCGGAAGGAGTAGTATTGGTGCCAAGCACTTCTTTTGAAGATGAAAGCGTGGAAGTACGGCTTCGTTTCGCCGACAGCAACATCCTGCAGCGAAAGTGGGAGGGGATCAAAACCCTTGTTCAATCATGACGAGAGGCTTCGGTCAGGGCTCTGACCAGGATATCGCTGCCGAGCAGTTCAACCGAGATGTCGTGCAAAAACGGCGCATGCGCACGGCCATCTTCCAACCGGTAGCCACGCACCAGAGGCGTGCCGTTATCACCGATGATGAATGGCGCGTACATCAGAACGGCCTCGTCCACCAAACGCCGGCTATAAAAGGCGCCATGCACACGGGCGCCTCCTTCAACCAACAACGAGGTGATATTGTGGCCGCCCAGCAGACAAAGCGCGGCTGACAATTCCACCCGCCCCTCGCCATCTATCGCAACGCGACATACCCTCCCCCCTTGGTCGATCAGGCGTGTTTCCCGTTCTTTAGGCGCATCTTCTCCACAAACAATCCAGGTTTCGGCTGCAGAGGCCTGGTGCAGCATACGCGCCTCCGGCGGCAACCGCAGGGCGGTATCGAGCACGACGCGCAGCGGATCGCGTATCTCTGGTTCCCCTTCAATCCTGGTGGTCAGGCTGGGATTGTCGATGATCGCCGTTTCCACCCCGACCAGAATGGCATCGACCCGATTGCGCAGACGATGCACATATCGTTGCGCTTCAGGGCCGGTGATCGCTTCCCCAAACCGCTGGCGGAAGGTTATTTTACCATCAAGGCTCAGCCCAGCCTTCATCAGAACCCATGGCCGGCCGGTGGCGGTATGTTTGATAAACGGATAATTCAGCGCCCGACATTGCTGTTCAAGCACTCCGCTGTACACCGCAATGCCCCGCGATGCCAAATATTGGCCACCGCCTCCCGCCACCCGGGGATTGGGATCAGTCATACCTATGACCACCTTGGCGATGCCACTGCGGAGGATAGCTTCGGTACAGGGTGGAGTGCGGCCGGTATGATTGCAAGGTTCCAAGGTCACGTAGATGGTCGCCCCCGCGGCTCGAGGACCGGCATCGGCCAGCGCATTGACCTCGGCATGGGGGGTACCCGCCTTTTTGTGGTAGCCGCGGCCTACCACCACGCCATCCTTGACAATCACCGCCCCGACCGCAGGATTCGGCGAGGTGCGCCCCAGTCCCTTGCGGGCTTCGTCCAAGGCCAATTCCATGTAGGGGATATGCTGTTTTTCCATGGCGCGCACGGTTTCAGTATTTTCCCTTCTCGCCAAGGAAAAGCTTCAGTTCGTCCATGAATTCGTTGACATCCTTGAACTGCCGGTAAACCGAGGCAAAGCGGACATAGGCGACCTCATCCAGCGTTGGCAGGGCCTCCATCACCCATTCGCCGATCTGGCTGGTGGGAATCTCCTTACCGCCGTAGTCCTGCAGCTTCTGCTCGATGGCATCGACAAAGGCATCGATATCGGTCATGCTGACCGCCAGTTTCTCGCACGCCTTTTCCAGTCCGACAACGATCTTGCCACGGTCCCACGATTCCCGCCTGCCATCCTTTTTGATGAGCATGGGCAGGGTCAACTCGATGCGTTCGTAGGTGGTGAATCGCCGTTGGCAGGCATCGCATTCTCGGCGGCGGCGGGTGATGGTCTTGTCCTTGTTAATCCGGGAATCGATCACCCGGCTATCCAGATGGCCGCAATAGGGACATTTCATGATATACCCCGCACTGTTTTCCACGGGAGGGATGGAACCGTTGCAATAAAAAAACCGGCAGCTTTCGCAAAAAAGCGTACCGGTTCGAACTGTCTCGCGAAAAAAAGAAGCGCTACCCCATCATTTCGATCCTGCGGAGATGACGGCCGCCAGCGAATTCAGTTGTCAACCAGACCTTGACAATCTCCTGGATAAGGGCGCTCCCCACTACCCGGGCGGCCAGACACAACACATTGGCATCGTTATGTTCTCTGCTCATGCGCGCTGTGAAGGATTCGTGGCAGAGCGCCGCCCGGATGTGACGGTGGCGGTTCGCGGCGATCGACATGCCAATACCCGTGCCGCAGATCAAGATGCCACCTTGGCAATGCCCCTCGCCGATGGTCGCACAGACCCTATTGGCAAAATCGGGATAGTCGACCGATTCCACCGATGAACAGCCCAGATCGACAACCGTGTGCCCAGCCTGCTCAATGATCGGGACAATCACTTTCTTCAGGTCGAAACCGGCATGGTCACAACCAATCGCGATGTTCATGCTCCCTCCTCCTGGCTTGCTGATCAGGCAAAACGCCGGAAGATCACCACGCCATTGGTACCGCCAAAACCGAATGAATTGGACATGGCGGTCGTAATTTTCTGTTCCCGGGCCACCAGGGGCACGTAATCCAGATCGCAGTCGGGATCGGGATTGTGGAGATTGGCGGTTGGCGGCAGAAGGCCATGGTGCAGGCTCAAAACGGTGAAAGCCGCCTCAATGCCACCGGCAGCGCCCAACATGTGCCCGGTCATCGATTTGGTGGAACTAATCGCCAATTTGTAGGCATGGTCCCCAAAAACGGTTTTGATGGCCAGGGTTTCGCATTTATCGTTGAGTGGGGTGGAGGTGCCGTGTGCATTGATGTAATCGATGCTCTCAGGATTGAGACCGGCATCCCGCAAGGCGGCCGCCATGCACCGGGCCGCCCCTTCGCCATCCTCGGGCGGTGCCGCGATGTGATAGGCATCGCTGCTCTGGCCATAGCCGATAATCTCGGCGTAGATGGTGGCACCCCGCCGCTTGGCCGACTCCAATTCCTCCAGCACCATCATGCCGGCCCCCTCGGAGATGACGAAACCGTCCCGATCCCGGTCAAAAGGCCGGGAGGCGACCGTGGGATCGTCGTTGCGGGTGGAAAGGGCCTTCATAGCGCCGAATCCGCCCACGGCCAGGGGGCAGATGACCGATTCGGTTCCACCGGTGACAGCTGCGTCGCAATCGCCGTGAGCAATATGGCGAAAGGCCTCGCCCACGGCGTGGGTACCGGCCGCACAAGCCGTGGTCAGGCACAGATTGGGGCCTTTGCAGCCCAATCGCATGGAAATATGTCCCGAGGGCATATTGGGGATCACCCTCGGGATGAAAAACGGCGTAATTTTGCGGGGCCCCTTATTGACCAATACCCCATGGTATTCTTCAATGGTGGGCAGGCCGCCCATGCCGCAACCGGTTATGACCCCAACCCGGTTGATGTTGTCGTCGGTGATCGACAGGCCGCTATTTTTCCAGGCAATGTCCGCGGCGGCTACCGCATATTGCACGAAAAGATCGAGATTCTTGGCTTGTTTTTTCTCAAACCACGCCTCGGGGTTAAACCCCTTCACTTCAGCGGCTATTTGCGAGGCCTGATCGCACGCGTCAAAGCGGGTAATCGGTCCGATTCCGCTCTGCCCGTTGACCAGCGCCTGCCACGTCTGCTCGGTTCCAATCCCCAGCGGCGTGACCAAGCCAATCCCTGTAACAACGACCCGTCGTTTCACACTCTTTCCTCGTCTTACCCTTGGATCTTGTTCACAAAGTCGATGGCATTCTGCACGGTGACGATTTTCTCCGCCTCTTCATCGGGAATCTCGACATCGAATTCCTCTTCCATAGCCATGATCAGCTCGACCAGGTCCAGGGAATCGGCACCGAGATCGTCGACAAACGAAGCGCCCGGTACGACCTTGTCGCGATCAACACTGAGTTGCTCGACGATAATATCAATCATTTTATCTTCAACAGCCATTGTTCTTCTCCTCACGTAGTCTTGTTGTTCTTAAGGCAAAACAATGTCCGAATATGTAGATACTCGGACATCTTTTGTCAATGGCCCATGTACATTCCACCATTGACATGCAAGGTCTGACCGGTGATGTAACTTCCGTCAGACGACGCCAGGAATGCGACCGCCGCGGCAACGTCTTCCGGCGTTCCCAAAATCCCGAGGGGGATCTGCGCCTTGAGCGCTTCCTGAACGTCTTCGGTGAGGCCGTCGGTCATGTCGGTGACGATATATCCGGGGGCGACACTGTTGACGGTGATATTCCGCCCTGCCAGCTCCCGCGCCAATGATTTGGTCAAGCCCGTCAGCCCCGCTTTGGCGGCGGCATAATTGACTTGGCCACTGTTGCCGACAAAACCGACCACCGACGAAATGTTGATGATCCGGCCCCATCGTTTCTTCATCATGGCGCGCATCACGGCTTTGCTGCAGAGAAACGCACCCTTCAGATTGGTATCGAGGACACTGTCCCACTCTTCGTCTTTCATGCGTGCCACCAGGCCGTCGCGGGTAATGCCCGCGTTGTTGACAAGAATGTCGACCTGACCATGGGCAGCAACGATCTCCTTAATGCTCTCCTGAACCGCTTCGGCATCGGCCACATTGAAGCGGACCATGAAGCCCTTGCCGCCGGCGGCTTCAATCTGGCGCAGCGTTTCTTCGGCTGCGGCCGGATTCGCCACATAATTCACTCCCACAGTGGCTCCCCTGGCGGCTAGGCGTACCGAGATGGCCCGGCCAATTCCCCGGCTGCCGCCGGTGACCAAAGCAATTTTTCCGTCGAGCGTCATTTCTTGATCTCCTGCAAACGTTGAATCAAGCGGGGCACCACCTCGTACAAATCGCCGACCACGCCATAGGTGGCGATGTCGAAAATAGGGGCATCCTTGTCGCGGTTGATGGCCACCACAATTTCAGCCGATTGCATGCCCACCGCGTGCTGCACCGCCCCGGAGATGCCGCAGGCGACGTACAGTTTGGGGCTGACCGTCTTGCCGGTTTGGCCCACCTGATGCGGATAGGGAATCCAGCCCGCATCGACCGCGGCCCTGGAAGCGGCCACCGCGCCGCCCAACTCTGCAGCCAAATCCCGGATCAAGGCGAATCCTTTGGCCGAATCCAGTCCACGGCCGCCGGCAACCAGGGTTTCGAACTCCTGGATATTAACCTGATCCTCAGTATTGACCACGGTTTCGAGCACTTCAACCCTTGATTGCAGGAGTTCCGTTGGCAGTTGGAGAAAAATCACCTCGCCCGTGCGGGTAGCGTCCGGTTCGGCAGGGGCCATGACCTTGGGCCGGACCGTGGCCATCTGCGGCCGGGTCTGCGGGCATTCGATAGTGGCCATGATGTTGCCACCGAAAGCCGGCCGGGTCTGCAGCAGCATGCCATCCTCCTCGCGGATCTCCAGACGCGTGCAATCGGCGGTCAAACCGGCATTGATGGCGGTGGCCACATAGGGAACGACCGAACGGCCGATGGCGGTGGCACCGGCCAAAACCACTTCCGGCTTACGTTTGCGGATGGCCGACTCCAACACTTTGGCATAGAAATCCTCGCGAAACTGCTCCAACAGGGGATGTTCGGCCAAGAGCACGATATCGGCACCGGCGGCGATCAGGCTTTGGGCCAGATCGCTCACTAAACCGCCGGGCAGAACGGCACTGAGCTTCACACCGCGCTGGTCCGCGAGCTTGCGCCCAATGCCTAGAAGTTCATAGCTGACCGGAGCGATCTTGCCGTGGCGATATTCGGCAAAGACCATGATACCCGCGTATTCACCCAAATCGGCCTGGACACGCTTTGCCGCAGTTTCTATCCGCAAGGCTTGCTCGGGACAATTCTCCACGCACGCGCCGCAAAGCGTGCACGATTCGTTGACCACGGCGCAATCCGCCTGGACGCTGATAGCCCCAAAGGCGCAGCTGCTCTCGCAAACGCCGCAGGCGGTACACTTGTCGCTATCGATTATCAGCATGAACCACTACTCCGGTTGTTGAAAAATAAAACGTCGGCCCGCTTAGAGATGCGCCTTAAGACAGGCCACCAGTTGGTCCACCTGTTCATCGACACTGCCGGAAAAAATCTGGCGGTCACCTCGGGGCTCGGGCGAAAAAACCCGCACGACCTGGGTGGGCGAGCCGGCAAGACCGATGCATTGTGGGTCCGCACCGATGTCAGCTGCGGACAGTTGGTGGATTTCCGCCTTTTTGGCCTTCATTTTGCCTTTCAGGGAAGCGACCCGGGGTTCGTTGATATCTTTGACCACGGTCAACAGGGCCGGCAACGGCAGCCGGAGTACATCATAGCCATCATCCATCATCCGTTCGACCTCAATGGCCTCGGCGGACACCTGGCGGGTTTTCTGCACACAGGCGGCGTACGGCAGGTTCAGGCGATACGCCAAACCGGGCCCGACCTGAGCGGTATCGCCATCGATAGCCTGTTTGCCGCACAGGATCAGGTCAAAACCGCCCAAAGTCTCCACGGCCTTGGCCAGGGTATAGGACGTGGCCCAGGTATCGGCGCCGGCAAAGGCACGGTCGGAAATCAACACTCCCTCATCGGCACCGCAGGCAATGGATTCGCGAAGCACCGCCTCGGCCTGGGGCGGGCCCATGGTGACCACGGTCACCGTTCCCCCCAATTTTTCCTTAATCGCCACCGCCTCTTCCAAGGCATGGCGATCATAGGGATTCATGATCGATTCTACCCCTTCTCGCGCCAGGGTGTTGGTCTTCGGATCGAGCCGGACATCCTTGGCATCGGGAACCTGTTTCACACAGACGAATATCTTCATAATGAGTCCATCGCTCAGGAGTATTCTTTGTTCAATTCCTGGCCGACGACATTGCGCTGAATCTGGTTCGTACCCTCGTAGATCTGGAGGATCTTGGCGTCGCGCATCATTTTTTCCACCGGATACTCCTTCATGTAGCCATAACCACCCAAAACCTGGACGGCATCGGTGGTGACCTTCATGGCCATGTCGGTGGCAAAGACCTTGCACATGGAAGAGACTTTGGACATATCCTTGGGATGGTTGTCGATATGTTTGGCCGCGGCATACACCAGCGCCCGGCCGGCTTCAAGCTGGATGGCCATATCGGCCAGGATGTGTTGTACGGCCTGGAAGGAAATGATCGGTCGGCCGAATTGGACCCGCTGCTTGGCATAGGTCACAGCCTCATCCAGGGCCGCTTGAGCCAGCCCGATCCCCAGCGAGGCGATACCGGGCCGGGACATGTCGAGCGTTTTCATGACCGTGATGAATCCGGTCCCCCGCCGTCCCACCAGTCTGTCCTTGGGAATGCGACAGTCTTTCATGATTAGTTCCCGCGTCGAGGAGGAGCGGATGCCCATTTTGTCTTCTTTCTTGCCATAGGAAAAACCGGGATCCCCATCCTCGACCACGAAAATGGATGCGCCACGGGCACCCTTGCTGGGGTCGGTCAGGGCCACAATGCTATAAATCTGCGACTCGCCGCCATTGGTGATCCATTGCTTGGTCCCGTTCAATACCCAGAAATCGCCATCTTCCACGGCGGTAGTCCGGATACCCGAGGCGTCGCTGCCGGCGTTGGCCTCTGTCAAGCCGAAGGCGGCCCAACGGCTGCCGCTGGCGATTTCCGGTAGGTATTTTTGTTTCTGCTCGTCACTGCCGGCGATCATGACCGGAAAGATGCCCAAGGCACTGGCGGCAAAGCTGGTTGCCACCCCGACGCAGCCTCGTGCCAACTCTTCCATAGCCAATACGATCTCAAAACAGCCGCCGCCCAAGCCACCGTATTCCTCGGGCACGAAGATGCTGAACAGATCGGCCTTGGCAATATCCTGAAGAATTTCACGGGGAAACTGATTCTTTTCATCAAGTTCGGCCCGCACCGGGATAATTTTCTCATTGGTTATTTCCCGAGCGGTGTCGATAATCATCTGTTGTTGCTCAGTGAATAAATAATCCACGAATTCTCTCCTTCGTCACTTACCAGCGCAAGAGCAGCGATCCCCAGGTGAGACCGCCGCCAAAGGTACATAACAATACAATATCTCCACGGGCCATCCGCCCCTGCCTGTGCGCCTCGTCCAAGGCGATGGGGATACTGGCCGCCGAGGTGTTGCCATATTGACTGAGGTTGACGAACACCCGCTCCTCGGGTATTCCCAGCCGTTCACGCAAATTGTTGAGGATACGGATATTGGCCTGATGGGGAATCATCAGGTCGATGTCGTCGATGGTAAGGTCGTGTTGCCGCAACAGACTGGTCACCGAATCTTCCATCGATCGCACGGCATGCTTGAAAATGTCGCCGCCGTTCATGCGGATGAAAGCCCCCTGCCAGTCCTCCTGTCGCAAGTCAGGATTGCAGCTTTCCGGACTGTCCATGCAGAGCAGGTTCCACAATTTACCATCGGCACGCAGATTGCTGCCGAACACGCCTCTTCCGTCGTTCGCGCCGGCAACGATCACCGCTCCCGCGCCGTCCCCGAAAAGCACGCAGGTATTCCGGTCTTCCCAGTTGATCCGCGCCGAAAGCGTTTCCGCCCCGATCACCAAAATCTTCATCTCCGGACGATTCTGGATATAATTGCTTGCCAGATCAAGGCCGTAGGTGAATCCGGCGCAGGCAGCGCTGATATCGTAGGCAAAGGCGTTAGCCGCCCCCAGCTCGGCCTGGACGAAACAGGCGGTCGACGGCATGATCATGTGGGAGGAAATGGTCGCGACCACGATCAGATCCAATTCCTCGGGTTTAATGCCGGTCACCGCCAGCGCCCGGCGCGCGGCCTTAGTCGCCAATTGATAGTTTTGTTCGCCAGGACCTGCAATCCTGCGATTGCGAATGCCGGTACGGCTGGTGATCCATTCGTCGGAGGTCTCGACCATCCGTTCCATGTCGGCATTGGAGAGCGCTCTCTCCGGCAGGCAGGAACCGGTACCGAGAATAACGGCTTTTGTCATGTAAACAGTCTGCTGTCAGGCAGCGTATTCGCCAAGGGTGTGTACAATGGCGTCGTTGACACGGTTGCGCACCATGTTGGCGGCAACTTCGATGGCATTGCGGATAGCGACGGCATTGGAGGCGCCATGGCAGATGATGCCCGTTCCATCGATACCCAAAAGCGGGGCACCGCCGTATTCGGCGTAATCTACCTGTTTTTTGAATCCGGCAAAGGCTTCGCGAATCAGCAGATATCCGATTTTGGCCCGCCAGGTTTTCATGATTTCCCGTTTGAGCATCTGCATGGCCGCATCGGCCAGCCCTTCGCTGATTTTCAAGGAGATATTGCCGACAAACCCGTCGCAAACGATAACATCGACATCGCCCTTGTAGACATCGCGGCCTTCGACATTGCCGATGAAATTGAGCGGACTCTGCTTCAGCAGGTCGTAGGTTTCCTTCACTAGGGCGTTGCCCTTGCCCGTTTCCTCGCCGATGCTCAACAAGCCGACCCGTGGCCGGTCATAGTTGAGCAACAAACGCGAGCAGGAGGAGGCCATCACCGCGAACTGGTAGAGATGCTGGGGGCGGCAATCGACATTGGCCCCAATGTCCATCAGCATCACCGGTTTTTTCACGGTTGGAAAAAAGCTGGCAATCCCCGGTCGAGAAATCCCAGGCAGCCGACCGAGCTTTCTGATAGCCGCCGCCATGGTGGCACCGGAGTTACCGGCCGAAACCAAAGCGTCCGCTTCGCCATTCTTGACGAGATCAAAGCCGACCATAACGGTCGCCTCTTTTTTCTTACGGACGGCTTCGACCGGCGAATCGTCCATGGTGATGACCTCGGGGGCGTGATGAATCGTTATCCGCTCCCGAAACCCATCCCAACCCGACGAATGGCCAGCAACTTGTTCTTCCAACAAAGCACGGGGCCCCAACAAGATGACTTGGAGATCGCTTTTCTCCCGAACCGCGGCAAGTGCGCCTTGGATTGCCATCTCTGCCCCCCGGTCGCCACCCATGGCGTCAAGGGCTATCCTCACAACGGCGCCTAATTCAGATCTTCCTCGAGATTGAGGACATTGCGTCCTTTATACATGCCGCAGCCACCGCACAACTGATGACGCATTTTGGGCTCTCCGCATTCCGGGCACTGCCCGACGCTTGGTTTGGTCAGGGCATCATGCGACCGCCGAAGCCTGGTCCGCGAATGAGAATGTCTACGTTTTGGTAAAGCCATTGTATTCCTCCATTGATCCCCAAACGCCCGTCACCAGCATTTTTCGGCAACAACAAGCGGCTTTTGGATAGTTTCGCTATTTTTTCAAGTGCGCGAGAACCGCGAACGGCGAATTCCCGCACTGATCGGCACATCCGCATGAAGCAAGATTACGGTTTGCCCCGCAATTGGCACAAATGCCTTTGCATTGCTCCGAACAAAGGCTTTTCATGGGAAGCGCAAGATACAACTGCTGCCGGATAGCATCATCAAGGTCGATAACCGGTTCATCGAGAACGGTTGTATCCAGATCGGGTATCCTGTATTCCAGATCTTTCACTTGCCAAGATGCATCGGTTTCCACTTCGAACAGCATCTGCAAGGCAACATCCACTTGCCGCTGATACGGAGAAAGACAGCGGTCGCATTCCAACGTCAAGTCGCTTTTCAGCCGCCCCTGCAACTCCACCTTGGTGTCGTCTTTCCGAATCAGGGAGCAACGAACTTCTAGCAGATCAACGACCAAACCGGGCAAATCGTCAAGCCCTTCGATTGTCCGGACGTCGTAATGACTGCCGTGGGGGGATATTTCAGTAAACCGGATCAGCATAGCCAACAGGCCTCGTCAATCGCCCCTGTCATTACGGGCAAACGGAAAAGTATACAAAAAAAAATACTATCCGCCAAGCAAAAAGACAAATCTGAACTGTTTAGGGAAAACCGGCACATACGCCCCGGCCACTCACCACGGCGAGTGACAAAGGGGCGCGGGGAATGAGACGCAGGAAACTGTGATCACACGAGACGTGTTTCAGCTCTTATTGAGGTTCTTTTCCAATTCGGCGATTTTATCCTTGAGTTGCTTGATCAAGCCGGAATAGCCATTTTTACGCAGAATTTCGTTGAACTGTTCCATATAGTTACGGACAAGACTTACACCTTCGACCACGACATCATAGATCATCCACTGATCGTTCCGTAAAATCATGATATAAAAAATGGGGATGGATTTATTTTTATCGACCAGCAGAGTTTGCACCTCTGCACGATCTCCCTTGACCCGTTGCAGGGTGTATTGGATTTGCTGGCCGGAATAATCATCGATCTTATCGACATAAACGTATTGCAGCAATTGAGTAAACAGATCTTCAAATTCTGCTTGCTCTTTATCTGAAAGATTCCGCCATTGTTGACCAAGCACGCGCTTGCTCATCTCACGAAAATCAAATCGTTCCCGGATCACACTGATCATCCGATCGCTCTGCTCCTGTCGACTCTTGCTCTTCAGTCCAGGTTCGGCCAGGGTTGCGGTCACCTTGGCAAGAAACGGTCGGATTTGTTCGGTGGGATCGGGCGATGCCGCCACAGCGACATGGCTGCCCAGAACAAGCAACAAGAAAACGAGGCTAGCTTGAAAAACCGAGAAGAATGAAGTGTTACGCTGCATACTGCACCATGCATCCAGAGATAGATTTGCTGATTGATCCTTCACTTTGAAGATGTGGAGTGATCGTACTGTTTGCTCCGCATCTGGTAGTAGCCATTGCGAAACGCCACATAAGAGTCGAAACTCATGGATTTGATTTCCACGTACTCGCCGAGATGCAGTGAAGTACGATTGACTGTTTTCGCCCCCTGGGCAGTGGCGGTGGTAAGGGTATCGTCGTTCCAGGGCGTATAAGTGGCCGAAGCGACGCCATCGACCACTGTTCCGGAAAAATCTCGCAGCGTCGAAGGTCCGAGCAGAGGGACGACCAGATAAAAACCGTCTCCTACTCCCCAGACCGACAGAGTCTCGCCAAAGCTGGCGTAAATCGGGGGGATTTCGAATTCATCCCCGGCGGGGTCGGCCAAGCCAAAAACACCGCAGATGCTGTTGATGAAAAAACGACCCAAGGTCTTGCCGGCATCGCGGAATCTGCCCTGCAGCAGGCAATTGACCGATCGGACCGGCTCGCCAAGGTTGTAGAAAAAATTCCCGATACATGCCCGGATGTCGCCAGGCACAATCTTGCTGTATCCCGTGGACACCGGTTCCAGCATCCAGATATAAAATTTGTCGTTTACGGTGAACATGGCCCTGTTGAAGGGCTCGATGGGATCCGACACCTGCACGTCGGACGTCGGCTTTTCGTAGCTTTCATCGCTGAGAAAATCAACGGCTCCGGCAAATTTTTCCGAAGAAGCCACTTCGCCGGAGAGTTCCACAGCGGCGACAACATGGCCGGAGAACATCATGGCCATCATCGCGAACAGCAGGCACAAACGCCTGATCTGCCTTTCCACGCAATCGAGCTGATTATTCATCATTACTTGACCTGACCGAAGGCGAATTTTGAGATCAGAGACTCCAGATCCACAGCTGATTCGGTATCGACAATGGTACCCCCTGGCGGATAGGACTTCTCGTCCCCGCCAAGGGTGACCTGGATATACTTGTCACCGATGATTCCCTGCGACTTGACCGAGGCGACGGAGTCGACCGGGATGGTGATGGAACGATCCACCTGCATGGTGACCATGGCCTGTTTGTCCTTGTTCAACGCGAGCTGACGGACCTTGCCCACGACCACGCCGGCGATCTGTACGTCGGCACCTGTCTTCAGACCGGCAATATTGTCGAACTCCGCATTGATCGTATAGGATTTCGAATCCGTCACCCACGGAACCTCGCCCAACTTCAGCGCCAGCCAACCCAAGGCGAGAAATCCGCAGATCAGAAAAAAGCCAACCAATATCTCCACACGGGAGTTGCCCATATTCCTCCTCCTCTATTCCCTGTCCGCTACCTGCCCCATGACCTGCCGCGCGAACTCGCGGATGTTGGGCTTGGTGGAATAGGGTATCCGGGAGGCATCGGTAAACACATCCAGCTCCCCCTTATTCAACAAAATAATCTGATCGGCAAGGGTAAAAACCTGGGGAATGTCGTGGCTGACAATCACCGCCGTGTACCCCAACCTGCGCTGGGTCCGGGTGAAGAGTTCATAGATTTCCCTGGTCATGACCGGATCGAGTCCGGTCGTGGGTTCGTCGAACAACACTATTTTCGGGTCCAGCTGCAGCGCCCTTGCCAAGCCGACTCGCTTTTTCATGCCACCACTGAGCTGGGCCGGAAATTTTTCCTCGTGGCCGGTCAATTCGAGCTGCTCAAGGGTGGCAGCGACCCGCTGCCGGATCTCTTGATCGGTAAATTTCGTCCGTTCCCGCAAAGGAAGAGCTATATTTTCAAAAACCGTCAATGAATCGAACAGCGCGGCCCCCTGGAACAGGACGCCAAACAGCATGCGCACTTCCTGCAAGGCCCTGTATCCCATGGTGACAATATCCCGATCGCCGACCAGCACCTGGCCGGAATCCGGTTTGAGCAAGCCGAGAATCAGCTTGAGAATCACACTTTTGCCTTGTCCGCTGCCACCAGCGATCACCGTTGTCTTTCCCTTGGGAACCGAAAAGCTGACCCGATCAAGGACGCGATGGCGACGCCCTCGTTCACCAAACGACTTGCTCACCTCGACAAAACGAATGGCTGCCGATTCGGCAGCCGGAATAATCTCGTCCGCCCCGCCGCTCATAGCAAAACCGCGGTGAGCAGATAGTCAAAAACCAGAACCGCTATCGACGACATGACCACCGCCTGGGTCGTGACGGTACTGACGCTCTCGGCACCAAAACCGGCGCCTCGAATTTTTTGGACAAAATACCCGCGTCCGGTACATATCCAAACCAGCAACAGGGCAAACACAAACGATTTAATCACGCCCAATCTCAAGTCGTGGTTGGTGACGCTCTGCTCCATGCCGGCAAAAAAAGCCCCGCCATTGACACCCATCAGTTTAACACCCGCCAAATACCCGCCAAAGATGCCGACCACGTCAAAAATTGCCGTCAGCAACGGAACAGAGATCAAGGCCGCCAAAAATTTCGGCGAGATGAAATACCGGAACGGATCGATCGCCATGCACTCCAAGGCATCGATCTGCTCTGAAATTCGCATGATGCCGATCTCGGCACACATGGCCGAACCGGCCCGCCCCGCCACCATCAACGCGGTCAGCACCGGCCCCAATTCCATGATCAGGGTCAGAGAAACCGCGGATCCCAGCATTCCCTCGGCCCCGAACTTGTGCAAGGAATAATATCCTTGCAATCCCAAGACCATCCCCGCTGAAAGCGCGGTGAAGAAAATGACGGTGATCGATCCGGTCCCGATAAACCCGATTTGTTTGAGTAATTCCTTGAAACGGAAGGGATGTTTGCACAGCCCAAGCAGGGAAAAATACAAGAAAATGCCCATTCTGCCAAGATCGGTCAGGATGTAAAGGGCTCGATCGCCAAACCCGCCAACAAAGCGAAAGACTGCAGGATTGTGTGGTTGTTCTTGGTTCATCTCGATGCAGCGGTCATTTCGGAGCAATCATACCCGAAGGACCGGCTTGTCCAGCAAGCAAAAAAAGCCTCGCCCGAGTGCGGGATAAAGCTTCATGTGCTTTTTTATTTAAGGTCAGGAGGCTGATGCGGATTTCGGGACAAAGTCCTCAAGAAAATGCTCGGCTACCCCTATCGGGTCGTCAGACGAGTACAACACCATGGTCTGGAGAAACATGAAACTGTCGTCTTCCATGCCCGTGAAACTGACCCCGATGCCATCCTCGACTTTTCTGCGCACCATACCGCTGAATTTGAGGATGAGGCTCGATCGGCGCCCGGTTTCGTAGAGTTCCAGACGACAGTCCTGCCCCACGGGGATATCGGTTACCCCTTCGATAAAAAGTCCTCCCAGACTCAGATTCCTTGCCGGGAATTGTCCGTGGAGCTTTCCCTGACAGAACACCTTGACGGTCCGGGTAAAGATCACTCGCACATCCTTGCGTTTGTTCGGAGTGAAAATCAATGGCCCTGCAGTCGTCATGTCCGGCCCTCTAAAGAAAATTCTTTATACTTGTTCGACAGTATTGCATCCATGCTGAAATCTGGCAAGCTGAATTCACTTTTTGTAAGCTGCTCAAACAGTTCCCTATTTCTGTACTCCTCTTGTTCTCAGGGCTGTCAGACCACCACCCACGTGGTACTTTTGCGCTGGAGGCCGCAATTGTCAACACCCATACGCTCCATGACTTCCGGGCGGGCGGCGCTACTGTCTGCCCAATGATACCCGCAAGTGTGCCGACCCCACGAACCGGCCGAGCTCGGCTCAATCAATCAAGCATCCCGCCTAGATGTTTACGAACCCGGATCGTGAAAGAGCGCCTGAGGTTCGTGCCCCCCATTTAGGCGATTTTTATCAATTGATGCAACTGGAATCAGCGTCGCACCATATGTTTGTCGTTTGGGGCAGACAGACCGAAGCCCAGACGGGCGCATCGTTGCGATGCCGGATGCACGCCTCGGCCAAGGACGAAGGCTGTCGTCGGGGCACGCTGCGATTTCGACCATGAATTTAACAACAGCGTAACCTTCCGTTTATTTTTCCAATTCGCTGTTTTTCAAAAAAAGTAATCGTGTGCGAGCCCGGCGCATGCGGCTTTGCCCAGAGCAACATCATTTTCGTCGTCGTTGAGCACATCGCCAAAAAATGATGAGCTTGCAATCCTTGAGAGGCGGACGACTCGCGCGGGGTTGCTGCCGGCGCTGTCATCGATGGGCGTCAGGGCTTCAGCAATGGGGCATATCCGAGCTCTTAAATTCTTATTCAATCCACTGGATAAACGCCTTTTTGTCAGCTGCGTTGTAGCCAGCTCTTTCGTAAAAGCGCCATGTACTCTCCTGTTTGGAGCCGGTCATCAACATTATCTTGTAGCATCTTTGCTCTGTGGCTATTTCCCGTGCAAAATTGAGCAATTGGGTGGCATACCCCTTATTCCGGTGCGCTTCGTGGGTGACGACGTTTTCGATAAGAGCATAAGAACGCTGGTTATGCGTCAAATTTGGGATGACAAGCACCACGCAGGAGGAAATGATTTTTTGCTCAGATACCCCGACAAGAATGTAATGATGTTTGTCTTCGAGAATGTCCCTCCACAGTATTTCAAGTTGTTTGTCAAACGGCGGTATGTCGTTGCCGTGCAGCTGTGTGTAAAGCTCAAGAATCTGGCCTAGGTCGCCTTTTTGCGCTTTTCTGATATCCATCGGTTCCTCGCACTTAAAAAATCAATCCATATCCGATGCCAGAGAATATCTGTTATCCGCCTCGCATGTACCAAGAATCATCTGAACTGACGTATGGGCCTGTTCCTTTTCGGCGAGCAAGGCGGCTGCTTTCCGGATTTCTTGATTGCATCGGGTTCTCGCCATCCACGAGCAGTTACCGCGCTTCAAGGCACTTTTTGCTGGCATCGGCCAAGCCAATTTCCAGGTATTGACCAAAGATAAAGACTTTGTGCTTACCCTCACAGCGATGGGCCACTTGTCATCAAAGACTTTTGCTCGTCGACCCGATGCAGGCATAACGCCGTCGCCGTCAGATTCTTTCTGGATTTTGCCGTTGGGCTTCAATACTTCTGAGTGTGCATCAATCCGTTTTCCCATGCGGCCAAATTCCACAACTAGCTGTGTTAGCAAAATTTTACCATCGTTTTTACCCATAAAAAACAAAGATGACAACGTCCTTCCAAGACGTGGCGAGACTATGAAAAGCCACGACAGCAGAGACCCGCAAGGCATCTTGGCTCTTGCGGGACTCTGCGAGATTATCGATGGGCACCTTTTCCTTCTTCCAACTACGCCATTGCTGCGAAAACTTGGGCGTCTGTCGCCAAAAAAGACCTTGCCGCGACAGCCTGCCCCGGTACAATATATTTTCGTTTTTTCCGGGAAACGACCATCCCGGACAGCCCTTTTCCATCGAAGCGGGAGAACTGCATGGACGTCAGCATTGTCGGGGCCAGCGGCGGATGCGGCCGGGAAATCGTCACCCAGATCGTCCAGCAGCGACTGCTGGAAAACAGGGAGATCCTGCAACTGGTCGGCAGCAATCCCCACTCCCAGCGGCCGCACCTGCTCAACGGTTTCCGCGCCGATCTCCAGGACGCCTACGCGGAGATCATCCCCGAACTCAACGTCACCAACGATCCGGAGCACATCATCGGTGACGTGGTGGTGATCACCGGCGGCCAGACCTTTTCCACCGCTCCGACTGAAATCGGTTTAGCCTCGCGCGACATGCTGGCTAGGGCCAATGTCGAAACCTTTAAACGGTTCGCCAGGTCCCTGGCTCGCACCCGCCGCGAAGACCCGCCGGTGGTGATCATCGTCACCAATCCGGTCGAATTGGGCGTGGCCATTTTCTCCCGCTACCTGCCCCGCACCCATGTGATCGGCATGGGCGCCTTTTCCGACTCGTCCCGCTTCCGCTGGGAGATCGCCTCGGATTTGGGTATCCGACGGCAGCGGGTACGCGGTTTCATGCTCGGCGAACACGGCAACGGCATGGTGCCGGTGTGGAGTTCGGTCCGCATCCAGGGCATGACCGAGGCTGAATGGCGGCTGATCGAACCGGCCCTGCGGCGGGGACTGCGCACCGAGGAGTATCCGGAGGCCCTGCTCCGCCACCAACGTGCCCTGATCGAGATGATCGGTTCGGACCCCGAGCACGGAGCGGTCAAGGCGCTGCACTATGTCGGCGAACTGCCTCCCGATCTGCGGGTGCCGCTCAAGCCTTTTGCCATCCACTACACCGCCGCCAAAACCCAGACCGCGACCGCGGCGGCCACGGTGGAACTGGTCCGGGCGGTGGTCGAGGGCCGCCGGGTGGAGATCTCGGCCCAATACATGCACGAGGGTGAAAACGGTCTGCACGGGCCCTGCGGCGGCCGCCTGCTCCTGGCGGGCATGGTCCTGCGGGTCATGCCGGACCGCGACGAGATGACGCCCGCCGAACGTGCCCTGATCGAGCGTTCCGCCGAAGCGATCCGAAAAAAAATCAACGAATGGTGGCCCCATGATGCATGAACCCCCTGTCTGGCTGATGGTGCTGATCACCAGGGATCATGCCGGCGATACCGCAGCGATTGCCTCGGTGTTCTCCGGCCGGGGCATCCAAATCGACAGCTTCATCGGCTTTGGCTCCAATCCCCAGGCCAGCGGCGAGCCCCAGGGGAGAATTATGATCACCTTTCATGCCTTTGCCGACCGTTGCCGCACCCTCTGCCGGGTTCTGGTCAGCCTGGAAGCCGTGGCCGAGGTTCGCTGCTTTGCCGAGCACGAGATTCCGGCCGAGCTGGCGGCCCGGACTGCAGCGGTGAAACAGCTGCTGGCAACGATGTGACCCCGGTCGGCGGCGCACCGTGAGCATACTGATGCCCGATACCTCGACAATTTCCGCAAATGACGCGAAACGCGCCGTTCGATCCGGTGCCGGCACTGCCTTTACCAATCGAAAGGCAAGCGGGCCTGGAACCGCGTTCGCACGACGCCTTTTTTCGGAGCCTGCCCGATGAACAGGGTGTTTACCGCCTCCGCCTCCGAACCGGTGCCCACCGACTCGACCCGATCCAGCCAACCGCCGTTGCCCGAAGACGGCCCCTGTCTGGACACCGTCCAGCTGGCCCGGCTGGAACAATCGTTCCGGGGTTGGGCCGACAATACCCCGAGGCGGGACATTCGGCTCTCTCGTCGCCGCATCCTGTTGATTTTTCTCTTGATCCGCTACACAGGCGCCAAGCTCAACGAAGTTCTCCAACTCGATCCCTTCGTTGACATCGATGGCCAGACGGTCTGTATCCGCGACTGCGAAACCGAGGAACCCTGCGCCCGGACCATTGCCATCGCCGAACCGCTGGGCCGGGAAATCGAGGCCGTCCTGCTCGACCCCGAATTCCGGCGGACCCTGGCCAACGGCTTTGCCGTAGACCCGGCCTTTGTCCGCCGGAAGTTCTATGAACGCGCCGAAGAATGCGGCTTTGCCAAGCACCTGGGCGGGCCGGAGATGATCCGCCGGGCCCGGGCGGTGGAACTGATGCGCGGCAACATCCCCCTGCCGGCGGTGCAGAAATTGCTGGGCCATGCGACCCCCAGCCTGACCGCGGTCCATGCCTCGTTCTCCGAGGAAGAGCTGCGCCAGGCCATGCAACTGTTCATCAAGAGGGAATCGTCGCGGAAGACCAGCGCCCGCAACTCCTTTTTCGGCAAGATCGTTGCCATCGAGCGGGGCGATGTCCAGGCCCGGATCTCCCTGGTCAACCTCGGCGGCCACCAGGTGGCCTCGATCATCACCCGCGAGAGCCTGGACCGGCTGGGATTGCGGCTGGGACAGCTGATCACCGCCGAGGTCAAGGCACCTTGGATCATACTGCAACGCGGGCACCTCCTCACTGGATGCAGCGCCGACAACCGCCTGCGGGGGGAAATCGCGCGCATCAACCGGGGCACAGTGAATTCGGAATGCGTGATCCGTCTCGACGACCGCACCGAACTATGCGCCCTCGTCTCCACCAGCGAAAGCAAAGCCGCCGGCTTTGTTGTCGGCGAACAGGTGTGGGCGATCTTCAACGGGTTTTCGGTCATCCTGCACACGGATGATTGAAGCGTGGGACCGGCACGGCGGCCGCTGCCGGCCGTGGCCTTAAACTTGACTGTTCAACCGCAACTAAAACTAAGGAGAAAAACATGAAAAAAACACTGTTATACGGCGTGCTGCTGCTGGGCTGCTGCACCTTGGGCATGGCGGGGCTGGCCGTGTCCGCGGATAAGGGGCCGGCGGAGATGACCCTGACCTCGACCATCGACCCCGCTCCCACCCCCAAGCCGGCCCGCTTTCCCCACGCGGCCCATCAGGGGCGGCTGGAATGCGCCGCTTGCCATCACAGCAAGGACGCAAACGGCAAGCGGGTCGCCTACAGCGAAGGACAGAAGATCGAAAAATGCGAATCCTGCCACAATAGCAAGGCAGGCATGCCGGACAAGGTCAACACCTTCAAAAACGCAGCCCATGCCCTGTGTCGCGACTGCCACAGCAAAACCAAACCGGAACTGGCCAAATGTACCGTGTGCCATAAATAATCCGGCCCACCCCTCCTTTGCCCCGGACCGGTGCTCGTCCCGAGCGGCCGGTCCGGGCTTTCAACCGTCGCCGGCCCGCTTCCTTCCTCGGCCAACTCAACGGCTGCGGTGTCTTTTTTCCCCTCTCGTTTTCCTACGGCCACCCAGCGCGCACACACCGCCGGACTGCGCTGGAGCCGCACATTCCTAGTTGAAATCCTGTACTTTTATCCTTGCCTCGAGTATAGGTTGGCGAGGCGACAACCGGCCTTGTCCGCCACCTTTGCGAGCATCTTTTCTTTGCACCGGATCATGCCATGCCCCCCCTATCCACCGCCAACCGAATCGCCGCCAAGGCGGCGCTCATCTATCTTGCCGTTTCCGTCCTGTGGATAGGGTTTTCCGACCGCGCCGCCTATGTCCTGATCAACGATGGCAGCACCTTTTTCCAGGTACAGACCGCCAAGGGATGGCTGTTTGTCGCCATCACCGCGTTATTGCTTTTTTTCGCCTCCCGCAGGGAACTCGACCGTTACGAACGGGAACGGGACATCCTCCGCAAGAACGAACAATTTCTGGCCAATGTCTTTCAGGCCGCACCCGCCGGGATGGGGGTTGCACGCAACCGAATCATTTCGACGGCCAACAAGCGCCTGTGCGCCATGACCGGTTATCGCCCCGAAGAACTGATCGGTGCCAACGCCCGGATTCTCTATGCCAACAATGCCGAATACAAGGCGGCCGCGATCGAGACCTATCGCCAGATCGGCCAATCCGGCAACGCCACGATCGAAACCAGGTGGCAACGGCGGGACGGCTCGGGCCTCGACGTGCTTCTGAGTTCGACCCCGATCGATGCGGGCACCCCGGACGCCGTCCTTGCCTTCACCGCCATCGACATCACCGCCTCGAAACGGGCGAGAATGGCGGTCCAGGCAAGCGAAGAGCGATACCGGGGCCTGATCGAACTGGCCGTCGACGGCATCGTGCTGGGAAATGGCGAAGGCATCATCACCGAAATCAACGGTTCGATGTGCGCCATGTTGGGTGAAGAGTGCGACACGATTGTCGGCAAGCACATCAGCGAACTGGCCTTTACCCCGAAAAGCATGGAAAAGGTCCCATTCCGCTTCGACCTCCTGCGACGGGGCCAGACCGTGGTGAGCGAACGCGACCTGCTCCGGCCGGACGGTTCGACGATCATCTTTGAAATGCGCAGCAAGATCATGCCGGACGGTTCCTACCAGGCCATCTTCCGCGATATCACCGAGCGCAAGCGGACCGAGCAGGAGTTGCGGGAAAGCCGGGAGAAATTCGCCCTGGCCTTCGACCAGAGCCCGGATGCCGTCAACATCAACCGGCTGGCGGACGGCATGTATGTGGACATCAACCGGGGATTCACCGACCTCACCGGTTTTACCCGCGAGGACGTCGCCGGCATGACCTCGCTGGCCCTGAACCTCTGGCACGATCCCGCCGATCGCCAGCTCATGGTCACGGCCATGCGCACCCGGGGGAGTTGCGACAACTTCGAAGCCGTGTTCCGCTGCAAGGACGGTACCCTCGGGACCGGTCTGCTGTCGGCACGCCCCCTGGTCTTGAACGGCGAACCCCACATCATCTCCATCACCCGCGACATCAGGCAACGCAAACAGACCGAAGCCGACCTGAAACGGCTCAAGGTGGCGATCGAACAGGCCGGCGAGATCATCGTCATCACCGATGCGGACGGCAGCATCCAGTATGCCAACCCGGCCTTTACCCGGGTCACCGGATACACGGTCGACGAGGTCATTCAGCGCAACTCGCGCATCCTCAAGAGCGGCGAGCACAACGAGGATTTTTACCGCGATCTGTGGCAAACCATCACTTCGGGCCGCACCTGGAGCGGCCGCCTGGTCAACCGGAAAAAGGACGGCTCTCTCTATACCGAGGAGGCTTCGATCTCGCCGGTGTTCGACCGCCAGGGCCTCATCGTCAATTTCGTGGCGATCAAGCACGACATCACCACCCAGCTCAAATTGGAAGCGCAGTATCGGCAGGCACAGAA
The DNA here is from genome assembly GCA_031280615.1 of Desulfobulbus sp. Taxonomy (GTDB): domain Bacteria; phylum Desulfobacterota; class Desulfobulbia; order Desulfobulbales; family Desulfobulbaceae; genus Desulfobulbus. Next base: position 583,125 of record JAITGO010000017.1, on the reverse strand, counting down.
GATGGAATCGATCGGCCGGCTCACCGGCGGAGTAGCCCACGATTTCAACAACATCCTGGCGGTGATCATCGGCTATGCCGAGATGGCGCTGGAAAAAACCGATCCCGATAAGCCCCTCCATGCCGACCTGAAAAAAATCCACGAAGCGGCCCTGCGTTCCGCCGACATTGTCCGTCAGCTGCTGGCCTACTCCCGCAAGCAGCACATCGTCCCCCAGACCACCGACCTCAACCAGACCGTGAACGGTATTCTGAGCATGCTGCGCCGGCTGATAGGCGAGGACATCGAACTGCTCTGGCTACCGGGTTCCGGCCTGCCGGCGATCAAAATGGATCCGGCCCAGATCGACCAGATCCTGGCCAACCTCTGCGTCAATGCCCGCGACGCCATCGAGGAAAACGGCACGATCACCATCCGCACCGGCCGGATCTTTCTCGACGAGGCTTTTTGCGACGAACACCACGGGGCCGAACCGGGCGACTACATCGTGCTCTCGGTTGCCGACGATGGCTGCGGCATCGAGCCGGAACTGCTGGACAATATCTACGAGCCGTTCTTCACCACCAAGGACCTGTTCGGCACCGGGCTCGGGCTGGCCACTGTCTACGGCATTGTGCAGCAGAACGCCGGCATCATCGAGGTCGAGAGCACGCCGGGCCAAGGGACCGTTTTTTTTATCTACCTGCCCGTTGCCGTTGCCGGCGCCATCCAAGACACGCAAGGTCGGAGCAGGCCGGCAATCGCCCTCGGTCAAGGAGAAACCGTCCTGTTGGTCGAGGACGATCCGAGCCTGCTGGCACTGGGGCAATCCATGCTGAAAAAACTGGGGTACAACGCTCTGACCGCCCAGTCACCCGAAAAGGCCATGTCGCTGGTCGGTCAGTACCCCGGCCGGATCGATCTCCTCATCACCGACGTGATCATGCCGGGCATGAACGGCAAAGAGCTGGCCGACCGCCTGGCCGCCGTCTTCCCGACGCTCCGCATTATCTACATGTCGGGCTATACCGCCGATATCATTGCCCAACACGGTGTGCTGGACCAGCAGTGCCACTTTCTCCCCAAACCTTTTTCCACCATGAAACTGGCGGAAAAAATCAGGGCGGCGTTGAACGCATGAACACGTCTGGGACGCTTTCGGCGCGCCCTTCGTTTTAGATGTCGAATTGGAGGCGTCGGTATTGAATCGCCTCCGCAACATGGCTTTGGTCCGGCATTGCGGCGCCGGCAAGATCGGCGATGGTCAGGGCAATTTTGAGGATGCGGTGGTAGGCCCGGGCGGAAAGGCCGAGCCGGGCGATCGATTGGCCGAGCAGATCGGCCGAGGCGGGATCGAGGCGGCAGAATTTTTTGACTTCCCTGGCGCTCATCTGGGCGTTGCAATGGATGCCGGCCGTACCGGCAAACCGCTGGCGCTGGCGGCTGCGAGCTTGGTTGACCCGCTGCCGGATTACGGCCGACGGCTCTCCTTCCGGCTGGCCGAGCATCTCTTGCACCGCCACCGGCGGCACCTCGACATGCATGTCGATGCGGTCCAGAAGCGGTCCGGACAGGCGGCTGCGGTAACGCTGCACCTGCAGCGGCGTGCAGGTGCAGGGCCGGATACGGTCTCCCAGAAAACCGCACGGGCATGGATTCATGGCCGCAACCATCATGAACCGGGCCGGAAAACGGAGGCTGGACGAGGCGCGGGCGATGGTCACCGTGCCGTCCTCCAAGGGCTGGCGCAAGACCTCGAGCACATGCTTCTTGAATTCCGGCAGCTCGTCGAGAAAGAGCACGCCATTGTGGGCCAACGAAACCTCGCCGGGACGCGGCACCTGGCCGCCGCCGATCAGGCCGGCGTCGGACACGGTGTGGTGCGGGGCTCGAAAAGGACGGGTCACCAGCAGCGGCTCCTGTTCGGGCAGCAGGCCGGCCGAGGAAAAGACCTTGGTGGTCTCGATAGCCTCCTCCAAGGTCAGGTCGGGCAGAATAGTCGCCAGCCGGCGCGCCATCATGGTCTTGCCGGTTCCCGGCACCCCGGTCAGCAGGACATTGTGGCCGCCGGCCGCTGCGATTTCCATGGCCCGCTTGGCGTACTCCTGCCCCTTGATATCCGCGAAATCGACCGGATAGCGGTCACGGTGGCGGGCAAAAAGCTCGGCCGGATCGAGCAGTACCGGCGCCAGGGCGATACGGCCGGCAAGCAACTCCACCGCCTGGTCCAGCCGTTCGACCGGGTAGACGTCGATCCCCCGGACAATGGCCGCCTCGGCGGCATTGCCCGCCGGCACCAGCAAACGGTCCATCCCCTCCCGGCAAGCCGCCAGGGCCATGGGCAAGACGCCCGGCACCGGCCGCACCGATCCGTCCAGGGAAAGCTCGCCGGCCATGGCGGTCCGTTCGAGCCGGCTGCCGTCCACCAGGCCGGAGGCTGCCAGGATGCCCATTGCCATGGGCAAATCGTAGCCGGTGCCCTCCTTCTTGACCGCCGCCGGCGCCAGGTTGACCGTGATGCGATGTTGGGGAAAACTGTAGCCCGCATTCTTGATCGCCGCCCGGACTCGGTCCTTGGCCTCGCGCACCGCGCCCTCGGCCAATCCCACGGTCGAAAAGGACGGAAGCCCCTGGGCCAGGTCCACCTCTACCTGGACTAGCAGCCCTTCGACCCCGGTCACCGAACAGCCGATTACCTTGGCAAGCACGGGGAAGTCTCGTAGAGGGCGCGCATGGCCGGGCTGTAGCCGCCGCCATGCTGATGGATAAAAAACGGCGCCAGAATGTCGATCTGCTCGCCGCCGTTCTTCCGCGCCTCGACCAGCACCAGGCAGGCCTGGGCCGCCTCGGAATAGGAATAGACCGGCAGCAGCCGCTTGGGCGTCAGCCGATGGGCCTGCATGGCGGCGAGCAGGGTATTGCAGCGCCGGGCCGGATACACGAACACCACCTGGCCCCGATTTTTGACTGCAAACGCCGCTGCCCGGACAAAATCCTCGATCCCGCCTTGCACCTCATGGCGGGCGCTGGCCGCCTGGCTGTCCCGATTCAGCCGGCCGGTTTTCCTGCCGCCGTAGGGGGGATTGCACACCACCACGTCAACGGACTCCGGCGGCACCGAGTCGGCAATGGCACGGACATCGCCACGCCGCACCGAGAAACGGTTGCCGACTCCATTGCTCCGGCCGTTTGCCTCAGCCAAGTCGGCCAGGGACGCCTGCACCTCCAGCCCCTCGACCACGATATCCGGGTAGCGGAAGCACAAAATAAGGCCGATAACGCCGCAGCCGCAGCCGAGATCAAGCACCCGCCGGTCCGACCCCGGATTGACGAAATGGGCGGCCAGGACCGCATCCACCGAAAAACGGTAACCGTTGCGGGGTTGGCGGCAGATCAGCTTGCCGTTGAACAGGGCATCATCGGTCACTGCATTGCAAAAAAGGTTCGGTTCCGACACGGCTGGCTCCACCATGAGAGAGTTGACAACGGGCTGGCAAGACGGTCTCGTTCCTGCTACAGTGCTCCGTTCGCATCCCGGCTTCCGACAGGACAACGCACCTGTTTACCATGTGCGTACGAATGCGCAAGCCGCATTTCGCCACCTTGGGCGTCAAACAAAAAAAACAACATACAATCAAAAACAAACAAGCATTATGGACGTTTTCATCCGAACCCATTTTTCCGGCGGCCATCATCTGCGGGCCTATCCGGGCAACTGCGAGAATCCCCATGGTCACAACTGGCAAATCAAGGTGACCGTGCGGGCTGAAAAACTCGATCACCTCGGCATGGGCATCGATTTCAAGCAGTTGAAGCAGACGGTCAACACCGTGGTCGACGAGCTCGATCACCGCGACCTCAACCAACACCCGGCCTTCCGGGAGATCAATCCCTCGTCCGAGCACATCGCCATGTACCTTTTCCGCGAACTCGAACGGCCCCTGCGCACCGACCGTTACCGGCTTTACAGCGTCGAGGTGCGGGAAACCGAATCCAGCGGGGTGATTTACTACGGTGACTGAACCGCTGCACGTCTCGGAACTGTTTTACTCCATCCAGGGCGAATCGACTTGGGCCGGACTGCCCTGTCTGTTCGTCCGCCTGGCGGGCTGTAATCTGCGCTGCGCCTACTGCGATGCCCGCTATGCCTGGCAGGAGCCGGGCAAGTCGATGACCGTGGAGGATATCCTCGCCTGGGCCGCGCCGACACCCGGCGTGCCGGTGGAGATCACCGGCGGCGAGCCACTGCTGCAGACGGCCGCCTATCCCCTGATGCAGGCTCTGGTTCGGGAAGGCCGCGAAGTGCTGCTCGAAACCAACGGCAGCCTGGCGCTTGACCGGGTTCCGGAGGCGGTTCGGATCATCATGGACATCAAGTGTCCAGGTTCCGGCATGGCCGGACACAACCTGCCGGAGAACCTCGCAATCCTCCGCGATCGGCGAGAGCGTGGCTGCCGGGACGAAATCAAGTTCGTGCTCAGTTCGGAGGGCGACTTTCATTGGGCGCGGGAACTGCTCGCCCGCACCGGGCTGGCGGCGATGCATCCCGTCCTGTTCTCGCCGGTCCGTCCCCTGTTCGCCCCGCAAGCCCTAGCCGAATTGCTGCTGGCGTACCGGCTGCCCGTGCGCCTGCAGCTCCAGTTGCACACCCAGCTCTGGCCGGAGAAAACAAGAGGCGCTTGATTTTCTCCAAAAAACACTTCCACTTGACTCACCGGCGACCTATACTCCGAAATATTCGTCCAAGGCACAGGCCCACGGACGATTTAGCCTCTCTTACCTCCAGATTCCCAAACAAAGGAAACAGCAAGCCTTCTTTGTCCAACACCCGCGTCGGTATCGTCGGCCTGAGATACGTCGGTCTGCCCCTGGCCGTAGAATTCAGCAAGAAACCCCCGACCGTCGATTTCGACCTCAAGGCCAGCCGGAGCGAGGAGCTGCGGCCCTGCACCGTCTACGTGATTGCCCTCCCCACCCCAATCGACAGCAATAACAGCTTCAACTCTGCCTGCAACCGTCGGGTAATTGCGCGAAAATACCTATTGTTGCCGGGCATCGATTCTTTTATAGTGCGGCCATTCTCAGGGCAGGGTGAAATTCCCTACCGGCGGTAAGCCGCAAGGCAAGCCCGCGAGCGCCTGCTCCTCGAGCAGGGTCAAGCAGATCCGGTGAAAGGCCGGAGCCGACGGTGACAGTCCGGATGGGAGAGAATAGGTTGACGGCAGACCCGCCGCCGGACCGCCTGGTTGCGCCTACGCGCGGCACGGGATTCGTCCCGGCGCGGACGGTCGGTGGCGCTCTGTCCGATTCCAAACCGGCATGGGGCCGGTTGTTCCCGCACGCCCTGATTCTGGTCACTGATCCTTAAGGAGGAACCATGAATCAGACCACTTCCCTTTTATCCCGCTTCGGCACCCCCGAACAACGGGTCGAAAACGCGCTGGCCGCACTGCAACGGGGCCAGGGCCTGCTTTTGGTCGACGATGAGCACCGGGAGAACGAAGGCGACCTCATCTTCTCGGCCGAGCACCTCACCACCGGCCAAATGGCGATGCTCATCCGCGAATGCAGCGGCATCGTCTGTCTCTGCCTGACGGACGAGCAGGTCAGCCGGCTTGAGCTACCGATGATGGTCGACCGCAACACCAGCCAGTACGGGACAGCCTTTACCGTCAGCATCGAGGCCAAGGAAGGGGTGACCACCGGCGTTTCCGCCCAAGACCGGGTCACCACCATCCGTACCGCCATCAGTGAGGACGCTTGCCCGACGGATCTGTCGCGGCCGGGCCATGTCTTCCCGTTGCGGGCGCAACCCGGTGGCGTGCTGGAGCGACGGGGGCACACGGAGGGCACGGTCGACCTGATGCAGCTGGCGGGATTGAATCCTGCGGGGGTGCTCTGCGAGCTGACCAATCCGGACGGCACCATGGCCCGCCTGCCGCAGGTCGTCGACTTTGCCGAGCAACATGGCCTGCCGGTGCTGGCCATCGAGGATATCGTCGCCTACCGGCAATAATCCAGCCATTCCGGGCAGGCGCGGAGCTGGGGCGCCTGCCCGGATATTTCGTTTTTTTCCGATACAAGAGACAACAAGGTCCCTGGTGCTTTGCCAGAAAAGTGAAGGTCTGGGCGGTTCGTTCGTGCCGGCACTGTCAGCTCGGCGACCGAAGCCGGCCGCGTTCAGAACAGCGTGTAGCGAACGTGCCAGCCGCTGGCGAGAATGGTGCCCAGCACCGGCGACTTGATTTCGCGGGCCTGGAAGGCAAAGTCGTGTTCGGCCAGGGCCGCGTATTGCTCAATGGCGCCAAGCCGCCTGATCGACGCCCGAAGCAGCGGCAAGGGGATGCGCGACCGGCCGGTTTTGACCCGGTCCGGACAGATGATGAAATCGGCCAGCCGCACCCGATCGCTCAGATACACCGTCCGGGTATCGGCATCGAACCGGCAGTGCAGCTCTTCGAGTCGATTCTTGCCCAGCCGGCTGAACAGCTCGCACCAACGCAACTCGTCAAAGCGCCAGGTAAAGACGATCTTCTTGCGCATGGCAAGCGCCTTTACCGGGCAATCCATCGCATTGACGCTCAATAGCCGCTGCCGCAACTGGTCGAGCGACACCGGCTCGCCCTGCCCCCGAAAAAACCAGATCCGCCGCAGCAGCATGTTGGTCAGGGGCAGCAAGGCCAGCAGCACCGGCGCCAGCCAGACGCAGATCGCCATGGCGAAGGTGGGCGCATCCAGGCGCATGCGGAGCAGCAGAAGCGGCACCAGGCTGACCAGAACGCCGACAAGCAGCAGGCTCAAGGAGAAAACGGTGAGAAAAAAACGCCGCAGCATACAGACTTGCCTCGTTCAGGCCGGAATGGTCGAGGCGAGCAGCAGGGTCAGCGTGCCGCTCCCCGAATCCATCTCCGCCTCCATGCCGATGGGCAGGGCCAGGTTACGCTCCCGATGTCCCGTCGGGAAGCGGGCCCAGATCGGGTAGCCGGGCGGAGCCAGTTCCAGCACCCGCGCCCAGACCGCCTCCTGCAGCCGCAAATTGGCCAGTTCGTCGCCGCCGAGATCGAATTCGCCGAGCACCAGACCGGCCAGCCGTTGCAGCCGCCCGGCCAGGGCCAAATGGGTCAGCATCCGGTCGAGTCGGTAGAGGGGCTCGTTGGTGTCCTCCAACACCAGGATGCAACCATCCCAACGACGATCCCAGGGCGTGGCCAGAAGATGAAGCAAGGTGGTCAGGTTGCCCCCGGCCAATCGCCCCCGACCGGTGCCGCCCCTCAGGATCTCCAAGCCCCTGGGCTTGATCCGTTCCTCGAAGGAGCCGGTCAGCAGGGTAAAGAGCGAGGCTCGGCTCGCCTCGTCGATTTTGGCAAGGGTGCCGGCCATCGGCCCGTGAACGGCGACCAGGCCGGCACGATCCACCAGGCAGTTCAGCAGCACGGTCACGTCGCTGAAGCCGACCAGCAACTTGGGATGGCGCCGGAACAGCTCCCAATCCAGCAGCTCGAGCAGCCGCAGGCAGCCATAGCCGCCGCGAATGGCGACGATGGCCCGGACCTCGTCGTCGCTCCACAAGGCGTGCAAATGCGCGGCCCGTTGCTCGTCGCTGTCGGCCAGATAGCCGTCGGCGGGCGCTGCCGGGCCCTGAAGCTTCACCGCAAAACCCGCATCCTCGATCAGCCGGATACCCGCCTGCAGCCGCTCGGCATTGCGGACCGGACCGGACGGGCAAAACAGGCCGACGGTCTCGCCCCGGCGCAATCTGGGCGGCAGAATCGGCTGGCTATTCATCCTTGCCCTTGCAGTTGAGCTGATAGATCAGGCGCAGGCCGGTCAGGGTCAGGTCCTGATCGATTTCGTCGATGGTGCTGGTATAGGGCTTGATCAGGCCGGCCATGCCGCCGGTGGCGATGGTTTTGGCCCGCTCCTGGTCCGGGGTCAGCTGGCGGCTGAGCACCTGCACCATCCGGTCGACCAGGCCGCCGAACCCGTACAGGGCCCCGGAATGAATGGCCTTGACCGTGGTGGTGCCGATGGGCTGGTCCGGGGTGACGTCGATGTCCAGCCGGGGCAGCTTGGCGGTGCGGCTGGCCAGGGCGTCGAGGGAAATGCCGATGCCGGGGTGGATGGTGCCCCCCACGTAGGCGGGCACGTCGTTGACGCAGTCGAAGGTGATGGCCGTGCCGAAATCGATGACGATCAGCGGGACCCGGTATCGCTCCCAGGCGGCCACGGCATTGACGATCCGGTCGGCGCCGACCTCGGAGGGGTTTTCGGTGTCCACCTTCATCCCCAGTTTGAGGGTATGGGTGACCGCCAGGGGCGGCTGCCTGAGCTTGGTCAGGTAGCTGCGGGCAAAATGGAGCCAGCTGGTTTCCAGAATCGGCACCACCGAGGCGACGATGAAGCCGGTGATCTTGTCCGGGTTGATGCCGGCCATCTGGAACAGGCCGTGGTAGCGGATGGCCAATTCGTCGGCGGTACGGTCCTGGCGGGACTGCAACCGCCAACTGCCCACCAGCTGACCTTGTTGGTAAATACCGCTGACGGTATGGGAGTTGCCGACATCCACGGCAAAGAGCATGCGACCACCTGTATGGTTAAAGGAAGAACGGTGAGGTTTGTCTTTTTGCAAAAGCGCTGGTAAGATAGTCCAATTTGTCTTTTTGGTCCAGCCCGAGCTGGCGCCGGCTCCGCCCTTTGCCTGATTTTTCGGAGAACGCCATGACCCCCTACATCCAGGTGATCACCACCCTGCCCGACCGGGCCAGCGCCGAGCGCCTGGCCGCCTCGATGCTGGAAGAACGGCTCGCCGCCTGTGTCCAGATCAGCGCCTGCAGTTCCCGGTACCACTGGCAGGGCGCCATCGAACAAAGCGAGGAACAGGTCTGTACCATCAAGTCGCGCCGCGACCTGTTTCCCGAATTGAACGCGGCCATCCGGGCCCAGCATCCCTACCAGGTGCCCGAGATCCTGGCCTTTGCAGTGGAGGACGGCGGCCAGAGCTATCTCGACTGGATGGCCCAGGAATTGCGGCCTCCCAAGGAGTGAGCCGCCATGGACGACCAGGCCAACAAACCGGTGCGGGGCCGACGGCGGAAAAAAGAGTTCCGCTGCCATTGCTGCAAAGAGGAAAAGCCTTTTTGCTGGAGTTGCGGCTGCGGCTTTCAGATTTGCCCGGACTGCTTCGAGGAAAACAAATGGGGCATGAGCAACGGCCCCACCTGGATCTGCCCGGACTGCGAACGGGTCCACATGATGGAGTGAAGCGGATGCGGCCGGACGCATCGCATGCCATGTTCAACCAAGGCCGCTTCCCGTCTTGCCGGCACCATGCCGCGGCCGGCCTTTCATCCACTCATCTCTTCCCCGAATTCCATGACTGAACACCAGTACGACGAATCGAAAATAAAAACGCTCAGTTCGCTGGAGCACATCCGCAAGCGGCCGGGCATGTACATCGGCCGGTTGGGCGACGGTTCCCATCCGGACGACGGCATCTACATCCTGCTCAAGGAGATTCTTGATAACGCGGTCGACGAGTACATCATGGGGTTCGGCAAGCGGATCGATCTCCATGTGGGCGAGGACGGCCTGTGTCGGGTCCGCGACTACGGCCGCGGCATCCCTCTGGGCAAAGTGGTGGAATGCGTCTCGGTGATCAACACCGGCGCCAAGTACAACACCGAGGTGTTCCAGTTCTCGGTGGGGCTCAACGGGGTCGGCACCAAGGCGGTCAACGCCCTGTCCACCAGGTTTGCGGTCACCGCCTTCCGCGACGGCCGTTACAAGACCGCCCATTTTGCCCAGGGTTTGCTGACCCATGAAGAGGAAGGCGACAGCAGCGAGAAAAACGGCACTCTGGTGGAATTTTTGCCCGACCAGGAGATCTTTGCCGGCTACCGCTTCGACCCCCAATACGTGGACCTGCGCCTGTGGCGCTACGCCTACCTCAATGCCGGCCTCAGCCTGTCGCTCGACGGCGAGCTGTATTTATCCAAACACGGCCTGCTCGATCTGCTCGACCGCGAGGTCAGCAGCGAGCGGATCTATCCGCCGATCCATTTCGCCGACAAGGCGCTCGAATTCGCCTTTACCCACACCGACGATTACGGCGAGTCCTATTTTTCCTTTGTCAACGGCACCTACACCAGCGAGGGCGGCACCCATCTTTCCGCCTTTCGCGAGGGCATCCTCAAGGGGATCAACGAATTCACCGGCAAGAAGTTCAACGGCCTCGACGTCCGCGACGGCATCGTCGGCATCCTGGCGGTCAAGGTGCAGGAGCCGGTGTTCGAGTCGCAAACCAAGAACAAGCTGGGCAACACCGACATCCGGGCCGGGATCGTGGGCGCGGTCAAGGACGCGGTGGCCACCCACCTCTACAAATTTCCGGAGACCGCCGAGGTCTTTGTCGACAAGGTGCAGCGCAACGAGCGAGTGCGGCGCGAGCTGCAGTCGGTGCGGCGCGACGCCAAGGCCAAGGCCAAGAAAATCGCCTTCAAGATTCCCCAGTTGAAGGACTGCAAGTACCACCCCGCCCGAGGCCACGCCTCCAAGCCCGGCCGGGAAAACATGCTGTTCATCACCGAGGGGCAATCCGCCGCCGGTTCGATCGTCTCCTCCCGCGACCCCATGACCCAAGCGGTGTTCTCGCTCAAGGGCAAACCGATGAACGTCCTGGGCCAGCGGCTGGACGTGCTCTACAAGAACGAGGAGATGTACTCGCTGATGCAGGCCCTGGACATCGAGGAGTCGATCGCCGGCCTGCGCTACGACAAGGTGATCCTGGCCACCGACGCCGATGTCGACGGCCTGCACATCCGCAACCTGCTGCTCACCTTCTTCCTCCACTACTTCGAACTGCTGATCAAACAAGAACGGGTCTACATCCTGGAAACCCCGATCTTTCGGGTGCGCAACAAGGAAAAGACCTTCTACTGCTACTCCGACCAGGACATGGACATGGCCATCGACGCGCTCAAGGCCAAGGGCAAGGGCGACCGCGCCATCGAGACCACCCGTTTCAAGGGGTTGGGCGAAATCTCGCCGCCCGAGTTCAAGCAGTTCATCGGCCCGGACATGCGGCTTAAACAGGTACGGCTCGATTCCTTGAGCGAAGTCAGCCGGGTGCTGCGCTTCTACATGGGCAAGAACACGCCGGAACGCAAACAGTACATCATGGACCACCTGATCCTGAGGCCGGTATGAGCGAAACCACCGAAGCCCCCCGCGGCAAGCTGCACCGCCTGTTCGACGCCAATTTCCTCGACTACACCGCCTACGTCATCCGCGAACGGGCCATTCCCGACGTGGACGACGGCCTCAAGCCGGTGCAGCGGCGCATCCTCCAGACCCTGCACAACATGGACGACGGCCGTTTCCACAAGGTGGCCAACGTGGTCGGCGAAACCATGAAGCTCCACCCGCACGGCGACCAGTCGATCTTCGACGCCCTAGTCAACCTGGCCAACAAGGGCTATCTCATCGACCGCCAGGGCAATTTCGGCAACATCTTCACCGGCGACCAGGCCTCGGCCCCCCGCTACATCGAATGCCGGTTGTCGCCGCTGGCCCGCGAGACCCTGTTCAACCGCGACCTGACCGAGTTCATCGACTCCTACGACGGCCGCATGCAGGAACCGGTGCGGCTGCCGGCCAAGATTCCGCTGCTGCTGCTGCTCGGCGCCGAGGGCATTGCCGTGGGCATGGCCACCAAGATCATGCCGCACAACTTCGGCGAACTGCTCTCCGCCCAAATCAAGTATCTCCGCGGCGAGCAGTTCACCCTCTACCCGGATTTCCCTCGGGGCGGCATCATCGACGTCACCGACTACGACCACGGCAACGGCCGGCTGCGCTGCCGAGCCAAGCTGGAACAACCCGATCCCAAGACCATTATCGTCACCGAACTGCCCTACAATCTCACCACACAGAACTTGATCGAATCGATCGAAAAGGCAGCCAAGGCGAACAAGCTGAAAATCGCCTCGATCAACGACTACACCGCCGAAAAGGTGGAAGTGGAGATCAAGCTGGCGCGCGGCGTGCTGGCCGAGGAGACCATCGACGCCCTCTACGCCTTCACCGACTGCGAGCTGAGCGTCTCACCCAGCCTGGTGACCATCGAGGACAACCTGCCCCGGCAACACGCGGTGGAGGAGGTGCTCAAACGCAACACCGAGCTGCTCAAGGCCAATCTGGAGAAGGAACTGCGCATCGAACTGGGCCGGCTGGAAGAAAAATGGCATGCGCGCAAGCTGGAGCAAATTTTCATCGAACAACGACTGTACAAGGAGATCGAGGAGAAAATCAACTACAAGGCGGTCGTCTCCACCATCCGCCAGTCGCTGGTGCCCTTTGCCGAGGAACTGCAGCGCAAGGTCACCGGCGAAGACGTGGAGCGGCTTCTGGAAATCAAGATCCGCCGCATTTCCCGCTACGACATCAACCGTCAGGAAAAGGAACTGCGGGAAATCGAAAAGCAGATCGCCCAGATCAAACAGCAACTGACCGACATGGTCGGCTTCACCATCGGCTGCCTGGACGACCTGCTCGCCCGCTACGGCGAGCAGTTTCCCCGCAAAAGCGAGCTGCGCGCCTTTGACGAGGTGGATGCCCGGGCCGCCGCCGCCGCCGACCTCACCGTGAGTTACCACCGGGAATCCGGCTTTTTCGGCCACAAAATCAAGTCCGAGAACGCAACCGCCGATTTGGAATGCTGCTGCTCCGAGTACGACCGGCTCCTGTTGATCTTCAAGGATGGACTCTACAAGGTGATCAATGTGCCGGACAAACTGTTCGTCGGCCCGGATCTGTACTGGCTGGGGGTGGTGAAGAACGATCTGGTGTTCAATCTGGTCTACCGCCACGGCCCGGAAAACCTGGCCTATGTCAAGCGGTTCGCCATGCCCAAGTTCATCATCGGCAGGGAATACCGGCTGTTCGAGGAAAGCAAGCGCTCGGCCATTCTTATGCTGCTGTTGGGCAGGGAGGGTTTGCGGATTCGAGCCAGTCTGGCGCCGTCCTCCCGGGCCAAATACAATTCCATCGAACTCGATCTCGACGAGGTGCTGATCAAGGGAGTCGGTGCCAAGGGAAAACGGGTGGCCAACCGCACGGTCCGCAAGGTGGCCGACGTCACCGGCACCGCGAAAAAACCGCAGCCCACCCCCATGGACCTACCCGGTATTGGCTCGCCGGCCGACGAATCGGACAATCCGGCCAAGGAATAAACGAAGAACCGCCGATGGCGGGGCGAGGATAAAAAAAACGAGGCTGCATCGCAGCAGCCCCGTTGTATCGGCACGGGATCGACTGGACCGGCACTGTGGCCGGTTTTTTTATCTATTTTATCTTGAGCAGGTTCTTGACCCTGGCCACGCCCTTGACCGAGCGGGCGATCGATTCCGCCTTCCTGCTCTCGGCCTTGGAGTCAACCGCACCGGTCAGCACGACTTCCCCCTGGAAGGTCTCCACCGAAATCGCGATGGCGCTCAGATCCTTGTCGGCAAACAGGGCCGTTTTCACTTCGGTGGTGATGCCGGCATCGTCAACCACGGTGCCGGCGCTCCGACCGGCCGGGGTGGTGCAGGAAACAACCAGCGACAACAGTATCGTCAGCAGAAAAGCAAGTCCGATTCGCATCTTGTTTTTTTCCATCACTGTTCCTCCTTTACCTATAAATATTTGCAATAACGATCCGCCAAAAAGTCGCCGATTCTGCCCGCACCCTGCGCGCGAAAAGGGACTCGCGGATCACCCAACGTCCAACTCAATGAAACAACTAATCAATTCTGACTAGTTCCACAAGAGTAAATCTGAACGCTCTCCCAAACGAGCCACCCCTGCGCACGCCGGATCGAAAAATGGCTACACCGCCCGGCACCTCGCCTTTCCTTTTTGCCGACACAAACCGTTTTTTTATGCGTTTTTACCGGAATATAATATTGACGGGAAACAGCCCTGTTTGCTATAGCTGAGCACCTTCCGGCATGTAGCCCGGCCCGGTGCTGCCTGCCGAACCCGTTCGGGCGACGATGCACGCCCGAAACCGCGACGCTTCCTTTGCCGGAGCCGGAAGCCCCTTCGGGGACATTGCCCCCGAAGGGAAGCGGTTCGTGGGCGGTTGTGACGACGCCGCGGTCTGCGCCCCGGCAGGCCACCATCCGCAACGCACCCGACAGGAATTGCAATGACAGGAATTTATGCCGGCAGTTTCGATCCTCCGACCAACGGCCATCTGTGGATCATCGAACAGGGCGCGCGCCTATTCACCAGATTCTACGTGGCGATCGGCCAAAACTCGCAGAAGGAATACTGCTTTACCCTGGATGAACGCCTAGAAATGCTGGAGGAGCTGTGTGCCCATTACGACAACATCGAAGTGGTCCACTTTGAAAACAAGTTCCTGGCCAAATTTGCCGAATCGATCGGAGCCGACTACATCCTGCGCGGCATCCGCAACGAAAAGGATTACACCTATGAGCGCGGCATGCGCTATGTCAACGGCAACATGACCGACACCATCCAGACCCTGTTCATGATGTCCCCCCGCTATCTGGTGGAGGTGAGCTCCAGCCTGATCAAGGGGCTGGTGGGTTCCGACGATTGGGAGCAGGTGGTCCGTGAATATGTGCCGGACACGGTTTACTATAAAATGCTGAATAAGTTCGGTGGAATAGACCTCAGCCGCGCCCGAAAGACCGCCTTGGAGAAAATCTGAATGGACAGACCTGGGCGGCGCTATTAACATATCGATTTTCGAGGATCGCCTCCTTCCCGGCAACGACATCTCTCCAGTCCGCTTTCTTTATCCATGAACCACGAAGACAACCCGTTCCGCTTTCTTCCCCAACCTTGGGACCGGATCTTTCCCCATGTTGCCACGGTGGTGGTCTGGGGCATGTTCTTCGGCGTCATCTACCTGCTGCGGTCCTTTTTTCTCCTGCTGTTTCTTACCTTTGTCTTTTCCTACATCCAGGCCCGCAGCGTCAGCCGCCTCGAACCCCACATCAAGAACCGGATCGTGCGGGTGGTACTCGTGGCCTTGCTGTTCCTCAGCATCCTGACCGCAGCCGGCATCTTCCTGGTCCCCAAGGTGAAGAAACAGACCGAGCTCTTTGCAAGCCAATTCACCACCTACCTCAGCCGGGTCGATCAGGAGTTGTTCTCCTTGAGCAAGCGGTACCCGTTGCTGGGCGAGCTTGTCCCGGAACTCGCCAGCAAGCAGGAGCAGCCGCCACCGGAAGGGGGAGAAAAAAAAGGGTTGAAGCATTCGCCCACCGCCCTCATGCTGCAACAATTGCTGCGTCTGGGCGATCCCGGCGGAACGCAGAGCACCGGCGGTGGAACCCAGGGTGTCGGTAGCGGGGTGCAGAATGTCGGCCATGTCATCGGCACCCTTGGCAACATCGGCGGCAAGATCGCCGCTACCACCTCGGCCTTTCTCCTGTCCCTGCTCTTTTCCTTTCTCATCGTGCTCGACCTGCCCAAATTGGGGGCCAGCGTCCGGGCTCTGGAATCGACCAAGCTGCGGTTCATCTATCGGAGCGTGGCGGGAAACATCCGCGATTTCTCGCAAGTTTTGGGCAAGGCCCTAGAGGCCCAGCTGATCATCGCCATCATCAATTCCTTTCTGACCGCCATCGGCATCACCCTGCTCGGCTTGGGCGAGCAGGTGGCCTTTTTGTCGGTGATCGTCTTTTTCTGCAGCTTCTTCCCGGTAATCGGGGTGTTCATCAGCTCCATTCCCATCTGTCTGATCGCCCTGCAAACCGAGGGGCTGCAAATCATGCTGCTGGCCATCCTGCTGATCTGCATCATCCATCTTATCGAGGGATATATCCTCAATCCGAGGATTTACGGCTCGTACATGCGGATCAATTCGGTGATCATCCTCATCATCCTCACCATCGGCGGCAAGCTGTTCGATTTCTGGGGACTGATTCTCGGCGTACCGATCTGCACCTATGTGTTCGGCCATGCCATCCGCATCAAGGAAAAAAGCGAACCCGAGCCGCTTCCCCCGGTCACCGGGGACTGACGCGCCCGGCTCTTCCTTTTTCTAATTCGTTTTGGCGGCGGCCTTGGTTCGGGCCGCCTTTTTTTGCAACGCAACACCAACCACAAGGCATCATGGACTGGATATTTGACATCGGCATCTGGAGTTCCCTCCTGACGCTGACCATCCTCGAGATCGTGCTGGGAATCGACAATATCATCTTCATCACCCTGCTGGTGGGGAACCTGCCGGAGCACAAACGGCCCTTTGCCCGGCGGTTCGGTCTGCTGGCGGCCATGGGCACCCGCATCGTCTTATTGATGTCGGTGGCCTGGCTGGCCAAGCTGGTGGCGCCCTTGTTCGAGGTGATGGGGCATCCGGTCTCCGGCCGCGACTTGGTCCTGCTCCTCGGCGGCCTGTTCCTCATCTACAAGGCGGTCATGGAAATCCACGGCAGTCTCGAAGGGGCCGAGGAAAGCCACCGGCCGGCGCACCTGGCCTCGAATATGGGGATGGTGATTGTCCAGATCGCTATCATCGACATCGTGTTCTCCCTGGATTCGGTGATCACCGCGGTGGGTTTGGCCGATCATCTTTGGGTCATGATCACCGCCATCGTCCTGGCCATCGGGGTGATGATGTTCTCGGCCCGCGCCATTGGCGAGTTTGTCGAACAGCACCCCACTGTCAAGATGCTGGCCCTGTCCTTTCTCGTCCTGGTGGGCGTTGCCCTGGTCGCCGAAGGAACCGGGCATGCCATGCCCAAGGGATACCTCTATTTCGCCATGGCCTTTTCGTTCATCGTGGAAATGCTCAACCTGCGCCTGAGGCGGCGGCGTAAACCCGCGCCCGTGCACCTGCACCAGGTGTATGAGGAACTCAAGGACCGACAAGAACGGATCGAGCCGGAGCAACGATAGCTTTTGCTTGTCAAACGCCAGGGATATCGCGATTTGCTGGTGCACGGGTGAACCGTTGCGCTGGCGATGGGGGAAGCACCGATGAACGCGTCACTCCTCTTTTGGGATTCAGTGGTGTTTCTGCTTATAAGCTGAAAATCAAGCGGTAGGCTGGTATCGGCAAGTCGGCTTTGAAGTCTTTGAAAAGGCTCCAAGAGGGCAAGACAAGCCTTATCCATTGCGCATGAGACTTATTTTCTCGACGATTCAATCCCGCCGACGCCCGCAAGCGAGACACGGCTGATTTCGGGCATTATGCCAACAGCAGAAGCCGAGGCGTCCGCCAGTCCGCGACAGACATTTTTTGATTCCCGGCAGCGCTTCTGGCGATGTCACCGTGACTGGTTGTGAGTAGGTTGGTGCCGGCCGTGAGTTGCAGCAACCCCATTGAACTGACCGGGCAAAGAAAGCCGTTCGGTTCGATGACCAAACCAGTCTTTGCCTCGAGATGTCTTGGCCGCCCGTCCGCACGGACCGTCTTGGCACGATTCCCGACTCCCGCCCCCGTTCCCCCCTCCCCGAAATTTTCGCGACCCGAAGTTGCTCACCCCCGCGCTTCCACCAGTTGGCAGGCATCCCGAATGCTCATGGAAGGATTGGCAATGCAGGCTTTGACCAACTCCAGGATGCTGTGCAGGGCGGTGCCCGCCTCCTCGGCGGAAAAGGTATCGTCCCGGTAATCGAACATGATGACCACGTCCTCTTTGCTGAACGGACTGAGAATAATGAATTCAAGGCTGGTCTCCGGGCTTTCGTTCGCGATCCAGGTACCATCGAAAGCTTTACGGTGCCACGATACCGGAGGAATATACCCGAATTGCACATCGCGGAGCGCTTCGACTTCCGGGCGCTGGGATTGCACCATGCGCAGCACATCTTCATATGAGCACATGGAATGGTAATACGACTCCCTTCCTGCCTTTCGTATCGCCTTGTACAGGCTTTCAACATCGGCATCCTGGTCGGGCACAACGATGCACACTAGGATTTCCAGAGCAAAATTGCCCATGGTTTGCTTTTGGCCGCTATCCTTCCTATGCGAAATGGTTTCGCCCAGGTCGATACGGCGCATGCCGGGATTTTTGCATAACAGGTACAGGACCAGGGCGGCGCGAAACAAAATGGCCGGGGAAAAGGTCCGTTCTTCGCAATGCGCATAGATCTGTTGGAGAAACGCCTTGTCGAGCGGCATGCTCAACCGCTTGCCTCGAGGATTTCCCGTTGCCACTTTTTGGGGATTGATTTTGCAGCATCCGGTCCAGTCGCGCATTTTTTCGGCCCAGTATCGCCAGTCCGCCTGGCGACGGGGACTTTCCAGCATGTGCTTCTCTTTTTCAAAACTATCGGTAAAAGAGTGAGCTTCGCAGTCGAAACGTTCCCCTTCAAACAGCATGCGGCAATACGAGGTGAGCAGATCGCCCCAAAGCCCCATGCTGATGCCATCCATGACAAGATGGAAAAAAAGCGAGCGAAGGGCAACGGCAGAGGCGTTGCGTACAATCAGCAGGTCGTAAAGCGGCGCCTCCGGAACGAAACTCTTCGCCATGACCTCGTTTCTGGCACTGGCGATTATTTCATCCCTTGACCATGTCGTTTCGATGGCCGGAATGCTGACATACTCGAATTCTTGCTCGTATTGAAAAAACTCGCCGTCCCGCTGGGCAAAACGAAGCCGGAGCGCCTGCTCGTGCTCCAAAATCAAGTTGGCCGCTTTTTCAATGAGCTGGTTGGAGTACCTCGGATCGAGCCAATAAAGTCCGCAAACGCTGTTGACGCGGGACTCGCCTTGGGTGTCATCCTCCAAATCCAGCTGCTCCCGTTGGGATTTTGAAAATTCATATCGTTTCTCCAAAGGGATGTCTCTGCTCATAGCCACCTCGATCGACGCTCAAAATGTATAGGTAATCCGATTCTTGCCACTGGTCAGCATGTGCATTTTTTCCTGCTGCGCCGCAAGCAGCCGTGTGTACACGTACCCGGAGAAGGAGGCGACTGCCGCATCCTCGTCCATGACAAACGGCCGACTTCCGCTGTCCCGCAAAATTACGGTAATGGACCTGCCAAGCAAGACAGTGCACTCGATAACCGCGTTTTTCTCTTGCCCCTGCTCCAGGCCGTACATGCCCGTTTCTTCAATCATCAGCATAATTTTAAAAATTTTTTTCCGCTCGACCCTGTTCGCTTCCAGATCCCGCTCGACTGCATAGACCAAATCCATGATACCTTCCTTGGTCTTGGGCCGGTCATAGGAAAGTTCACGGACAAGAGCGCCTTCATCCAGAAGAAGGGGGAAGGTTTTCTCCCGATACCGCCAACGCACATACATGCCGCCGAGCATCAGCGCGAAAAGACTGCTCGCCGCAAAGGCATACCAGACGCTCGTCAGGCCGAAGGTCAGGCCGCAGGCAATGCCCAGCGTCAGGGGAAACACTAAAACATAGGCGGCGGTAACCACCAGGGAAAGCGCAATTTTTTCGATATACAGATAATAGGAGGTATACAGCAGGATCAGGGCGACAGGGATGGCTGCCAGCGAAAAAATTCGAACGGCATCCGCGGCCTGGCTCGTCAATTCGGCCGTTTCAATACCGAACAGGCCGGGAATGGAATCGGCGAACATCCACAGACAGACCGTTACCCCCATGCCTTCGAGCAGTGCGGCCCTGACGGCAACGCGCATGGTCTTCACGATGCCTTTCTGGCCGCCTTCGCCCCTGTAGACATTGACCAGCGGCATAATGGCCTCGCCTATGCCGTCAAAACCCGCCAACAACAGGGTCAGGGTGTTGAGGACCACGGTGAAGATGACAATGGAGTCCTGGCCGAACCGCTGCAGTAAAAAAATATTCATGACCAACTGCATGATGCCCAAAAACAGATACACGCTCGAGTCGACGGCGCTGAACTGCATCACCCGCACGATGGCGCGCAGGCTGAGAAACCATCGAAAATGGAGCGTGTTGCGTTTTGTCAGGAAAAAAAGGCCCAGCATGCCCGCCGTTACGATGCAGGTGAGCAAGGTTCCCAGGCTGATGCCACCGATCCCCATAGCCCTGCAAAGAAATATCGAAAGGCCGATGTTGACGGTCAATTGCACCGCCGAAGAGGCGACGCACAGCGATTCCCCTCCTTCCAGCATGACAATGTCGTAGAGATAGGTATTGAGCAGCAAGGGAAGCGGCAGGAAGCACATGAACCACATATAGTCGCGCACATAGCCGTTTACTTCCCCCGAAACGCCGAACCAATTGGGAACGGCGGCGAACAGCGCCAGCAGTCCTGCGGTCAGCAGCACACCGGCTCCGACAGCGAGAATAAGTCCCTGGCTGAAGTAGAGGTCGGCAATTCGGCGTTTCCCCCGGCCCACCTGCCGGGCAAAGACGACCATCGTGCCGATGGCGATCATGAAGCCGATGAAAACGATGAAGGAGAAGACCGGGCTGACAAGGGTGATGGCGCTGAGCGCGCGTTCCTCCAGCATATTGCCCGCGATCAGGCTGTCGGAAAGAAGCAGGAGGTATTCGACCAGCATCGCCAGCGAACCCGCGGCGATCAGCGTCAAAAACTTGTGGGCGGCGAAGGTCTTGATCATATTCTGCTTCTTGCCAATTCGTAGCCGATAAATTATGAATTACCGAATCATATCGCGCGGAGAGAGCACTCCGTGCGCCAACGCACCCGCAGGAAAAGGCAAAGAAGAGCGGAATGGAATATAATATCTACATTACCAATGCGTGCAACCTGAACTGCGAGTATTGCTCCTCTCTTTTTGACTGTGAAAAGAACAATATCCCCCGCCTCCCCCAATATCCCGACAGCGACCTGGCCGCGTTCATAAAAAGAACGGCCGAGAAATTCAATGACCGGGACGTCATGCTTTTTCTCTTCGGCGGCGAACCCACGATGGAATATGCCCGTATCGCCAGCCTCCTGGCCTGTCTCGAACAGGAGCTTGCCGGGTACAACCTCAAGCCGATCCTGCATACGAACGGCCTTCTGCTCGACGCCATCCCCGATACGATATTGTCCGCGCTGTCGTTGATCATGTACTCCATCAATTACGAGAGGATTCCCAAATACAATCTTGGCAACAGCTATTTTTCCACCGTCATCGACAACGCCTTGGACGTGAAGAAAAAGAGCGGCGTCCCCATGGTCGCCCGAGTTACCGTCACGGAAAAAACCAGCCTTTTTACCGAGATCGCGTTGGTGGACCGCTTTTTCGACTATGTGCACTGGCAGTTGGAAAATTGCGCCGCCCTCGTAAACTTCGACGCTTTTTACGCCACCTATACCTATGAAGTACGCCTGCTGTTCGACGATTGGCTGCGCCGGCTGCAAGACGGCGTCCTGCTGCACTACATCCCCTTCATGGCCGTGTTGAAGTTTCTGTTTTTCCACGACCGGGACGACACCTTGTTCTGCTGCGGCTATGACCGGCATATGATCTTCGTCCAAACGGACGGTTCGTGCTACGCCTGTTGCGACAGCGTGCCCGGAGGCCTTCACGCTATCGGCGACATTGCCGGGGGCGTGGAGTTCAGGAATTTCAAGCTGACGGATTTTTGCTGTCGAGACTGCGCCTACCGGCCGTTGTGCATGGGACGCTGCGGACGGATGCACCGGGAATTCTCCGCCGCACGGATCGACGAATACTGCCTGCTGAATCGGTTCATGTTTGATTTGTTCATTGAAAACACGGCCGTACTACGAAAAACCCTGCAACGGTACCCCGAGTACGAGAACAGGCTGTCGGGTTGGTTGCTCGATGTCATGGAATACACGCCCTGACATGCAGTGGGCGCGAACAATGCACACCACTGGGAATCCGGGAGGTCCGACTGGTGCTGCGGTTGGCCGGGCGAGCCGTGCACACACGCCTCAAGGCGCATCCTCCCCCAATATCGCCGAGGTGCTGGTCGCGGAGAAAACGACAGGCCCGTCCGCCGAGGCAATCCTGACCGACCATGGCAACTCGCTTGATCCGGTCGTCACCTTCCGGGACGGCAGCCTTCTGCCGTGCTTCGAATTTGCCGCGACCTGATCCGGCGCCAGGTTGGCCCAATTTGGTATAGAGCGCGCAGGACGGCGCCAAACCGTCCCCCGAGGAACGATGCTCAGGATTTTCCAACAATGGCTTCTCGTGTGCATGATCGCCGTTTTCACGTTTTCCTTCGGCATTATTTTTTGGGATCAAACCCACCAGGCCGAGAAAAACGCGGCTGCCCTGATCCGGGCCAAAATCGGCGACACCCTGGCCCAACTCGCGGTCAATGCCGAAAGCGCCTCGGCTTTGCGCGGCATTACGGATCGCGCGGCCACGGCCAAGGCACGGGCGTTCGCCGAACTGCTGCGGCTCGATCCATCGCTTGCCCGCGACAACGGTCGGCTGGAAGCGCTGACCTCTATGCTCGATGTGGATGAGCTGCATGTCTGCGACCGCAGCGGCATAATCACCGCCTCATCGCACAAGGATCTCGTCGGCTACGACATGAAAACCTCGCCGCAATCCTTAGAATTCATGCCCGCCGTGCAATCGCAGGCGTTTTCGCTTGTGCAGCCGCCCATGCCCCGGGGAGCCGGCGGCATGTTATATCAATACGCGGGTGTCGGCCGCCTGGACCAACCGGGCATCGTCCAGGTGGGATTCTACCCTCACCGGCTGCAAACCGCCCTGGCGGTGGCAGGGGCGGAAAACATCTCAAACGGCCTGCGCATCGGCTCCGGCGGGAGCATCCTGATCCTACGGGACGGCACGGTTATCGGCAGCGCGCTGCGGCAATGGATTGGCAGAAGCACCGAGGACTTCGGTCTGCCCGCGGCAACGCCTCACGATGCAGCTGCCCGCTGGACCCGGGGTGCGGGAGAAAATTTTTTGTACGCGGTATCCGGATACGGCGAATATACCATTCTCGGGTTGCTCCCCAAAAACGAGGTGTATGCCGGCCGCAACGCCGGGGCGCTGTATCTCGTCGCCGGCAACCTGCTCCTCTTCGGAGTGCTCTTCCTGCTGGTGTCGCTGCTGGTGCGGAAGACGGTGGTCGCGGGCGTGCATGGCATCAACGCGTCCCTGACGAAAATCACCGCCGGCGACCTCCACGAACAAGTCGCGGTGACCGGCAACCCGGAATTCACCGCCCTTTCCGGCGGCATCAACGCCATGGTCGAGGCCTTGCGTTCCGCCGCCGCCGACAAAGAGCAGCGCATCAATAGGGAACTCGCCCTGGCCAAGGCGATTCAGCAAGGGGCCCTGCCCGATATGCTGACCACAGCGCCGTACCAAAAAGAATTCGACCTGTTCGCCTCCATGGTCCCGGCCAAGGAAGTAGGCGGGGATTTTTACGATTTCTTCATGATCGACCAAACCCATCTCGGGTTCGCCATCGCCGACGTATCGGACAAAGGCATCCCGGCGGCGCTCTTCATGATGACCGCCAAGGCCCATTTGAAAAACCACATGCTTGCCGGCAACGATCTCGGCGACGCCCTGACCGCGGTCAACAATCTGTTGTGCCAGGACAATCCCACCGACATGTTCGTCACCTGTTTTGCCGCGTCGTTGAATATCGCCACCGGCGAGCTTGCCTGCGTCAACGCCGGCCACAATCCGCCGTTCATGGCGGCATCCAAACGCGATGTCTATGCTCCGCTTGCCATGAAACGGCATTTTGTGCTGGGGGGGATGCAAGGGACCCGGTATGTCGCCACAACGCTCACCCTGGCGCCGGGCGCGTCTTTATTGCTGTACACGGATGGCGTCACCGAAGCGGCCAATCCCGATGCCGCGCTTTACGGGGAAAGCAGGCTGTGCTCCTTCATCAACAGCGAGACCATCCGGCCGTTCTCGCCCAAAAAATTGCTTTCCGCCCTGAAACAGACGCTGGATTCGTTCACCGACGGAGCGGAACAGGCGGACGACATCACTTTGCTTGCGCTGGAATACCGCAACGGGATAGATCAATGAAAGAGTTTCTGGTCGATCCGGTGGCGGATGCGATTCTTCCGAGCGTCCTGGCTTTTGTGGAGGAAGAGTTGAGCGAACGCGACATCCCGCTCAAGGTCCTGCATCAAATCCTGATCGCGGTGGAAGAAATTTTTACCAATATCGCGCATTACGCCTACCCGTTGGCCAAGGGCGACGCACGTATCCGATGCACGGTCGAGGATCATCCTCCCCAGGTGGTTCTCCAATTCCTGGACAGGGGCATTCCTTTCAATCCCCTGGAACACGAACCGCCGGACACCACGCTGCCGCCGGACCAGCGCCAAATGGGAAAGCTCGGCCTTCTCATGGTGCGAAAAATCATGTCGGGGGTAGCGTATGAATATAAAGACGGAAAAAATATTCTGACGCTCAAGAAGGAACTCTAGCCCGGAAGCATCTGGCCGTTTGCCTGAGATTTTCCGCAAAAATCGCCGAATGCAGATCTGGCAACGTCGTCACTGTTCAAAATCCAAGCCGCCGCCGGAGAAGCCTGCCATATTTCCGGTCGCGGGCAAACACAGCCGCTGAATAGAGCTACCGAAGGAAGGCTTGCATGAATATCCGGACCCATCAAGAAAACGACGCGCTCCATCTTGCCCTGGACGGCCGCCTCGACACCACCACGGCCCCGCAGTTGGACGAAACCATCCGCGCGCTGGCGGCCTCTTCCAACCTGATTCTCGATTTTGCCCAACTGAGTTATCTGTCCAGCGCCGGCTTGCGGGTTCTGCTGTCCGCCCAGAAACGCGCCATGTCCTCCGGCGGTTCCCTGCGCATCCGCAACGCCAACGAATCCATCCTCGAACTGTTCGAACTCACCGGATTTTCAGACTTCCTGACCTTGGAATAAGGTCCGGATCTCCTGCGCAAGCCCCGGAGAGCCGGTGCTTGACGCATCCGGCAACAAGTCGTATCAACGGCCACCGGTGATGAACCCCAAGGTTCGGGGGCAGACCGCGTTAAGGACGCGATGGCAGCCGACCAGCAAGGCCATCACCAAGATCGGGATGCCCAGGTACAGAAGCAGGATGGTATAGGGGCCATCCAGGGGAATGTACTTGTAGGCCAGTAAGCGTAGGATGCCCAGCAACGGCTCGTGGGCCGCATAGACGAAAAAGCTGGTGCCGCCAAGGGCGAGCAGCGCATTGCAGAGTCTGCGGCTTCGCACCGCGAACTTGGTGAGATACAGGGCGGCCAGCACCCCGGCGATCAGCCCAGTGCGGTGCACGTAATTGTTGAACCAGGCGTCGTACCAGATGACATCGGCCACCAGCAGCGGCAGAAACACCAGCACGATGGCAAGGCCGAAGCGGTCGAAGGCGAAGATGTTCTGGCGATTGATGCCGCAGAGGGCTCCGGCGGAAAAAAAGAGCACGCCGACGGCCCCCGGCGCATAGATCGGCCAGGATTCGCTGATCCAGCAGATATACACCGCCAGGAAAAATGGAATGGGCAGGAAGCGGACAATGACCGCCAGCACCGGCGCCAGCAGCACCAGCAGCATGAGGTCGCGGATGAACCAGAAATGGTAGGCAACGGGATAGCCGTTCACCCCGAACAGCACGGAAAATAATTGCGCCAGATCGTAGTCGGCCACCGGTTTTCCGGCCCCGATGAAATAAGGACGGAAGTCGGGGATGGCCTGCATCAGGACCAGGAAACCCAACCCGGCGAGATTCCAGAACACAAAGGGGATGAACAGGCTGCGCAGGCGGCTGGCGATCTTGCGCCAGTAGGTCTGCTGCGACCAATGGAAGGTGGCGAAAAAAAGGTAGCCCGACATCAGAAAAAACAGGGGAACCGAGATGCGGGCAATCCCCTCGGAAAGAAAAACCCGGACCCAACGGGTGAGTTCGTTGACCTCGGTGGCGCCCAGGACGCCGCCCGCATAACCGATGGCGGTATTGTAGGCATGGATATAGATGACCCCGACGATCGGCGGGAAACGGAGGAGCTTGAGACGAAGCGAGGATTCACTGTCGAGCATGAGCAATCACATTAAAAAAGGATAACGGACAGGAGCGATCTCCAAGGCCGGCCAATCGGCAGCATCGGCGGCAGCCGCTCCGGACCCGGAACGGCCGATACGCCCTGCGCTGTCGAGCCGACTCGCCTAAGTTGCCGTCAACACTCTACCATATGTGCGGGCCTGCGGTCACCGATCTCGTGCAACCACACTGTCGGCCTTGCGGCCACCGCCCCTGGCCGCAGCCGATAAAATTCCCTTGAAAAAGTTGTTTTTCTGGACTTAATTCGGCACGCCGTTGCGCTGTACATTTTATTGCCGGCTGAAAAACGAGCTCTGGGGTCACAGCAACAACCTCTTTCAGGAGATGATGCATGAAAAACGCCGTACGCAATGTTTTGCGGAAGATTGCCCAGAGGAACGGCGGAATCACGATCCTGACCGGGGCCGGAATCTCGGCGGAGAGCGGCATTCCCACCTTCCGCGGCCCCGAAGGCTATTGGACCGTGGGC
This sequence comes from Desulfobulbus sp., assembly GCA_031280615.1. Classification (GTDB taxonomy): domain Bacteria; phylum Desulfobacterota; class Desulfobulbia; order Desulfobulbales; family Desulfobulbaceae; genus Desulfobulbus. Next base: position 556,727 of record JAITGO010000017.1, on the reverse strand, counting down.
TCCCAAATCTATCATCCCCAGGAAATGGCCACCTTCTGGATGTTCAGCCAGCAGCCCGACGAGGTGTGGAAATGGTATCTGTATCGCCTGGGCGTTTGCCGGGCCGCCGAACCCAATCCCGGCCACCAGGCCCTGGTCGCCATGGAACAACGTTTTGGCGACCGCTTCACGCTGATCACCCAAAATGTCGACGGGCTCCACCTCCGGGCCGGCAACTCGCCGGAACGGACCTATCAAATCCACGGCAACATCGAGTACATGCGCTGCTCGCTGGAGTGCAGCGGCACGGTGTACCCCATCCCGCACGCGGTCCAGCCGAAAACAAAGGACGATCGCCTGACCGACCAAGACCGCGAACTGCTCTGCTGTCCGCTGTGCGGGGCACGTGCCCGGCCGCACGTCCTGTTGTTCGACGAAAAGACGAGTATCATTACCACTTCTACAGCTCGCTCAAGGCGGCCAGGGAAACCGCGCTGCTGCTCGTGGTCGGGACCGCCGGCGCCACCAACCTGCCCAATCAGGTGGCCAGCGAGGTCCATCAACGGGGCGGCGTCATCGTCGATGTCAACATCGAGACCAATCCCTTCGCCCGCTTGGCCGAAAGCAGCGGCCGCGGTTTTTCTGTCCAGCAACCAAGCGCTTCGGCTCTGCCCGCCATCCTGGCGGCCATGGCGGCCGGTTGATGCGGCCCTGCCCCGGCGCTCCCCCATTCCCCGGCCCGACACCCTCTTCACTGCCCAACAAAGACGTTTCTCGCATTATTCCGCGCCCCGTCCAATCGCTTGAGTTGGCCGCGCACGCGCCTCGCCTCGGTACGCCGAAGCCGATCAATCCCCCCGGAAATCATCGGTCCGGATGTATGCGGCCGTATCGCGAGCAACCGGCGCCGGTTTGCCGGTAACAGCCACCTGGCCGGGATTTGCCCGCATGGCGCTCGCCAAGAAGGGGGTTGACCTGCGGCGGAGGACAGCGTATTTTGCTGGCACTCTGGAGGCAGACAATGGACATCAAAGGCTTGCGCAAGGAATATACCAACCCGGTGCTCACTCGGGAGATGATGGCGCCCGACCCGTTCGACCAGTTTACCGCCTGGTTCAACGAGGCCTGCGCCGCCGGGCTGATCGAACCCAACGCCATGACCCTGGCCACGGTGGACGCCGAAGGCCAGCCCAGCCTGCGTACCGTCCTGCTCAAGATTTTCGACCGCGACGGTTTTGTCTTTTTCACCAATTACCAAAGCCGCAAGGCGCGGCAGATCGGGGAAAACAACCGGGTCGCCCTGCTCTTTCCCTGGATCGGCCTGGCCCGCCAGGTGACCGTCACCGGCCGGGCCGAAAAGATCAGCATGGCCGAATCGGCCCGCTACTTTGCCAGCCGGCCCCGTTCCAGTCAGCTGGGCGCCTGGATTTCACGACAGAGTTCGGTGCTGTCTTCGCGGCAAATGTTGATGATGGAACTTGACCGCATGAAAACCAGATTCCTCAAGGGCGAGGTGCCTCTGCCCGATTTTTGGGGCGGCTACCGGGTCTGTCCGGACAGCATCGAGTTCTGGCAGGGGCAGACCAGCCGCCTGCACGACCGCTTCCGCTATTGCCGCGCCGGTGCAGACTGGACCATCGAACGTCTGGCCCCCTGATGTCGCCCGCTTCGCATCCGTATTGCTGTTTTCCGATTCATTTCGCTCCAAAGAGCTTTGCCATGCGCAACTTCCTTTTTTCCTGTGTTTTCCTGTTCGCCTTGGCCCTCAACGCCGTCGCCGAGACCGCGCCGCCGCTGCTGGCCCCGCCCTCTTCCCTGAAGCAGGCCGCTCAACCGGCCCAGGCGCCGGAGTGGCTGCCTGCGCCGGCAGCTCCCTTGGCAACGCCGCCGGTAACGGCCCCGCTCCAAACCGGCAAACCGCAGGCCCGGCCGGACGAACGTGCCGTGGCGCAACCGGCGGCTGTCCGGCCCAAGGAGACCACGCCCGCCGCAACCGCCGAAGGAACCGCACCGGTCAAAAAGAGCGTGCGGCCAGCGCACCGGGGCAAAAACCAAAGCGCACGACAGGTCGGCCTGGGCAACGACGTGCCCCTGTTGCTGGCCGTCGCGGTCAACGACACCTGGACGGTGAAGCAACAGGCCTCGCTCTACTTCGACATGTTCCCCTTTCTCATGACCCTTCGCCAGGTGAGCGCCACGCCGCCGCTGCTGGCCGGCATCCGCCAAGAACACATCGAAACGCCCCCCGAGGAAGCCGAGCCGCAGATCGTCATCGAGTCGATGCTGTCCAAGAAATTGATGCAGCAAGAAGAAGAGCAGCGGTCCAGCGACACCCTGGACATGCTTTCCTCCCTGGTCGAGCTGCAGAAGAACATCCGGCTGCAGATGGCCACCATCGCCAAGAAGCAGAAAGCCAGCGCCTCCGAATCGGAAAAGCAGACCCTCCAGGAAGAACTGGGCAAGCTCGACAAGCAACTGGCCGACACCGCCGCCGACTTCGAACGCATCGCCACCGGGGTCTCGCCCCAGGTCTTCGGCGACAAGGAAAAGGTCAGCTTCAGCTGGAAGGATGAACTTACGGTCCTGCTCGAACCAAGTATCAAGGAACTCAAGCAACTTACCGCACGGGCCCGGCAAAAGACCGAGCTCAAGGACACCATCAACGACTACAACCAGCAGCTGGCCACGGCCCGCGGTGCGGTGGCCCACCTCAACAAGCTGATCAACGAGACCGGGGATGGCAACATCAAAAACTATCTCGGCGAGTTGCTGCCTGCCTGGCAGAATGTGGAAAAGCGGCTCGACAGCAAGCTGGACCTGGCCAAAAGGGAACTGGCCAAACTGGAGGACAAGGACGTTTCGCTGCTGAAAAGTTCCGGCAATTCGGTGCGGGAATTCTTCCGCGACCGCGGCAGGTTCATGCTGATCTCGCTGCTGGTTTTCGCGGGTATTCTCCTGGCCTTTCGCCTGGTGGCGCGCCTGCTCTTCTTCGTCATCCCCGGCGCCCGCAAGGAGCAGCGGCCCTTCCATGTCCGCATTCTCGATGTCTTTCTCAAGATTTTCTCGATGGTTGCCGCGGTTGGCGGCCTGATCTTCGTGCTCTACACCGCCGAGGACTGGCTTTTGCTCAGCGCGGCGATCATCCTTCTGCTCGGCGTGGTTTGGGCGGTGCGCCAGACCTTGCCCAAGATGTGGAAACAGGTCCGGATAGTGCTGAACATGGGATCGATCCGCGAAGGCGAACGGGTCATGTACAACGGCGTGCCCTGGCGGGTGGAGGCGCTCAACGTCTTCTGCAAATTGCACAATCCGGCGCTGGGCATGTATCTGCGCATCCCGATCGAGAGCATGATCGGCGTGGTTTCACGACCCTATCACCACGACGAACCGTGGTTTCCCTGCAAGCGGGGCGATTGGGTCGCCATCGATGCCAAACCCTTTGCCAAGGTGGTCAGCCTTTCCCACGAACAGGTGGAAGTGGTCGAACTGGGCGGCCGCAGAACGGTCTACCAGACGAGCGCTTTTCTCGGCAAATCGCCGGCCAACCTGTCGAGCAACTTCAGCCTCCGGGTGGTTTTCGGCCTGTCCTACGCCCTGCAGTCCGAGATCACCACCACCGTGCTCGCGACCCTGAAGGACTTTTTGCAGAAGAAGATGGAAGAGCAAAGCTATGCCGAAAACTGCCTCAGCCTGTCGGTCGATTTTCTCCAGGCCGGGCCTTCTTCCTTGGATGTGGCCATCCTGGCGGATTTCAAGGGCGAGGCGGCGCCGGCCTATCGCCGCATCGAGCGCGCCCTGTCCAAGTGGGCGGTGGATTGCTGCAACCTCCACGGCTGGGATATTCCCTTCCCGCAGATGACCGTGCACCTCGCCCAGGAAAACGACGCCTAGGCGCAAGAAAGACGAGGAGAAACCATGCTGGCCGAACATATCCTGCAGCGGTTGACGGAGATCGTCGGGCCGGAGCACCTGGCCACCGGCACGGTCGACCGCATCACCTACTCCTTTGACGCCACCCAGCGGCAGTGTCTGCCGGACGCGGTGGTCCATCCCGGCAACACCGAGGAAATCAGCCGGATCGTACAACTGGCCAACGAGCAACGGATTCCGATCCTGCCCCGGGGCGCGGGCAGCGGTTTCACCGGCGGCAGCCTTCCGATTTGCGGCGGCATCGTCCTGGTGCTCACCCGGATGAACCGCATCCTGGAGATCGACACCGACAACTTGATTGCCGTTGTCGAGCCGGGAGTGGTCACCGGCCGGCTGCAAAAAGAGGTGGAACGGCTGGGCCTGTTCTATCCGCCCGATCCCGCTTCGAAGGATTTTTCCACCCTGGGCGGCAACATCGCCGAATGTGCCGGCGGTCCGCGCTGCGTCAAATACGGGGTCACCAGGGACTATGTCCTCGGCCTGACCGTGGTCACCCCCACCGGCAGCGTCATCCGCACCGGCGGCCGCACCATGAAAAACGTGGTGGGCTACGACCTGACCCGCCTGTTTGTCGGCTCGGAGGGCACCCTGGGGATTGTCACCCAAATCATCCTCAGGCTCTTGCCCAAGCCCGAGGCCCGCAAGACCATGCTGGTGGCCTTTGCCACCATCGACGGCGCCGCCCAGGCGGTTTCGGCCATCATCCGCGGCAAGATCATTCCCACCACCCTCGAATTCATGGACGGTTCGGCCATCGACTGCGTGCGCCGCGCCGCCGGCCTCGATCTGCCCCTGGAATGCCGGGCGGTGCTGATCGTCGAGGTGGACGGCGACCGTGCCCTGCTTGCCGACCAGGCCCGAAAGGTCCTGGACATCATCCAACCGCTCGGAGTGCTGGAGACCCGCACTGCCGAAACCGCCGAGGAATCGGAGGCCATCTGGAAGGTGCGGCGCAGTGTCAGCCCGAGCCTGCGCGCCCTCAATCCCCACAAGTTCAACGAGGACATCGTCGTGCCGCGCTCGCAGGTGCCGGCGATGATCCGGGCCCTGGAGGCCCTTTCGACCGAATACGGGGTGCCGATTGTCAACTTCGGCCATGCCGGCGACGGCAACATCCATGTCAACGTCATGGTCGATCTCCATCAACCGGGCATGGAGGATACGGTGCGCCGGGTGCTGGACGACATCTTCCGCATCACCGTCGAGCTCGGCGGCTCGGTGAGCGGCGAACACGGGATCGGCACGGCCAAGGCGCCCTATATCGCCATGGAACTGGACACGCCGACCCTGGACGCGATGCGGGCGGTCAAGCGGGCTCTGGATCCCAACAACATCATGAATCCCGGCAAGATTTTTCCGGAGACCGTTACCGCCAATTCCCCGGCCACATCCCTGCCGCCCGCACCCGCGCCCGACCATGGCTGAAGGCAAACCGCTGGAAGAATTTGGCGAGGAGATCGCCCAATGCGTGCGCTGTGGCGCCTGCCAGGCCCATTGTCCGGTCTACCTGGAAACAGGACGGGAAGGTTCGGTAGCCAGGGGCAAGATCGTGCTGGCGGCTGCGGTGCTGGCAGGCGAAGCGGAGTTGGACGAGCGGCTGCGCGAAGAGATCGGCCTGTGTCTGCTCTGCGGCTCCTGTGTGGTCAAATGCCCCAACAAGGTGCCCATCGATGCCATTGTCGCCGCCCTGCGGCGGCGGATCGCCGATACCCATGGCCTGACCTCGCTGGCCAAAGGAGTGGCGGCACTCACCGGCTCCAAGCCGCTCCTCGGCACGCTGGTCAAGGGCGCGGATCTGCTTGCGCCCCTGCTGTTCAGGAAAATTCCGGCAACCAGCGGCTTGCGCCTGCGGTTTGGCCCGGCGGCCTTGAAAGACCGCAGCCTGCCGCCCCTGCCCGATCGCGATCTCTTTGCCCGGGTACCGGAATTCTTGCAGGGCGATCCCTCCCAACCGACGGTCGGTATCTTCGCCGGTTGCGCCCTGACCTACCTGTATCCCCAGGTCGGGGAAATCCTAGCCCGCCTGCCGCACCGCCTCGGCTGTTCGGTGCATCTGCCCCGGTCCCAGGGCTGCTGCGGCATGCCCGCGCTCTCCTCGGGCAACGGCCCCCTGGTCGCCAGCCTGGCCAAGGCGAATATCGGCGCCTTTGCCGGCCGCGATCTGGACTGTATCCTCACCGCCTGCGCCTCCTGCCGCGGCATGCTCACCGGGTATGCCGCGGAAACGGGACAGGCACCGGCGGCCGAACTGGTCGATATCCACGTCTTCCTCCAGCGGCAAGGACTGGTCGAACAACTGGCGGCCCTGCCGAAATGGCCGCATCGCTTCCGGGTCGCCTATCACGATCCCTGCCATTTGCGCACCGCCGGCATCACCCGCGAACCGCGCGCCCTGCTCGGCGCCCTGCCACAGGCGGATTTCGTCGAGATGGAGGATGCCGGCCTCTGCTGCGGCCTGGGCGGAACCTTCACCGCCGCCCATCCCGACCTGAGCCGGGCGATCGGCGACCGCAAACTGGCCGGCCTCCGCGCCAGCGGCGCTACCGTGGTCGCCAGCGGCTGCCCCGGCTGCATCCTGCAGCTCCAGGATATCGTCGACCGGGCCGGGCTGGCCATCAAGGCCGTGCATACCCTGGAGTTAATCCAGCAGGCTTTGACCGAATCGCCGGCATGAGTGCGGCCCGCACCCTTTGCCTGCGCTACGGTCGGGGCCGGCTCGACTGTGCCGTACCGGCGCATGCCGATATCTTGGAACCCCGCGAGCCGGTACCCGAGACCGGACGCGCCGCCTTCCGGGCCGGGCTTGATCGGCTGCTGCCGCAGCCCCTGCCTCCCGGCCCCATTGTCATCGTCGTGGCCGACAAAACCCGGCTCTGCGGCTATCCCACGGTCCTGCCGTGGCTGGTCGAAGCCCTCCACGAGCAGGGAGCGGAACGCTCCCGCATCGCCTTTCATATCGCCTACGGCACCCACGCGCCGCAGAGCGAGGACGAATCGCTGGCCGCCTACGGCCCGATCTACGCGGACTTCCCCTTTGTCCACCACCATTGCTCGACGCCGACGCGGTTTGCGGAGTTGGGACGCACCAGCCGGGGAACACCGGTCCGCATCCGCGCCGAGCTGGCCGAGGCAGGGTTGATCCTGACCGTCGGCGCTATTGCCCACCACTATTTCGCCGGGTTCGGCGGCGGCCGCAAGCTCCTCTTTCCCGGTCTGGGCGAACGGGAGGCGATCTACGCCAACCATCGCCTCTTTCTCGACAGCCGGCACAACAGCCTGGCCTCCGGCTGCCGCCCCGGCCAAATGGCAGGCAATCCGCTGGCCGAGGATCTGGCCGAGGCCGACCGTCTGCTGCCGCCCTACCTGTCCATCCACGGTTTACTGGACAGCCGGGGCGAAGTCGCGGCCTACCGCTTCGGCGCGAACTCTGCCGATTTCCTCGCCGCCTGCCGGGAACACGACGCGCTCTATCGCCTAACCGTCGCCCGCCCCTACGATCTGGTATTGGCGTCGGCAGGAGGTTTTCCCAAGGATATCAACCTGATTCAGTCGCACAAGGCCATCGACAACGCCGCCGCCTTTGTCCGCGACGGCGGCAGTTTGATCCTGCTGGCCGAATGCATCGACGGTCTGGGTTCCGCCACCTTTCTCCCCTATTTCGAGATGGGCGGGCCACAGGCGGCCTTCCGGCACCTGGCGCAGCAATACAGCGGCAACGGCGGCACCGCCCTGGCCCTGATGGCCAAAACCGCCCGCATCCGCATCGAACTGGTCACTGCGCTCGACAGCGCACTCTGCCACCGGCTCGGCATGGCGAAAATCGACCTGGACCGCGTCCAACGCCGGATCGCGGCCGCCGAGACCATGGCCGTCCTGCCCAACGCCGCAATGCTGATCCGTGGGAAGGCCAACGAGACCACTCCCACAAAGTGACCTTTTCACCCTCGGAGTCGATTGCCGGTTGCCAGGGGTGCACCGTTCGTGATAAGTAAAACGCTCGACCTCCTGAACCGATCTTTTTCCGGGCATCACCGCTCATTCTGCACAGCATTTTTCGTTGCATCCCATGACCACCCAAAAAAAGAACGCCCTCTTCGATCTATTCGCCTCTGTCCAGCTCGCCTTGTTTCTGCTCTTTCTCCTGGCCAGCACCTCGATCGTCGGCACCATTGTGCCCCAGAACAATCCCTTTACCTTTTATGTCGAGCGATACGGCTTCAAAACCGCCCGCTTCTTTCAGCTCCTCGACATTCCGGACATGTACAATTCCTGGTGGTTTCTCGGGCTGCTGACGCTTTTCGCGCTCAACCTGATCGTGTGCAGCATCGAGCGCATCCCCCAGGCGATCCGGCAGTTTCGCCGGGATGTCCTGGCGGTCAGCTCCGAACAACTGGAAAAATTTCCGCTGCGCAGCGAACTCCATCTTGCCGGAGAGATGCCGGTGGTCGCCGGCCGGGTAGCGACGCTGCTGAAGCGACACGGCTGGCACGCCAAGGAAGGATCGGCGGATCCGGGCCGGATCTATGGCGCGGAAAAAGGCAAATGGAGCCGGTTCGGCCTTTACGTGGTCCACTGTTCCATCCTGGTCATTCTGGCCGGCGCCCTGCTCGGCTCATCGGCGGTGGCGCACAAGGTCTTTGGCGATCCGCTGTTTGCCTTTAAGGGATCGGTCATGCTGCCGGAAGGCGAACAAACCGATCATGTCTACGCCCACAAGGGAAACGAACGCCTCGACCTCGGCTTTGCCCTGCACTGCGACGACTTCAGCATCGCCTATTACGACAACGGCATGCCCAAAACCTACCGCTCCAAGGTCACGGTGCTCGAGCACGGCGCGCCGGTACAGACCACCGAGATCGAAGTCAACAAGCCGCTGACCTACAAGGGGGTCACCTTCTACCAGTCGAGCTACCAACCCTATCAAGACTATCAAGCGACCTTGAAGAAAAAGGACGGCAGCGCCGAGACCACCGCCCGCATCCCCGTGGCCCAGCAGATCGACTGGCCCGAGGGCGGAGTCAGCTACGGCATCATCAACCGGGAACGCCAGGGCGAGGTGACGCGCCAGTTGAAAATCTGGTTCACCGACGGCCGGGGCGAACCGTCCGTCTTCTGGGTTCATGCCGACCAGGAGGCCGCCATCGAGCGCCCTTCCGGCACCTACCTCCTGACCATCCGCCAGCGTTACGCCACCGGTCTGCAGGCAACCAAGGATCCAGGCGTCGAACTGGTGTACGGAGGCTGCCTGCTGATGCTGGTGGGCCTATACATCGCCTTCTTCCTGTCGCATCGGAGGCTCTATGTACTTGTCCAACCGGAAGAAAAAGGCTGCCGTCTTCTTTTTGCTGGCGATGCCAACAAAAACAGGGTAGGCTTTGAAAGATATTTTCTTCAATTAATCAGCAAGTTAGATAACGAGACCAAATAAATCCCTTCTTTTTCCAACCTCCCGCCCCGTAACGGAAAGTGCCTATGGACAGCTCGCAACTTTTCGGCATCGCCATGATCGCCTATATTCTGGCCGCCGCTTTTTATCTTGGCCTTTTTCTCTTTAAAATGGAACGATTCGGCTTGATCGGCATGCTGCTGGCAGTGGCCGGCACCTGCGCCCAGACCGTGGCCATCGGCTTGCGCTGGCACGAGTCGTATCAAATGGGGGTCGGCCATGCCCCCTTGACCAACATGTATGAGTCGCTGGTGTTCTTTGCCTGGTGTACCGCATGCTTTTACCTGGCGCTGGAATACCGCTTCAAGACGCGGATCATGGGGGCCTTCGTCATGCCTTGCGTGGCTGTGGCCATGGCCTACGCCTCGTTTGCCGACCGGATCGATTCTCGCATCTCCCCCCTTATCCCCGCCCTGCAGTCGAATTGGCTGATCGCCCACGTGGTGACCTGCTTCATCGGCTACGCCGCCTTTGCCGTGGCCGGTGCCCTGGGAGTGATGTATCTCCTCAAACAATCGGCGGAAAACAAGCCGCAGCACACCAACCGAAACATGACCGATGCCTTGCCGTCGCTGCCGGTGATCGACGATTTGACCTACAAAACCATCGTCTTCGGGTTCATGTGGCTTTCGGCCGGAATCATCACCGGGGCGGTCTGGGCCAACGAAGCCTGGGGTACCTACTGGAGCTGGGACCCGAAGGAAACCTGGTCGATCATCACCTGGTTCCTCTATGCCCTGACCTTGCATGCCCGTTTCACCAGGGGATGGCGGGGCCGGCGGATCGCCTGGCTCGCGATGCTCGGATTTGTCGCGGTCTTTTTCACGTACTTCGGGGTGAACTTTTTCCTGTCGGGTCTCCACAGCTACGGTTCGGCCTGAGTGGACGGCCTGCCGGCGGTTTGAGCGGCGAGCGGGACGAGAATTTCCCGCCCTGTCTTGACAATCCCTCGGCCGTCACCTATAACGTCCGCAGAGCATACGGGCTTTCATTTCAGAACCACAACGCGAACGCCAAACCAGAAGGAGGTTGGTCATGAAAAAAGCGCTGATATACGGCGTTTTCGTGGCATTCTGCTGTTTTCCCTCTTCCATGTCGATGGGTAACACCGGGGAGGACAAGGGGCCGCCGGATCTCGTCCTGCAGTCGACCATCGATGCGGCGAAGCCGGAAAAGCCGGCTTATTTTCCGCATGGCGCCCATCAAGCCCGCCTGGAATGCAAGACCTGCCATCACGGCAAAACCGCAGAGGGGAAACGGCTTTCCTACACCGAGGGGCAGAAAATCGAAAAATGCGAATCCTGCCACAACAGCAAGGCTGAGATGCCCGAAAAATTGGCTTCCTTCAAAAACGCCGCCCACACCCTCTGTCAGGGCTGCCATCGCAAGAACAATCCCGATCTCGTCAAGTGCGTTGTCTGCCACAAAAAATAGCTGACAGTAAATAACTATCGAGCCGTAAAAACAAAAAAGGCTGTCCCAAAAGGGACAGCCTTTTTTGTTTCCCTCCACAGAGGGACGGAAGCCGGTGCAGCGCAAACGCGGCGGCTACTCTTTTTCCACATGCATCCGGGAAATGTCGCCCACCCGAAGGATCAACTCGCCCAAGGCAGTCAGCAGGTTCAAGCGGTTCTGGCGGACAGAGGCATTCTCGGCCATGACCATGACGGCATCGAAGAAGCGGTCCACCGGATTCTTGATTTCCAGCATCGCCAGCAGTGCCGGCTGATAGGCCCGTTGCTCGAGCAATGGCAGGGCCTTGCTCCGTACCGCCACCAAGGCGGCGAACAATTCCTTTTCGGCCGGCTCGCTCAAGAGTGCTTCGTCGATCTCGGTCGTGCGGTTATCCTTAATGATGTTGCGGATCCGCTTGAAGGAGCCGGCCAATATCCCGAAATTCTCCTGGCCGCGGATCTGATTGAGGGCCTCGATCCGCCGCAGGCAGTCGATCGGATCGTCAAAACCGACCGAGGTGGCCGCTTCCACCAACTCCTGGGGCAGGCCGGTGGCAATCTGCTCGTTTTCAAAGCGCAGGCGGATGAAATGAACCACCTCGTTGACCACCTCGGGCTTTTGCTCGATCACCCCGGCATAACCGGACAGGGCGGCGGTCGCAACGGCCTTCAGCGAGAGGGAGATGTGCAAGCCGCGCAGCAGGCTGATCAGCCCGATTGCCTGTCTCCTGAGGCCAAAGGCATCCTTGTTGCCCGTGGGTTTTTCACCGATGGCAAAGCATCCGACCAGGGTATCCAGACGGTCGGCAATCCCGACCAGGGCTCCCAACAGGGATTGCGGCACTTCGCCGCCGGCCCGGATCGGCAGGTAATGTTCCTCGATGGCCTGGGCCACCGCCGGTTTTTCTCCGTCATGGAGCCCGTACACCCGGCCCATGATCCCCTGGAGCGAGGGAAACTCGCCCACCATGGTGGTGAGCAGATCGGCCTTGGCCAGGTTGGCGGCGCGGACGGCATCGTCGCGCAGTTCGGGCGCAATCCGGTCGGCCAACAGCCCGGCCAAGGCGGCAAGTCGCTTGCTTTTGGCTTGCATGGTCCCCAGCTTGTTCTGGAAGACAATGCCGTGCAGTTCCTGGCACCGGTCGGCCAGCGGGCGCTTGCGGTCTTCGTTGAAGAAAAACAAGCCATCCTCGAGCCGGGCGCGCAGAACCCGCTCGTGACCGCTGGCAGCCAGGGCCTGGTCTGCGATCCGAGTATTGTTCACCGCCACGAACAGGGGCAGGAGCTTGCCGTCCGGCCCGATGACCGGAAAATATTTCTGATGCTCGCGCATCGAAGTCACCAGGGCTTCTTGCGGCAATTGCAGGAACTTACGATCGAAACTGCCGCAGATCGCACAGGGGCATTCGACCAGGTTGGTCACCGTGTCGAGCAGGCCCACGTGCAGGACCGGCTGTGCCCCTTGTGCACCGGCCCTTTCGCTCACCGCTCGCCGAACCTCCTCCACCACCTTGGCCCGCCGTTCCGCGGGATCCACCATGACAAAGCGGCTGGCCAGGGCGGCCAGGTAGGAGTCGATGCCGTTGATCTCGACTTCCTCCGGGGCCATGAACCGATGCCCTCGGGTGGTTGCACCGCTGGTCAGTCCCTCGAAGGCCATGGGCACCACCGCACCGTCGTACAGGACCAGCAGCCATTGGATAGGCCGGGCAAACGTCATGCTGTAGTCGGCCCAGTGCATCGATTTCGGGAACACCAGTTCGCGAACGAGGGATTCCAGCAGGGCGGGCAGCAGTACCGCCGTTTCCTGGCCCTTGACATCCTCCACCGCCATCAGGTACTCGCCCTTGGGGGTCGTGACCACCTGCAGTTGTCCGGGCTCCAAACCGCGCGACCGGGCAAAGCCCTCGGCGGCCTTGGTCAGGTTGCCGTTGGCGTCGAACCCGGCTTTTTTCGATGGACCTATATGTTCCTGGCGCCGATCCGCCTGGCGCGATTGCAGGCCGGTGATGGCCATGGCCAGACGCCTGGGCGTGCCAAAACTGCGGATCGACTCGAAGGCCAGCTCCAGGCCGTTCAGCTTCTTGGCCGCCTCGGCGGCCAACACCTCCAGGGCAGGCTGGATGTACCCAGCCGGAATTTCTTCTGTCCCGATTTCAAAAAGAAGTTCACTCATCGCGGTCCGCTCTTGATGGTTTGTTGAACATGAGAAGGGCAAACGGCGACCGGAGCGCCGTCGGAATACCACGCTTCTTCAAGGCCATCCGCCCGGTTCGGCGCACTCTCGGGCCACTCGGAAGAAGCAAACGTTGAATACCCGCTGGATATGTTTTTCACAACAATTTTATACCAATGAAACGAACCGCTTGCCCGCAGGGCATCGCCGGTCCGGCAACAGAGGGATTCCACGGTTTCGGCCTGCGCCGTCCGGGGAACGGTCTCCTGGCGGATCAGGGCGATCAGGTCCTCGATCCAGAGAAAGCGTTTCATGCGGACAGCCGCGGTGACGCCGCCCCAAATGCCTCCGAGAGCAGGCGCCTGCCCCGAATCGCAACGGCTGGGCAGCGCAACCGGGACGTCGACCTCGACCACGAGGTCGAAGATCCGGGCCAGGGTGCCGTGCAGGCGGCAATCGTACCGCGCCATGCCGGGCTCCTGTTCCCCTGAGCCGGTCGCGAGGAAAAAGGGAAACTCGATCTCCAGGTGGGCCGACTCGGCCTCCAGGCGCCGTTTCATTTCTTCGAGAATGAGGTGGCAGGTCTTGATATTGAATTGACCGTGGAACCGATTGAGAATCTCGACAAACCGGCTCATGTGGGTGCCCTTGAACCGGTGCGGCAGGTTGACGTACATGTTGACCCGGGCCAAGGTCTGCTGGGTCGCGCTGGCCCGGTCAAGGACGATGATCGGATAGGAGATCGATTTGACGCCCACCTTGCGGATATTGATCCGTCTGGAATCGTGGAGACTCTGGATATCCTTCATGCAACGATGGGGTGGGTTGTGCGGGGACGGCGGCACTCGGCCCGGCAGGATTGCTGCCGCCGAATGCCGTCCGGTTCAGCCGATGTATTTACGGACTGCGGCCTTGAGTTCGTCCATGTCGGCCGACTTGACCACATAGGCCTCAGAGGCCCAACTGCCGAAGTCCTGTTTGTATTCCTGATAGGCGGAGTTGAGGATGATGGGCAGCGTCGCCCGCAGTTCCTTCATCTGCCGCAGAACCTCGATGCCGTTCATGCCCGGCATGTTGATATCCAGCAGCACCAGGTCGGGTGGATTCTCCCTGAACTTCGCCAGGGCCTCGGCACCATTGCGGGCCGAATCCACGAGGTAGCCCTCTTCCTCGAACTCCTCGCGATAGAGCAGCTGGATGCTTTCCTCGTCGTCGACCAGTAAAATACGTTTCTTTTCCACGGTGTCCTCCTACAGTGTCACCTCGCGGAGATAGCGACACGTCTCTTCCGGCGGCATGGGATTGATGTAGAAGCCGGTTCCCCACTCGAACCCCGCTATGGACGTCAATTTGGGAACGATCTCGAAATGCCAGTGGTAATATTCCAGCGGACCGGAGCGGAGCGGCTGGGTATGGAGCACGAAATTATACGGGACATGGGGGATGCAGGCATCGAGCCGGCGCAGGGTTTCGGAAAAAATTTCGGCCAGCTTGGTCAGCGAGTTGTCGTCCTGTTCGATATAGGAGGATTCATGCCGTTTGGGTAAAATCCACATCTCGAACGGCGAACGCGGCGCAAAGGGGGTCAAGGTGACGAACAGTTCGTTTTCGCACACCAAGCGCACCTTCTGCTGCAACTCCTGGCGGATGATATCGCAAAAAATGCAGCGGTCCTTGTACTTGTAATAGGAAAGGCTGCCTTCGAGTTCGGAGATCACCATCCGGGGCAGAATGGGCAGCGCCACCAACTGGGAATGGGAGTGTTCGAGCGAGGCGCCGGCGGCCTTGCCGAAATTCTTAAACACCACCACGTAGCTGAAACGATTGTCCTTGGCCAGGTCGCGAATACGCTCGCGAAAGGCCTGAAAGGTAAAGAGCATGAGGTGCGGCGGCAAATGGGAAAACCGATCCTGATGGTTCGGGCTTTCGACGATAACCTCATGGGCGCCGATGCCGTTCATCCGGTCGTACAACCCTTCGCCCTGCTTGTCGAGCTCGCCCTCAATGACCAGGGCCGGGTATTTGTTGGGAACGACCCGCAAATTCCAGCCCGGGCTATTGGGATAGCCCCAGTCCCGGCCATAGGCCAGCACCTCGTCCGGAGTCGTCTTCTCATTGCCGGGGCAGAGCGGGCAAAACCCGCCCTTGACCTGGTATTCCTCGACCAAAAAATCGGTCGGCCGCTTGCCCCGCTCCTGGGCAATGATGATCCAGCGGCCTAGAATCGGATCTTTACGTAATTCAGGCATACAACCGCCTATCTTCCCTGTTCTTTTTCACGCTGCTCCTGCCGGGATTTACAGTCGATGCAGTATTTGGCCACAGGCCGGGCCTCAAGCCGTTTGACCGCGATATCGCAGCCGCAGCCGGCACAGACACCGTAGCTGCCGTCTTCGATCCGGGCCAGGGCTTCTTCGATCTTGTCCATCAGTTTCCGTTCCCGGCCGCGAATTCGCAACTCGAAACTCCGATCCGATTCCATGCTGGCCCGGTCGTTGGGGTCGGGGATGTTGCCGGAGGCCTTGGTCATGTCGGTCAAAGTCTGTTCGACATCGGTGGTTATTTCCGATTTCATCGCCTCAAGCTGCTCTTTGAAACGCAACAACTCCTGTTCATCCATCGCTATTCTCCAACAAGGTGGTTCTCGTGTTCTGCATCGTCAGTATAGCATGCGGCAGCGGGACTGACAAACAGTCCGCTCTTGCCGCCACTTTTCCGCAGCAGTCGGATATCCGACATCACCATGGTCTTATCGACCGCCTTACACATATCATAAATGGTCAGCGCCGCAATCGACACCGCCGTCAAGGCCTCCATTTCCACTCCGGTTCGGCCGGTTATCGCAACCGTTGCCCTGATTTCAATGGCGCAACGGGCATCGTCATAGGAAAAATCGATCTCCACCCCGGTGATTGCCAGGGGATGGCACAGGGGAATCAATTGATCCACCTTCTTGGCCGCCATGATGCCGGCAATCCGGGCCACGCCAAGCACATCGCCTTTTTTGACCGTGCCGGCGCGGACTATGCCGTAGGCCTGCCGGGACATGGAGATCCTGCCGGCGGCGGTCGCCCGGCGCTCCGTCGCATCTTTGCCGCCGACATCGACCATACGGGCCTTGCCGCTGGCATCGAAGTGGGTAAACTGATCAGCCATTGGCGACCTTTTCCCGCTCCTCGCTCTTTTTCTTCTGTTTGCCGAGGTGGCCATGGAAAAGACGGGCAAAAAAGCCTTCCTCCTCCTGTTCCTTGCTCAATTCGTCGAACCTGCGGAGCAATTCCTTTTGTTCCTTGCCCAGCTTGGTGGGGGTCAGGACCTGGACCTCGACCACCATGTCGCCCTTGCCGCCACCGCGCAAGCTGGGCACGCCTTCTCCCCGAAGGACGAACCGCTCGCCGGACTGGGTGCCAGCAGGGATTTTCAGTTTCGCGCTTCCGTGGACGGTGGGGACATCGGCCTCGCAACCAAGCGTGGCCCGCACCATCGACAACGGCAGCTTAAGGTAGACGGTCTGCCCGTCTCGCTGGAAATGTTCGTGCTCATCGACATGGATGACCACGTACAGGTCACCGGAAGGCCCGCCGCGGCGACCGCCCTCCCCTTCGCCGGCCAAGCGCATCCGGGAGCCGGTGTCCACACCTGCCGGGATGCGGATATTGACCTTCTTGCTCCGGTTGACCAGCCCGTCACCCTGGCAATCGGTGCAGGGATCGGTAATCACCTGGCCCGTGCCCTGGCAGCGCGGACAGGTGGTGGAAACCTGGAAAAACCCCTGCGAACGGATCACTTGGCCGCGGCCCTGGCACATCGGACAGGTCTGCGGCCGATGTCCGGGCCGAGCCCCGGATCCCTCGCAGGTCCAGCAGGTTTCCCGCTTGGTGACCTCCACCTGCCGGTTGACGCCGTGCACCGCTTCCATGAACGAGATGCGGATATCGTAGCGCAGATCCTCGCCCTGAACCGGGGCGTTGGGATCGTGCCGCCTGGCCCGGCCGCCGCCGAACCCGAACAGGTCGCCGAACAGATCGTTGATGTGCGAAAAGATGTCCTCGCTGCTCCCTGGACCGTTATAACCGCTGCTGCGCAATCCTTCCTTGCCGTAGGTGTCGTAGATGCGCCGCTTTTGCACATCGCTGAGGACTTCGTACGCCTCGGCGGCCTCCTTGAATTTTTCCTCGGCCTCGGCATTGCCCTGATTGCGGTCGGGGTGATGTTGCATGGCCAGCTTGCGGTAGGCCTTCTTGATGGCCTCGGCCGAGGCATCCTTGCCGATGCCGAGTATCTCGTAATAGCTCTTGCTCATGGTCGATTCCACACTCGTCGCGGCTATTCTTCGACGATCTCCTCTTCGGCGACAGCGTCCGCCGCCTTCTCAGCCTTGCGTTGCTTGGGAAGTTCATGGATGTTGTCAAAGGTGACCTTGCCGGCGGCGATCTCGCGGAGGGTCATGACAATTTCCTTATTCTTGCCGGTGACAAGAAAAGGCTCCCCCTTGCGATGTTGCCGAATTCGTTCCACCGCCAGGTGAATCAGGGCAAATCGATTGTCATCACCTACCTTTGTCAGGCAATCCTCAACAGTTATACGCGCCATGTTCTTTGCCTCCATGGAATAAAAATCCCGGAGTCCGCATTTGCTCCGGGAAATTGAAACATTCTGAAACTTCGTCCGCTGCGCACGCGACTATCCCGCATTTTGCGGCATCAAGACGATTTTGTAATAATCACGATAGGAAATTTGACAAGACCCGCCGCTCGGATGCCGCAATCTTAGCCGGCAAAAGGATTGCGCAGCAAAAGCGTTTCCCCGCGGTCGGGTCCCACCGATACGATTGCCGGAGCCACGCCGGTCAGGTCCTCAATGCGTTTGAGATAGGCCTTGGCTTGGGCTGGCAAATCCTCGTAGGAACGGATATTGGGCAACTCGGCGTCCCAACCGTCCATCTCTTCGTATACCGGTTCGGCCATCCGCGCCTTGCGGATATTGTCCGGCATGTAGCCGTACGGCACGCCTTCCACTCGGTAGCCGGTGGCGATCTTCAATTTTTTCAGGCCGGAGAGGACATCGAGCTTGGTCACCGCAAAACCGGTCAAGCCATTGAGGCGAACGGCATCGTTGGCCACCACCGCGTCGAACCAGCCGCAACGGCGGCGCCGGCCCGTGGTCGCGCCATACTCGTGACCTTTCTGCTGAAGGGCATCGCCAATGGCATCCCCTTCCGGCAACTCGGTCGGAAACGGCCCCTCGCCGACCCTGGTGGTGTACGCCTTGAGGATGCCGATCACCTCGTCGATATGCGCCGGCCCGAAGCCGGAGCCGATGCAAGCGTTGCCGGCAATGGTGTTGGAAGAAGTGACAAAGGGATAGGTGCCGTGGTCGATGTCGAGATGGGTCCCCTGAGCGCCCTCGAACAGGATGTTCTTGCCCGCCTTGCGCGCCTGATCAAGCACCACCGACACGTTGCCGACAAAGGGAGCCAGCTGGGCGGCATAGCTTTCGAATTGATCGATAATGGCGACATATTCCAACGGCTGGGCGCCAAACTGCCGGGTGAGGATGAAGTTCTTTTCCTCCACCGCGGCCTGGAGCTTATCGGCAAACAGGCTCATATCGAGCAGATCGCCGACTTTCACGCCGACCCGTCCGACCTTGTCCATGTAGCAGGGGCCGATGCCCCGGCCGGTGGTGCCGATCTTCTTGCCCTTGGCCAAGGCGTTTTCGCGGGCCACATCCAGTCGCTGGTGATAGGGCATGATCAAGTGGGCGTTGGCGCTGATCAACAGCTGCTTCGGGGTGACCGTCATGCCCTTTTCAGCCAGGTTGGCCATCTCCTTGAGCAACACGCCGGGGTCGATGATCACCCCGTTGCCGATGACGCAGGTCTTGTCCTTATAGAGGATACCGGATGGAATGATGTGAAAGATATATTGCTTCCCATCCACCACCAGGGTGTGGCCGGCATTGTTTCCGCCCTGGAAACGGACGACAAAATCCGCATACCGGGTCAGGAGATCGACGATTTTTCCTTTGCCTTCATCACCCCATTGGGTTCCGACCACCACCACACTGGCCATGTTCTCTCCACATATTGAATAGATACATACAGGCACCGCTCCGCCTCCACACGCAATAAGCATGGGCGGAAAACTTGTGCGGGTCCCAACCAAACCTTGTTTATCTAGCAGAAAAAGTGTGAAAAGTCAAACAGGAGAAAAGCGGGGCCGGTGGTGGGCTGAGCATCACTCCGGACCAATAGGCCGGAAATAAAAAAACTCCCGGTCCGCCCGACATCGTGCGGGCGGACCGGGAGGCGGTCAAGAAAAGAGGAAGAAACGCTTTAGTTATACGATGTCTTGAGCACCATATCCTTGCGGGAGGCGGGATCGTACAGCCCCTTGGCCTCGCTCTTCTTGAACCATTCCTGCTTCAGGGTGTTGAGGAAGGTCTTTTTTTCCTCGACCAGTTTGGCGAAATCCATGCCAACGAGGGCCTGCGCCTTTTCCTTGGTGGAAAAATCCGGGGCGACAAAATCGGCGGCGTTGTGCTTGGCCAGGACCACCCGCAGTTTCACCCGGGCATCCTGCCCCTTGTTGATTGCGCCCGCCAAAACCCGCAAGGTTTCTTCCGGCGCGTGGAAAAAGGCACCGTGGCCGGCAACGGCGTAATCCCAGCGCCATTGGCCGTGACGGATGTCCTGCAGAACCGGCTTCATCTCCTCCTCGGTCGCGCCGAGGCTCCAGGCCTTGGCAGCTTCCAGGTGGGCCTTGGCCAGAATGTCGGTCGCCATTTTGGCCAGCTCTTCCTTCCGGGCCAATTTTCTCTCAACGGTCGCGCGGAATTCCTTTTCGGTGCCTTGGTGGCAGTTCAGGCAGGTGTTGGCGATGTTGTCGAGCGGGCTGCCGACCTTGTGGCTGGTAAACTTGACACCGCCTTCCTGCACATAGGGCATGTGGCAATCGGCGCAGGACAGGCCATTGCGGCTGTGGACACCGGTGACAAAGGTCTCGTAATCGGGATGCTGCGCCTTGAGCATCGGAGTTTTGCTCAAGGGATGGGTCCAGTCGGAAAAGCCGTAGCTGTCATAGTACTCTTCCATGTTTTCGGCCGACATCCCCTTGTTCCAGGGATAGGTGACCACCATGGCGGTTTTCTTCTCCCCCTTGTCTTCCCACTCCGTCTTCTTGAAGTAATATTCGGCGTGGCATTGCGCACAAACCAAAGAGCGCATGTCCTGATGGGTGATGTCCGCGGTTTTCAGGCTACCTTCGGCATCCAGGCCCCGCTTGAGGTAATCGCGGGTCAGGGTCAGCTTCATGGTGGTGCTGTCGTGACAGTCGCCGCAACCGATGGTATTGACCACTTCATCGCCATATTTCGCCCATTTGCCAGTGAAGAATTCCATCTCGCCGTCCCGCTTGATCAACCGGGGCACGTCCGGGGATTTGCAGGTCCAGCAGGCCGTGGGCAGGGGGCCGGTCTTGTTGTCCACCGGCGCACCGGTGCGCAGGGTGTTGATGTTGTCCTCCAGGGCGTAATAGTGTCCCCGTGGCTTGTTGTAGTCCTTGGAGAACGGATAGCCGGCCCACATGACTATCAGCGCGGGGTCATGTTTGAGAACGTCGGTGATCTCGTCACTCTTTTTCGTCTGCATGTAGGTGTCGTACTGGCGGGGATAATACTTGCCCCATTCGGAGGATCGCGTTTCGCCGGGTTTGATGGGCGGGACTGCGTTCATGGCCTGCTGCTCGGCCTTGTTCTCCCGGATGGAGACGGTCAGCAGCACCATCGGGACGATGGCGAGCACACAAAGTGCGAAAACAACGGACGATTTCTTCATGTATATTCTCCTGGTTAAAATCCTTAGTCTACCTTGACGCTAAAATTATTCTGCGTTGCCGACAGGTTGCGCATGGTACCATGGGGCAGGCCCCGGTGGCAGTCCCAACAGCGCCGTCCCATCTGCACCGTGCTGTCGGCCGCCTTCTCGTACAGGGCGCTGGTGGCCATCATCTGGGAGACGGCCTTTTGGTGGCAGGCGATACAATTGTCCTGAATCCGCTTGGCAGCATCGCTGCTGATCCGCAGATTGGGTCCGTAGGTCTTGAAGGTCATGGCCACGGAATGGTGGTATCCGTCCCGGGCCTTGGCCAGCATTTTATTGACGAAGGAATCGCGCGGCAGGTGGCAGTCCACGCAGGTTGCCCGGTTCCGGTGGGAACTGTGCTCCCAGGTGGCATAGTGGATGGTCATGGTGTGGCAGTTGATGCAGGCACGGGGGTCGCTCGACAAGTAGGACAGCATCTTGGACTCGTGGACCAAATTGGCGAAAATGCCCAGCGTCACGATCACTGCGAAAATGGCGGCATACTTCATAGGCAATCCTGTCGCCCCCTTTTCCCGGTTGCACTGCACAATCTTTTGCCGGCTAGCCCGGCACGCCTCCTTTCTATTCTCCTCTCCGGTCTCATACCTCCCCTCCTTTTCTCTATCCGCCATCTAAGTGCGTTGAATCCCTCCGGCCGAGGCACAGGCACCTTCACTTCTTTTGCCTAGCCATCGCCGGCAGCATTATAAAAGCAAACAGCGTACCAAGCAAGACAATGCGGCAACTTCAGCCCCATGGATCTTGCCACAGGCCAACGGGCGCTACGATTGAGTAACACCGACCACCGGCAGCCGCTTCCTTTTGGTAACACTCGCGCAACCAGGCTTTTCTTGCGCGCATTGTCGATGCCGCATGTGGACAGTTGTGGTACAGTGATTCCGCTCGTCCAGATTGACCCGACCCTTCTTTTCGCGAAAATCGATGCCAGACACCTTTTCCTCGCGGCGAATGCGACGCGAAGCCCGCACCGTAGAACTCATGATCCGCCGATATTGCCGGGACCATCACGACAAGGTGCCCGAACGATGCGACGCATGTTGCCAGTTGCTCGCCTATGCCCTGAAACGGCTGCGCCAGTGTCCCTTCCAAGAGCGCAAGTCCACCTGCGGCAAATGTCCGATCCACTGCTATGCGCCCGACCGGCGCGAACAGATCCGCGCGGTGATGCTCCACAGCGGCCGGCGCCTGCTCTTCACCCACCCCGTGCTCGCCCTGCTCCACCTGGTTGACGGCCTGCGCAAGCCCCGCCGCAAGAAGGATTCCGGCCCCGCTTGACACCTCGGGTCAAATCCCGTAGACTTTTTCGTTTGCAACGGCTTGCCAGCCACTCCGTCAAATTTACCCCTGGTGCTTGCCATGTTTGGAATAGGCCTCCCGGAAATGATCGTCATCCTTGCTGTGGCCTTGATCGTGGTTGGTCCGGACAAACTGCCCGGTTTGGCCCGCTCGTTGGCCAAGGGTCTGATGGAAATGAAAAAAACGCTCAACCAGGTCAAGGAGAACCTGACCCAGGAAGACGAAGCCCTCAACACCATCCGGCGCGATCTGCATCAAACCGCCGACGAACTGCGCACCAAATTGATCGACACCGACATGGCGGAATGGCGACCGGCGGCCGGACCCGCCGCACAACCGGACAAAGAGGAGTCGATCATCGACGTGGAGCCGGAAGCCCGGGCTATTGCAGCCGAACTGGGCGGACAGGACGACCCAACGGACCAAACACCGGCCGCTGCCGGCCAACAAGAAGAGCAAAAATCGTCTGCCGAACCGACCGTAGCTGCGCATAAACCGGCCAAAGAGAATAGCCAGGCGTCATGATCGAGGTCCTGGAACAGTTTGCTCCCCACCAGGAGGAGCTGCGCGGCCGGCTCATTCGCTGCTGTGTCGCGGTGCTGCTGACCAGCATCGTGGCCTATCTCTGCAAGGATGAACTGGCGGCATGGTGCATGCGGCCTCTTTATCTGGCCTATCCGCAGATGGGCAAGCTGGTCTACACCAAACTCACCGACGCCTTTCTCAGCTATCTCAAGCTGTCCCTGCTGGTGGGCGTGGCCGCCGCCTTTCCCTACCTGCTGTACCAAATATGGCTTTTTATCGCCCCAGGACTCCTTGAGCGCGAAAAACGGACGGTGCGAACCATTGTCCTCTGGGCCTCGCTGCTTTTCCTGGCCGGCGCCGCATTCGCCTTCTTCGTCGCCCTGCCCCGAATGCTTCATTTTTTCATGAGTTACGCCTCGCCCACCTTGCAGCCGATGCTCAAGCTCGGCCTGTACCTCACCTTTACCGCCCGCATGGCACTGGCCTTCGGCATTGCCTTCGAGATCCCTTTCCTCATGGTGATGGCTACCCGGGCCGGCCTGCTCAAAAGCAATCATTTCCGTCAAAAACGCATCCCGTTTTATATCGCCATCGCGGTGCTCTCCTTTTTGCTGACCACCGGCGAGATCACCGCCACCGTCCTGCTCGCCCTGCCCCTTTTCGCCTTGTACGAGGCCGGCATCGTGGCCTGCCGCATGTTCGGCTCCCGACGCAATCCCCTGCCCGACCAGACGACCGCATCCTGACGACTGGCGCCGTCGTTTCTGTTTTCTGATGTGCAGACCGAGCTAACGGTACGAGTACAGCCGCAAATGCCGGCCGCACACGGCACTTCACCCGGACAGCAATTTTTCCGCACCCAATCCCCCCGCCCGCACCGCGCCTCTTTGCCATTTGCTTGTGCCACTGAGGGCAGTGCTCCCACGCCGTGTGCCTCCAACCGCACTTGATCCGACCCCGCGAAACGGCACACATTGCTCGAACCACTGTTGCCGCCCAGACGTTTTTTGTTTTCAACCTTGACACCGCCAAACCGTTTCCCGATAATACCGATAAGCTTTTTTACCTATGCAATAGTTCAAATTTACCGACTCATTTCCAAAGGATAACAGCATGAAAAACATCAAGATCGGTGTCAAGCTCCTTGGCGGATTCCTCCTTTCGGCAGTCCTGGTGCTCGTGGTTGGCCTGCTTTCCATTGCCCAGCAAGGCGAGCTCGCCCAGGAGTCGAATCAGTTGGGCAAGGAAGGGCTGCCTGCGGTGGAGAACATCCTTATCGTCAAAAGCGAAGCAGCCACCATCGCCGCCCTGATGCGCACCCTGCTGACCCCCTACGCCACAAAGGAACAACGCGAATTCTCGCACCAACAGCTTCTCGAGTCCCGCAAAATCTATGGCGCGGCCAAGGATGCTTTCAGCAAACTGCCGATCATGGGCAGCATCGCACCCGAATGGCAGGACTTCAACACCCACATTGGCAAATGGGCCCAGGTCAACAACCAGGCGGTCACCCTGTCCAAGGAACTGATCGCCATGGACATGACCCAGCCGGAAGCCATGAGAGCGCATATCTCCACCTTTTTGACCGACCATAACTCCCTGCTCGCCAATGTCGGCAAACTGCTGTTGGCGAATACTCCTTTCGAAGGAGGCACCAACGACTCCGGTTGCGCCTTGGGCGCATGGATGAAAAACATGGACACCACCAACCCGGACATGGTGTCCTTGGTCAAGGAACTGAAGCCCGTGCACGCCCAATTGCACCGTATGGTCGAGGAGATCAAGGCCCAGGTGGTCAGCGGCCAGACCAACCAGGCCAGGGAATCCTACGAAAAGAAACTTATCCCCACTTCCGAGCAGTTATCCGCCATGATCGAGAAAATGAGCGGAGTAGTGACCAACGCCAACGAAAAATTCGCCAGGATGAATACCCTGCTGCTGGAAGAAGGTGCCATCCACCAGGCCAACACCTTTACCGCGATCGATAAGATGGTGAAAGCTGTCGGCAGCAATGCCGACATGAACGTTGCCGACGCCCATACGATAGCCGCCAGGGGCCGGTTGGTCACCATCGTCTGCCTGGCGGTCGGCGTCGTGCTCGCGGCTTTCTCCGGCCTGATGCTGACCAGCCTGATCACCAAACCGCTGTTCAAGGGGGTCGACCTCGCCAAGGCCATGGCCAATGGCGACATGACCCGGACCATGGACGTCAATCAGAAGGACGAGATTGGCATCTTGGCCGGATCGCTCAATGAAATGGCCTCCAATCTGCGGCGGATGTTTGGCGATATCAATGACGGGGTGGTGCGGGTGGACGAATCCTCGAGCCAATTGGCCGCCATCGCCAACCAAATGGCAGTCGGCGCATCGTCGACCGCCGGCCGCTCCGGCCAGGTGGCCGCCTCGGCCGAGGAAATGAGCAACAATCAGAATACGATCGCCGCCGCCATGGAACAAGCTTCGGTCAATGTCAACATGGTGGCCTCGGCCGCCGAGGAAATGAACGTCACCATCAGGGAAATCGCCAGCAATTCCGGCAAGGCCAAGGAAATCACCACCATGGCGGTCCGGCAATCGCGCACCGCCTCGGATCGGGTCAACGAGCTCGGCAAAGCTGCGGACGAAATCAATAAAGTAACCGAAACCATTACAGAAATATCCGAACAGACCAACCTGTTGGCGCTCAACGCCACCATCGAGGCGGCCAGGGCCGGTGAAGCCGGCAAGGGATTTGCCGTGGTCGCCAACGAAATCAAGGAGCTGGCTCGGCAAACGGCGTCAGCGACCCTCGACATCAAGAACAAGATCGAGGGTGTTCAGGAAGCGACCGGTATCACGGTGCGCGAGATCAACGAAATCGGCCAGGTTATCGCCGATGTCGATAAAATCGTCGCCACCATTGCCGGGGCAGTGGAAGAACAGACCGCCACCACCAGGGAAATCGCCGAGAATGTGCATCAGGCCTCACAAGGAATCATCGAGGTCAACGAGAACTTGGCCCAAAGCACCACCGTCGTCGCCGAGATCGCCTCGGATATCGCGGCGGTCAATACCAGCGCCAACGAAATCAACCTGGCCAGTAATCAGGTCAAGGTGAGCGCCGAGGAACTCGCCAACATCGCTGACCGACTCAAGGACATGATGACCAAATTCAAGACCTGAGCGGGTCGAACATCGAAGCGCCAGGGGAGGGTCCATGTGACCCTCCCTTTTTTTTGCCAATAAAGACGACCGACCAAAACTTGCATTCTCACTTCGCGTGGCTGCAACATGGCGTAGCGCGTGGAAACGCCGCCTCATAACGTCGGCGGACCAGACCTTTTGATCGGATTTTTCTCAATCCGGGAAACCTTTTCGGTCGAAAAACCAATGAAAAAGGCCGCCAGCCCACCCCTGGTGGACCGACGGCCTGAAATTCGCAAAATCAAAAAAACCAGGTTCAGCTGTTCACGCCGCAGCACTTCTTGTATTTTTTGCCGGAACCGCACGGACAGGGGGCGTTGCGGCCGATCTTGTCTTCGGCCCGCTGGATAGGCCGATGCTCCACCTCGCCGGGTTCCCGGGCACCGGAGCGGCTGGCCTCGGCCAGTTCCCGTTCGCGCTGCTGCCGCTGTTCTTCTTCCAGCCGGGCCAACTCGTCTTCCTGCACCAACTGGATGCGCATCAAGTTGGCGATGGTGTGCAGCTTGATCGCGTCGATCAGGTTGCGGAACAGGTTAAAGCTCTCCCGCTTGTACTCGTTGAGCGGATTCTTCTGACCGTAGCCCCGCAGGCCGATCCCTTCCTTGAGGTGGTCCATGTGGAGGAGATGTTCCTTCCACAGGGTGTCGACCATCTGCAACAGCACCATCCGTTCGAGCTGGCGCATCTGCTCCACGCCGTTGCGGGCCTCCTGGCGGCCGTAGGCCTCGGCCACGACTTGTCGTAACTTTTCCGAAAACGCGAAAGAATCGAGGCTGTTGCGCTCTTCTTCCGGCCAATCGATCTGAAGATCGAAGGCCTGGCCCACCCGTTCCCCAATGGCCGGCCAATCCCATTCCTCGGCCGAGATCTTGGACGGGGCGTAATCCGCCACCACCCGGTCGATCAACTCGGCGACGATGTCGGTGACGATCGGCTGGATGTTGTCGCTCTCAAGCACCTCGCGGCGCTGGCTGTAGATGACCTCGCGCTGCTTGTTCATGACGTCGTCGTACTCGAGCAGGTGCTTGCGGATATCGAAGTTGTGCCCTTCGACCTTGCGCTGGGCGTTCTCGATGGCCCGGGATACCATCGAGTGCTCGATGGGTTCGTCTTCCTCCATGCCCAGTTTGTCCATGATCGACAGCAGCCGGTCGGAGCCGAAAATACGCAGGAGATCGTCTTCGAGCGAAAGATAGAAGCGGGAGGTGCCAGGATCGCCCTGGCGGCCGGAACGGCCGCGCAGCTGATTGTCGATGCGGCGGCTCTCGTGGCGGCTGGTGCCGAGGATATGCAGCCCGCCCAGTTCACGCACGCCCTCGCCCAGCTTGATGTCGGTACCCCGACCGGCCATGTTGGTGGCGATGGTCACCCGGCCCTTCTGCCCGGCTTGGGCCACGATCTCGGCTTCGCGCTCGTGCTGCTTGGCGTTGAGCACCTCGTGCGGGATGTCCTCCTTGGTGAGCATCTTGGAGATCTTCTCAGAGACGTCGATGGAAATCGTCCCCACCAGAATCGGTTGTCCCTTCTCGTTCAGCTCCTTGATTTCCCGTACGATGTTCCGGTATTTCGCTTCCTGGTTCTTGTAGATGACGTCGGCGTAATCCTTGCGGATCATCTTTTGGTGGGTGGGGATGACCACCACGTCGAGGTTGTAGATCTTCTTGAATTCGGGCGCCTCGGTGTCGGCGGTACCGGTCATGCCCGCCAGTTTGTCGTACATGCGGAAATAGTTCTGGAAGGTGATGGAAGCCAGCGTCTGGTTCTCGCGCTCGACCTTCACGCCCTCCTTGGCCTCCAGGGCCTGGTGGAGGCCGTCGGAATACCGCCGGCCCTCCATGGTGCGGCCGGTGAATTCGTCGACAATGACCACCGCGCCGTTCTTGACGATGTAATCGACATCGCGTTTGAACATGAAATGGGCTTTGAGCGACTGGTTGACATGGTGCAGCTGATTGATATTGCGTGGATCGTAGAGGTTGTCGACCTCAAGCAGTTGCTCGGCCAGCACCACGCCCTCGTCGGTAAGCATGATCTGCCGTGACTTCTCCTCCTTGGTGTAGTGCTCGTCGGCCTTGAAATGGCGCATGATCCGGTCGACCTTCAGATACAGATCGGTCGACATGTCCGCCGGACCGGAAATGATCAAGGGGGTCCGTGCTTCGTCGATGAGGATGGAGTCGACCTCGTCGACAATGGCGTAGGTAAAACCGCGCTGGCAGAAGTCTTTTAGAGAAAACTTCATGTTGTCGCGAAGATAGTCGAAGCCGAATTCGTTGTTGGTGCCATAGGTGATGTCGGCGGCATAGGCCTCGCGCCGCTCTTCGTCGTTCAGCTCGTGGAGAATGCAGCCGGTGGTCAGGCCGAGAAAGCGGTAGACCTCGCCCATCCACTCCAAATCGCGCCGGGCCAGGTAATCGTTGACCGTCACCACGTGCACGCCCTTGCCGGCCAGGGCATTGAGGTACACCGGCGCGGTCGAGGTCAGAGTCTTGCCCTCGCCGGTTTTCATCTCGGCGATCTTGCCTTCGTGCAGGACGATACCGCCGAGCAGCTGGACATCGTAATGCCGCTCGCCGAGCACCCGCCGGGCGGCCTCCCGGACCACGGCAAAGGCCTCGGGCAACAGCTGATCCAGGGTCTCACCCTGGGCGATCCGCTCCTTGAACTCGACGGTCTTGGCGGCCAGTTCGGCATCGGAAAGCGGCTCGATCGCGGGTTCCAGCTCGTTGATCCTGCGGACAACCTTGCGATATTGCTTGATCATTCTATCGTTCTTGCTGCCGAATATCTTGGCAAGTACCTGTCCTACCATTACGATTCCCCCAATAAGGGTCTGAAATTTTATAAAATATTTAACAAATGGGTATCTCGTTCATGCGCGGGCGGCAAGCCCGGTACGGATCAGGGCGTCCTCGTCACAGTCGGGAAATTTGGCGCAATGAATGCAGTCGCTCCAGATTTTGTGCGGCAACTCCTGCTTGTCCCGGTCCACGAACCCGAACTTGCGGAAAAACGCCGCCTGGTAGGTGAGCACGAACACCTGGTCGATCTCCAAGCTCCTGGCTTCATCCAGGCAGGACTCGACCAGCATGGCGCCGACGCCGCTTTTCTGCCGTTCCTCGGCCACGGCCAGCGAGCGGATTTCCGCCAGGTCGTCCCAGCAGATGTGCAGGGCGCAGATCCCGTAGACGATTCCGTCTTCCTCGTAGACGATGAAATCGCGCAGATGGTCGTACAGGGAACTGATCGAGCGAGGCAACATCAACCCCTTGTTGGCAAAGATGGTGAGCAGGGCGTGAATGGCCCGGACATCGCCCATGCGGGCGGGTCGGATTCTCCCTGTTTTCGCATCGTTTTTATGTGCAGTCGCCATACTTCCTCCTCTCACCCCTCGGCACTGCCGGACGGACGGCTAAAAATCATCGGCTGGAGGCGGCTGCACCGCCTGCGCGGATGCCCCGGTCAAGGCGCGATACAGCCACCAATTGCCCAGCCCGGTTGCCATGCCGATGAGCAGCAAAAAAAACACCCGTGGGATCGAACCGGGTGCGAGCAGCAACAGCAAAACAAGGGCCACAGCCGCACCGTAAGCGACTCCGGAGGCCAGGGTCAGGGTGTCCGGCATCCATTGGGGGCATCTCCGGGCTAACAACCCGGTCACCGGCCTGGCCACGGCAAAAAAACAGCCGTAGGAGCACAGCAACAGGGGCAGCACCCCGTACACCCCCCACGTCACCAGGGTTTTATGCAGCGCCAGGCCTTGGGGCAGGGCCCCGGACTTGATCAGAATCAGGGTCACCACGGTGATGCCGTGGGCCAGAAAGAAAAAAAACAGCGGCATCACGGCCGGCACATAGACAATCAAATACTTTCTGAGATGCTGGACGATAGCCTTGCGCACCGCCGACACCGGAGAAATCTGCACCCGTCGCGTGTTGCGGCGGTTTCTTTTGTTTTTCATTGCTGGCGACGGCATCGATCAATAGAACCTTGGGGCCGGTATTCGTTGCTGCCGGTTCAGGGAACCGTCTTCCGCCACGGACCGGACGAGAACGTGTTAGCTATTCACTCCCCTGCACCGTCTGCACGGGCCGGGGCGGCAGAAGAATGGTCTGTCCCGCCCAGACGCCGAGCAGGAACATCCACAAGAAAAGACAAAAACAAACCACCACCAGCCCAAGCATGCCCCGCCAGCCCAACTCGATCCGAAAGGCCTTGGGCCGGACCGTCTCGGCTGGCGGACGGATCTTTCGCCTAAACAGTCCCACGGCTTTCCAAGCTGGCTCCGGCGGCGTCGCACCGCCCTCCGGGGACGGCCGCCATCCACGGTCGCACCGGATAATGTGTAAGAAATTCGCCAGGAAAAACAAGTAGGGAAAGCAAAAAAAACACGGTCGCCGTCTCCCCGGCTACATGCTCTCCGGCGCCGTCAACCCGATCAGATGCAAGCCATTGCGGAAAACTCGCTTCAAGCCGCCGCACAGCGCCAGACGCGCCGCCGTCAGCTCGCCATCCTCGGTCAGCACCTTGTGTTTATTGTAGAAACCGTGGAACTGGGCGGCCAACTCCATCAGGTAGAAGACCACCCGATGGGGCGCCAGGTCGGCCGCGGCACCGGCCACCATGGCCGGATAATCGGCCATGGCCTTGAGCAAGGCGTGCTCTTCCGGCTCGACCAGCCGCTTGAGCCCTTGCTCCGCCAAATCGGCCGTGTTGCCCTGCTCCGCCGCCATTTTTTCGATGCTACACAGGCGGGCGTGGGCATACTGCACGTAGTAGACCGGGTTTTCCTGGCTTTGTTTCTTGGCTAGGTCGAGGTCGAACTCGATCAGGTTGTCGGGCTTGCGCATCAGGAAAAAGAAGCGCAGGGCGTCCGGACCGACCTCGTCCACCAATTCGTCGACCGTGACGAAGGTGGCCTTGCGAGTCGACATCTTCACCTGCTTGCCGTCGCGCAGCAGGGTGACAAACTGGTAGAGGACCACGGTGATCCGCGAATCGTCGTAACCGAGCGCCCGGACTCCGGCAAGCACATCGGGCACGGTGGCGATGTGGTCGGAGCCGAAGACATTGACCATCCAATCGTAACCACGCTTGAACTTGTCGCAGTGGTAGGCGATGTCCGGCAGCCGGTAGGTGGGCTCGCCGCTGCTCTTGATGATCACCCGGTCCTGCTCCTGCCCCATCTCGGTGGTCTTGAACCAGGTGGCGCCCTCCTTCTCGTACACCAATCCCCTGGCTCGCAGGGCGTCGACCACCTCGTAGATCCGCCCGTCCTCGTAGAGGGTGTGCTCGTTGAAATAGGTGTCGAAGCCGATGCCGATCCGCTTGAGAGTGGCGTCGATGTCGGCAAAAATGGCCTTCTGGGCGCGATCCTTGAAAACCGCGACTTCGGCCTGCGTAAATCCGTCGCCGTCTTCGGCGATCATCGAGCGGGCGATGTCGTAGATGTAATCGCCCTGGTAGCCGTCCTCGGGAAAATCTCCGATCAGGCCGAGCAGTTCCAGGTAGCGGGCCCGGGTCGATTCGCCAAGCACGCGCATCTGGCGGCCGGCGTCGTTGAAATAATACTCCCGCTGGACTGCGTAGCCGCTGGCTTCGAGCACCCGGGCGATGGCGTCGCCGAGCACGGCGTTGCGGCCATGGCCGACGCTCAGCGGCCCGGTGGGGTTGGCGCTGACGAACTCCACCAGCACCCGGCGGCCGGCCCCCGCATCGCAGCGGCCGAATTGTTCGCCTTGGGTGTGGATGGGCGCCAGCACCGTGGCCCAGATCGCCTTGTCGAGAAAGAGGTTGATGAAACCGGGCCCGGCGATCTCCACCCGCTCGATCATCGGCTCCCTGCCCAGGAGTTCGGCCATGGGACCGGCCAGGTCACGGGGTTTGCGCTTGTCGACTCCGGCCGCCACCATGGCGAAGTTGGTGGAAAAATCTCCCTGCCCTTCGCGCTTGGGCACCTCGATGGTGTATCGTCCCTCCGCGGCAGCGCTCCAAAGCCCCTGCCGCACACCCTCGGCGAAACAGCGTTCAACGATGGCCTTTATCCGTGATTTTATCATAATATTGTCTCTTCTCAAAAGGCGGACTCGCCCTAATCGACCAGTACCCGCGCGTTCAATTGACCGAACAGGCACAATACCTCGTAGCTGATGGTCTCCATCCAGCCGGCGATCTCGTCGGCGGCGATCTCCTCCTGCCCTTGCCGGCCCAAGAGCACGACCTCGTCCCCCACTTGGGGTTCGGGCAGATCGGTAACGTCGGCCAGGGTCAGGTTCATCGAGATCCGGCCGACCACCGGGGCACGGCGACCGCCGACCAGCACCTCGGCCCGACCGGTCAGGTTGCGCAGGTAGCCGTTGGCATACCCCACCGGCAGCACGGCAATGGTCGAAGGCTTGGCGGTGGTGAACAGGTGGCTGTACCCCAGGCCGCTGCCCGCAGGCACGCGGCGCATCTGGATGATCCGGGTGGCATAGCGCATGGCCGGCCGCAACCGTGGCGAGGGTGCGGTGGCGGCTCCGGCGGCCCCGTCCGGGTAGTATCCGTACAGGGCGATGCCCGGCCGGACCATGTCGAGCCGGGCGCCGGCAACATAAAATAATCCGCCGGAATTGGCAAGATGGAGGCAACATTTCCCGCAGTTGAAATCGGCCAGCATGGCGGTCGTTTGCTGAAAGGTGCGCAACACATCGGCGGAGTTATCCGACTGCCGATCATCGGCCAGAGGAAAATGGGCCATGACCCCATCGAGACGCAGGTGGGGCGTGGCCAGCACCGCTCGGACCAGATCGCGGAAATCGGCCGGCAGAGTGCCCTGGCGGCCCATGCCCGCATCCACCTTGAGATGTACCCCGAGTTCGCTGTCGCTTGCACCGGCCAGGCGGGACAATGCCGGCAGGATCGTGGCATCGGGCACCACCGGGGTCAGGCGGGCATTGACGATGGCCGGCAAGGTGTGCGGTACTACCCCAACCAGGACCAGAATCGGCTGGGTGATCCCGGCCTCGCGCAAACGCACGCCTTCGATGGCCTCGGCCACGCCAAAGGCCGCCGCGCCCTGGCTGGCGAAAATCCGGGCGCAGTCGATCATGCCATGGCCATAGCCATCGGCCTTGACCAGCGGCAGGATGGCGGCTTCGCCGGCCAACTGCCGGCAGACCTGAAAATTGTGGATCAGCGCCGAACGGCTGATTTCAACTCGATTAAGCGATTCCATGGGGGTGTACTCGGTGATACCATTCGCGCCAACCCAGCCGGCTGGACAGGCATAGCGACCAGCCGACCGCGCCGTAGAGGATGCCGATGACCGGTCCCGGCTCAGTCTGGCTGCGCAGGATAATGCCCGTGGCCATCATCAGCAGCACCAGCAGCCAGGTTTTCCAGGAATAGACGGCCCCCAGGCAGGTGCCGTCCTGAAAACGGACGATGCGATCCAAGGACCGCCGGGCAATCTTGTCGAGAATGAACAGCGACTTCAAGGTGCCAAGCAGGCCGGCGGCCACAAACAGCAGCCTGCCCCGCCCCGGTTCGAGCCATCCCCAGCCGCGCGCCATCAGCAGCCCGCCGATGGCTGTCCACAAAAAAGGAGCGGCAAACAAATGAACCGTGCGCGGAACGCCGGGTTTCGTCAGGAGTGCCATTGCTTCTTTCTCCGAGAATTGCCCTGCCCTAGAAACAAGATAAGCCCATCCCCGGCAAGGGATGGGCTTATTGATCGACCCAGTGGACCGGGTACGATCAGATTTCGGTAACGGTGATGGCGCTTTCGGGGCAAACCTCAACGCAGGTCTCGCAACCCAGGCACTCATCGGAATGCACCGGCTCGGCCTTGCCGCCCTGCATCTCGAAAACCTGCGCAGGGCAAGCGTTTACGCACTCTTCATCACCGGAACATTTGTCTTTATCTACAACGATTTCCCACATGGCACAACCTCCAAGAAAGAATTAAGGGGCTTGATAACTCATACTGATTGCGGCCTCGATACTCAGAAAATACAAGACACAAAATCAATTTTTTTTAAAGGACGGACCAGGGTTTGTCAAGCGAAAAGACATGAGTGGGGTACAAGCAAGCAGCCGCTTTCGGGCCTTTCACCCTGCCTGGCGAACCGGCTCCGGGGTGGCGGCAGCCCGGATCGCGGCCCTCCCGATCTTTTTTTGGTTTGCAGGAGCAGGAAACAGAGGTACAAAGAGTTCATTTTATTCATTCAATTCGAGGTGCCACCTTATGGCCCAGAAACAACAAGCCCGACGGGGCAAAACAGTCCCCTCTCCGGAAACCGGGGAACAGGCGATGATCGAGGCCATTCTTGAAGGCAGCCCGGAAGCGGTGGGGGTGGCGGTGATTCGTCTCGACTGCGGTTGCCGCAAGATGGCGGCCGTCAGTTCGAGCGGCGATCCGGCCAGCAAAATCATCGTCTATCGGGACAATGCCGAGTCCATCTGCGACCAATGCAAGGACGACCACGGCGATTTCCAACGGGTGGTCAAACAGTTCATCAGCTGGAAGAAGCCGGAGCCGGATCAAGCCACCATGGCGATGATCAGCGCCAAAGTATTGGGAAGTTAACAACCCGTTTCGCACCGGGCCGCCCTGTCCGGGAGGCCCGCTTCGCTGCCGATGCCCGGTCCACGCCTGCCATGCTTGCCGATTATCCCCATACCTCTCCCCTGACCATCGAGCTTCGCCCTCTGCTGCACCCTCTGTTCCGGCAGTTGCGCGAAGGCATCTCCGAATTCACCTTTGCCAACCTGTACCTGTTCCGGGCAACGCACCGCTACAGCGTGACCGCCCTGGCCGACGGCACCGTCGCCTTTCTCGGCCGCGACGACGCCAGGGCCTTTTTCATGCTGCCCTTTGCCTTGCCGGAAGCCGGTCTGCTCGACACGCTCTTCCGCGACCACGGCATGCTCAAGTGTGCCTCCGCCGCCCAGGCGCGCATCCTGGCTCAGCAGGGCTACCGGATCGAGGAAGACCGGAACAATTTCGACTATCTGTACCGCCGGCAGGATCTGGCGCTGCTGGGCGGACGCAACTATCACAAGAAGCGCAACCTGATCAAGGCATTTACCCGTTCACATGCCTTTTGCGCCAAGCCGTTGCGTACCGAATTGCACCAGGACGCCCTGCAGGTGCTCGAGGATTGGCGCCGGGGAACGGAAGTCCCCGGCGATTACGAGGCGGCACGGGAAGCGGTGGAGCTGGCTGAGCCGCTTCAGCTCTGCGGCGGCATCTACTATGTCGAATCGCAGCCGGTGGCCTTTGTCCTCGGCGAGGAGTTGGCCGGAGGCGCCAGCTACGCCATCCACTTCGAGAAAGCGGTTCCCGGATACAAGGGGTTGTATCAATTCATCAATCAATCCTTTGCCGCTGTCCTGCCCGAGGAGTACGCCACCATCAACCGGGAGCAGGACTTGGGCGACCCGGGACTGCGCCAGGCCAAAATGAGCTATTTCCCCGCCGGTTTTGTCGAAAAATTCAAGGTATACCCGAAAGACTCCCCGCCGCTTTAACCATTTGCCACGGCCGGCAACGGAAAGCGCATCCCCACGAACCGTGGCGGATTCGTATAAAAAAACGCCTCCTTCCCTGCGAAATGCGGGAAGGAGGCGTCTCTCACGACAGCGATGATACAGCGCACGCCGACAAGAAGGCGGCTGCTTGCCGCCATGTGATCGTCACCCGATCAATACACGCCCAACAGGTTCAGCGCCAGCACCACCAGACCCATGCAGGCGACCCGCTTGACCACCAGGGGGCTGACCCGCTTGGCGATCTGCGGCGCGATATAACCACCGAGAATCGCAGCCGGAAACATGGCCAGGAAGAAATACAGGTCAAAGTTGCCGAACTGGTAATGCCGCATGGTGCTGATCGAAGTGTTGAAGAAGATGGCCAGCAGCGAGCTGCCAACCACCAGATACATAGGCAGCCGCAGGGCGACGGTCATCAGCGGTACCATGAACGGGCCGCCGCCGAATCCGAACATCGACGACATGATGGCGATCAAAAAGCCACCGATGCAGCCGATCACCATGTTCACCTTAAATTCTTGTCCCCAAAATTCTATTTTCATAATCGATCCTCCTCGACAGATCCTTATTTTCCGCCCTTGGCGGCCTCTTCGGCGCGCTTCTTGAACTCTTTCAAAATGGCCTGTTCCTTCTTGTTCCTAGAGAGATAGCCAGGCGTGGTCTGCCAGAACATCAAAACGGCCAGGACGAGCAGGATCCAGCCAAAGGCGAATTTAAACTGGTCCAGGGTGATCATTTCGGTCAATTTCGGTCCGATGAAGCCGCCCAGGAGCATGGCGACGCCGATGCCGCAACCGAGCTTCCAGTTGATGAATTTGATCTTCGAGTAGTTGTAGATACCGCTCCCCTGCGAAAAGAGCACCGTCGGGGTCACCGTGCCGGCGACGATGGTGTGGGGCAAGGCGGGGAACAGGGCCAGCAGCAACGGGTTCATGATGAAGCCGCCGCCGGCGCCCATGAGCACGCCGAAGATGGCGACGCACAAGGACAGCACAAAGGGATAGAAAATATTGAGGCTGGTGCCGGCGTTGTCCAGGTACACCAGGGGAAAGGCAATTTTGTTCTCAAAGGTCGCGGGCTCGCTTTTGGTCTTCTTGTCCACCACGGCAACGATTTTATACTTGCCGGGGGAAAGGCCCTCGCGGATCTTGATCTCGGCGGTATAGGTGCCGTCCGGCTTGATGTCGACATCGGCGGCGAATACCTTGTCCGGGCTCCGGAAACGGGCCTTGGTCAGCTGCATGGCGCGCTTGCGGTTTTCCTTCTCGTCCATGGTCGGGAGAAGGTCGCCCCGGCTACCGACGATGCTGGCCATCAGGGTGGACTGGTAATGCTCGATCTTCATCTTGGCCGGAATATTGAAGGCGGCTTCGGCGCCCATATCCTTCAACAGGGCGGAATAGCTCCATTTCCGTCCTTCTTTCTTGGCCGCGTCGATCTTGGCCTGCATCTCCTTCGGGGCAAAGATCTTGTAGTAGGCCGGCATCTCTTCGGAGATGTAGAAAATGTAGGGCCGTTTGTTGGTTTCCTTATCGAGCTCGCTGTCGAACCGGTTGGCACGCACACTGTGCTCCGCCGCCCAGACCTCGAGATACACCGGTTTTCCCGCCGGAACGCGGCCGCTGACCTTGATCGTGCCGCCGTTGTTGAGTTCGGTTTTGTCGATGACGATCGTCGGCGCCGTCACGGCGGCGGCAGCCGGTTGATTCGCCGGCTGGACCTCCCCTTCGGCCACAGCCACGCCATTGCTCCCCATCAGCACCACCATCGCCGCCAACAGCCATGGCACGACGCCTTTTCTCATGTTCATACTCACTCTCCTGGTTGTTTGTTCATACGAGCCGGTCGATGCCGTTGCCCAGCGCCGACGGTGATCACGTTCCTCTTCGCTGTCGCCGATTCTCGGTTTCGGACCGGCGTTATTGCCCTTGCCGCAAGAATGCGGATCAACTCTTCGATTTCATTGCCAGCACCTTTGCCACCTTTTCCTCCAACTCGACCCGGTCGATGGGCTTGACACAGTACTCGTCCACTCCCAGGCCAATGGCTTCACGGGCGGTTTCCACGGTCGGATAGCCGGTGAGGACGATGGTCCGCATGGCGGGATGCTCCTCTTTCAGAATAGCCAGCACCTCGATACCGCTCATTTTTTTTAATTTGATATCGAGAATGGCCAGATCGATCGGGTGGGTGCGGGCAAAGGCGATGGCGTCATCCTCTTCAGTGAAGGTATGGACCACATGTCCTTTTTTCTTGAGGATTTTACCCATGAGGACCGTGGCATCGAGGACATCGTCCAAGGCGAGAATTTTTGCCATGTTGTTCTCCTTGCCCTATTACGGCAATGATCGATTGCCCCGCATCTCTCTTCGCCGGTGGCGATCCTTGGGAGATGAGCGGACATACGCATTTCAGAGGATTGTTTGCACATCCAGTGCCAACTGGCAATGGTACCACCACAAAGCTCAATGTATTGATATAACTCTATTTCACCAGAGAAAAAGCCAACAGACAGGAACAAGGGAGCCGCTCCGCCTCCGCACAGGCGCAACAAATATGAAGCAGGGCAACAAAGAAGAGGCACCGGGCCGCAACAGGACGGACAGCGGCACAACCGGGCGGGCGGGATCAGCGGCGCTCGTCCTTCGGGGTGGCCAGGCTGCGCTCGACCCGGGGTTGGATGAGTTCCAGCAAGCCGGGGTTCTCCAGGTATGGGCACGGTCGGTCGTAGGGAAAGTCGCGGCACTGCCGGGGCCGGGCTTCGTGCACGGTGCAGCGTTTGCACATCCGGTCGTCGGCCAGCAGGGGACAGGAGCCGTCCTCTCTAGTCAGGAAAGTATTCTTGTTTTCCAGGTAGCGGCGGCGGAACTCGCCGTCGCTGATCCCGAAATGGCGGGCCAGACGATTGATATCCTGCGCATCCAGGTACAGGGTGGCGCCGGGCAGGCGGTAACAGCAGTAACCGGGGCAGAAATTGCAGTAGGATTTGTTGCGCGCCAGGACATAGGCAGCCGGTTGCTTATCCATCGCGAAAGGTCCTTGAGTCGATATTGTGCCGCCGCAGCAGCCGCTGGAATGCCTGCCGCTCCATGCCGCAGGCGCGCGCCGCCGCCGTGACGTTGCCGCCGGACGTACGCAGGGCCTGGGAAAGGTAGGCGTCGTTGAACCGGTGCAGCAGCGCATTTTTTGCTTTCTGGTAGGAAAGCCGCTCACACGACGCGGCCACGATGTCGTCCGGGGAATCCGTTGACGCCCCCAATGCCAACGGTTTTTCCGCCTCCTCCCAAAGATCCGCCGGTTCGATCACCCCTTGGTCGCACAGGAGCACGCCCCGGTTGATCGTATTCTGCAGCTCGCGGACATTGCCGGGCCAGCTGTGCAGCATCAGCGACTGAAGCGCCTCGGCGGAAAATTCCAGATGCTCGCGGTCGTATTCGCGGCTGTAGCGATCCAGGAAATGCTGGGCCAGCAGCGGAATGTCGCTGGCAATGGCCGCCAGGTTGGGCATGGTCACGGTCATCACCTTGAGGCGATAGAAAAGGTCCTCCCTGAATTCGCCCCGGCGGATCTTGGCTTCCAAATCCTGGTTGGTCGAGGCGATGACCCGGACATCGACCCCGAAGGTCCGGTTCTGTCCCAAAGGCTGCACTTCTTTTTCCTGGAGAACCCGCAGCAGCTTGGTCTGGATGCTCACCGGGATGTCGGCGATCTCGTCGAGCAGGATGGTGGAGCCGTCGGCCTCGGCGAACAGGCCGGTTTTATCGCGATCCGCCCCGGTGAAGGCCCCCTTGCGATAGCCGAACAGTTCGCTTTCCAGGATATGCTCGGGCAGGGCCGGACAATTGACGGTAACCATCGGCCGGCTGTCCCGCGGCGAGAGCCGGTGGAGCGCCTTGGCCGCCAGTTCCTTGCCGGTGCCCGATTCGCCACGGATGAGCACGGTGACGTTGCTCCCAGCCACCCGGTGCAGCAACTCCAGGGTCTGCTGCAGCCGCCGCGAGCGGCCGACAAAGCCGTGGTCGTGCTCCTGGCCTGAGAGCCGGTCTTGCAGCCGGGCGTTTTCCCGCATCAGCCGGGTCCGCTCCACGGCCCGGTCGATGGCGCGAAGAATCCGCTCGTTGTCGAAGGGCTTCTCGACAAAGTCGTAGGCACCGTCCTTGAGCGCCTGAACCGCCATTTCGATGGTGCCATGGCCGGTCATCAGCACCGTGGTCACCGCCGGATCGAGCGCGCGTATCCGCTGGAGAAAGGCCAGGCCGCCCATGCCCGGCATCTTGATGTCGGTCAGGACGGCGGCGGGCGGCTCGGCCTGCGCCTTGTCTAGGGCCTCCTCGGCGCAACGGGCCGTGACCGCCTCGTACCCGCCTTTCCTGGTCAGCATTTTGGCCAAAAAGGTGAGCAGATCGAGATCGTCGTCGACAACCAGAATACAGGGGGGCTTGCTCGCGCTCATTGCCGCATTCTACCCGCTTTTGCCGCAGGCCGCCTGAAAATAAAGCTGAACGAACCTGCCGGAAACGGTGTCGGCCGAGGAAAACCGGAGCTCCGTGCCCAGTGGCATCCGGCCGGTCAGGATTTGATAGGCTTGGCGCGACAGCTCGGCCATGAGCCCGGCCACGGCGACATCCAGGCCGGCGTCGGCCGCCTGGCCGTAGCGGCATCGGGGCGGCCGGTCGGCGAAGACCTGGCAACGGCCTGCTTCCAGCAACGGACAGGGCAACGAAACTTGCGGGAAATGCGCGGCCAGCTCCTCCGTGGCCAGGCCGGGATACTGGTGATGCAGGTCTTTCATGGTACGGGCCAAGACAACGGCCCGATCGATCGCCGCCTGCCGCTGCCGCCTGATCAGACCCCGGTTGACGGCCTGGCTGAGCGCCATGCTTTCGATCAGGCCAAGGTCAAAGGGGCTGTGGCAGCAGGGGTGGTCGTCAAGTCCGCAACCGGTGTCGCGCGGCGGGCCGATCCGGGCATCGGCCCAGGCAATGGTTTGGGCATAGGCCTCCAGCAGCGGTTCCACATCCGGCCGGGGCCGGTTGTCGATCCGGGGCGGACCGGATTTGAGCGGCCCGGACTGCTTGCCGTACCGTTTCAAAAAACGGCGCTGGGCAAAGGTGGACGGACTGGCGAGCCTCCCCTTCAACGTTCGCTCCGCGCCCTTGAAATCGAACCCCCGGCGCAGCAGGTAGGCGGCGACAAAGGTGCCGGTGCGGCCCTGGCCCATCCGGCAGTGCACCAGCACCTTTTTGTCGAGGTAAATGCTCTCGTCCAGCCAATCGAGCGCCTGTTCGATGGCCGCCAGATCCGGGGCGCATTCGTCCGTCACCGGCAGATAACACACCTCGAACCCGCTGCTCTCCTCGATTTGGTGCAAGTCGCAGAACTCGCCGCAGAGATTGACAATGGCCCGGATTCCCTGGGAGCGGATGGATTCCAGATCCTCGTAGGACATGGGGGCATGGCCGGTGGCCAGATGATCGGTGATCCAGTGCAATCGATACATGGGTCAGCGGGCTTCAATGCCCTGGAAAAAGGCATCGATGTGCCGTTCGATCTCCTCTTCGCGCAGCGACAGGTCCAGCTGTTTGGTCAGCCCGAGCAGGCGGCCGAGATCCTTCAATTGCAGGCGCAGTTCAACGGATGGACAGCCTGGCAGGAAGGCGTCGAGCAGCAAGGATTTGACCGTGACCGCAAACCCCAGACGCTCAAGCACCTGCCGAATCAGTTCGATCCGTGCCCGGCGGCCCTGTTCGGCGCCACCGCCGCCGGCAAACCGCAGCCGACAGTAGTTTGTCTGGCTGTGGTCGCCGCACAGGCAATCGATCTGGGTGAAATGGTAGCCGAAGCGCAGGTTGAGATTGACATAGTCGGCCCCGACCACCGCATACGAGGCAAAATGCTTGTCCGTCTTTGCCACGATCCCGCCGGACAGCGTCATGTCGCCAAACTCCTGCCAGTCGAAATGCGGATGCCGGTTCCATTCGATCTCCGGATGAGCAAGCCCTTGCCACAGCGCAAGAAAAGGGGTGGAACGCACCGATTCGAGGGCAATAGTTTCCGCGCCGGCATCGGCAAAACCGCCGCCTACGTCGAGCAGGAAGACATCAAGCGGCACCGGGCTTGCCAATTGGCGGCAGCGATTCAAAGCTCCACCGGAAAGATCGCCCAGCCCGAACATGGTTCGCATGGCCGTCTCATGGGCAAAACGAATGACATCGTGCAGCGAACGGCAGGCTTGGGGCCGAAACTCGGGGTCGGAGGGATCGAGCAGGTGCAAGGGGGTGATGTATTTAAGCAGAGCGCACAGCTTGCGTCGGAAGGCGGAATCCACCGGCGGCTGTCGGGTGCCATCGGCGAGCAGGGATTCGATCCGGCCGGGATAGACGGCGGCGGTGGTGCCGTCGACCGTCACCTCCATCCCTTGGGGTAAGGCGGCAAGGGCACCCGTAGCCTCCACCAGCAGCACTATGCCGAATTCCCGGCAGACCGTGGCGAAATGGCCGGTGATCGCCCCCTGTTCGCAGACCACCGCCGCC
Source organism: Desulfobulbus sp. (assembly GCA_031280615.1). Taxonomy (GTDB): domain Bacteria; phylum Desulfobacterota; class Desulfobulbia; order Desulfobulbales; family Desulfobulbaceae; genus Desulfobulbus. The sequence goes on along the minus strand of JAITGO010000017.1, from coordinate 514,786 downwards.
AGGTTGGGCAGGTGGCGGGCCAGGGTAGGAGGGAGGTGACGGGTGACCAGCACGGTGTTCGCCGGTGGCGGTTCGGTGCTGGCGGCGGAAAAATGCCGGACCGTACCGTGGGCGGCGAAACCGGCGGCCCGCCTGGCGCCGGCCAGCAACGGCGAACAGCCGATGGCCGGAGCGGAAGAGCTTGGCCGGACAGGGACCGCCTTCTCCAGGTGCAGCGGCCGGACTTGGAGCAGATACAAGCGGCCGGCCGCGGTCAGGGTCCATTCGATATCCTGGGGCCCGCCGAAAAGGTGTTCCAGCTGCCTGGACAGACGGACAAGCTCGGTTCCCTGCTCCGGGTTGAGCGGCAGACGCGCCGCCTGTTCGCCGGTCAAGGCCACTTCGCTTACGCGGTTGTCCGTCAGAATCAGTTGGTGCCGCTGCTTGCCCGGGGTTTGCTCGGCCGCAAGATCGCTCTCGGGCGGGTACATCAGTACCGCGGGCACGGTCTCGCCGCCCACCAAGGGCAGGCCCAAGCCGTGAACGGCATGCAGCAGCAAAGCCTCGCCGCCGGCCGGGTTGCGGGTGTAGACCACGCCGCTGGCCGCACCGTCGACCATCGCGGTCACCAAAACCGCCATCGCGGCCTCCTCGTCGCCGACCCCGGCACGAATGCGGTAAAGCAAGGCCTCGGGCGTGTATTTCGACGCCACCACCTCCCGGTAGGCGGCAAGCAGGCCGTCCCGCCTCACTCCGAGCACCGAGCGATACTGACCGGCAAAGCTGTGGACACCGTCTTCCAGTAAAGCCGAAGAGCGGACCGCCACCAGCGGCGGACCGCTCGGGATCGTCGTTGCCAACCGGTCGTATTCGTCCAGGATGGCGGTCTTGATCCGATCCGGAATCTCGAGCTGCCGCACCAGGGTCATCAGAGCCTGCGAGGCGGTTTGCAGGCTGGTGTCGTCCTCGGGATCGATCCCGGCCAGGAGGAGGTCGATGGCTGGCCGCAGTCTGTTGTGGGCCACCAGCAGGGAAAAAGTGGTGGTGGCGATGGTGAACCCTTCGGGGATCGGAGCCTGGGCCTCCTGTTTGCTCCGTAGCAACTGGACGGCCTTGTTGCCGGCCAGCCGGGGGTCGAGCGGCTGTTGGTGGTTGAAGACAAAGGGCGGGATAAGGAACTCTTCGGGTGGGGCCAGGAGCAGGCGGGCATAGAAATCGTATTTATTGCAGTAGGCGCGCAACAGGTCCGACCGGCCGGGGTGCATCCGCTCCAGGGCGGCCACCATCCCGGCGACCACCTCGCCGAACAAGCGGTACCGGCCACGAGTGCGGGCCAGGTCTTCGTACCGGTTCTCGTGGTAGACGGCCTCAAACTCGGCCATCAGTTCGTGGCAGCGGCCGTCCAGACCGAGCAGGATCTTAAAGGCTTCGTAGGTGTGCCGCACAACCCGGTCCGGGGCCCAAAACCGTAGGGACCAGTGCTTGAACAGGGCACGGACCGGCATCCTAGTCCCCTGCCCGCTCGCGGAAATGATCGAATCCTTGATAGGCGATCCCGCGTTCCTCGCAGGTGCCGTCGGCCCGCCGCCTGAGCAGGATCACGCCTTCCCCCTCGACCACGGTTCCGACCGGCGTTATTGCCAGCCCGCACTGGCGGCCGAGTTCGAGCAGGCGGTCGTGGGCTTCGGCCGGGGCGGTGAACAGCAGTTCGTAATCCTCGCCGCCGCCGATGGCCCACTGTTCCGGGTCGGCTCCAACCAGGCGGGCCGCCTCGACCAGGGCCGGCGGGATGGGCAGGTCCCAGGCCGCGATCCGCGCCCCCACCCCGGACTGCTTGCAGAGGTGGGCCAGATCGGTGGCCAGGCCGTCGGAGAGGTCCATCATCGCGTGCACCAGCCCGCTTTCGCCCAGACGCCGGCCCAGCTCGACCCTGGCGGTGGGATGAAGATGCCTTGCCAGCAAGGGTCCGAAGCCATCGCCGGCGTCGTCGAGTTGCCGGCGCAGCAATTCCAGGCCCGCAGCGGCAAGACCCAGCGCCCCGCTGACCCAGACGGTGTTGCCCGGTCGGGCGCCGCTGCGGTAGATCACGCGCTCCGCCATTGCTTCGCCGATAACGGTCAAGGTGCAGTTGAACCCCTGGGGACTGGCAACGGTGTCGCCTCCGATGAGCAGGCAGCCGTACTCGCGGCAGCCAGCGGCCAAGCCTCTGGCAAAGGCCTGGAACCAGGCAGGATCGAAGGTTTTGGGCATGCCGACGGAGAGGAGCGCGAAAACCGGCCGCCCTCCCATGGCCCCGATATCACTGACATTGACCGAAACCACCTTGCGGCCCAGTTGTTCCGGGGGATGGAAGGCGAGGTCGAAGTGGACCCCCTCGATCACGGTATCCATGGTCAGCAGCCAGACCAAACGGCCGTCCTTCTCCACCACGGCGCAATCGTCGCCGATGCCCTTGATCAGCCGGGCATCCTTCTGATCGGTCAAGGCGGCTATATGGTCGATAATCTGGCGCTCGTTCATCCTTGATAGTACTCCCCGGGATAGAGCTTGGCCAATTCGCGGCCCAACAGGTTGCGAACCTGGCCGCAGTCGCCGCACTGCAGCACCTGCTGGGCTATCTGCCGCAACTCGCTGCTGCGGCAATGGCGCAGCAACCGCTTGACTTTGGGCACGATCGCCGGCCGCATCGACAGTTCGTCCAGCCCCATGCCCATCAGCACCGGGGCGCACAGGGGATCGCCGGCCATTTCGCCGCAGAGCGAAACAGGGATGTTGTTGGCGTGGCCGGCCTCGACGGTCTGCCGGATCATGCGCAGCACTGCCGGATGAAACGGCTCGTACAGGTGGGCGACATACTGGTTGCCGCGGTCGATGGCCAACGAATACTGGATCAGGTCATTGGTGCCGATGGCGAAGAAATCCACCTCCGCGGCAAAAACATCGGCCATGACCACGGCGCTGGGCACCTCCACCATCATGCCGATTTCGACATTTTCGGCCACAAAATGGCCCTTGGCCGCCAACTCGGCCAGTACCTCGGCGACGATTCCTTTCACCTGCCGCAGTTCCGCCGGCGCCGAAATCAGGGGGAGCAGAATCCGCAGCCGGCCATGAACCGAGGCCCGGAACAGCGCCCGCAGCTGGCTGCGGAACATATCCTGTTCATACAGGGAAAAACGTATGGAGCGGAGGCCGAGGGCAGGGTTGCGTTCCCGGTCCAGCCAGGCCCTGTTGCCGGGGAAACGGTTGAAAAATTTGTCGCCGCCCACATCGAGGGTGCGTACGGTCACCGGATAGGGGGCCATGGTGGCCAACAGCTGCTGGTAGGTGGTCACCAGCTGTTCTTCGTTCGGCGGCCGGCGGTTGTTGAAATAATCGAGTTCGCTGCGAAACAGGCCGATCCCCTCGGAACCGAAACGGAGCACGGCGGGCAGCTCTTCCAGTGTTTCGATGTTGGCGCTCAGCCGGACCGCAAAGCCATCCACGGTTTCCGACACCAGATGGATGTAGGCGTCCAGCTCGTCTGCCAGGAGGCGATTGCGGCGGTCGCTCTCCTGCACCCGCTGTATCTCCGTTGGGCCGGGATCGAGAACGATCCGGCCGCTGCCACCGTCGAGGATGATCAAGTCGCCGGTGGCCAAAAGCGAGGTGGCGTGCTCGATGCCGACCACCGCCGGCAGGCCGAGGGAGCGGGCCACGATGGCGGTATGGGAGGTGATGCCGCCCTTTTCGGTCAAAAAACCGTGCACGTTGCCGGCCTGCATCCGCAAGGTGTCTTCGGGGGAAAAATCGTTGGCAACCAGGATGACCGGCCGGTCCTCACCGGCCAGTAAACCGTGTTCCCGGCCGGAGAGCAGTCCGAAGACGCGGTCCGCCACATGCTTGATATCGGCAAACCGTTCCCGGATGTAGGGATCGTCGATTCGGTCGAACCGTTCCTTGATCTCGCTCAGGGCTTGGGCCAAGGCCCATTCGGCATTGACGTTCTTGTGGCGGATGATCCCGATGGTCCGTTCGACCAGCATCCGGTCTCGGAGCATCAGCACATGGGAATCGATGATCGACAGGGCATCGGCCAGGTCGCCGGCCAGTTTTTCGCGCAGCTGCAGCAGTTCGTCTCCGGCGGCCTGGACCGCGCCGGCAAAGCGTTCGACCTCTTTTTCGATATGGTCCGCCGGCAGGTGGTACCACCCGGCCCTCAGGGTTTGCCGTTTGAGCACCACCACGGTGGCGGCCACGATGCCCGGGGACACGCCGATACCCTGCAAGGTGCGGAGCGGAGGGGGAGTGTTGGCTTCCTTATCCGGCTCGGTCATGGCAGGCATCGTCCTGGGCATTGATGATCTCGGCGGCAGCGGCCAGCGCCCGCTCCGCTTGCGGGCCTTCGGCCACCAGGCCGATAGCGGTGCCCCGCGCCAGGGCCAGGGCCAACACATCGAGAATCGAACTGCATTCGACCTTGTCCTCGCCGTGGCAAAGAAAAAGGCGCACTTCATGGCTGGCGGCAATGCCGGCGAGCCGAGTCGCGACCCGGCCATGGATTCCCCGTTCATTGCCGACGAGAACCATCTTTTCCGACCGCATCATTTGACGATCCGCAGGCCCGGCCGCCGGCCGCTGTCCTTTGCCTGCCCCTTGCCACCGGAATCGGGCGGCAGGTCCAAAGCGGATCCGTCCGGTCGGTGCTCAAGCCGGACTGCCTGGACAAAGCGCCCTTCCCCGCCCATGGTGAAGATCTCCTGGCCGGTGAACTGCGGGGTGCGCAAGGTCCAGACCACGGTCTGGATCGGCAGGGAAAGCAGGTGCAAAGTCACATGCCACCACTCTGCCTTGCGGGTCTCGTCGCGGACGATATCGTCCACCACGGCATAAAGCAGCATCTGCGGCTGTTTGGCGGCGATCAGGACAATATCGCCCGCCTCCGTCGTTTCCTTGAACGGCAGCATTTTTTTCAACTCGGCAACCAATTGCTCCATAGCCACTCACCGTTTGCCTGCGTATCGGGAGAATGCCCGGATCGGTCCATTCAATCCCCGCGCAAGGTATATTCCACTTCCATGTTGAGGATATCCCCGGCCATGGATCCCCGAACCCGGCCGGTGGCAACGTTGTGGAGCCCGGCGAGCAGCGGCAGGCCGACCTCCCGGACGAACAACCGTGCCTCGGGCGGCAACATCCGGTCCCACTCGCCGGTCTCCTTGGCCAGCAAGGCCAGCAGTGGCGCCAGCTGCTCGGCCATCTCGCCCACCCGCAGAAAAAGCGACACATTACCCGGCCCGATCTCGGAGCCAGGGGCCTTGTCTTGGGAGGCGTCGAGGCGATCGGGCATCAACCGCCGCCGAACGGCCTCTGCCAGTTCCACGCTGTCGGCCAGGATGAGATGCTGCGCCAGCAGGGCGCAAGCCGGTTGCAACAGGCCGCCGGCCAACATCACCGAGTCGATTTCCAGATCGCCGGACTTGACCTTGATCACCTGGAGATGGGTCTCCATCTGTGCGATCATGGCCGCCATTGCCGGGCGGTCGCGCAGGGCAACAAGCAGCCCTCCCATAAAGCGAGACGATTGGTGCTGCACCTGCTGTTCGGTAATCATTACCCCGAACTCCTCGCCAAAGACATCAAAAAAATCGGCCAACGATTTGCCCGTGGCTTCGGAGAGCTGCTGCCCGATCAAGGCCATCAGGGCCGAGACATCGTCGCCGGACTTTTGTCTGGCAAAATCCCAGAGGTATTTCGGCTTGAACCAATTGGTCCACAGAGCGAGTTTCACCTCCGGAGGCATCGGTTCCATCGAAGGTTGGCGAATCGGCGCCGACAATCCGTGCCGGGTCATGAAGGCGGCTGTCGAGGCCGGGGTGACAAGCGCGTTGAATTCCAGCCGGGTTGTGTTCGAGGCGGCACGGCCGCTGAAGGCGAGATGCCGGGGCAGCAAGCCGCCGCTTTCGGTCTCGATCGCCTGCACCAGCGGCACCCTCCGGCGGAGTCCTTCAAGATCGACATAGCAAAATATATCGGCCGGCTCCTTGCTAAGTTGGCGCAACCGCAGATACGCGGCATTCGTGGCCAAAGAGCCCCCCTTTTGGATCATCCTCTGGAGATTCCGGTCGATGCAGCGTCGAAGCAGCCCTTGTTCGCAGGCAGCGAGCACCACATTGCGATGTCGCCAATAAAAGAACTCCTGTCCGCCATCGGCAACCAGATGCCGGAGGATTTCCCCCTGATAACTGACGGGTGGGCGAGTCTGCAGGCGGGCGAGCATTTCCTCGAAGCGCTGTTCGGCTCCGTGGTCATCGAGTCGTACCGCCACCATCCACTGTCGGGAGACGGAAAATTCGGTCTGTCCGACACGTTCCGGCAGCAAGGCGAAGGCGGCACCATGATCAAGCAGGGAGGAGATGAGCGGATGCTTAGCCAATGCCTCTCCGGCGGCGATCATCTTCCGGGTCTCAGCGATCAGGGTGTCGCTACCACCCGCCTGTTGCAAGAATTTGTACCATGTCGTGGCCGAAACGGACTTCCCGTTTTGTCCGGATCGTCCCGGTCCATCCCAGTGGATCGGATGCTCGACTTCCATGAAGAGCAAAGTGTTTTCGGGAAGATAATCGATAAGAGCGATTTCGGGCGCCGGCCGCACAGCCAAAAGGAGGCCGCTCACCGCAAGAACCAGGCACAGCAGAATTAGGGCCAGCAGCCGGGTCATGGGCCGTCTCCCTGGTCATCCGAGGCCTGCCTGGAATCGGCACTGGCCAGGAATTGGCTCAGCAGCCGTAACACCTGCGGACCGTCGATCGGCTTGGCAATGTATTCGTCCATGCCGACGGACAGGCATTTATGCCGGTCATCGCTCATGGCGTAGGCGGTCATGGCAATGATCGGAATATGCTCGCCGGTCGCTGCCTCGGCCTCGCGGATGCAGGCCACCGCTTCGTATCCGTCCATTTCCGGCATTTGAATATCCATGAGAATGCAATCGAACCCTCCGCCGCGCCAGGCTTCCACCGCCTCGATCCCGCTGCGCGTTGTTGTCACCCGAAAACCGGCCTGGTCCAGGAGGGCATTGATGAGGACCGTGTTGATGTATTCATCCTCGGCCACTAAAATATGTCCCTTGCGCCCTTTTGGCAAATCCCGCCAATTACCGGCCGTGGCGGTGTCAGCCAATGGCAAGTTCTCTTGCTGTCCCGACAAAGGCAGAGTGAAGACAAAGGTGGTGCCCTTGCCCGGTTCGCTGTCGAACCAAATTGTGCCGCCCATGAGTTCGACCAAGCCTTTGCTGATGGACAACCCCAGCCCCGTACCCCCGAAGCGGCGGCTATGGGAGGAATCGACCTGGGCAAAGGATTCGAAGACCTTGTCCCGATAGGCGGTGGGAATGCCGATCCCGGAGTCGGCAACAGTGAATACGAGAGCCGGCGGTACATCCTGGCGGCTCGGTTCGTATCGGAGTTCGAGGCGTACAAATCCCTTCTTGGTGAACTTCAAGCTGTTATCGGCAAGATTGGTCAGCACCTGCATGAGCTTGGCCTGATCGCCCACAACCAGTGCCGGGACCGCTGGGTCCACGTTCGTCTGCAACTGCAAGCCCTTCCGACGCGCCGTGGGTTCCATGGGCTGAACGATCTCCCGCAGCAAGCCGCGCACGTCGAATTGACGGTACTCCAGTTCGAAGCGGCCGGCCTCCAGTTTGGAAAAATCGAGAATACCGTTGATGATAGTCATCAGCCTGCGGGCTGAACGTCGAATTAATTCCAGGTGGTTGTTGCGGATTTTCTCCGGCATATCGTTATGGAGCAGCAAGTTGACCAGGCCGATGATGCCGTTCATTGGAGTGCGAATCTCATGGCTCATGTTGGCGAGGAACTGCCCTTTGGCAAGGCTGGCCGCCTCGGCGGCGCTGCGGGCCTCTATCAATTCGCGCTCGGTCGCTTTCCAGCGGGACACATCCTCGATGACCCACACGGTCCCGCGGGCCAGACTGGTACGATCGATTGCCCTGCCGCTCAAGGTGCAGGGAATGAGGGCTCCATCCTTTTGCTTCAGCTCGTACTCGATCTGCTCAATATTGCTCTCCATGAGCCGATGCAGATGACGACGGGCAAATCGCCGAAAGGCGCGGCGGCCGGCAAACAGGCAACGCACCGAGTTGCCGATCAATTCATCCCGGCCATAGCCGAACATTTCGCCGACCCGTTTATTGGCATTGGTAATTTGTCCGTCCCGCACCAAAACGATGCCAACGAGGCTGGTGCTAAAAATTGTTTCCAATTCCTGCACCGAGGCCTGGTGCGCGGCGCGCGCCCGATCGCTCTCCTCCTGGCCGGCGCGCACCTGGCCTGCCAGCCGCCGCTCCCGGGCAGCGTTGAGGACAACGTTGACGGACAAGGCACCCAGGGCCACGATCACGCACCACAACAAGACGACCTCCAGCCAAGGGAACGGCAGCGGAGCCAGCAGCGCGATCTGCCATCCGGTAATGTCGAGCGATCGTAAGGCAACCGTTGCCCGCATGCCATTGTATTCGACGATCGATTGCCGCAGCGAAAAAGGCAGGACATGCAGGGGCTGATCGCCGAACTGTCTGCTGTTCTTGATCGCCTCCAACCGATCCGGCGAAACCGGCAGGGCAGCACCAAAGAGCCATTGCTGCCTGGAAGAAGAAAAGACGATGCCGTCGGGCGACAACAGCAAGGCTTCGATCTTGTTCGGAAGCGTGGCAAAATAGTCATCGAAGACCGTGGAATTGGCTTTGATCACCGCAACTCCGACGGGCTGCCCTTGTCCGGCGGCATAAATCGGCGCGCTGAAATAAATTCCCCTGATATCGGTTGTCACCCCAAGACCAGGAAAGATCGTTGGGAAACCAGCCATGGCCTGTTTGAAATACGGCCGGAAGCCGTAATATTTCCCCCTCAAATCTTCTATTTTCGTTGCGCTGGAAAAACTCGTCACCCGCCCTTCCGAGTTCATGACAAACACCAGGGAAGCATTGAGTAACTGCCTGGCAGTGTCGAGAACCCGCAGGAGCTCCGCGCCATCGCCAGGGGAATCGCCAACGCAGACGGCAATCGTCTCTTCTCTGGCAGCCAGGCTTTTGCTCGAATCGGAATAGTATTGAACAATGAATCTATTCAACTCGCGGGCAAAGTTGTCGACCAGGGGACGTTGCTGTTTTTTCTGAAACAACAAGGCGATATGATCACAGGCAAAATAAACGAAGAGAGAAGCAAGAAAGGTGGCAACGGCAATCGCAATCAGGCTGAAGCGCAAGGAGGTGCGTTCCAGCGAAGGATCTGCGGTGTGGGAGTACTTGTCCGTCATCCTGGTAGGCAAGGCGATTTGGCAATGAAATGGAATCAGCGCAAGGCAACTTCAGCAAGAAGCTTTCAATGGCCAGGACCTGAGATATTCATACCTCTTCAGGACGAAGAAAAAAAGGGGAAGAAGAGGCGGCCCGCCCCTCCTTCCCCGGTCACAACAGGAAAGAACAAAAAGAAGTCAGATCAAACCGCAATAGGATACAGGCTGATCGCAAAAACGCAGAGGACAAGCACAAAGGTACAAGCCGGTGCCCAGCAGGATTCTGCAGGCTCGTCAAACTGTTCCTCGGCCTCATGGAAATACATGGCAATGATCAGGCGGAGATAATACCACATGGAAATAATGCTGCTCACAATCCCGAGAACGGCCAAGGTTACCTCGCCGGCATTGATGGCGCTGGTAATGATGTAGAATTTTCCCATGAAACCCGCGGTCGGCGGAATGCCGGCCATGGAGAGCAGGAAAACGGAAATAGCCGCCGCCGAATAGGGCCGCGCCTTGGCAAGTCCCTTGAAATCGTCGAAGGTCTTTCTCGCTTCCCCTTTACCCCCAAGATAGGAAAGCGCGGTGAAGATGCCCAAGGTACCGGCTGCGTAGGCGGCCAGATAGAAGGCGATCACACTGCCGGTGAAATCCTTGGTGCCAACGGCGACCAGGGCGATCAGCAGGTAACCGGAATGAACGATACCGGAAGCCGCCAGCATTCGTTTCAACGATTGCTGCCCAATGGCAATCAAGTTGCCGATGAACATCGTCAGCACGGAGATGTAGAAGAGGAAGGTGATCCACTTCTGCTGCAGGGCGCCATCAATTACCAGGAAATTGGCGAACACGGCAAAGATGGCGGTTTTGAGGCCGGTGGCCATGTATCCGGTCACGGGAACGGAAGCACCGTCGTAGACGTCGACCACCCAGGCATGGAAGGGAAAAGCAGCCGCTTTAAAGAGGAAAGCGACCATGATGAAGAAGGCACCGCCAATCATGGCCGGCGAGTGCAACATGCCATTGGTTGCCAAATACTGCCCGATCTTGACAAATTTGGTGCTTCCGGCCGCACCGTAGACAAAGGCACTGCCCATGGTGAAAAAAGCTCCGGCAAAGGCTCCGAGCATGAGGTATTTCAAGACCGCCTCGGTGCTGATCACGTTTTTGCGATCATAGCCAACCAGGATATAGATGGCCAGCGACATGATTTCCAAGGCGATGAAAACTGAAATCAGTTCCTGTGCCATGGTCAGGAGCAGCATGCCGGAAGCAGCGAAAGCGGTCAGACTGTAGTATTCCGAGCTGCAAAAATTGTTGCGCTTGAAGTATGCCTGGGAGCTCAGCGAAGTAAAGAACCCACAGGCAAGGATGATCAATCCGGCAGCCTTGGAAAAATTGCTCGCTACCAGGATACCGTTGAAAGCTTCGGAAAAGGGTGCGACCTTGCCAGCAATGCAGAAGGAAAGCTGGACGAGAAACGCCACGGCAAAGATACCCGCGCTACCATAGGCCGCGAGTTCGTGCGTGAGTTTGTCATAGGTCGAGGCGATCATCAACAGAATCGCCCCTGCACCAACGATAATCAGTGGCATCAATAACATTAAATCGTTTGTCATGATTACAATCCGGCCTTATTTCTGTTCAATGGTGAGCCCAAGATACTGGACGTTGGATGCAGGGACCTGTGCGACAACAGACGCCGGCTGAGCGAACTGCAATGCGGTCGACGGTGTAATTTTGCTAAGGAAAGGATGGGGATAAATGCCCATCACGATGATCAGGAGAATTACGGGCAAGAACACCAGGCCTTCAACAAGGGTCAATTCTTTGAAATTTTCCGCACGGCTGCTGGTCTTCTCGAAAAAGACCCGCTGGAACATCCACAGCATGTAGCAGACACCGATGATCAGGGTCGTGCCGGCCAGCACACCGATGGCGGTGTTGAATTTGATCGCCCCGAGCACGATCATGAATTCACCGATAAAACCGCTGGTGCCGGGAAGACCGACCGAAGCCAACATGGCGATGGCGAAGTACAGCGCGAAAACCGGCGCCTTGGCAGCAATGCCACCCAGATCGTCGATGGTCCGGGTATTGGTTCGTTCTTCAAGAATGCCCGCAAACAGGAACAGCACGCCGGTGCTGGTCGCGTGTGCGACAATCTGGTAGATGCTGCCGGTCAGGGCCTGGATGTTCATGCAGAAAACGCCCAAGGCAATCACCCCCATGTGAGAGGCGGAGGAAAAGGCGAGCATCCGTTTGAAGTCCTTCTGGGCAATTGCGGCAAACCCGCAGTACATCATGCCGATAACGCCGGCATAGGCCAGGAGGATGGCAAACCGGGCAAACTCCAGGTCAAATACCGGAACCACGAAGCGGATGACACCGTACACGCCGATCTTGGCCATGACCGCAGAGAGGACGAAGGTCGCTGCGGTCGGCGCCTCGGTGTAGGCATCGGGCAGCCAGGTGTGGAAGGGAAAGAGCGGAATCTTGATGGCAAAGGCGATCATGAAGCCGAAGAACGCGACCGCTGCCACCTGGCCGGTGAGATTGAGCTGTGCCATCTTATCCATGGCGAAGCTCCACTCGTTAAACTGCGCATGGTAGCTGACCCCAAGATACACGATGGCGGCCAACATCAGCAGCGATCCGGCAATCGTGTACAAGGTAATCTTCAAGGTTGCCGGCAGGCGGCGCGGTCCGCCATAGAGGCCGAGCATGAAGAAAACCGGCAGCAGCATGACCTCCCAGAAGATGTAGAAGAGGACCATGTCCGTGGCGCAAACCGCACCGGCCATGGCTCCTTGCACGATCAGCAGATTGGCGTAATACCCTTTTTCCTTCGTGCCAAAAACAAAGTAGACAAGGGGCAGCAGAACCGAGCCGGCCATGAGGATGAACAGGCTGATGCCATCGACGCCTAGGCCGTAGGAAATACCCAGCGACTCGATCCAGGGGATGTTTTCCACACATTCGAGCAGTCCCGTCCCCTTGAAGCCCATGTACAGGTCAAGGCTCAGGACAAGCGTGGACAGGGAAACGGCAAGCCCCGTGAAACGGGCGATCACCCTGCTTGCAGGGGATGCAAGCAGGAGCAGCCCGGCGATAATGGGCAAAAAGATTATGACGGAAAGGACATGTTCAAACATTCTTTCACCTTCTATCAGTTCAACGATTGAGAAAGGAGCAGGCTCATAATACTCAGCCCAAGGACCATATACAGCGCGTAGATCCTGACGTAGCCCACTTGGAAGACCTTAAAGGCGGTGCCAAGTACCATGTACAATCTGGTGACGCCCTTGACCGGGGCATCAGTGACGTTGGGTTCGATCACCTTCCAGATGCTGGAGCCAATAGCTTTGTAGGGTTGAACGATGATTCTGTCATACAGTTCATCAACATAGAACTTGTGATAGGCAAAGTCGGCGAATCCTGAAAAAGACGGTTCAGGTGCACCTTGGCCGAATTTGCCGTAGGCAATCTTGATGCCGATGGCAAAGGCCACGACGCTGGCGCCGATGGCAAGTATTTCAACGAAAAGATTACCATGGGGATGCTGCTCCGACAGACTCGGCGCCAGCCAATGGGAAACAATCTGGTCTCCGCCAAAAATGCCGGGCAGGTTGAGGAATCCGGCGAAGAGCGCACCCACCGCCAGGATGATCAGTGGGACGGTCATCACATTCGGCGCTTCGCTAGCATGCTCATAGGCATGCTGGTCACGCGGTTCGCCATGGAAGACGACGAAGATCATCCGGAAGGTGTAATAAGCCGTCATCCCGGCAACCAACACCCCCACGGCCCAAATACCGAAGTGACCGGTGGCCAGGGCGCTGTACAGGATCTCGTCCTTGCTGAAGAAGCCGGCAAAGGGCGGGCAGCCGGCCAGGGCCAGGGCGCCGATGACCATGGTGATGTAGGTTTTGGGCATCTTGTTCTTCAATCCACCCATTTTCCAGATATTCTGCTCATGGTGCAGGGCATAGATGACCGAACCGGCGCCAAGAAAGAGCAGAGCCTTGAAAAAAGCATGGGTGAAGACGTGGAAGATGCCTGCCGAGTATGCGGCCACGCCCACGCCGGCAAACATGTATCCCAGCTGGCTGACGGTAGAGTAAGCCAGCACCTTTTTAATGTCATCCTGGAACATGCCGAAGATTGCCGCCAGCAAGGCGGTGAGAATGCCGACCCAGGCAACGATGGTGCCGGCCAGTTCGACACCGGCATAGAGGAAGCTGAAGCGGGCGACCATGTAGACACCGGCGGTAACCATGGTGGCGGCGTGAATCAGGGCCGAGACCGGGGTGGGGCCGGCCATGGCGTCCGGAAGCCAGACATACAGGGGAATCTGGGCCGACTTGCCGGTGGCGCCGACAAAGAGCAGCAGGCAAACCGTCAAGGCGATGGCTGGCTCAAGGTGCTGGACATTGGCCTTCAAGGAGAGGTAGTCGAAACCGTTGCCGCCGATCCCCCAGAACAGGAACGACATGCCCAGGACAAAGCCGAGGTCGCCGACCCGGTTGACGATGAACGCCTTGTTGCCGGCCAGGACATTGGAACGATCCTCGCTGTAAAAGCTGATCAGCAGATAGGAGCACAAACCGACGCCTTCCCAGCCGACGAACATGACCACCGGGCCGTCGCCCAGCACCAGCACCAGCATGCTGCCGAGGAACAAGTTCATGTAGGCGAAGAATTTGCCGTAGTTCTTGTCCCCTCCCATGTAGCCGATCGAATAGATATGAATCAGCGAGCCGATGAAGGTGACGAACAGGAGCATCAAGCAGCTTAGAGGGTCGGCCAAGAATCCCATGTTGATGTGAAGATCGCCGACACTGAACCAGGTAAAGGCCTTGTGGGTGAGAAAGCGTGCTTCCGGTGCCAGTGCCTTCAGGGCGACAAAAACCTTGAGCGCCAGAACAAAGGAAAGGACCGGGCCGATGCAGGCCAGGATGCCATACACCTTTTCCGGCAGCGCGGTCCGCTTGCAGGTAAAGACGTGCAACAGTCCAATGAGGACCGCACCCATCAAGGGAAAAAGCGGGATCAATCCCAGATAATTGACACTTTGTTCCATGGAATCACCCCTTCAGCAAACTGAACACGTTGGTGTCGAGTTTGCCTTTGTGTTTGTGCAGAAGGATCACAACGGCAAGCGCCAGAGCCGCTTCAGCGGCGGCGACTGCCATCACCATCATTGCCAGAACGTGCCCATCCATGCTCTCATGCACCCGTGCAAAGGTCACAAAAGCCAGATTCGCTGCGTTCAGCATCAGTTCGATGGACATGAACACGGTGAAAACGTTCCGCCTGGCGACAACACCGACAATACCGAGGCAGAACAGGATAATGCTTAGATAAAGATAGCAATGCATCATTTCGTGGTCCCCCTTTTACCTGCAAGGATGACAGCACCGACCAAGGAGACCAGCAGGAGAAGCGAAACAATCTCGAACGGAATCAGCCAGTCGCGGAACAAAAGCAGTCCGACTTCCTTGACCCCGCCGAAGTTGCCACCCATGATTGCGGTCGAATGTTCGGGCAGACTTTTGACAATCTTGACCAGGAACAGACCGATGGGTACCACCAGGATTCCACCGCCCAGCACATAAAGCAATTTCGTCTCTTCCTTGGGCAGATCATCGGGTTGGATGTTCAGGAACATGATGATGAAAACGATCAGTGACATGATCGCCCCGGCGTAAACGATCAGCTGCAAGGCGAAGATCAGTTTCGCTGACAGCAGTGCGTACAATCCTGCCAGGGAAATCAAGGTCACGACAAAACTCATCGCTCCGTTCATCGGGTGTCGGAACAGGACCAGTCCAACCGCGCCCAACACGGCAAGCACGGCAAACATTATGAATAGACCGTCGGCAAACATTGTATCAAGCGCCCCCTTTCTTGTACTCTTCTTCGGAAAAAGCACCCGGTGTGGCCAGCAGTGCATCGAGTCCCATGACAAACGACTGCCTGTCGCTCCCGGTCACGGCAAAGATGCCGGTGTCCATGCGGATGGCATCCATGGGGCAGGCTTCTACGCAGTAGCCGCAGTAGATGCATTCCAGCAAATCGATATCGAACCGGACCGGCATTTTCTCGGTCCGACCGTCAACGCGCTCGCCGGCTTCAATCATGATGCACTTAGCGGGACAGTTGGTCTGGCACATGAAGCAGGCCACGCATTTCATGGTGCCGTCTTCATGCGTGGTCAGCCGATGCCGGCCGCGCCATCGCGCGGTGATCTCGGGTTTCTGCTCGGGATAATGCCGAACATAGAGTTTTGAGTTATCAAGGAAGTTGGAAATAAAGTGACCGAATGTCACCGCCATTCCCTTGAAGATCTCGACCAGATACAGTCGCTCGTAAAGGTCTTTGCCCTTACGCTCCATTATTTTCACTTTTCCACTCATGCCAGCTCCTTTCTTAACTCAATGCAACCACGATTGCACTTGTGACAAAGATATTCAGCAGTGAAAGCGGCAGGAGAGTTTGCCAACCCAATTTCTGCAGCTGATCATAGCGAAAGCGCGGCAGGGTCCACCGTACCCAGACATAGACAAAGCACATGAGGGTTGTCTTGACCAGGAAGGTGACGATCTGCAACAAAGCGACCAAAATACGATCTGCAACACCACCCGAAACCGTGATGAGGTAGATGAAAAGAACAATCTCAAGCGCTGCAACCGCGCCCCAGAGGATTTTGGTGTAGATCTGGGCTTCCCGAACCCTGGGGTCGTTGGGACGGTCATAGTGACTCTTGTTGTTTTTGGCCATCCACAGGGCAAATACCCAGGCGAATGCGGGAATCAACAGCATGAGCAGGACGGTGAAGGCCCGGGCGTTGTTGACCAGAGTCTCGGTGGAAAACCAGGGGATCTGGTAACCGCCGAAGTACAGGGTGACAATGATCGCACTGGAAGTGAACATGGCCACATACTCGCCCATGAAAAACATGCCGAATTTCATCGAGCTGTACTCGACATGAAAACCCGCGACCAACTCGCTTTCACCCTCGGCCAGGTCAAACGGGGTCCGGTTGGCCTCGGCAAAGGCGGCGACGATGAAGATAATGGCGCCCAAGGGTTGCAGCACCACGCCCCACATCGGGATGAAGCCGAAAAGGAGCTGTCCTTGATACTGGGCGATCTCCGTCAGGTTGACCGTGCCGTAGACCACGAGTGCGCTGATGATGGCCAATCCCATCGGAATTTCATAGCTGATGACCTGGGCAGCCGCGCGCAGTCCACCGAGAACGCCGTACTTATTGTGCGAGGACCAGCCGGCCAGAATAATTCCGTACACGGCAAACCCCGCCAGGGCCAGGAACCAGAGGATGCCAAGATCCGTGGGAATGGCCTGCATGAGATATTTCTTGCCGTTGATGACCAGGGCGTCGGCGAAGGGGATGGCGGCGAAGGAAATCACGGCAATGGTAAAGACAATGACCGGCGCCAGAACAAAATAGAATTTGTGTTTGACGTGGTCCGGAATGATATCTTCCTTGGTGATCAGCTTGACCGCATCGGCAAGGTTCTGCACCAGGCCGGCGGCCCTGAAGCCGAAGATGTTGGCTCGGTTGGGGCCCGATCTATCCTGAAAAAAGGCGGCGCCACGACGTTCCATCCAGACCAGAACCGCTATGAAGCACAGCGGCACAAACGCTCCGAAGGCAACTCGGAGAACTATGAGAAGAATATCAAGCTGCGACATGGGCGACCTCGCTTTCAGTAAGTGCGATCCCTTCTGCCGGGATCTGTTCCAAATCGATATCCTTCAGGACAGCGACTGCGGCTTGCAAACCGGCCCGGGCTTCCTGATTGTTCGCGATTTCGCCGCCGATGAGGTTCGTCACCTCGATCAAACTCTTGAGCGGCTGATTCTTCGCCACGGCAATTTCGTACCGTTGGAGGCGGCCGTCACAGTTGATGAGGCTTCCCGAATCTTCACTGTAGGATGCCACCGGAACCGCCACTGCGGATTTGGCCGTACAGCCGGTCGCCGCACTCGAGATCGCGATCAGCTTGGCATTGGCCAGCACGCTCGCCAGTTGGTCCTCGGCCAGGGAACGGCCAAGATCGTTCTGGAAGTTGATCAGCAGGTCCGCACCGTTGATAGCGGCGTCAAAACCCGCCTTGGAATCATCGATGTTCAGCAGAGTGAACGCCGCCCGGTTGGCCGATTTGTCGTCTTGAATCAGAAAATCGTCTCCATCCCCTGCCTTGATGTAGCCATCGCTGTATCCACTCAGCGCGGCATTGATCGAAGCGGCAAATTGCCGAATGGAAAAAATCTGCTCCAAGGAAGCATTCGGCGATACCAGCACCGCTGTTTTCGTCGCGCCGCTGATTGCCCTACGGACCGCCTCGATTGCCTCGGCAAAACCAGCCTCGCGGCCATTGACTTGGGGAGCAATCAGGCGGTTGTCATTTTCCTGCTTATAGGTCATGCGGCCTTCGTCGCACATGAAATAGCCGTTGACCTTCTCGTTGAGTCGCGGCCGAAAGCGGTAGATGACATCGTCCTTGTATTTTTCCCGATTGTGGTCGATGAAAATGTTGCAACCCTTGCTGCAGCCCTGGCAGATGGATGGGCTCTTGGTAAGGAACCAGGCCCGCTGCTTGAAGCGAAAATCGCGGCTGGTCATGGCCCCGACCGGGCACAAATCGACCACATTCAGGGCATAGCGGTTATTGAGCGGCCGTCCTGGGAAAATATTGACCCGGGCGTAATCGGTCCGATTGACGATCCCCAGTTCGCCGGTTTTGGTGACCAGGCGGGTAAAGCGGACACAGCGGGCGCAGAGCACGCATCGTTCCTGATCATGCACCACGTCGCAACCGAAATCCATCTTCTTAGCCTTCAGGACCGGCTTGACGGTCATCCGGCTCGGCTTGCCGTCGTACCTCATGTAATAATCCTGTAGCTTGCACTCGCCGGCCTGATCGCAGATCGGACAATCGATCGGATGGTTGATGAGTTCAAGCTCCATGATGTCGCGCTGGATTTTTTTGATCTTTTCCGCGTCCAACTGGACCTTCATCCCTTCGGCAACCTTGGTTTTGCAGGCAGGCACGAGCGGGGGCCGGCCATCCTCGATGCCGACCAGGCACATGCGGCAGTTGCCGTCGGCGCCCAGGGCGGGATGGTAGCAGAGATGCGGGATTTCGATCCCGACCGCGCCAAAGGCGTCGATCAGATTCTTCCCTGCTTCGACTTCTACTTCTTGACCGTTAACAAACAGTTTTACCTTCTCAGCCATGGTAAACCCTTATCCCTGTTACATCGCAGCCTGAGTCGGAGCGCCGCCTGCGACGTACGCCTCGAATTCATGCCGGAATTTGTTCAAGTAACTGCGCGTCGACATGGTGCATGCTGCCGAGAGGACGCAGACGGTCTTCATCTCAATGTTGTCGCATAACTCGGTCAGCAGATCGATATCGGCCGTGGTTCCCTCGCCCCGGATGATCTTTCGTACGATCTTCAGCATCCAGCCCAGCCCTTCCCGGCAAGGAGTGCATTGACCGCAGGATTCGTGGTGGTAGAAGTAAATGAGGTTTTCCACCAGCTTGACCATGTCGACCGTGTTATCGAGCACCACGATGCCGCCGGAGCCGAACATGGTCTTGTGGGCAGCCATGGACTCGTAATCAAGGGTCACGGTCTGGGCCTCTTCCGGAGTCAGGACCGGGGTCGAACTGCCACCGGGAATGACTCCCTTGAGAGTCCGGCCATCGCGCACGCCGCCCGCAACCTTTTCGATCACCTCAAGTAAGGGCAATCCCAGAGGCAATTCATACATGCCGGGCTTCTTGACCAAGCCCGAAATGCCGAACAGGTGGGTTCCCGGACTCTTTTCGGTACCGTAGGCCTTATAGGCGTCGGGGCCGTTGGTCAGGATAAACGGCAAGGAGCCGATACTCTGCACGTTGTTGATGATGGTCGGACAACCGTACAGACCTTCGACCGCAGGAAACGGTGGCTTGCTCCGCGGTTGTCCCTTCCTGCCCTCGATCGACTCGAGCAAGGCGGTTTCCTCGCCGCAGACATAGGCACCTGCCCCGCGATGAACCGTCACGTCGAGCTTGTAATCGTGGCCGGCAACACTTTCGCCAAGATATCCGGCCGCATAGGCCTCGTCGATGGCGGCCTGCAAAACCTTGACCTGGGTGGTGTATTCGCCGCGGATATAGATATAGGCGGCATGGCTCTTGATCGCATAGCAGCAGATGATGATACCCTCGATCAGCATATGCGGGTCGCGAACCAGGATGTAGCGATCCTTGAAGGTAGCGGGTTCCGACTCGTCCGAGTTGACCGCCAGATAGACCGGTTTATCGATATTTTTCGGCAGGAAGCTCCATTTCAGACCCGTGGGAAAACCGGCGCCGCCGCGGCCACGCAATCCGCTTGCCTTGACCACCTCGATGATTTCCTCGGGCTGCATGGCAAAGACCTTCTCCAGAGTGGAGTAGGCTCCGTGCTGCTTGGCGACGTCAATCTTGTTGGCGTCCGGGATATCAAACCTGGCACTGAGTACTTGTACTTGCATCTGTTCGCTCTCCTTATTTCAGCGTGGCCAAGAGTTCTTTGAGTTTGGCGACATTCATGTCTTCATAGAACTCTCCGTTCACCTGAACCACGGGAGCGGTGCCGCAATGGCCGAGACATTCCACTTCTTCCAGGCTGAATTGTCCGTCCGCGCTGACCTCTCCGGGTTTGATGCCAAGCTCCTGCTTCAGATAGTCGACGATCTCCTGCTTGCCGAGCAAATAGCAGGAAAGGGTCCGACATACGCAGATATGGGTTTTTCCCTTGGGCTGCAGGTTGTACATGGTGTAGAAGGTGGCCGCCTCGTACACCATGCTGGGGAAGGTGCCGATGCGGTCGGCGATGTAGGCCATGGCCTCGGCACTGATCCAACCTTCCTGTTCCTGTACGAGCCAGAGCGAAGGCAGAATCATCGATTCCCTGGTGGGATACCGCTTGACCAGCCGCTCGAATTCCGCATCCCTCTGCGCATCAAAAGCAAACGGTTTCCCCGTCTCTATTAGCTGTGATCGATCACTCATCTGTCCAACTCTCCGCCAATGATATTGATGCTGCCGAGATTGATCACGGCGTCGGCAATCATTTCACCTTCAACCATTTCGTGGAATCCGCTCATCATGTAGAAACACGGCGGACGCACCTTACACTTGTACGGCCGGCCGGAACCATCGGAAACGAAATGGAAGCCCAACTCGCCGTTGGCGGCCTCGAAGGAGTCGTACCACTCTCCGGCCGGGACCTGCACGCCTTCAAACACCAGTTTGAAGTGGCTGGCCAAGCCCTCGATGTTCTTGTGGACTTCCGCCTTGGCGGGAAGGGTGACATTGTTGTCGCTGACCGTCACCGGTCCCTTGGGAATGCGCTTCATCGCCTGGCGGATGATGCTGATGCTCTGGAAGATTTCCTCGTAGCGGATCATCACCCGATCGTAGATGTCACCCTTGGATCCAAGCGGAATGGTAAAATCGAAGGTGTCGTAATAGTAGTACGGATTGTCCTTGCGCAGATCGAAGGGAACGCCGCTGGCGCGCAGACAGGGACCGGTGTAGCCGTAGGATAAAGCCCGATCGGCCGGCATGACGCAGACGTTTTGGGTCCGGTCATGGACGATCCGGTTCTTCAGCACCAGCTTGAGTGAATCGGTGGTCCCTTTCTCGATGTCCTGCAGCTGTTTTTCCATGTCGGCTTCCCAGCCTTCATAGAAATCGCGGTACATGCCGCCGACCCGGGTGAAGGAACTGGTGAGGCGGGCGCCGGTCAGCCGGCTGATGAAATCGTAGGAAGCCTCTTTCTCGTTGTAGAGATACCAGTAGTTGGTCAAGCCGCCCATGTCGACCAGGTTGGCGGCGATGCACACCAAGTGGTCCTGCACCCGGAAGAACTCGGACAAAATGACCCGCATGAACTTAGCCCGCTCGGTGATCTCGATCCCGAGCCAGGACTCGACCGCCTTGGCATAGGCGATGTTGTTCATCAACGCCGAGCAGTAGTTGAGCCGGTCGGTGAGGGGAATCACCTGGTTATAGGTCCTGTTCTCGGCGGTCTTTTCGAAGCCGCGATGGAGGTAGCCGATCTCGTTGACATTGGCGAGGATGGTTTCGCCATCAAGGGCGGTGAGGATACGGATCGCGCCGTGGGTGGCAGGATGCGAAGGCCCGAGATTGAGATACATGATCTCGGTGTTGATGTCTTCCATCAGGCTCTGGCCGATACCGTTGCGCGCCAGCTGGGCCTTGATCTCCTTTTCCAGGCTGTCGCTCTCGTAGCAAACCTGGCCCTGAAGGATGTTGTAATCCTTCCGCAGGGGATGCCCTTGGAACTGCCAGTGATTGAGAATGCGGCGAAGATCCGGATGCCCTTGAAAATTGATCCCGTATTGGTCGTAGGCCTCGCGCTCGCCCCAATTGGCCGATGACCAGAGCGGGGTTGCCGAGGGTATGCCCGTTTCCGGGTCGACGACCGGGGTTCGGACCTGGACCAGCATGTTCTTCTCCCAGTTCCGCAGGGTGTAGACCACATAAAAACGCGCCTCCTGCTGCACCGGGTATTCGAGGTAGTCGACCGCGGTCACGTCAAGAAGCAATCCGAAATTGAGCGCCGGATCGTTTTTCAGGCGGGCAAGCGTTGGTTCGAGTTGCGCAGGCTGGACCGTCAGCACCACCGCCTCGACCGAAGTCGTGCAGCATGCATCCGGAAACGCGGCCTGGAGTACTTCTAGTGCCGTCGTATTCATATCAGTCGAGAATTCCTTTGAAGTCTTTGTGGCGATCTTTCAGCACAGTTTCACCCTTGATTTGATCCTGGATCTTCATCAGGGCATCCAGAACCGCCTCGGGCCGGGGAGGACAACCGGAAATGTACACATCGACCGGGATGACGGTATCGATTCCCTGGACAGTGCAGTAGTTGTCGTAGATGCCGCCAGAGCTGGCGCACGCGCCCATGGCCACGACCCATTTGGGTTCGGGCATCTGCTCGTAAATTTGCTTGAGGACCGGTGCCTGCTTGTAGCTGATGGTGCCGCAGACAAGCAACAGGTCAGCCTGCCGGGGCGAGAAGCGTACAACCTCGGCACCCCAACGCGAAATATCGAGCTGACTTGCAGCGGCACTCATGAATTCGATCGCGCAGCAGGCAGTCCCGTAGACAAACGGCCACAGAGAGTACTGACGCCCCCAGTTGATGACTGCGTCGAGTTTGGTGGTCAGTACCGAATCACCCAGACTTGCTTCTAATCCTAACGCCAATTGAGCACCCCTTTCCGAAGAATATAAATAAGTCCGGTCAACAGTAGCACCATGAAGACGACCATTTCCGCGAACCCGAACCAACCCAGCTCGCGTACACCGACCGCCCATGGGTACATGAACACCGCCTCAATGTCGAACAGCAGGAACAAAATGGCCAACAGGTAAAACTTGACGCTGAACTTCTGTTCCGCCAAGCCGATCATCCGTTTGACACCACTTTCATAGGGTTGATTCTTCATCACCCCGCCGGCACGCGGACCGAACACCGTTGTCACCAGCATGAACAGCGGGACAACGATGGCAATTCCGATCAGGGCCATTGCTGATAGCACCAGTTCCGTCACCATGAATCCAACCTCTCCCTCAGACGTGAAATAGATACGTAACCTTCTATGAACAGCAGGTTATCACAACAAACGAAAATGAACGGCTATTCATTACCGGTAGAGGTATCATCTGTCAAGAAAAATAGTTTTCGGGCAAGATCCCTCCAACTTCGCCCCAACAGCGCCTCTATAAAAGCAATTACGGGTAGATCCGCGTCCGCTCATTCCAGCGGCGACCAGACGGCAGGCCGCACCCGCAAAAGAGGCCGCCGGTGCGCCCCGACGCGAACTCGCGCCGCCCGCTGCGGCACCAGCGCACAAACCAAACCGGCCGGCACGCTGTTTCCACTTTCAAGCGGTGCCTGCCCCCGCTTTTCAGACGCGTGAAACTGCACAACCCGGACAGCGTATGCCATCCGGGTTGCGGGTACGCTCAAGGAGCGTGACTCAAAACGGAACATCGTCGCCCATGGGCGGCGGTTCGGGAAACGGCTCCGAGCCATACCCCTGGCTGCCGCCTCCGGACTCGCCTCCACCGCCGGAACGGGGCGAGAGCATTTTCATCTCGCGGGCGATAATCTCGGT
The DNA here is from genome assembly GCA_031280615.1 of Desulfobulbus sp. GTDB lineage: Bacteria > Desulfobacterota > Desulfobulbia > Desulfobulbales > Desulfobulbaceae > Desulfobulbus. Next base: position 491,289 of record JAITGO010000017.1, on the reverse strand, counting down.
GGTGTAGCGGTCATTGCCGTTTTGGTCCTGCCATTTGCGGGTTTGGAGCTTGCCCTCGACGAACACCCGCGATCCTTTAGAGAGATACTCGCCGCAAATCTCGGCCAGCCTCCGCCATGCTACGATACTGTGCCATTCGGTCTGTTCCTGCATCTGTCCATCCTGGCCTTTCCAGCGCTCGGTGGTTGCCACGCGGAAGGTGGCGACCGGCGTGCCGCTCTGGGTATAACGAATTTCCGGATCGGCCCCCAGATTGCCAATCAATATCACTTTGTTGACCATCACTCACCTGCACTTAGAAGTTGCTGGAAGACTCGGCACCTTGACTCCATGCCCCCACGTGGCCGGCATCATAAACCACTTGCCCCTTGAATGCAAAACCTGCGTATCGTATCGCCATATCCCGCGTCGTAAATGTTTTGACGCTGTCCGCAAAAAAAGGGCGCCCTTGACCGGGGCGCCCGCGTTTCTTTTTTTCAAGAGCCGGATCAATAGTGATATGCCGACTCGCCGTGGCTGACCGTATCCAATCCCTCCCGCTCCTCTTCCTCTGTCACCCGCAGGCCGATGGCTAGGTCGACCAGCTTGTAGGCCACGATGGACACCGCTCCCGACCAGAGAACGGTGGTGCCGATACCCCACAGCTGGCTGACGATCTGAGCAGGGATGGAGTAGTCGGCGACCTTGTCGGCCACATAGTCGTAGATACCGACGCCGCCGAGCGCGGGATCGGCAAAGATACCGGTGAGAATCGCGCCCAGCATGCCGCCGACTCCGTGCACGCCGAACACATCCAGGGCGTCGTCGGCACCGAGCATCCGCTTGAGGCCGTTGACGCCCCACAGGCAAACCACCCCGGCCGCCAGGCCGATGACCAGAGCACCGCCGATTCCGACCCAACCGCAGGCCGGGGTGATCGCTACCAATCCGGCGACCGCACCGGAAGCGGCGCCGAGCATTGACGGTTTTCCCTTGAGCATCCACTCGGCAAAGGTCCACGAAAGCGCGGCCGCGGCGGTCGCGGTCATGGTGTTGCCAAAAGCCAGCGCGGCCAACCCGGTGGCCTCGAGGTTCGAGCCGGCGTTGAAGCCGAACCAGCCGACCCACAGCAGGCAGGCGCCGATCATGGTCATGGTCAGGCTGTGCGGCGCCATGGATTCCCTGCCGTAGCCAATGCGCTTGCCAATCATGAACGCGCCGATCAAACCGGCAATGGCGGCATTGATATGGACCACGGTGCCGCCGGCAAAGTCGATCGCCCCTTTCTGGAAAAGAAATCCGGCGCTGGCGCTGGCCTTAACGGCGGCCGCGGCATCGGTATACGCATCGGGGCCGGCCCAGAACCAGACCATGTGGGCGATCGGCAGATAGGCAAACGTATACCACAGGGTGATGAAGGCCAGGACCGCCGAGAACTTCATCCGCTCGGCAAAGGCGCCGACGATCAAGGCCGGGGTGATGGCGGAAAAAGTCGCCTGAAAGAAAACATAGGCCAATTCGGGAATGACCACGCCCTTGCTGAAGGTGGCGGCCACCGCATCCACTCCCACCCCTTTGAGCAAAATCTTGTCGAAGCCGCCGAAAAAGGCGGTTTTCTCGGTAAAGGCGATGCTGTATCCGTAGAGTACCCAGAGAACGACACACAGGCAAAAGACCGTGAAAACCTGCATCAACACAGACAACATATTCTTGCTGCGCACCAGGCCGCCATAAAACAGAGCCAGGCCGGGAATGGTCATTAAGGTGACCAGGAGGGTGGAAACCATCAGCCAGGAGGTATCGCCCTTGTTAGGGACAGGGGCGGCCACATCGGCCAAAGCGGGGACTGCAAAGCAAACAGCCAGGGCCATCAATGGCACCAAGGAGACAACTGTCGATTTCTTCATGGAATTTCGCTCCTTTCCATTCGTATCACAGCGCTTCCGAACCGGTTTCACCGGTCCTGATGCGCATCACCTGTTCGAGATCAAAGACAAAAATTTTTCCATCGCCGATCTTGTCGGTACGAGCCGCCTGTTTAATACCCTCGACGACCTGCTCGAGCTGGCTGTCGTCGATGGCAACCTCCACTTTCAACTTTGGAATAAATTCGATGACATATTCGGCACCTCGATACATTTCGGTATGCCCTTTTTGTCGACCGAAACCCTTGACCTCGGTCACGGTCACACCTCTGACGCCGAGCGCGGTCAGACTTTCCCGCACCTCGTTCAACTTAAAGGGTTTGATTATCGCGCTGACAAACTTCATGAATCGCTCCTTTCCCGGCAGCCGCCGATCCTGCCCGCCCTGCCCTGTTGATTGAATTGATACCCCGAATACCTGCAAACAATTGCCGTTCATCTCCTTTGTCCGGCCGAGGAACAGACGCCACGGCCGCAATCGGCGAACATCCCCGGAACACATCCCATTTTCCTTTCTCGCCCCTCCCTCCTTGGTTGATTGTTGCGTCTTCTCCATCTCCAGCTCGCACCCGGAAATGCGGACACGCATGCCACTTTTTAACAAAAAATATGCCACTTTTTATTCAAATAAAAATATTTTGTAAAATTAGATAAATATTTTAAATTTTTCTCGACAACCGTCGATAAAAATAAAAAAATAATTCAATTTTGTATTTATTTATATTTACGAATGACAAATATGGAGACAATCAGCTGAAAGCAAAGCACGGGGGGTGGGAGCCGGTAAAAAGAGGATTGCATTCACCGGAAAAATAGGAATAAATACAGGCTCACCGTTTTCTTCTTCGAGATCGAGGGAAAAGTGTTCATGCCGGCCCAGGAATCCATCGAATCGCCCCCGGAAGACACCCGCTGGCAGTTGGTCGACCGGACCATGCAACGCCTCGACCATCGGCCGGAGGCCCTCATCGAGACCCTGCATGCCGCCCAGGACGCCTTCGGCTATCTCGACAGCGCGACCCTGGCCCGCATCGCCTCCCGGCTTCGCCTGCCCCCGGCCAAGGTGCTCGGCGTGGCCACCTTCTACAACCATTTCCGGCTCAAGCCCAAAGGCGAGCATACCCTCTCCGTCTGCACCGGAACCGCCTGCCACATCAAGGGCAATGACAGGATTCTCGCCTGGATGCGGGAACGCTATTGCCTAGCCCCCGGCGACACCACCCAAGACAACCGCCTCTCCCTGGTCGAGGTCCGCTGCGTCGGTGCCTGCGCCCTGGCGCCGGTGATCCTCACCGACGGCGCCATTACCGGCAAAAAGAGTTTTGCGGAAACAACCACCATCATCCGGGAGTGGCTGGACGATGCACCGTGAAGAGTTGGCCGCGCTCGCGGCCGAACATCAGCGCCACCTCGACACCTTTGCCCACCACATCTTCGTCTGCGCCGGTCTGGGATGTCCGGGCAACGAGGCCATAGTCGCCGCCCTGCGCAGCGAGATCGCCGAGCGACAGCTGCAGGACCGCGTGCTGCTGCGCAAGGCCGGCTGCATGGGTCTGTGCGCCCTGGGCCCGATCGTCCTGATTCAGCCCGGCGAGATCGCCTACCACACGGTTAGCCCGGACGATGCCGCCGAAATCGTCGCCTCACTGGACCGGGAGCCGGTTGCGCGCCTGCGCCTGGCACCGGATCTGCCTTTTTTTGCCCGCCAGCACAAAAATGTATTGGCCTTGTCGGGCCGGATCGATCCGGAAGAGATCCGCGATTACATTGCCGCCGGCGGGTATGCCGCGCTGTGCACCGCGCTCGCCACCATGCGGCCGGTCGATATCGTTCGCTGCATCCAGGAAAGCGGATTGCGCGGCCGCGGCGGCGCCGGTTATCCCACCGGCTTGAAATGGGCCACCGTGGCCAAGGCGCCCGGCGACAAAAAATATGTGATCTGCAACGGCGACGAAGGCGACCCCGGTGCTTTCATGGACCGCTCCATCCTCGAAAGCACGCCCCATGCGGTACTGGAAGGGATGATCATCGCCGCCTATGCCGTGGGCGCCAGCCAGGGATACATCTATGTCCGGGCCGAATATCCCTTGGCCATCAAGCGGCTCCGGCTGGCCATCCGCGAGGCGGAGCGCAGGAACCTGCTCGGCCACGCCATCTGCGGCCTGGGCTTCGATTTCACCCTCCAGCTCCGGCTGGGCGCCGGCGCCTTTGTCTGCGGCGAGGAGACCGCCCTGATCGAATCGATCGAGGGCCGCCGGGGCATTCCCCGGCCCCGCCCCCCCTATCCGGCGGAAAAGGGCCTCTGGAGCAGTCCCACCCTGATCAACAATGTCGAGACCTATGCCAACATCCCGCGAATCGTCGAGCGCGGTCCGGCCTGGTTCTCCGCCTTGGGCACGGAGCGCAGCAAGGGCACCAAGGTGTTCGCCCTGACCGGCAAAATACGCCACGCCGGCCTGGTCGAAGTGCCGATGGGCATGAATTTGCGCGAGATCATCTTCGATATCGGCGGTGGCATTCCCGACGGCCACGCCTTCAAGGCCGTGCAGACCGGCGGCCCCTCGGGCGGCTGTATCCCGGCGGAGTTTCTCGACACCCCGGTGAGTTACGAGAGCTTGAACGAGCTGGGTTCGATCATGGGCTCGGGCGGTATGATCGTCATCGACGAAACCTCGAGCATGATCGACGTGGTCAGATATTTCATGGAATTCTGCATGGAAGAATCCTGCGGCAAGTGCGTGCCCTGCCGGGTGGGCACGGCCCAGGTCCATCGCCTGCTCACCCGTTTCCTCGAACACCGGGCCACAGCCGCCGACCTTGCCATGCTGGAGGACCTGTGCGACCTGATGAAGCACGCCAGCCTGTGCGGCCTGGGCCAGTCGGCCCCCAACCCCGTGCTGAGCACTTTGCGCTATTTCCGCCAGGAATATCTCGACCGGATAGTGCCGGCCGAGCCAGCCACGGAGGAACAGGCATGAGCGCGCCGATCCTCACCCTGACCATCGACGGCCGCCAGGTCAGCGGCCTAGCCTCGGAAACCGTCCTGCAAGTGGCCAAGGAAAACGGAATCGCCATCCCAACCCTCTGTTTCCTGGAAGGACTGTCGGCCACCGGCGCCTGCCGGCTGTGCATGGTCGAGATCGAAGGCAGCCCCAGGCTGCATCCGGCTTGCGTCACTCCCATCCAGGAAGGCATGACGGTCACCACCGACTCCAAGCGGCTTTTCGGCTATCGCCGGGCCATCGTCCAACTGCTGTTTTCCGAGCGCAACCATGTCTGCGCGGTCTGCGTTGCCAACGGCCACTGCGAACTCCAGGAACTGGCCCGGGCGTTCGGCATCGACCATATCGCATTTCCCTGCCGCCACCCGGCCCTAGAGGTTGACGCCTCCCACAGCCGCTTCGTCCTCGACCATAACCGCTGCGTGCTGTGCACCCGCTGCGTCCGGGTTTGCGGCGAGATCGAGGGTGCCCACACCTGGGATGTCAAAAACCGGGGTATCCGCATCCAAATCGTCGCCGACCTCGACACCCCCTGGGGCGCTGCCGCCACCTGCACCGGCTGCGGCAAATGCGTCCATGTTTGCCCCACCGGCGCCCTGGCCGAAAAGGGCAAATCAATGGCGGAGATGCGGCAAAAGCGTCCTTTTCTCCCCTATCTGGTGGCCAATCGGGCCGAGGAGCGAAAATGAGCAAACTGCGCCTGGCCACGCTCTGGCTCGACGGCTGCTCGGGCTGCCACATGTCGCTGCTGGATACGGACGAACGGCTGCTGGAGCTGGCGGCGCAGATGGACATCGTCTACAGTCCGCTGGTCGACACCAAACAGTTCCCCGAACGGGTGGACGTGGTCTGCATCGAAGGCGCGGTTTCCACCGAGGAAGACGAGGCCCGCTTGCGGCTGGTGCGCCAGCGGAGTGGGCTGTTGATCGCCATGGGCGACTGCGCGGTCACCGGCAATGTGCCGGCGATGCGCAATCCTCTGGGTGCCGAGGCGATGCTCCGGGCCGTTTACCGGGAAAGCCCGGTTCTGGCGCCGCAAATCCCCATCGAGGATTTGCCGCGCCTGCACGGCCACGCCCTGCCCCTGCACCGTTTCGTTCCGGTCGATCTCTTCATACCCGGCTGTCCGCCCGCCGCCGACACCTTGTTCGCCGCCCTCGCCGCCCTGATCGCGGGTACCGCCGACGGCCTGCGGCTCGATACCCGGTTCGGCGCCTAGGAGATTTCCATGCAGCAGATCACCATCGAACCGGTCAGCCGCATCGAGGGACACGCCGCCATCCGTCTTTTTCTAGACGATGCCGGCCGAGTCCGGGATGCCCGTTTCCAGGTCAATCAGTTCCGCGGCTTCGAACGGTTCGCGGTCGGCCGCCCCTTCTTCGAAATGCCCACCCTCACGGCGCGGACCTGCGGCATCTGTCCGGTCAGCCACGAGCTGGCGTCGGCCAAGGCCTGCGACCAGTTGCTGGCGGTCGCCATCCCGCCGGTCGCGGCCAAGCTGCGCCGCCTGTTGAACCTGGCTCAGCTCATCCAGTCGCACGCCCTGAGCTTTTTCTATCTTGCCGCGCCGGATCTCCTGTTGGGCATGGACCACCCGCCGGAGAGCCGTAACTTTTTCGGCCTTGCCGCCGCCGATCCCCAATTTGCCCGCGACGGCATCCGGCTGCGCCAATTCGGCCAACAGACGATCGAGCGCCTTGCCGGACGACGCATTCACCCCTCCTGGGTGGTGCCCGGCGGCGTCGACTCGCCGCTGGCCGCACCCGCGCGCGAGGCCATGCTCGCCGAACTGCCGGCGATCATCGCCCTGGTCCGCACCCACCTGGAGCGGTTCAAGCACAGCCTCGACCGCCACCGGGAGCACGACCGCGTCTTTGCCCGTTTCCCCAGCCTGTTTCTCGGGCTGGCCAACGAAGCCGGCACCCTTGAGCATTACGACGGCCGGCTGCGATTCATCGACGCCGACGGCGCGCCCGTGGCCGACGATTTCGATCCCAGCGCGTATCAGCAGGCCATCGGCGAGGCGGTCGAACCCTGGACCTATCTCAAGTTCCCCTATTACCTGCCCCACGGCTATCCGCAAGGCATGTACCGGGTGGGGCCGCTGGCCCGTCTCAACCTCGCCGGCCGCTGCGGCACCGAGTTGGCCGACCGCGAACTGGCCCTGTTCCGCGCCCTGGAACCAGGGCCGGTGCTCGGCACCTTCCAGGCCCACTACGCCCGCCTGATCGAAATCCTGTACGCAACGGAGCAAATCGAGCGCCTGTTGGCCGAACCGGACATCCTCGACCGGCGCGTCCGGGCCATGGCCGGGGTCAACAACCTGGAAGGCGTCGGCATCGCCGAGGCCCCGCGCGGCACCCTGATCCACCACTACAAGGTCAACGAAGACGGCCTGGTCGAATGGATCAACCTGATCATCGCCACCGGCCACAACAACCTGGCCATGCAGCGGGGCATTCTCCAGGCGGCGCAACACTTCCTCGACGGCACCCCGCCCCGCGAGGGCCTGCTCAATAGAATCGAGGCGGTGATCCGCAGCTTCGATCCCTGCCTGGCCTGCTCGACCCACGCGGTCGGCACCATGCCCCTGACCATCGATTTCGTCGGCTCGGACGGCCTCCTCCTCGACCGCCTCCAACGCTGACTCACCCCGCGCACCTCGCCCGCCCGGCCAGTCAGCCCTTGTTTTTTCCAGCCATTGCGCCCGCAGTCGAATCGCGCAACCACAGTTAAAGACGCTGCTGAAACCGGAAAAAAGATATACCACACTCAAAGCTGTCTCCAATCGGTAACAGCTCTATATTTTTCCACTTTCTCTGTAATTTGACGAAACAGCCCCTTGCATTATCCGCCCACTTGACGTAAGTATAATTGTATAGTTTCCATTCGCCGACTGCCGTCCAATCGGTTCGGGAAACGCAGCCCCCTCTCCGGCATCAATCGGAAAGGGCGCAAGAGCCCCACGCGTCCGTGGACGCCAAACGATTGCACGAGGGGGATTGCATGGCTCCAGCATACAGGAAGAGTACCGCGTCAGGCGGCCTGTCCCTTTTCCCGTTCGGGGTGCGGCGACCACTCGCCTCCTTTCCCGGCAGCGCCAATCGCTGCACCCGGGAGAGCGGAGCTTCCGGCACCTCCATGCGACCTCACTTCTTCTCCCCTGTCCTCACCCGTCTGATCTGGCTGGGCGCTCTGCCGCCGGTGCTGGTGGCTGCTTGGCTGGCCGCCGACAGTATCCTTGACCGACAGAAACAGCTCCGCCAGCAGGCCGCCAACATCGCGCAAAATGTCATCGCCGTTGTCGACCGCGAGCTCGATGCCCGCATCCGAGCCCTGGAGATCCTGGCAATGTCGCCATTGGTCGACGATCCCGACCGGTGGCCGGAGCTGTACGCCGAAGCCCACGCCTACCGCAACAGCCTGGGCAGCCATGTCATTCTGGCCGATACCGGCGAGCCGATGCAGATGCTGTTCGACACCAGCCTTCCCTTCGGCACCGCCTTGCCCTTCCTGCCGCGGTCCGACGACCATGCCGCCGCCCCCACCGCCCTGGTGACCGGCCGGCCGGCAATTGGCGACATCTTTCCCGGACCGGTTACCAAGCAGGCGACGTTTGCAGTGGCGGTCCCGGTCATCCGGAACAACAAAACCACGCATCTCTTTCTCACCACCCTGGAGGCGAAACAATTTCAAGCGCTGCTGGAGCAGGTGGCTTTCCCCAACGGCTGGGCCATCGCTCTGCTGGACGGACGCGACGAGGCCATCGCCCGTCGGGCGCCGCAAGGATTCGACGGCGGCCGCGATGTGGACGGGAAGGAACGGTTCGTGGGCCATTCCTCGATTGCCGCCTGGTCGGCGGTGGTGAAAATTCCCGGATCGGCGATCCTCTTGCCCCTGTTGTCCGCGGCAGCCGCTCTGGTTCTGGCCATCCTTGCCACCTTGGCCGTCGGCACGATCGGCGGCCGGCGACTGGGAAGACAGATGGCTGTCCTAGCCGATACCGGCGCACTCGACGAACCGCCCCTGATCGCGAAAATCGCCGCGGTCCGGCACAACTTGGCGGACGCGGACGCCCGTCTGCGGCGCAGCGAGGCCCTTTTTGCCACCGCCATCGAACAGGCCACGGTCGGCCTTGCCGTAATCGCCGTTGAAGACGGCCGCCACCTGGCCGCCAACCATGCCCTGAGCACCATGTTCGGCTACAGCCGGGAAGAGCTGTTGGCCGCCTTTTGCCCGCAATTGACCCATCCGGACGAGGTGATGGAGGACCAGGAGCATATTGCTGGCCTGCTTGCCGGCGAGGCGGCATTCTTCACCAGGGAAAAACGATGCGTTGCCCGCGACGGCACCGTGTTCTGGGCCCAAATCGGCGTTTCTCTGGTCAGACATCCCGACGGCGCGCCAGACTATTTCGTGGTGGCGGCGGAGAACATCCAGGCCCGCAAGGCCATTGAGGCGGACCTGCGCGAAAGCAGCCAGGTGCTCAACGACATGGCCTCGATGGCCCAGATCGGTGGCTGGAGCTTCGACCTGGCGAGCGCCAGGGGCTCATGGACCCCCGAGGCGGCGCGAATCCACGATGTGCCGGAAGACACCAGCATGGATATCGGCACCTGCCTCGGCTGTTTTTCCGGAGAACACCGCCTATCCATCGAGACCGCGGCCCGGGCCGCCATCGACCAGGCCATTGCCTTTGACCTCGAACTGGAGATGCGGACCTGGACCGGCCGCTGCAAATGGGTCCGGATCATCGGCCAGCCGGTGGTGGCCGACGGCAAGGTCGTCCAGGTGCATGGCGCCATCCAGGATATCACCGGCCGTAAACTGGCGGAAATAGCTCTGATCAGGAGCGAACGGAGCTATCGCGAGGTGGTGGAGAACGCCAACAGCGCCATCCTCCGCTGGTCGAGCGACGGCATCATCACCTTTGCCAATGCCTTCGCCCAGCAGCTTTTCGGCTGGGACCGGGTCGACCTGCTCGGACGCCATATCGGCGTGCTGGTGCCCGAACGCGAATCCACCGGGACCGATCTGTCCGGACTGATCGCCGACATCGCCTCGCACCCGGAACGCCACCGCTACAGCATCAACGAAAATATCCGGCGCGACGGCAGCCGGCTCTGGATGGCCTGGACCAACCAGGCGGTCCGCAACGACCGGGGACAGGTCGCGGAAATTTTCGCCCTGGGCAACGATATCACCGAACACAAACTCCTGCTGGAAGAACTCAAGCGCCGCAACGAGGAACTGGAACGGTTTAATCGTGCCTCGGTGGGCCGAGAACTGCGCATGATCGACCTCAAGCGCTCGGTCAACCAACTGTCGCGCCAGCTCGGCCGTCGATCCCCCTACGACATTTCCTTCGTCGACGCGCCATGAAGTCCATTACTCGAAACCGGTTCATCGCCCAGGCCACTCTGTGGTATTTTTTACTGGCGATCAGTTGGATCTTTCTTTCCGACCGGCTGCTGATGGCCTTTATCGACGTGCCTTCCCTGGTCTGGCTGTCCACGGCCAAGGGGATCTTTTTCGTGCTGGTCAGCAGCGCCTGCTTTACCCTGGCCCTGCGCATCGTCCCTGCCGACGATCACCGGGCGCCGGCCAGAACCCGCGAAGAAGCGATCATCGACGTCCTCATCTCCCATCCCTGGCCCCGCCTGCTTTCCTATGCCTTTGCAGTCGTGCTGACCCTCGTCATGCTCTTCGTCCGCATGCGGATGCCCGTCGACTTCGACGAGCGGCCGCTGCTCCTCCTCTTCGTGCTGCCCATCTCCCTTGCCGCCCTGCTGGGCGGTTTGGGACCGGGTTTGATTGCCACCGCAATCACCAGCCTGCTCTGCCTGTACTTCATCATCCCTCCGGTGCACGGTTTTGTCGGCAAGGCCAGCCACGATCTCTTTCAATGGAGCATGCTGGTCCTCGACGGCCTGATCATCAGCCTGGCCAGCGAGACTATCCATCGGCTGCGGTACCGGGAGCAGACGCGCCGGCAACAACTCGAAGAAACCAACCAGGCCCTGCGGGCCAGCGAGGAACGATTCCGCCGGCTGTTTGAAAACGCGCCGGTGGCCATGTCGCTGGCCGACAGCCACTCCACCATCCTGGCGCAGAACAACCGCATGAGCCAGCTGTTCGGCTATGCCCTCGACGAACTCCCCACCATTGCCGACTGGCAGCAACGGACCTATCCCGATCCTGCGGTCCGGGCGCAGGCGCAGTCCCAATGGCAGCAGGCCCTCGCCAGGATGCCGCATCCGGACCATGCCATCGATGCCGGCGAATACCGCGTTAGCTGCAAGGATGGCTCCGAGAAGATTACCCAGCTCTTCACCTGCAAGTTATCCGACGGCTCCTACCTCACCACCTTCATCGACATCACCGAACGGGTCCGCGACCGGACAACCATCCTCGACCGCGAACGCAAGCTCGGCGCCATCATCGACAACACCCTGGCCCTGCTCAGCCTGAAGACCGCCGACGGCCGCTACAACCTGGCCAATCCCAACTTGCAGCGCCTGCTGGGGATGGACGAAAAGACGATCGTCGGCAAGACCGACACCGACCTCTTTCCCGCCGAAAGCGCCGAGGTGCTCCGCGCCAACGACCGGAAGGTGCTTGCCACGCAACGCCCCTGCACCACGGAAGAAATTCTCGTCGTCAAGGGCAGGTCCCTCACCTTTGCCTCCAACATTTTCCCCATCTTCGACCGGCACGGCGCCATTGCCTACCTCTGCAGGATTGCCCACGACATCAGCGAGCGCAAACAGGCCGAGGCCGAATTGAAAAGCCTTTTGGAACAACAGCAAGAGGCGCGGCTCGCCGCCCTCAACCAAATGCAGGACGCGAACATCGCCTGGGCGCGAGCCAAGGCCACCCTCAAAATCCTGCAGGAGAGCGAGGAGCGGCTGTCGCTGTTCATCGAGCACGCACCGGTGGCCCTAGCCATGTTTGATCGCCAGATGTGCTATCTCGCGGCCAGCCGCCGATGGCGGGACGATTACACCCTTGGCGGCCAGACCGTCGTCGGCCGGTCGTACTACGAGGTTTTCCCGGAAATCGGAGCAACCTGGCAGGCCGTGCACCGTCGGGTCCTGGCCGGCGAAGTCGTCCGCGCCGACGAAGACAGGTTCGTCCGGGACAATGGCCGGGTGCAATGGCTACGCTGGGAGATCCGCCCCTGGTGCGATGCCGATGGCGAGGTCGGCGGCATCGTCATTTTCGCCGAGGACATCACCCGGTTCAAGGAAGCCGAGGAAGAGGTCCACCGACTCAATGCCGATCTTGAGCGACGGGTGGTCGAGCGCACGGCGGAACTCACCGCCGCCAACCGCGAGCTGGACAGCTTCGCCTATGCCGTTTCCCACGATCTCCGCGCCCCGCTTCGGGCGATGAACGGTTTTTCCCGGGCCCTGATCGAGGATCACGGCGGGCAGCTCCAGGGCGAGGCCAGGATGTTTTTGGAGCAGATCATCGCCGGCAGCCGCAAGATGGGCGAACTGATCGACGGACTTCTGACCCTGTCCCGCTCGATCCGGGGTCCGATGCGGCGGCAGCGGATCGACCTTGTCGAGATGTCGGTGCGGCTGCTGTCGGAAATGGCCGGCAACGAACCGGAGAGAAAGGTCCGCTGGGAGGTCGATCCGGAATTGGTCGTCCAGGGCGATGCCTCCATGATCGAGGCGGCCCTGCGCAACCTGTTGGCCAATGCCTGGAAATACACCTCCCGCCGGGAAGAAGCGCTCATCCGGGTTCATGTCGCCCATGACAGCGAGGCGACCTGGATATGCGTCAGCGACAACGGCGCCGGCTTCGACCCCTCCCATGCCGGTAAACTGTTCCAGCCGTTCCAGCGGCTCCACCGCCAGGAGGAGTTTCCGGGCATCGGCATCGGCCTGGCCACGGTCCAGCGGATCATCCACCGCCACGGCGGCACCATCACGGCCAGCGGCCGCGTCGATGCCGGCGCCATCTTCTGTTTTTCCCTTCCCTGATCGCTCCAAGTGTGTCATGAGGTTTCATGCGCAACAAGACCATTCTCCTGGTTGAGGACAATCTCCAGGACGAGATGCTGATTTTGAGGGCCTTGAACAAGGTCAACATCGCCAATCGAATCGACGTGATCCGCGATGGGCAGCAGGCCGTCGATTTCCTGCTCAACCGGGGTGCCTACCTGCAGTCGCAACTGTCCGAACTGCCGATGGTGGTCCTGCTCGACATCGGCCTGCCGAAATTGTCCGGACTGGAAGTACTGAAAATCATTCGAACCAACTGGCGCACCAGGCTGCTGCCGGTGGTGGTCCTCACCTCCTCGGACGAGGAGCGCGACCGGCAGCGAAGCTACGAAATCGGTGCCAACAGCTTTGTCCGCAAACCGCTGGATTTCGTCGAACTCGCCGACACGGTATCGCGGCTGAGCATCTACTGGCTGTCCATCAACGAACCGCCCGAAAACTCTCCATGATCCCCTTGCGCATTCTGCTGATCGAAGACGAAGAGGCCGACTATCTGCTCATCTCCCGCCACCTTCGCACCAGCGGCCTGGCCGCGGCCCTGCATTGGGCCAAGGACGGGCCGGCACTAGCCGAGGCCCTGGAAACGGGCGACTGGGATCTGATCCTTTCCGACTACAAGGTGACCGGGCTCGATTTCCACGACACCCTGCGCCGGCTCGCCACCCGCCTGCCCCATGCCCCTGTCCTGCTCGTTTCCGGCAATACCGGCGAGGAAACTGCGGCGGAGCTGCTGAAATCCGGGGTGACCGATTTCATCCTCAAGGACAGCCTGGCCCGCCTGATTCCGGCCATCGAGCGCAGCCTGAACGAAGCGGCGGAAAAAAGGCGGCGGGAAGAGGCCGAGGCGCAGCTTCGGCAACGGGAGGAGGAATACCGGCGGCTTTCGCTGGCCTATCGGGCCCTGCTCGACAATGTCCCGGACGGCATCGTCCATCTCTCGCCGGAGTTGAAGGTCCGCTGGGTGAACACCGCTGCCCGGCAGATGTTCTGCCTGGGAGAGGACGCGCTCACCGCGGATTCCCCCTGCTATGCCGCATTCTGGCAGCACGACGGGCCCTGCCCCGCCTGCCCGGTGGTGGATTGCCTGGCCTCGCATCGCAACGAAATCGGCTACCTGGTTCCGCAGGGAGACAATCGGGAATTCGAAATCCGGGCGATCCCGATCACCGACCACCGGGGCGGCATCGAGGGCATCATCGAGATCGTGCGCAACATCACCGACCACCGCAGGTTGGAGGAACAATTCCGCCAGGCCCAGAAGATGGAATCCATCGGCACCCTGGCCGGCGGCATCGCGCACGATTTCAACAACATCCTCTCGGCCATCCTCGGCTATGCCGAGATCGCCCTGGACGACCTGGCCGAGAACCATCCGGCCCGGAAAAGCGTGCACACCATCCTCGAAGCCGGCTTGCGGGCCTCGCATCTCACCAAGGACCTGCTCATGTTCAGCCGCAAGCAGGCCTCCCGCAAGGAGCCGATCGACCTCAACCAGATGATCACCCGCATCGAGAAATTCATCCGCCGGGTGATCGGCGAGGATATCCAGTTCGAAACCCGCTTGGCCAAGGAGGAGCTGAACGTCTTCGCCGACAGCCACCAGCTCGACCAGGTGCTGATGAATTTCGCCACCAACGCCCGCGACGCCATGCCGGGCGGCGGCTATCTGACCATCGCCACCGAGCGGCTGGAACTCGACCAGAATTTCATCGACCGACACGGCTTCGGCCATCCGGGCCCGTATGTGCGCATTGCGGTCGCCGACACCGGCAAGGGCATGGATCAGCGGACCGCGGCCAAGATCTTCGATCCCTTCTTCACCACCAAGGAAATGGGCAAGGGCACCGGCCTGGGCCTGTCGGTGGTCTACGGGATCGTCACGGAGCACCAGGGCCACATCGCGGTCGAAAGCGAACTGGGCAAGGGTGCGACCTTCATGGTCTATCTGCCGCTCAGCGAGGAATCGCGGCAGGAGGAGCAAGGCAAGGGCCGGCGGGAGCGCGTCCGGGGCGGCACCGAGACCATTCTCCTGGCCGAGGATGATGGCGCGGTGCGCCAGCTCTACGCCAGGGTGCTGAAACAGTTCGGCTATTCGGTCCTGACCGCAATGAACGGGGAGGAAGCGGTGCGCCTCTTCACCGAGCATCGCGACGGCGTCGACCTACTGATTTTCGACCTGGTCATGCCCAAAATGAACGGCAAGCAGGCCCTGGAGGCCATCCATCGGATGAAGCCCCAGGTGAAAGGAATCTTCATCAGCGGCTATGCCCCGGAAAATATTCAACAAAAAAAGCTATTGGACCTGCACGCCGAAATCCTCTACAAACCCGTCTCGCCCAAGGAACTGCTGCGTACGGTGCGCACGATCCTGGACGCCCCCTGACGGCGCCCCGTCCCAACCCTTTTTTCTCCCCCCAGGATGAGCCGGGCAAGCCGGCCATCCTCCCTGCCCGCCGCTTGCCCGGTTTCCCGGTTTTGGCCGCAATCCCACAGCCAGGTTTTTTTTTCGGCCAACATCAAAAAACAAGAGGACAACCGCGGCACCATATCGCAAGTAATACTGCATACCGTTCGACAAAAATGGCACGCAGAACCATCGCGACGCATACTCCGGCGAGGCTGTTAACAGCTTCGAGCGGTTGCACCTTGATGTGTGCCGGGGTGGCCAGACCCGGCGGGATATCCCTAACTTCAAAGGAGGCGCATGCAATGCAAGACGATCGCCGCAATCCCACCACCACCGACGCCGGCATTCCCGTATCCAGCGATGAATTCTCGCTGACCGTGGGACCCAACGGCGCGATTCTGTTGCAGGATTATCACCTGATCGAGCAGATGGCCAACTTCAACCGGGAACGGATTCCGGAACGCCAGCCCCATGCCAAGGGCTCCGGCGCCTTCGGCTTCTTCGAAGTGACCAAGGACGTCAGCGCCTTCACCAAGGCCGAGGTGTTCCAGCCCGGCACCAAGACCGACACCCTGGTCCGGTTTTCCACCGTGGCCGGCGAACGCGGTAGCCCCGACACCTGGCGCGACCCGCGCGGCTTTGCCCTGAAGTTCTACACCAGCGAGGGGAATTACGACATGGTCGGCAACAACACGCCGGTCTTCTTCCTGCGCGACCCCATGAAATTCCAGCATTTCATCCGTTCGCAAAAACGCCGGGCAGACAACGGCCTACGCGACCATGACATGCAATGGGATTTCTGGACCCTCTCGCCCGAGTCGGCGCACCAGGTCGCCTGGCTGATGGGCGATCGAGGCATTCCCAGGTCCTGGCGGCACATGAACGGCTACTCGAGCCACACCTACATGTGGGTCAACGCCCAGGGCGAACGATTTTGGGTGAAATACCACTTCAAGACCGACCAGGGGATCGATTTCCTCACCCAGGAGGAGGCGGATTACCTGGCCGGTGTGGATGCCGATTATCACCAGCGGGACCTGTTCGAGGCGATCAGGCGGGGAGAACACCCCAGTTGGACGCTGCAAATGCAGATCATGCCCTTTGCCGACGCCGCCATCTACCGATTCAACCCGTTCGACCTCACCAAGGTCTGGCCGCACGGGGACTATCCCCTCTACGAAGTGGGACGGCTGACCCTCAACCGCAATCCCACCGATTTCCATACCGAGATCGAACAAGCCGCGTTCGAGCCGAACAACCTGGTGCCGGGGATCGGCCCCAGTCCGGACAAGATGCTGCTGGCCCGCCTTTTCTCCTATGCGGATGCGCACCGGACCCGGCTGGGCGTCAATTACAAGCAAATCCCGGTCAACCGGCCGAAATGTCCGGTGCCCAGCTACAGCAAGGACAGGGCGATGCGGGTGGAGAACGTTGCCGATCCGGTCTACGCGCCCAACTCGAAGGGTGGCCCTCAAGCGGACGGGGCACGCTATCCGCAGGTCGAGGTCTGGCAGGCCAGCGGTGCCTTTGTCCGCGTCGCCTATACCCCGCGCAAGGACGACAACGACTTTGCCCAGGCCCAAGCCCTGGTGCGGGAAGTCATGGACGATTCCCAACGCGGCCGGCTGGTGGCCAATGTGGTCGGCCATTTGAAAAAAGGGGTTTCCGCACCCGTGCTCCAGCGGGCGCTGGCATACTGGCGCAACATCGACCGGGAAATCGGCGACCGCATCGCCAAGGGTGTCGAGGGCAAGGGCATCGGGGGCTGAGCCGCAGGCCAGCCGGCAACTGCCGGCAAGGCCCGGAATCATTGATCGCCAGCTCGCTCCATGGTACGGCAAACAATCGCGGGCGAAGAAACCAAGAGCCGTGCGGCCGCGCCCCGCCCGCAGTGCAGGACAACACCCCTTCTTATCCCGGCCATGTGTGCCGGGCTGGCCCTTTCCTCTCCGTCGTCTCGCCCGCTGCCCGCCGCAAACGGCCCGGTGACGCCAACCACAAAAAATTCTTTGTCTTTTCCCTGAAATCCTTTTAGACAACAAGCAGTCTCGTTCGGTTTCATCCCTTGCCGCCGGTTGGAGATTTCTGCCGCCGGTTCGACGCACCGGGCAACCGCACGAGCCGGCCCCTTGGACGCCGCGTTTTTCCGTTTATCGATGCCCCGGACCTTTCGTGAAAAAAATTTTCCTGTTCGTTCTCCTGCCGCTGGCCCTTGCCCTCTTTGCCGGCTACCGCTACCTGACCAGGGAAATCCCGGTCAAGGTGACGGTGCAGACCGTTGACAGCGGCCCGGTGGAGGCCACGGTGGCCAATACCCGGGCCGGCACGGTCAAGGCCCGGCTGCGGGCCAATCTCACCCCGGCCATCGGCGGCCAGATCGCCACGCTCAAGGTGCGCAAGGCCGACCGGGTCAAGGCCGGCCAAATCCTGCTCACCCTGTGGAACAACGACCTCCAGGCGGATTTGCGGCTGGCCCAGAGCGAAGCCGTGGCCGCCGCGGCCGCGCTCCGGGAATCCTGCCTGCTGGCCGATCTCGCCGAAAAGCAGGCAACGCGCCAAAGCGAGCTGATCCGGACCCGTTCCACCTCGGAAGCGCTCTACGACGAGGCCCAGGCCACGGCTCGGGCCAGGAGGGCAGGCTGCGAGGCGGCCCAAGCCCGACAGGCGGAGGCCGTCGCCCGGATCGACGCGGCCAATGCCACCCTGGAGCGGACGATTCTGCTGGCGCCCTTCGACGGCATCGTGGCCGAGGTCAACGGCGAGGTCGGCGAATACCTGACTCCCTCGCCTCCCGGCATCGCCACCCTGCCGGCCGTGGACCTGATCAACATGGAATCGCTGTACGTGGCCGCTCCCATCGACGAAATCGACACCGCCCAAATCCGGCCGGGCATGGCGGCGCGGATCAGCCTCGACGCCTTTCCCAAGAAGCATTTCCCCGGCCGGGTCCGCTCCATCTCCCCCTATGTGCTCGAAGTGGCCAAACAGGCGCGCACCGTTGAAATCGAGGCCGATTTCGCCGATGGCGCCGCCCCGCCCAACCTCCTGGCGGGCTACAGCGCCGATGTCGAGATCATCCTCGACACCAGACCCGAGGCAGTTCGGGTGCCCACCGAGGCCGTGCTGGCCGACGGGACCGTCTACGCGGTGGACCCGGCGACCCAAAGACTGCACCGGCAGCGGATCGAAACCGGCCTGTCCAACTGGAAATTCACCGAAGTGCGGACCGGGCTGCGGCCCGGGGAGGTGGTGGTGACCACCATCGACCGCCAGGGCCTGGCCGACGGCGTGCTGGTCGCGGCCGAACGATCCGGTGGCGAAGCGGCCGCCAAATGATCGAACTGCGCGAGGTCAGCCGCCTGTTCACCGTGGGCGGCCAGGAGGTGCGGGCCATGGACCGGGTTTCCCTGGACATCGCCTCGGGCGAATATTTGTCGATCATGGGCCCTTCGGGTTCGGGCAAATCCACCCTGCTCAACATCCTCGGCCTGCTCGACACGCCCGATAGCGGCACCTATCTCCTGCAAAAGTGGGACGTCACCCATCTCAACGACCGCCAACTGGCCGCCACCCGCAGCCGCACCATCGGCTTCATTTTCCAGTTCTTCCACCTCATTCCCCGCCTGACCGCCCAGCAGAACATCGAATTGCCCCTGATGCTGGCCGGTGTGTCCCAGCGGGAACGCCGCGAACGCAGCCGCCCTTTGATCGAGGCCTTCGGCCTGGCCGAGCGGTGCCACCACCGGCCGGACGAACTGTCCGGCGGCCAGCGCCAGCGGGTGGCCATCGCCCGGGCGGTGATCAACCGGCCCGCCATTTTGCTGGCCGACGAGCCCACCGGCAACCTCGACCGTCACGCCGGCGGCGAGATCATCGACCTGCTGGAAGGGCTGCACCGGGACGGACTCACCCTGGTGGTGGTCACCCACGACCCGGAAATCGGCGAGCGGGCCGCACGGCGCATCCGGGTGGTCGACGGCCGCATCGCCAGCGATTCCAAGGGGCCGTGAAACCGTGCGCCCCTTGGACGCCATCGGCTTTGCCGTCACCAGCCTCGGCGGCAACCGGGTCCGCACCCTGCTGATGCTGCTGGCGATGGCCATCGGCGTGGCGGCGGTGGTGCTGCTCACCGGCATCGGCAACGGCGCCCGGCTCTACATCGTCGACCAGTTCGCCTCGCTGGGCACCAATCTGGTGATCGTCATCCCCGGCCGGGCCGAGACCGCGAACAACACCCCGGCCACCCTGGTGGGCGAGACGCCGCGCGACCTCACCCTGGACGATGCCCGGGCCCTGGCCCGTAGCGAAACCGTCCGCCGCCTGACCCCGCTCAACGTCGGCGAGATGACCATCGCCTGGCGGGGCAAGGAGCGGCAAATCCCGCTGTTCGGCTCCACCGCCTCCCTGCTCGACATCCACCATCTCCGCCTGGAACGGGGCACCTTTCTCCCGGAGGAGGACATGGAAATCGCCCGGCCGGTCTGCGTGATCGGCGCCAAGGTCTACCGCGAGCTGTTCGGCCAGCAAAACGCCCTGGGCGAGTTGGTGCGGCTTGGCGGCTTCCGCTGCCGAGTGATCGGCATCCTCGGCTCCGAGGGCCGCTCGCTGGGCCTGGACACCGAGGAAATGGTGATCGTGCCGGTGGCCTTTGCCCAGATGCTGCTCAACACCGAAGGCCTGTTCCGCATTCTGATCGAGGCCCGGGACCTGGCAACGATCGACCGGCTGAAGGCGCACATCAACGCCACCGTCGCCAAGCGCCATTACGGCGAGGAAGACGTGACCATCATCACCCAGGATTCGGTGCTGGCCACCTTCGACAAGATCCTGCACGTGCTGACCCTGACCGTGGCGGCCATTGCCGGCATCAGCCTGGTGGTGGCCGGCATCCTGATCATGAATGTGATGCTCATGGCGGTAGCCCAACGCACTGCCGAAATCGGCCTGTGCAAGGCCCTGGGCGCGGGACGGCTGCAGATCATGGCCCTGCTGGTCACCGAGGCCTTGCTGCTGTCGGCGGTCGGTGGCCTGATCGGCCTGACCCTGGGTTTTGCCGGTTCCTGGCTGGCGGTGCAGTTCTACCCGACGCTCAACACCACACCGCCCTCCTGGGCCATTGCCGCCGCCTTCGGCACCGCCCTGGGAACCGGGTTCCTCTTCTCGCTCCTGCCGGCCCGCCGGGCGGCGCGGCTCGACCCGATCCAGGCCCTGGCCCGCCGATGACGCCATGGACATCCGCGACCAGATCGGCTTCGTCACCACCTCCATCCGAGCCAAGCGGCTCCACTCGGCGCTCACCGGCCTGGGCATCGCGGTGGGGATCGCCGCGGTCATCCTGCTCACGTCCATGGGCGAAGGCCTGCAGCGCTTCGTCCTGTCCGAATTCACTCAATTCGGCACCAACCTGATCGCCATCACCCCCGGCAAAGTGACCACCATGGGCGCCTCGCTGGGGGTGATCGGCTCCGAACGCCTCCTCACCCTGGAGGATGCCGAGGCCCTGCGGCATCTGCCGGGCGTCGAGGCGGCGGTACCCATGGTCCAGGGCAACGTCGAGGTCAAGGCCGGCACCCGCACCCGCCGGATCACCGCCTACGGCGTCGGCCCGGAGATGGACCGGGCCTTCCGCATGTACGTGGGCAGCGGCCACTTCCTGCCGCCGGACGATCACCGCACCGCCCGGCCCTTCGCGGTGCTCGGCCACAAGGTGGCCCGCGAACTCTTTTTGGACCGCAACCCGCTGGGCGAACGTTTCCAGATCGGCAATCAGCCGGCCCGGGTGATCGGGGTGATGGAACCGAAAGGGCAGATCCTCGGCTTCGACATGGACGACACGGTGTACATTCCGGCCATCCGCGCCCTGGATTTGTTCAACCGCGACGGGCTGATGGAAATCGACATCCTCTACCGCGAGGGGCAGGAGGCCGGCGAAGTGGTGGCGGCGATCAAGCGGCTGTTGCTGGCTCGCCACGGACAGGAAGATTTCACCGTCACCACCCAGCAGCAGATGCTCGAGGTGCTCGGTTCGGTGCTGGGGATGCTCACCGTGGCGGTGGGGGCTTTGGGGGGGATTTCGCTGTTGGTGGGCAGCGTGGGGATCTTCACTGTAATGACCATTGCCGTGCGCGAACGGACCGGCGAAATCGGCCTGCTGCGGGCCATCGGCGCCACCAGGGCCCAGGTGCTGGGATTTTTCCTGCTCGAAGGCACCTTGCTGGCCGGGCTGGGCGGCGCGGCCGGGCTGGCGGCCGGGCTTGTCTGCGCAGCCACAGCCAAGTTCTTCGTGCCGCTGCTGCCGGTGCATACACCCTGGAGCTTTGTCGTTCTGGCCGAGCTGCTGGCCATGGCCATCGGCATCCTGGCCTCGATCCTGCCCGCCCGTCAGGCGGCCCTGCTCGATCCGCTTGAAGCCCTGCGCTCGGAATGACCTTTGCGCCTGACCGCAACCGGGCCGGATTCAGATCCTGTTCCGGTCGATGGTCACGGTGAAATCCTCCAGCTTGACCAGGCCGTTCTTGCCCTCGCCCACCAGGAAAAAGGAAAAGGATTGGCGGGGCTTGGGATTGTAGAAGGAGAATTCCACCCTGCCCTCCTCGCCGGCATGGAGGACGGGAAAATTGTCGAAGGGGATGTCGTTGCTGTCCTCATTCCATTCCTTGATCAGCAGGTTGAGGTTGATCCCCCTGGACGGGGCCTTGACCGCCTTGACCCGAACCGAGACGTGCACGGTCGATTCGGCCGGAAAATCGAGGTATTGCGCCCCGACTAGGTTCTCGGACCACTCGCTGCCGATTTTTTCCGGCAATTTGCGCATCTCGCCCTTGGCAAAGTGGAGCACCTTCGAACTCGGATGCGCCAGCAGCTTGTTGTCCAGGGTCTGGGCGATGGCGAAAATCCGGCTGCCTTCGCCTTTGTTGTCCCGGCGAAAATCCGCGGGCGGATCGCCGAGGATGCTGGCGGCCCGGCCCACCCGGCAGCCACCGTTGTCGGTGCACTCGTAGCGCTTGCCGCCGGTCAGCCAGCGCAGCTTGGAAGCGGTGAACGACACCATGTCGCGGGGCTGATCGTAATCGCGGAAAAAGCTGCGGCCGACGACCGAGGATGGGGCCGTCAGCCCCAGGTAGTCGAGGATCGAGGCGGTGAGGTCGACCAAGCCGTAGCCGCCCACCTTGATCCGCGGCAGCTGCTGTTTTTCCGGCGCCAGCACGATGCCCAGCCCCCAACTGCTGATCCAGTCCGCCAGATCGGAGCCGTGCGACTCGTCGGAGGTGACGATCACCAGGGTGTCCTTGAGCACCCCGTCGCGGCGCAATCCGTCGATGAACCGGCCCACCACCCGGTCGAGTTCGGCTACGCTTGCGATCTTGCGCGAGGGATAGCGCTCGGCCGCCTCGTCGGTCACCCCGTAGGGCTGATGGGTGCCCACGGTGAGCAGGGTCAGCATCCAGGGGGCGCGCTTCTTGCGCAGATTGTTGATGTATTGCCGGGCACCGTTGAAGAAGACCTCGTCGATCACCCCCCATTCGAACGGAAAGGGATTGGCTTCAGTGAACCACCCGCTGCCGTGGACCTTCTGGAAGCCGATGGATTCCATCACCTTGTCCTTGGCCATGAATTGGAGGCCGGAGGCCTGGAGGAAATGGGTGGACCAGCCGTTGGCCGCCATCTGCGCCGGCAGGCATTCCCCGGCCCGGGAAGCATTTTGGAGCAGTTCGAAGGCCTTGGGCGTCTCGTAGGAGAGCTTGCTGTAGTCGCCGCAGAGCATCGAATAAAGGCCGCGGATGGTCTGGTGGCTGTGCACGACGAAATCGGGGATGAGCATCCCGTCGGCCGTGCTCGCGGCCAGGTTGTCCATGGCCAATTCGTCGGTCTCCACCCCCATGGCTCGGCGCATTTCGGGGTGATAGAGACCGGTGATGCCTTCGAGCACGACGATCAGCACGTTCTTGGCCTGTCCTTTGCCGGCCACCAGGGCCTTGCCTCCCAAATCGAGCTGGCGGAGCCCGGCGGGCAGCGCCTCCTCGGTCACCGGCCCCGCCTCCTCGCGTAGCGCCTCGGTCAGGGCATCCTCGACAAACCAGTGCAGGCCGTTATAGCGGGCGGCAACGGGCTGTTCGTCGTTTTGGCGGCTGACCATGCCCTGCTCCAAAAGCAGGCAGAAGGCCATTGCCAGGCCGAGGGCCAGGGCGCGGTTCCCCCAGCGGCGAGCGGGCTTGACCGCAACCAAAAGCGCCGCGGCCACCAGCAGGGCGACAAGCCAGGGCGAGGAAAGCCTGAAGCCGTCGATGCTGGCGCTGACGAAATCGGGATCGGCCAGATAGCGCAGGTCGTGCCAGGTCGGCAGCCGCTGCAGGGCGGCAAACAGCTCGATGGCCGCGGCCTGGAACAGGGCCCAGGTCAGGGCGAGCGGCAGGCGCAGCCAAGGCGGGCAACTCCGCGCCAGGGCAAAGAAGAGGACGGCGACGCCAACATCGGAAAACAGGCCGACCGGCTCGGTCAGGCCGTTTTCCCACAGCCGGCCGGCGGCAGGCAGGCAACAGGCCGCAATCAGGGCAGCCGACGACACATGGTCTATTTTTTTCAATAAAAAAGCCTTCATACGAAAAGATGCGAGGCAGAGGGCCGGATTGATTGCGGCAAGGTGACGCCCCGGCTGCGGCGGCCGTATGCCGGGTTGAGAGGCGGTGCGATGAGACGCTATTCAAAGGGATGATACACCCCTGTCCGGGAGATGCAACGGAAAAGCGGCAGTCGGATAACTAAACGTCAGAATTGAAAAAAAGCAACATCCCTTCAGGTGTCGGGGTATTTTTCGGCAAAGGCTTTTTCCGAGGCCGCGGTGCCGATCATCAGCAGTTCGTCCTCCGGTTCGAGTATTTCGCTGGGGTCGGGATTGATACGCCGGTGGCCTTGCCGGAAAATGGCGATCACGCTGCAACCGGTGCTCTCGCGGATGCCGCTGTTTAAGAGGCTTTTGCCGATCAGGAGCAGATGCACCCGGCAGCGGAAGATGTTGAGTCCCTCGGTGAGCATCAGCACCCGGCCGGGAGTCAGGATGTTGATGATGGTGTTGGCGGCCATGGAGGCGTGCGACATCACCAGGTCGGCGCCCGCGGCGTGGAGGACGTTGATGTTGCGGTCCAGGGTCGCCCGGCTGATGATCTGGATATCCGGACGCAGCCGGCGGCAGTAGATGGTGAGGTAGATGTTGACGTCGTCGTTGTGGGTGGTGATGAACACCGAGGGCGCGGTCTCGATCCCGGCCTTGATCAGGATCTGGTGGTCGGCGGCGCTGCCGATCACGCAATACTCGCCCTCCTCGCTGATCCGGCGGTTTTTCTCGACGATGCGATAGGCCACGCCCTGTTGCTGTAGGGCGCTCACTGCGGCCTTGCCCACCCGGCCGCCGCCCAGAATGAGCGCCGGCGAAGCAGCAGTGGTCTCGGTTTCGCCGATATAGGTACCATAGTCAGCCAACTGGCTCTCCGCGCCGGCCAGCACCAGCACCGTGCTCGACTCGATCACCGTTTCCGGACGCGGCAGGGTGAAGTGGCCGCGGTTCCACAGGCCGACGATGGTGATGCCGGTGGCCTGGCGCAGACCGAGCTGCCGGACCGTCTTCCCCACCAGGTGGGTCCGCATGGCCAGGGCCTCGGCAATGACCAAATCCTCGAAGCGGCCGATGACGTTGGCATGGGTGCGGGCTCCCAAGGTGCGCCGAGCCAGCGACCGTCCCAGCATGTTCATGAACTGGAAGACGCGGCTACAGCCCGCCAGGACCAGGATATCCACCGAATCGTTGAGGTCGGCGTTGGCGACGATGGGCACCTGGGGGGCGATCTCCCGCACGGTGTAAACGATGCTGGTGTTCTTCATATCGTCGTTGAGGGCCACCACCAGCGCGGCCCGCTCGACATGGGCCCGGCGGTAGGTTTCCGAGTCGTCCAGCTCGCCCACCAGCACCTTGTAGCCCTGATCGACCAGGTCGAGCGCCTGCTGCACCTCGGGCACCAGCAAGATGTATTCGTGCCCGTACTGCTTGAGCCGCTGGACCAGGGCGATGGCGATGGGATCGTAGCAGGTGATGATGACGTGGTTGCCGATCTCCGCCGGCAGATGCCGGGGAACCCGCGACTTGTTCTGGGCCTCCAGCCAGGGGGCGTAGAAAAACTGGATGAAGGTGAAGGGCAGCATCACCAAAAGAAAAATGATCCCGGACAGCAGCACGACAATGGAAAACAATTTGCCCAGATCGCTGTCGAAGGTGATATCGCCAAATCCCAGGGTCGACATCACGGTCAGGGTCCAGTACAAGCCGGTAATGGCGGAATAATCGCGGCCTTCGTGGGCCATGATCACATGGAAGAGGTAGCTGTAGACCACCATGATCAGGACCAGGAACAGGGTGAACTTGACCAACGAGCGGATATTGCGGCGCGCCCGTCCGTCCTGGAGCAGAAAAAGAAACTGGGAGGCGAGATATTTCATGCCGACCGAGGGTGCAAGTTTTCGGGTTGACGGTCAGGGAAGGCGCGGTAAGGCGGCACCACCGGAAACGATCGCGTCGGACGGGGCGGCCGGAACCGGTGGGCCCGATTGTACAACCCGGCCAGCCATTTGCAAGCTTTGCCCGCATTCATTACAGCGGATTTCTGCCATGTTGCCGGCAGACGGAGCGCTACCATCTTTCCCGGTGCACCCGTTCCGGCTTGCTGCGGTTGACTGCGGAAAACGACCCGGCCGGCCAGCCCACCGGGATTAGGGCAAACGGCAGGACCTGCTCCGGGATGGCCAGCAGTTGGCGAAATCCCGCCATGCGCTCCTCGATCGGGTACACGCCCACCCAGACCGTGCCCAGCCCGAGATCGCGCGCCGCCAGCAGGGCATTTTGGGCGGCCGCGCTGCAATCCTGGACCCAGAAATCCGGCCAGGGACAGCCGGCAGGATCGCCGCAGATGAGAATCGCTGCCGGCGCGGTGCGCACCATGTCGCTGTAGGGGTGAAAATCGGGGATGCGGCCGAGCTGTCCCCGGTCGGTGATCACCACGAAATGCCAGGGCTGTTGGTTGCCCGCCGAGGGCGCCAGCATGGCCGCCTCGATGATCGTGCGGATATGCTCGTCGGCGACCGGGGCTTCCTGATAACGGCGGATGCTTCGCCGGGTGGCAATGGCTTCGCTGAGTTCCATGGGGCCTCCTCCAGAGTGATTGCGGTAGACGAACCCGGCGGCCGGACGATGCCTGCCCGCCAACCTCCGGGCCATCCAATTGCCGGGATCGCCCGACGGGCCTTGCGGGCAGACCGTCGGGCGCGGCTTCAGCGGATGAAGTTCATCCAGACCTTGCTCTCCTGTGCCGGCGGGGCAATCGTACCCTTGCCGTGCTCGACCAGGTGCAGCAGCCAGGCCATGTTCCGGCCCAGGGTCCGCATGATCTGGATGCCTTCCTCGTCCTTGGCGACCTCGCCCGGCCGGGCGCCGTGGATCACGTTCCAGTAATTGGAGGTCGGGATCAACATCTCGGAATAGCAGAGAAAATTATTCAACTGGTTGAAGGCGGGCAGGCCGCCGGAACGGCGCACCGCCACCACTGCGGCGCCGACCTTGTGGCGCAGCATGCTGCCGTTACTGCCGGCGACGTAAAAAGCGCGGTCCAAGAACGACTTCATGGTTCCGGCCACGGCCGAATAGTGGACCGGCGAGCCCAGAAGAATGCCGTCGGCGCCTTTCATCAATTGAACCCACTCGTTGACCGGATCGTCGGCCTGGATGCACTGTTCGTTTCTCTTCTTGAAGCACTGGCCGCAGGCCAGGCAACCCCGAACCGCCTTGTTGCCGACGTGGGCGATCTCGGTGGCAATGCCTTCCTTCTCCAACTCGTCGGTGACCATCTTGAGCGCGTGCCAGGTGTTGCCCTTGCCATTGGGGCTGCCGTTGAATGCGACGACTTTCATCTCCTCTCTCCTTTTGGTGTCTGTGGTCTGGGGTGGTACGGTCCTTCCCTTTACCCTCATGGCGCCATTAATGCGTCATCGGTCGCCAGACGTCAATAAGCTCCTGTTCCGGAACAGCATTTCCCCGAAAAGACGTTCGGGCCCGGCCCCTTGCTTAATTCTTGACGCAGGCGCCGCATTCGGTGCACTGTTGCCGGATAAGGTTGACGATACTGTCGCATTCCATGGCGCGGACAATTGCCACGTGGACATGGAGAGGACTGTTCACCCCCGGAAATGGCGTTGGTTTCGAGGCATTGCCCCAGCATGGGCGATTTCGTCCTGAATTGCAACAGGGGCGCATGAACCGGAGGAACGCCTGTCGACAGGTTTTCCATGGAACCGTGATACTTTTTGCCGCGAATGTGGTAGGTTGGGCGTATCGGTCGTTGCCGTCGAGCCCGCGCCTGCCGGCAGGTTGGACGAAATCGCTTAGCTTATCGAATGAGGCCCGCCATGGCTGTCCCCTCACCTTCCACTTCCCACGCCGCGTTCCACGG
This sequence comes from Desulfobulbus sp., assembly GCA_031280615.1. Lineage (GTDB taxonomy): Bacteria > Desulfobacterota > Desulfobulbia > Desulfobulbales > Desulfobulbaceae > Desulfobulbus. The sequence continues at coordinate 463,470 of JAITGO010000017.1, read as the reverse complement.
CCTGACCCCCGAACGAATTCTGGAGGCGGTCGAAACGGCGCTGGGGACCGCCTGCACCAATCTCTGCCGGCCCTGCAACAGCTACATCAACCGGGTCTACGAACTGGAAAGCACCGCGGGCGACGGCCTGATCGCCAAATTCTACCGGCCGGGACGATGGCCCCTGGCAATGATCCAGGACGAACACGATTTTCTGTGCGAACTGGCCGACGAGGAAATCCCGGTGGTCGCACCGTTGCCCTTGCGGCAAGGTGGTACCATCGGCCGCTGCGGCGCCATCTTGTTCGCGGTGTTTCCGAAAAAGGGCGGCCGCGCGGTCGATGAATTCACCGAGGATCAGTGGCTGGCCGTCGGTCGTCTGCTCGGCCGGATGCACATGGTGGGGGCGCGGAACACGGCCGCGCATCGCTTTCGTCTCCATCCGGCCACCACCACCACGGCCCAGGCGGCGTATATCAGGGAAAGCGGCCTCGTTCCCGCCGATCTGCTCGCACCCTACACCCGAACCGTCGACCGGTTGATCGCCGCCATCACCCCGCTGTTTTCCGGGCTGGAGACCATCAGGATCCACGGCGACTGCCACTTCGGCAACCTGGTGTATCGCCCGGAGTCCTCTTTTCTCCTGATCGATTTCGACGACATGGTCATCGGGCCGCCGGTGCAGGATTTCTGGATGCTGCTGCCGGGCCGCCTGGACGACGCCCTGCTGGAAGCCGATCTGCTGATCGAGGGCTACGAAACCTTCCGCCCCTTTGTCCGGAGCACGCTCCGGCTGATCGAACCCCTGCGGGCCATGCGTTTCATCCACTATTCGGCCTGGTGCGCCCACCAGGTGGTCGAGGACGGAGCCACGGCAGTGGTGCCGGATTTCGGCTCCCCCACCTATTGGCGGGCGGAAATCGACGACCTCGACGATCAGCTGAAACGGATCGAGCAAGACAGCCGGCTGGCCGGCAACCTGTGGGGATAACAGCCAATTCGCAGCCAAAACCATTCGAGCTGAACCTGCGGAAAAGACTTTCGCAATTGTCCCGCGTCCGGTACATTTGGCCCGGCTCGCTTCAAGGGGCCAAAACGCCGAAACACCACCCATCGCCTGCGCCTGCCGCCGCATGCTGCGACGCTCAAGGCCCCAGGCGCCAACCATCATCGCAGGAGTACGAGTCATGAAGAAAGCATGCGTCCTCACCGCCTATGCCGTCGCCGCCCTGACCCTGGCCGGCTGCGGCGCGGCCACCATCGCCCCCAATTACCAGTCGACCAACCCCGACCTGATGCGCATCGGCGGAGACACCCCGAGCCAGAAGGAACCGGAAACCATCAACATGGGTTCCTACTGCCTCCAGGTGGTCGACAAATGGAAAACCGACGGCAAGACCCCGGACGGCCAGACAATCTGGACCAAGGACAGTTTCCGCAAGGTCATTCCCTGCCGCTGAGCGCGCGGCCCTGCAAGCCGGCACCGACATTCGACTTAGCACCACCCTCGGCGCCGCGTTTCCGCTCGCCTGTCTGGCACTACGCTGCAGCGTAAAAAAAAACGGGTTGTCGTTCCAACGAACGACAACCCGTTTGCTTGTCCCGCACAGGCCGGCAGTCACTCCTCCGGTTCATCCAGCCAGGGTTCGTCTTCTTCGTCCTCCACCGCCAGCCAGGGCAAGGAAATTTCGAACCGGGTGCCCTGCCCCGGAGTGCTGGTGATCGAAATCCTGCCGTCCATCCGGGAAAGCGATTCGTGGATGATGGGCAGCCCCAGCCCGATGCCGCGCCGCTGGCCGACATTGCTCCCCCGGAAAAAGGGATCGAAAATCCGCTCCAAATCACCCTGTTCGATGCCGATGCCCTGATCGGCCACGGTCATTCGCAGCCGGTCACCCGCCTTGACCACCTCAAGCGACACCTGTCGATCCGGCGGAGTGTACTGGAAGGCATTGGTCAACAGGTTCTCCAGCACGCGCCGGTAGAGAGACGGATCGATCAGCAACAGGCCGCATTCCTCGCCAATGGCGACGATGAACTCATGCCCCGCCGCCTTGGCCGCCTGCGTCTCCTCGGCAATGGTCCGGCTCAGCATGCCGATGTCGCAGGGAACGGATTCCGCCTTCTTTCCGGACTCGCGCTCGACGTTCCGATAGCTCAATAACGACTCCGCCAGATCGGTCAGCTGCCTGGTGGCACTGCGGATATGGCGTTTTTGCGTTTTCTGCTCCTGCTCGTTGAGCTGCGCGCCGTACCGGTCCAAAATATCGAGACTGCTTTGCAGCAGGCTGAGCGGGGTGCGGAATTCGTGGGCCGCCGTGGACAACAGCTTGGTTTTGGCGAGATTGGCGGCCACGGCCGCTTCCCGCGACCGTTGCAATTCCTCTTCCACGTGTTTGCGGTCGGTAATGTCGCGGGAGACGCCGAACAGACCGATAATGGCGCCGGAGGCGTTGCGGACCGGCCCCTTGGTGGAGAGAAAGGTGTATTCTTGATTCGACAGGGTTATGGTTTCCTCGTAGGTCCAAACCTCGCCCGATGCCAGGATGCCCCGGTCCCTCTCCATAAGTTCGTCCGCCTGCTTGGGCGGGAAAAAGGCCCGGTCGTCCTTGCCCATAATTTCCACCTCCGAACGGCCGAAGCGCCGGCATGTCGCCCGGTTGCACATCAGATACCGGCCGGCCCAATCCTTGATGTAGACCGAATCCGAAGTGGACTCGGTCATGGAATGAAGCAATGCCTGGTTTTCCCGGAGGGAATCCTCCAACCGCTTTTTCTCGGTGACATCGTGGACGATGGAATGCAACACGGTTCGCCCCGCGATCTGGATCGAACTGAAGTATTCCTCGACATCGCGGATCTCGCCGGAGGCCAATCGATGGCGGAACTGGAACGCCGCTCCTTGCCGCTCCTTGACCATGGCCAGCTTTGCCCGGATCTCCGCGCGGTCAAGGACGTTGATCTCGCTGACGTGCATGGTGATCAACCGTTCGATGGAATAGCCGTAGAATTTGCTGGCCGCCTTGTTGGCGTCGATGATGCTGCCGTTGTCGGGGTCGATCAGCAATTTGACCGAATGGCTGGCGGCGAACAGGGCCTGGAACAATTCCGCTCGTTCCCGGATCGCCTCCTCCATCAGCTTGCGCTCGGAGATGTCCTGGATGGCCCAGATCCCCCCCTGCGACGGATCGGCAGGATCGACCGCGCGGCCGGAGATTCTGACGTAAAGCAGGCTGCCGTCCTTGTGCTGCAGGCGCAGCTCGCCTTCGTAAATCTGGCCCTGGGCGAGAACGGGGGAGGTGGCCTTGCCCAGGTCTTCATATTCTTCCAGGGTCGGGAAAAATCTCCTGGTACTTTTCTGGAACATTTCTTCCCAAGGATAGCCCAACATCTCCTCAAAACCGTGATTGCACCAGATCAGCTTGCGGTCAATATACTTGGCGATCCCGATCGGCACCGTGCCCAGGAGAATTTGCTGATCGCGGCTCAGATCGCGCAACTGCGCCTCGGCCAGCTTGCGCGCGCTGATGTCGACGTGGAACCCGGTCATGAGCAAGGGCCTTCCCTCTTCGCTCCACTCGCTGATCCTGCCCCAATCCTGAACCCAGATCCAGTGGCCGTCGCGGTGCCGCAATCGATATTCCTGGTCGTAAAGCGGCCGGATACCGGCAAACAACTCGTCCAGTTGTTTCTGCAAAGGAGGCAAGTCGTCCGGATGCACCGATTCCCGCCAGTCTTGGGTCTTCATCGGAACCAGCTCCGCCAGACTGTATCCGGCCATCTCGGCCCATCGCTCGTTAAAGCTCAACTCTCCGGTCTGGATATTCCAGTCCCAAATCCCCGCCATGGCGGCCTCGACCACGTGAGCCAGCCGTTCGTTGGTGGCCTGGACGTTTTTTTCGGCGACGCGCACCTGTTCTTCTTCCCGGCGGAGCTTGGCTTCGATCAAAACGCTCCGAGTCCGGTAGCGGTGTGTCATTTGTCCCACCAGCGACACCAGCAGGCCGCTCAGGACAAAAAAAGTCAATTCGATGAGCTGGGTCGATAAAGTGGGCGACGCGTCTTTCACCGAGGCCAGCCAAATCACGAAGGCCAGGGCGCCCGAAAGCAAGGTGGTCATGGTCCCGGGTAGAAAACCGCCCATCAAGGCGGCCAGGGCCACCGCGAAACAAAAGGTCACATAAGAAACGTCTTGCCTGAGGTTCTGCAAAAAAAACAAGCGGACCACGGCCGCTCCGGAAGAGCAGGCAACGGCGACCGCGAGGGAAAGCAGCCAGCGCTGTTTCGGCGCGAACACATTCTCCCGCGACAGGGTGTTTTCCGGGCTGAATCCGGGCCATGATCGGAAAACTGCGGCCAGCATGTAGAGGGCGCTGCAGTAATGCGCGCTTCGGGCGGCCCAGCTCGCGGGGGTGCCGGTGACCTTCGGTAGCAGCAAACCGGTGAGTCCCGCTGCCATCAACAAAAGGGCCAAACTGTACCAGCGGATAAAGGGGGGCATGTCCCGACGGCCCGCCAGAAAGAGCAGCAAGGCTGCGAGCAGGAACATGGCGATGGCCGAGCCGAGCACCAGGTAGCGGGTCACGGTGCCGCCCTTGCCAAGGATGAAGAAGAGAGGTGTCCAGTAATACGAGGAGGCGGTGAAGAGCAAAACCAGAATTGCCACCGTCCCCAGATAGACTATGGCCAGCCAAGTGCGGGGCCGGGCAACCGGCTCCATCCGGATGCAGGAGATGGCGGCACCGGCCAGCTGGGTGACGGCGGCCAGCCAGGCACAGGTATTGTGCTGGGTGACCAGGATGTTCATATCAAGGGCGGGCACATCGTTGCCGAGAAAGATCGCCAGCGCGAAAATCGATCCCGCCGTGCCCCAGAAGAAGGCGCCGCAACTCAAGAGCAGCATGCCGGGACTGCCGTGGCGGACAAAACTCCCGCCCATCCAGACCGCGACGAAAATCGCGACCAGGGCACCGAACAGGAAACCGGCTCCCAGCAGCCATGTGTGCTCGTAGACGACCTGCTCCTGCATCGGCATCACCAGCAAGACCGCCAGCCACACGGCGAGCACCGGCCAATGGGCCTGCCGTTCGAGCGACATGCAGACCGGGAGGTATTTGTTCAGCGTCGGAGGAAATCGGAGAGGAAGACTGACCATGGCGGTAAAAAAACCGTCCGGGATGCCTGTCAGATGGCCTTTGTCCGAAACATGTGCTCAGCCAATGCGGCCCAATGCGCGAGCGAGGCGGCATTGGCAGCCCCCAATTTGCGCAGCAGCCGGTTCCGATGGACATCCACGGTTCTGGGACTGATAAACAGCAGCTCGCCGATCAGTCTGGAGGATTTCCCCTTGGCCACCAGCAGCAGGATTTCCCGTTCACGGGGCGTGATCGACCGCAGCTTGCGCATCTCCTCTTCGGTGGGACCGCCACGCGATTTGGTGACCGTGCGGAGCGAGGTGAACCGCCGCAGACGCGCCGAGACCGCGACCAGGAGTTCCTCGGCGCTAAAGGGTTTGGTGAGGTAATCGTCCGCCCCGACGTTCATGCCCTTGCGGACCTGTTCGGGCGAATTGAGCGCGGAGACGAAGAGGAAGGGGATGGAGGCGAGATGGGTGAATCCCTTCACCGCCTCGTGAAAGGCGAAACCGTCCATGCCCGGCATGAGGATGTCGCAAAGGATCAAATCCGGCCGCTTGCTGCGGATCAGGCTCAAGGCGGCCAGGCCGTCGGCAACCGCCCGCACGTTGTATCCTTCGAGCTTGAGGATCAATTCCATGTTGTTCCTCAAGGCGGGCTCATCTTCAACGATCAACAGCGAGAAGTGCTTGTTCGCTTCGTTTGCCTGTGTTTTCGCGTCATTCGACAGCGTTTTCATTTCATTCATAGGGGCGATACCTGTTCGGATAATACTATGATTTTCTCCATGGACATGGAGACATCTTCACAGACTGCATGGGCACATGTCGGTACTACACATATGCAGTCGTTCATGCCTGCGGCCTATTCGCAGGCGATCGCGGCTGCATAAATTAACAATAAGCATTATTGCACAGATCCACCCACGGAACAAGTTTCAATCATCTTCCTGCAGGTGCATCGAAGCAGCGAGGGGGCTGAGGCTGAACCAGCCTATTCCGCGGTAAATCCGCCCTGCCGATTCAGGTCTCCGATTAGCGGATATGCTTCCCTGGATCGGGCCAGGAGGATTTCTGGTCATCCGCTCTTGATCTCTCGGCAGTCCGGCGGCACAGGAAAAGCCCTCGCTTCTTTCCGCCGTTTGCGGCATTTGGACTGCAATTCCAACAAAGATGTGTAATTATACAGTGTTGTGCTATCGACCACAAGTAGCAAATCAAGCTGTCTTTTTTTGCAATTTCTATCGCGCCCGCCCAATCAGGATGCGAACGACGGTCACAGCCAGCACCACCGCCTGCAGGATTCCCAATCCCACCGCGATGAACATGATGATGGGCTTGCCGGTCTCTTCTTTATCGTCCTTGAAATTGAAGAAATCCCTGATTGTCAAGCTACCCGATTCCGCATTCTGGCCCAGAGAAAGGGTGGATGCCTGCACGACACCACGGCCTCCCGCCGATTGGCCCGACCTGTATTTCGGACCGCCTCCGGCGGTACGGACGCTTTCATGCGAGGAATTGTCAAAATCGACCTTGGTCTCGGCAATGGCCGGAGTAAACTTCTCGGCCTCGACAAAAAAAATTTTCCTCTGGGACTTGGCCGGAAAATCGGCCCTGTTCTGTCTAGGGATCGGATCGGTGAAATCGAAATTGACCGCGAGCGGCGCGGACGCGGCCCGTGCTCCCTGTTGCTGGCCGCTGCCGTCGATTCCCCTGGAGCGGCCGATCACAACGACACCGCTCTCTTTGGGCATAAAACCCCTCAGATCCTCCTCATAGCCATTGGCTGCCCCCCCCATGAGACTGTCGCCAAGGAGGACGGCATTGCCGTCGGTCGCGACCGCTTCGCCAAAGGTGTAGGCATAATAGCCGGGGATGCCCTCCACTGCGTCAGCCAGCAGAAAGATGTAAATGTCATCGTCATCCGTGCTTGTGTCGTCTTCCTCTGCGGCCCGGCCGTCAGCCGTTTTTCCTTCCGCAGATAGCTCTCCCTCGGCAGGAGTGCCCTTTCCCGCCGCCGCAGGCTTGCCCTTGTCGGCATCCTTGAAATAGCTCTGCAGATAGCTGCCGAAAATATTGTGTCCCGCGGCCGCCTCATTCTGGCCAGTGGTGGGTTTCGCGGCTTGATACCGTCCGCCGGACGGCGCCTGGTCGCACCGCGTTCCGGCGAGACAACCGTCATCCTGGCCGATGACCACGATCTTGCCGGCCAGGGATGGGGACGGGCTCCAGGCTATCAACAGCGCGGTGGAAAAAAGGAAGAGTGAAAAAAGAATCCGGCAACCGGAGTTTTTCTCCTTGGTTGCGGTGGATGAATTGAGTTGCATGGTCGTGCTCTTTCGATCGAAATGAAAAACGGCTTTGCCCGGCATCAGAGACGGCGGAGGCCAGCATGCCGATTACACATGTGCCCCCATTTCGCCCTGACGACTGCTCGCCCCTGCCATTCGACGATTTTCGAGCCGATGATGAACGGGAAAAGGGAAGAGTCTCCTTTTTCCGACAGGATGGGAGTGCCCCGTACCGCTTGAGGCGTTGTCGTTCCAGACTTATTACCAAATTGAATGTATGCTACGCAGTGACCCGATGTCTATAAGCAAAAACGAGTATTTTAAGGGTAAAAAAGCGCCTTGAATAGGGCAATCGCGTAATTTTTGCCGTTGGCGGCATCGACGGCTTGCCGAATCTGGTCAACCGCCATCCCGGTCGCCCCGCTCCGGACCGGCCGGCCGGAAACCTACCGATTGCGGTACCACAAGGAAAGCACTTGCGATGGCGCCCATTATCGACTATCAACACACCGATACGATTCCATCTATCAACACTTTGATCTTTCGGGCAAACAAGGTCAACCTTGCGCGGCCGCCGTTTTCCTTGCCGGCGGCTGGCCGTGGTTCCGCGTCCGGAGGTAGCTTCATGCACCTGTCGCCCCTGCTTACCGATCTCTACGAACTGACCATGCTGGCCGGCTATTTCGAAGAGGGAATGGCCGACACGCAGGCAGTGTTCGACCTGTATTTCCGTACCAACCCCTTTGCCGGCGGCTACGCGGTGTTCGCCGGCCTGGAACCGGCGCTGGACTGCCTCGAACATTTGCATTTTTCCACCGAAGAACTCGACTATCTCCACAGCCTCGGCCTTTTTACACCGCGGTTTCTCGATTTTCTCCGAAATTTCCGCTTCCAAGGCTCGGTGGTGGCGCCGCCCGAGGGTACGGTGGTTTTCGCCAACGATCCGCTGCTCACCGTTTCGGGTTCGCTGGCCGAGGTCCAACTGGTGGAGACCGTGCTGCTCAACCTGATCAACTTCCAGACCCTGGTGGCCACCAAGGCAGCCCGGATCTGCCACGCCGCCGCCGGCGCGGAAGTGATCGAATTCGGCCTCCGCCGCGCCCAAGGGCCGGACGGCGGCCTTTCCGCCTCCCGCGCCGCCTGCGTGGGCGGGGCCAAGGGCACCAGCAACGTCCTGGCCGGCATGGCCTTCGGCCTGCCGGTGCGCGGCACCCATGCCCACAGCTGGGTCCAATCCTTCCCCGACGAACTGGCCGCCTTCCGCGCCTATGCCGCCGCCTTTCCCGACAGCTCGGTGCTGCTGGTCGACACCTACGACACCCTCGGCAGCGGCGTGCCCAACGCCATCGTCGTGGCCCGCGAGTTGCGCGCCCAGGGCCATAGCCTGCGCGCCATCCGGCTCGATTCCGGCGACCTGGCCTATCTTTCGCGCGAGGCCCGGCACCTGCTGAATGCAGCCGGCTTTCCCGAGGTGCGCATCCTGGCCTCCAACGAACTCGACGAACAGGTGATCGGCTCGATCCGCGACGAAGGCGGCCGGGTCGACATCTACGGCGTCGGCACCAAGCTGGCCACCGCCGCCGGCATCGGGGGCGGAGCTCTGGGCGGGGTCTACAAGCTGGTGGCCATCGACGGCCGACCGAAAATGAAGATCACCAGCGACATGGCCAAGGCCACCCTGCCGGGAAACAAACGGCTGTTGCGCGCCATCGGACCCGACGGCAACTATGTCCAAGACGTGATCTGCCTGGAGGACGACACCATCGCCGCCGGAGACACGGTCTTCGACCCGGTCAATCCCCTGCAATGGATCCGCCTGTCCGGCAACGTCCGGCTGGTCGACTTGCGGCAAACGGTGATGGCGGACGGCCGCCGCCTGCTGGCGCCGGAGCCGCTTGAACGCATGGCCGAGCGTTGCCGCCACCAATTGGCGCTCCTGCCCCGGGGTTGCCGCCGGTTCGTCAATCCGCACCGCTACAAGGTGTCGATCTCGGCCGGCCTGAAAGAAATGCGAGGCGCCCTGATCCAAGCGGAACACGCCGGGAGGAGGTGCGCATGAAACGACCGGCCCTGATTCTGGTGGATGTGCAGAACGATTTTTGCCCCGGCGGCGCCCTGGCCGTCCCCGACGGCGACCGGGTGGTGGCGCCGCTCAATCGGGCGGCCGAGGCCTTTGCCGCCGCCGGCCTGCCGGTGTTGGCCACCCGTGACTGGCATCCGCCCGCCACCGGCCATTTTCAAGCGCACGGTGGCCTGTGGCCGGAGCACTGCATCCAGGGCAGCCCCGGTGCGGACTTCCACCCGGACTTGCAGTTGCCCGCCGGCAGCCTCCTGCTGTACAAGGGAATCACCAAGCACCTGGATGGCTACTCCGCCTTTGACGGTGTAACCGATGCCGGGGTGCGTCTTGCCGACCTGCTCGACGGCCAGGGAGTTGGCCACCTGTTCATCGGCGGCCTGGCCACCGATTACTGCGTCCGCTCCACGGTGTTCGACGCCCGCAGACGCGGCCTGAAGGTGACGGTCTTGCTCGACGCCGTCGCCGGAGTGAACCTGCAACCGGACGACAGCGACAAGGCCCTGGCTGACATGCGCCAGGCCGGGGCACGCCTGCTCGCCACCGATGCGGCCCTCGCCGAACTGGCAAAATCGCGGCGGCCGATTGCAAAAACGTGACCGCCGCCATGCCCACCCTCTTCATCACCCCGGCCCTGGCCATCGAGAGCAACGAAATCGAGATGACCGGCATCCGTTCCCAAGGCGCGGGCGGCCAAAATGTCAATAAGGTGGCCAGCGCGGTGCATCTGCGTTTTGACGTGCGGGCCTCCAGCCTGCCCGAGGCGGTCAAGATGAGGCTGCTGGCCCTGCGCGACCAGCGGCTGACCGAGGACGGGGTGCTGGTGCTCAAAGCCCAGGAGTTCCGCAGCCTGGAAAAAAACCGGGAGGCAGCACTGGAACGGCTGGCCGGCATCATCCGCGCGGCGATGGTCCCACGCAAGCAGCGGCGGCCCACCCAGCCGACCCTGGCGGCCCGGCAACGGCAGCGCGAGACCAAGTCCCGCCGCTCCCGCCTCAAGACCTTGCGGCGCAAGCCCGAATGATTGCCCGTGCCGCAGCCCAACCCTGAACTCGATCTGGCCCGCGCCTTTGTCGAAGAGACCGACTGCGCCGTCTTTCTCACCGGCAAGGCCGGGACCGGCAAGACCACCTTCCTCCATCGGCTCAAGGAGCAAACCGGCAAACGGCTGGTCGTCACCGCGCCCACCGGGGTGGCGGCGATCAATGCCGGCGGCCTGACCCTCCACTCCTTTTTCCAGCTCCCCTTCGGCCCCCTGGTTCCCGGCGCAGCCCTGCACGACGGCCGGCACCGGGTCGGCCGAGAAAAACGCAACCTCATGCAAAGCCTCGATTTGCTGGTCATCGACGAGATCAGCATGGTCCGGGCCGATCTGCTCGACGGGGTCGACGCGGTGCTGAAGCGCTACCGCCGCTCGGAGCTACCTTTCGGCGGCGTGCAGTTGCTGATGATCGGCGATCTCCACCAACTGCCGCCGGTGGTCAAGGAAGCGGAATGGCAGCTGTTGCGGCCGCATTACGGTTCGCCCTATTTTTTCAGCAGCCTGGCCCTGCAACGGCTCGAGTTGGTGGCGATCGAACTTGGCCGGATCTTTCGCCAGTCGGACCAGCGCTTCATCGACCTGCTGGCCCAGGTGCGCGACAACCGCCTCGACGCCGCCGGCCTGGAAACGCTCAATGCCCGCTGCCGCCCCGGCTATGCGCCCGAAGAGGGCGTCATCACCCTCTGCACCCACAACCGCCAGGCCGACGCCATCAACGCGGCCCGGCTGGACGCCCTGCCCGTTGCCGCTCACCGGTTTACGGCCGAAATCGAGGGCAACTTCCCGGAATACGCCTATCCCACCGCCGCCGACTTGGAACTGAAGCCGGGCGCCCAGGTGATGTTCGTGCGCAACGATACCTCGCCGGAAAAACGGTTTTTCAACGGCAAGATCGGCACGGTCGACGAAATAGGGCGACAGAGCGTGCGGGTCGTCTGTCCGGGGGATGACGGGCCCATTGAGGTGGGAACCATGACCTGGGAAAATATCGACTATGCGGTCGATGCCGAGACCGCCGAGATCACGCCCAAGGTGGTCGGCAGCTTCCAACAGATCCCGCTCAAGCCGGCCTGGGCGATCACCATCCACAAGAGCCAGGGCCTGACCTTCGACCGGGTGGCGATCGACGCCCAGGCCGCCTTTGCCCACGGCCAGGTCTACGTGGGTTTGAGCCGCTGCCGCAGCCTCGACGGCCTGGTGCTCAGTTCGCCGCTTGCCGCCCGGACGGTGGCGGCCGATCCGGCGGTTCGCGATTTCGTTGCCCGGGCCGCCGCCCGGCCCCCGACTGCAGCCGATCTCGCCGTCGCCCGGATTCGTTATCAGCAAAAACTGCTGCTGGCCTGCTTCGATTTCAGCGCCCTGGCCGGACTGTTAGGCCGCCTGACCGGACTGTTGCGGCACAATGCCGGCATCGTCCAGGTAAACGCCGTCGGCGATGTGTTTGCGATCAGGCAGCAGGCCCAGGATGCCATCTGCGCCGTGGGCGACCGATTCCAGCTCCAGTTGCAATCGTTGTTTGCGCCGCAGCGCGAGCCGGCCGCCGATCCGGTCGTCCGGGAGCGGCTGGCCAAGGCGGGCGTTTATTTTGCCGAACAGTTTGCCGCCGGGCTCGGCCCCTGCATCGAAAGTCTGGAAGTGGCATCGGACAACAAGGAGATCCGCAAGCGGATCGAAGAGTTCGTCAAGCTGCTCCGGCAGGAATGTGCGGGCAAACAGGCGGCGATCCGGGTGTGCGCCGAGGATTTTTCGCCCGGCCGCTATCTCCGGGCCCTGTCGGTCGCGGCCATGGCCGAGGAAAAACGGCCCAAGCCCGCCGATACGCTCTACACCGAAGCCGATGTCGGCCATCCGGCCCTGTTTCGCGCCCTGCGCCAGTGGCGAAACGACACAGCCGCCACCGCGAGCCTGGCCCCCTACCAGGTCATGCACCAGAAGACCCTCATCCAAATCGCCATCCACCAGCCGGACAGCATGGAGGCGCTGCAGTCCGTCAAGGGCATCGGCAAACGGCTGGCCGAACGGTACGGCCGGGAAATCCTGGCCCTGGTGGCCGACTGGCGCGAAGCCGACGACCATGGTGCGGCCATCCCGCCCTCGCCGTCGGCCATCGGTCCGACCGGCGCGCCCAAGCGGACGGGACAACGGCTCGACACCAAGGCCGTCAGCCTGGAAATGCTGCAGACAGGCCTTTCCCTGCCGGAAATCGCCGACCAGCGCGGCCTCACCCTCCAAACCGTCGAAGGGCACCTGGCCTATTTCGTCAAGAACGGGACCCTGCCCCTTGCCGGCCTGCTCGCCCCTGAGCGAATCCGCGAACTGGAAGACAAGATCCGCCCGCTGTCGGCCAGTTCCCTCAAGGCTTTGAAAATCGCCCTGGGCGACAGCTACTCGTTTGGCGAAATCAACCTGGTGCTGGCCCATCTCCAGGCCCAGGACAACGGCTAGCCACCCGCTTGCCCGGCCCCGACACGACCGTCTTCGCCCGCGGCCGCCCTCCCCTTGCCCCATCGCCCCGATCCTGCTGGCTGTCCGGCCATTTTTTGTAACAATAAGAAGTGATAAGACCTTGACGGACGCGGCACGGTCACGTAAAAATTCGCCAAGAAGGCCGCTGGCCGAAAGCGGCAAGTTCCCCCTGTGCCACGCTCACTTTTTCACTTTCCGAGAGATGCTGTGAAGAAAAAAATTGTCCTGCCGCTGGCAACGCTCTGGTTGCCCTTGGCCTTCCCTCTGGACACCTTGGCCCAGGATTATACCAATCCCGGCGGTTCTACCGACAGCTACCAAGTATCATCGCCTCCGAATCCAAGCGACGACCGGACGGGATCCTATGATTCCTACACCAACCTGGGGCAGGTCACGGCCGACGGTACCGATACCGATCCCGGCGGCACCCTTACCGTAAACGGCGCCTTTGTCAACGAAGGGACCGCCATTACCGTCGGCACCGGCAACGACAGCTCTTTCGGCTATGGTATCTTTGTTTGGAACGGCGGGTTCACCAACAGTGGTGGCGGAACCATTACCGCCACCGGTACAGGGAACAATGATGGCACAGGTGGCGGCATATTTCTCGCGTACGATAATGGATTCACCAACAGCGGCTCCGGAGCCATCATTGCCACCGGCACCGCAACCAACGAAGGCTACGGCGGCGGCATTTATGTTAATCAGGGTGGTTTCGTCAACAGTGGGTCCGGAGTTGTTACCGCCACCGGCATCGGGGAGAGCGGAGGTTCCGGCGCAGGTATCTACATTTACGAAGGCGACTTTATTAACAGCGGTTCCGGAGCCGTTACCGCCACCGGTATCGCGACCGGAACTGGAAACTCCTATAGCAGTGAGGGGACCGGTATTTATATCGAAGATGGCGGCTTCATCAACAACGGCTCATCTCCCCTCACTATCACCGCCATCGGAGCAGATGGCGGCTACGGCACCGGTATCTATATCGGGAATGGCGGCTTCATCAACAACGGTTCCGGGATGGTCACCTTACTGGCCCGAAGCATGGATGGCGGCGCAGCCTATGGGTTGGATATCCTTGCCGGCGGCCTGACCAATTCCGGCCAGATGACCCTGGCCGGCCAGGGTAGCGACGCCCATGCCGTGGCGCTGGATGGTTCTGCTACGCAAAACGCTGTCTTCAGCAGCGGCTCGACCTTGTACCTGGCCAAAGGTGGAAGCGTAAGTTTCCTGGATTATGGTTCCGGAACCGACGGCGCCACCAATGCCATCATCGAGCCCGGGGCGCGGCTGGTTTCCCTGGAAATGTCCGCGCTCAATGTCGGTGCAAGCTATACCCACAACGTCATCAACAATGCCGACAGAATCTGCACGGATGCAACCTGCGCCACCTTGGTGGACAGCTCCGGTGCCAACGGCTTCACCACCGCCAGCAACGCGGTGTTTCAATATGCGCATAGCGTCACCCAGGGCCTTGATAGCTCCAATTACGCAGTGACCGTCACCCGCCTGAACGATGCCTCGACCGTTACCGGCGGCGCGGCCGGAACTTTTCTTTCCGGGCTGGAACAGTATTTCAGGAACAACGGAGATGATCCGGCCGGGGCTTCGGTTCCCTGGCTGGCGCTCCTAACCGGCGTCGAAAACGCGGCCGACGTGCGGGCCGCCGGACGGGAAGTTTTTCGGCAAGCCAGCGCTCAAGGCACCACCCAAAGCATCCAGGCCCTCAACCGAGGGCAACAGGTGGTAACCCGGCAGTTCCGGAACAATTTTCTGGGCAGTTTCTCCAGCCTTTCCCTAAATCGTGATCCAGGCGATCGGACCACCGTGTGGGGCGTGCCTTTTCATCATAACGGTACTCAGGACGGTAACGACCTCTATACCGACCTCGACCAGGATTTCTCTGGCGTGGACCTGGGCATGACCCGCTGGAGCGGCCCGAACAACTGGGGTGAACTGGCCTTCGGCGCGGCCTTCAACTACCTGAACAGCGACTTCGAGGGAAGGGGCTATCGCGCCGAGGCCGACGGCTACGGATTTTCTCTGGGCTTGACCGCGCGATTCAACGGCAATGGCCAGTGGCAT
Source organism: Desulfobulbus sp. (assembly GCA_031280615.1). GTDB lineage: Bacteria > Desulfobacterota > Desulfobulbia > Desulfobulbales > Desulfobulbaceae > Desulfobulbus. The sequence goes on along the minus strand of JAITGO010000017.1, from coordinate 448,396 downwards.
CCCCGCCTGGCCCTTTACGGCGGCTGGATGGCCCACGATTTCGACCAGCGGCGCAATGTGGCCGGCCTGCCATCCGGCAACGGCACCTACTGGTCCAACCCCGACGCGAAGGTGTGGAACCTTGGCCTGAGCCTCGACAATGATTGCGCGCTCAACGACCTGGTCATCTTCAAACCGCGCCTGGCGCTCGATTACGCCTCGACCAGCCTCGACGGTTATACCGAGCGCGGCCCCGCCGGCTCCAACCTGGCCCTGACAGCAAACGCCGACGATTACGACAGCCTCCGTTCCGACCTTGGGGCAAGCCTGATCTGGTTGGTATCCTCAGCCGTGACTCTGGAAGGGCGAGCGGATTGGTACCACGAATTCGGCGACACCGAAGCCACGATCATGGGCCGGGCCGCAAACGTGCCGAACTTGGTCCTCGTCACCGAGGGATTGGATCCGAACAGGGACAGCGGGAGTGTGGGTGCGGGCTTGGCCTGGAGACCTTCAGCCGCTGACAAGGTCCTGATCAAGCTCGACTACGACTACCACTTCGGCGACGGATATTCAGGCCACGAAGTGGTCGGACTTGTGCGCGTGGAATTTTGATCCGCATGCCCGGTTACCCGCCAGCAGCGTTCCGCCTCTTGCCGAAACCGGACGAGATGGCAGAACCTCAATGGACATGGCACGGTCTGGTAAGAATCCGCCGAGAATGGCGCTGGCCGAAGGCGGCAAGCTCCCAACCCCATAACTGTTTTTCATATTGAGATCACAGAGCCATGCGCAAAACATGTTCGACCGCCCTCTTCCTGCTGTCAACCGCCCTCACCCTGCCCGCCGTCCTGCCGGCCGCCGAGGAGGAACCGGCCAATCCGCTGCGCTTCTATGAAAGCGACAACGGCAGCTATCTCCAGGCCACTCTTGGCCTGGACTTCGCCTTTTTCAGCCAGGGCAACGCCTGGTACGGCAACGACAGGGGCGTGCTCGACGGCCAGCGGGTCGACTCCTGGTCGGAATCGTTGATCCGCCCCGGATTGGAAGGCCATTACGTGCTGCCCAACACCCAGAGTTTGTACGGCAGAATCGACGTGGTCCAGGCCAACACCTTCGGCGGCATCGATGCCGACGCCACCAACGCCGGCATGGGCGACGTCAGCTGGCTGGGCATCGACAACGCCTATGCCGGCTGGCGCTCGGGCACGCTGTTCGGCAGCCTGGGCGAGGATTTTCTCGACATCTCCTTTGGCCGCCAGACCTACACCACCGGAACCGGTTTCCTCTTTTACAGCGAGGGATGTTCCGGCTTCCGGCGGGCCGCCTATTACCTCGGCAGCCGCAGGAGTGCCGACTATGCCGCCATCGTCCGGATGAAAAGCGGCGCCTGGTCCGGCGACTTGTTCTATTTCGAGGACAACGACGTCTTCCCCATCGACACCACGGCAGGGGGCGGCACCTTGGAATACGCCTTTTCCGACGATGCCAGCCTGGGCGGCAGTTTCGCCACCATCGCATCCGACCTGCCCGAGCGCGACGGCATGCAGGTATATGACTTGCGGGGCAGCATCAAGCCCTTTGCGGTGGGTAACGGCCCCTCGCCACTGCAGCCGCTCACGTTCAACGGCGAATTCGTCCGCGAAGAGCGCGACCACGGCCAGGACGCGGGCATCGGCTGGTACGTGTCGGCCAGCTACCAGTGGAGCGAAATTGCCTGGAAACCCGAGCTGACCTATCGCTACGCCAGTTTCAACGAATACTACGATCCCCTGTTCTACGGCGCCTCCGACTGGGGCTCCTGGTTTCAGGGCGAGATCACCGGCGAATACGACCTGTTCAACACCAATCTCGACTCGCATATGATCCGCCTCAAAATCCAGCCGGTGGAACCCCTGACCCTCAACCTGTTCTACTACCGTTTCAACCTGTACAACCCGGCCTATTTCGAGGTGCAGGACAGCCATTATGCCGATGAATGGAACTTGGTCGCCGACTGGGCGGTCAACAGCCACCTGACCTTGAGCCTGGTGGGCGCCCTGGCAATTCCCGCCGACGGTGCCACCGCCCGGCTGGGCGGCGACGAAAACTGGACCGCCACCATGTTCCTGGCCACGATACGGTATTAGCCGCCAGGAGCGCCCGTTGCCGGGATTCCCGTCCGAAAAACTGTTTGTCCCGGCCGTTCGTCCGCTGGGCAAGCGCAACCCACAAGGAGGACGCCATGCATGTTCTGGCCATCAACGGCAGCCCGAGAAAAACGTGGAACACCGCCACCCTGCTGACCAAGGTCCTCGAAGGCGCCGCCGCCCAGGGCGCGTCCATCGAACTGGTCCATCTCTACGACCTCGACTACAAGGGCTGCACCAGTTGCTTTGCCTGCAAGCTGGTCGATGGCCCGAGCAACGGCCGCTGTGCCATGCAGGACCAACTACGGCCGGTACTGGAACGGATCGAAACCAAGGTCGACGCCCTCGTTTTGGGCTCGCCGATCTATTTTGCCCAAATGACCGGCGAGATGCGCTCCTTCTTGGAGCGGCTTTTGTTCGCGCCGCTCGTCTACAGCCAGCCGCCGCGTGCAATCTTTCCCCGGACCATCAAGACAGCCGTCATCTACACCATGAATGTCGACGAGGAACAGTGCGCCCGCCTGGGCTATCCGGCGATGTTCGAGGCCACCGAAACCGTGCTCGACCGCGTCTTCGGCATCCAGCCCGAGACCCTGTGCTGCTATGACACCTATCAGTTTCCCGACTATGGCAAGGTGATCATGGAATGCATGGATTCGGCCCAAAAGGCGGCGCGGCGATCATCGGTCTTTCCTGAGGACTGCAAGCAGGCCGTCCAGCTGGGAGCACGGCTGGCAACCGCTGGATAACGGAGGCGGGCCTGCGCCCGTTGCCGTTACCGCCCGTCTTGGAACTGCTGTTATGAAGCCCCCCGGCCTGGCAGGGAAAAGGTCACCGTGCCGGGCACATTGTGGACATTCTCCAAAGATGCTCTCGCGCTGGCGACTATGACCGGGCGCCGCCGGTGACGTTAGCACCCACCCCCTATTCGAGTCTGCCGGCCCGTTTATTCCCCCATCCCAATCAGCACCTCGCCATTTCGGCCGACGCCGGCATCCGCGACTCTACCGGCAAACCCTTTACTTTCACTACATTTTTCCATTATAATATAGTTGCGACTGTCAATATTTTTCCACTCGACAACAAGGAACGAATTTTTTGGATATACGAACGATCATCCTGGCCCTGGGCTTCGGCAACCTTGTCTTCGGCATGGTGCTTATTGTCCTGCAGGAGAGCCAGGAGCGCTCCGAGCGCAATCCGTTTTGGATCGCGGCCAAATGTTTACAAGGTACGGGCTGGCTGCTGCTGGCGGCACGGGGCACGGTCATTGATCTGCTCAGCTACGGCCTGGGCAATTTCTGCATCCTCGCCGGTTTCGCCTATGAATGCTGGGCGATTTTCCGGATCGCGAATCGTCCCGTTTCTCCGGCAATGCAAATTACCTGCCTCCTCTATGTGCTGGCAGGCATCGTCCTGTCCACGCCGCTGGAGCAGTCCGAACGGCTCGCCACGATCTCGCTGCAGGCCTCGCCGCTCTTGGGAATCGCAGCCTGGAAGATGTTGCAAAGCGTTTCGAGAACCTCTCCTCTACAGACCTACATGGCCTGGAGCATCGGTCTCTTCGCCCTGGTTGCCTGTTTCCGCGGGGTTTCGGCGCTGATCGCCACCGAGGAATTCGTTCTTTTCTCCCCCAACACCATCCAGTTCGTCACCTTTACCATCATATTCTACATCATGCTGGCCAATGGCTTCAGCATGCTGGTCTTATCCAAGGAAAAGAGCGACCGACGGCTGCAGGAGGTGTTGGCGGAACAAAAAGCCATCTTCGACACCCTGCCGACCGGGATCTGCATTACCAAGGACCGGGTCATCGTCTCCTGCAACCCTGCCATGGAGGCTTTATTCATGTTCCCGCCCGACTCTTTGCCGGGCCAATCGGCGCGCTGCCTGTACGAAAACGACGTCTTGTTCGAGCAGGCGGGCCGCGCGATCTATGGCGACATTGCCGCAGGCGGCAGGTTCGAAGGCGAAATCCTCCACCGGCGCAGCAACGGCGAACGGTTCTGGTCCAAACAACATGGACGGACCATTGTGCTCGGCGACCGTTCCGAGGACTATACCGTGTTTTCGGTGACCGACATCGGCGAACAGAAACAGCAGCAGGAACTACTGGCCCGCCAGAAAGAGGAGGTCGAGGCGACCCTGGCCCGGATCAAGCGCCTTGAGGGCCTTCTTTCCATTTGCATGTATTGCAAGAAAATTCGCACCGAGCACGATGCCTGGGAGCAGATGGAAAAGTACATCACCGCGCACAGCGACGCCCATTTCAGCCACGGTATCTGCCCCGACTGCTACAGCCGCACCCTGCTCGGCCGAGGCTGAGCAGGCCCGGCCCGCTGCCCGCGGCCTTGCCTCAGCCTCTGTCACCCAACAAGAGCACGTCATGATCCAAGAACTACTGGCGACGATCATAGGCCAGATGGCCGCCGAAATGGCCATCAATCCCCGCGGTCTGCACGGGCTTTCCCACTGGGCCAGGGTGTATGACAACGGCCTGCGGCTGGCCGCCGAGACCGGGGCCGACCGCCTGGTGGTCGAATTGTTCGCCCTGTTCCACGACAGCCGACGGCTCACCGAGCATGCCGACCCGAACCACGGCCCCCGCGGCGCGGCACTTGCCGAACAATATCACCGCGACGGCCTGCTGCGCCTGGATGAGGAACGGCTGTGCCTGTTGCTCACGGCCTGCCGCCTGCACACCGCCGCCCGTACCCACGACGAAACGACCGTGCGCACCTGTTTCGATGCCGACCGGCTCGACCTGGCTCGCACCGGCACCACAGTGAATCCGGATTTTCTATGCACCGACGCGGCCAGGGACCCGCGCCTCATCGCCTGGGCGAGCGGGCGCAGCCTTGCCGGCATCGTTCCGGACAATATCGTCGGCCAAGCCCTGCACGCACTGCCGGCTGCAACGCCCTGAATCGGGCTCACCTCACAACGCCCCGTCACTGTGGGGTATCACCCGTTCCTCCACCCACCAATGCTCGCCTGCGTTGAGCGGCCGAATACGGCTCTCGGGAACGGCGGCAGCATTCATGGCGGCTCTCAAGTCGCGTAGCGGCATCTCATAACCGGTGTCGGCCAGCTGAAACATGCCATAATGAGTGGGAAGCATGGGCGGCCGCCCCAGGTCGTTCCAGGCCTTGACCGCCTCTTCGGGATTCATGTGGTTGTCGGCCATGAACCAGCGGGGATCGTACGAACCGATGGGTAGGACGGCGAGACGGAACGGTCCGTACTTGGCGGCCGCGGCGCGGAAATTGTCGCCGCCGCCATAGCCACTGTCGCCGACAAAGTAGAGCGTGCCGCCGGGGGTGGCGAGGACGAAGGCAGCCCAGAGGGCCCGGTTGCGGTCCCAGAGGGTGCGAGCCGACCAGTGATGCATCGGCGCCAGATGCACCGTCAGCCCCGGAGCCACCGCCACCTGGCCGTCCCAATCGCGGGCCTCTATTCGGGCATCGGGCACGCGGTCGCGGATCAATGTCTCATTGCCCAGGGGCACGATGAATAGAGGCCGGTTGCGCTGCCACAGCCTTGCCAAGGTGTCGAGGTCGAGATGGTCGTAATGGTTATGGCTGATCAGTACCACGTCGATGGGCGGCAGGTCCTCGAAACGGATTCCCGGCGGATGGACCCGTTGGGGACCGGCCCAGGTGAACGGGCTGGCGCGGTCCGACCAGACCGGATCGGTCAGGATATTGAGTCCCTGGGTTTGGATGAGCAGGGTGACATGGCCGACGAAGCCGACCCGCACCTCATTGCCTTCAACCCGTTGGGGTGGCTTGTCGGTGAAGGGGAGTTCACTGAAGGCGGGCCAGGGCTGGCGCACCCGGGTCGCATACCATTTGAGCACCCGGAAAAAGGTTTTGTTTTCCGGTTTGCCGGGATTGAAAAACCGCTCGCCGTCGAAATGGTCGGAAACCGGGCCGTCATAGGGCCGCGGGGAACAGGAGAAGAGCATCAGGACAAGGAAAACGGCAGAGATGATCGAATACCGCATGGCGCGTGACCTCGGAAATGTTCGCACCGGATCGTCGTTGCCGGCGCGGCGTTGGCGTTGGCGTAAGAGTACAATAAGCGATCATGCCGGAAAAACAATTTCCGAATCCCTCCCGAAGGCTCGACCGGGGAATGCCTGCCGGGATCAGATTGCCGCTGCTGCCGGGCAAAAAATTGCCGACAAGCGCTATTGAGGCAGGCTGATAAAAGTGGACACCAATCTGGTTCATCATCGAAGATTTCGTGCATGGCAAGAGGCAGTCACAGAAATCGGCGAGTATATAGAAGTTTTTTATAATCGTCAAAGAAGGCACGCCACTCTGTGAAATCTCTCACCGCTTGCTTTTTGGAAGAAATTCGTCCCCAACAGAGTCATCTGATATGCTTATGGTGTCCATAACTGCGGACTGACCTCAAACGATCAACTGTTTCAATCGACCGACTATCCTACTGGGTATACCTACGCAAATTCGATTACAGAAAAACTAGACAGCAATGCCAACATTGCTGTGCGATGGGGACAGACTGGTAGTGGAGCATGCATACCAACTCTTGTATTTTTCGTAACATAATACTATTATCTATGTTTTTTTTACGAAGATGTATCTCATGCAGCATAGAGCAATTCGTTTCACCATATCACAGGGAAGGATTGACGATGATTACAATGTATACTGCTCGTACTTCGGAGATTGATGAAATTAACGAGGCTATCAGTGAGATCAAAAGCCAAATTGATTTTTCATCGTTGAAAAAAAATTCAGGTGGATTGATATTCTGCCACATCGATTTTGTTTCCAGCGGAGTCGTTGCAGCTCTTTGCAAAGAACTTCCTTTCCATATTATCGGCATGACATCAATGGCTACCGCAGACGAACATGGATACAGCCTTTTTGAATTAAATCTTACCGTATTAACCAGCGATGAAGTCGTATTCGAAGCAGGAATGACCAATGGAATTGACGAAAACAATTACAACGATGAAGTTCATCAATTATACAATAAAATTAGAAGTAGAGTAACAAGTGATCCATCTATGATCTTTACCTTCATGCCCTATATCCGGGAAGTATCCGGCTATGAAGTAGTGGCATCCATGGATGCAGCCTGTCATGGCATACCGATGTGGGGATCAATCACAAATAACATTGATTTCAATTACGAAACAGTACAGACAATTTGCAACGGCAATAATCTATCCTCAGGCGTTGCCATGATGTTCTTGAATGGCCCTATTGAGCCAAAATTTATTGTTTCCTCTATTCCAGAATGCAATATTGCAAATAAACGTGCAATTATTACCAAAAGCAACGGAGCTGTTTTGCACGAAATAAATGATTTGCCTGTGTTGAAATATTTGGCCAACGTTGGTTTGACAATCAACAAAGAAAATATTACGACAACACCGATGATGGTATATTATGACGGTGCAGATATTCCTGTAGCGCTTGGATTCTACACAATGTTCGAGGATGGATCGCTTTTAACTGGAGGAAAAATGCCCATTGGCACCTCGGTTGCCGTGGGCAGCATTGATGCGCAAGGCATCACCGAATCGTCCGAAAATGGATTGAAGCAGATATTGGATTGCAAAAATCGGCAAGCAACCCTGCTCCTACCCTGTGTCACACGTTACATCATGCTTGCTCCCGACCAAGAAAAAGAACTGCGACTGATAAAAGAAAAACTAGCAGCCAGCGGAAAACCTTTTATGATGGGATATTCGGGCGGTGAAATTTGCCCCATGCCCGGACCGGACGGGAAATTTCGCAATCGCTTCCATAATTATACATTTTGCGCTTGCCTTTTATAATACGATTCTTTTGCAAGAAGGTGATTGATTGGAAGAAACGGATTCTGACAAACATGGGGGAACGGTTGACACGAAATCCAGATTGGCAGAGCTTGAGCGTGAAAACCGAAAGCTTCATCGTGAAATTATTCACTTACAACATGCCATCGCTCAAGAAAAAATTGCAAGTGTCACGATTTTAAATCAACAAAAAGCCAGCACTTTTATCCAACGGGAAAGAGAACGATATTTAGCACTGTTGCTTGCCAATTCTCCCAACATTATCCTCTTCCTGGGACAAACAGGGCGAGTTGAATTTTGTACAGAATATTTCATTGCCAAAGCAAGATATAAAACTGCGGCAGATGTTCTGGGGCATACTTTGGCAGAAGTTTTCTCTCCTTTTCTGGATGGCATCTCTTGTGAAGAATTGTTGGCGCAAAGCCGCAATGTCATGCAAACCAACGCCGCACTTTCCATTGACGTGACATTCCACTTCAACCAAGACGCCGCAACGGAAGAGTTTGCAGGTTTGCTGGTCCCGATGAAAGATGAACAGCAGCACAACAACGGCATCATGTTGCTGTTTCACGATGTAACCGACCTCAAACAGTCGCGCGAGGAAGCTTTAGCAGCCAGTCAGGCAAAGAGCACCTTCCTTTCCAACATGAGCCATGAGATCCGCACCCCAATGAATGCAATCATTGGGATGACAGCCATAGGAAAAAATGAAAAAAATTCGGACCGCAAAGATTACGCCTTTAAAAAAATTGGAATTGCTTCATCACACCTGCTCGGTGTTATAAACGATATTTTAGATATATCAAAAATTGAATCCGGAAAAATGGAGCTATCGTTTATAGTCTTTAATTTTTCCCAAATGATTGACAGGGTAACGAGTGTTATCAGTTCGAAAATACAAGAGAAACGACAGCATTTTTCCATTGAGATCGACGATAAAATCCCCGGCGTATTATTTGGTGATGATCAACGCTTAGCCCAGGTAATCACCAATATTTTATCAAATTCAACAAAATTTACCCCAGAAAAAGGAAATATCATTTTTAATGCTGAACTCCTGAGCATGAAAAACAATGCATGCATCATCAAAATGTATGTACAAGATTCAGGAATAGGGATGTCCGAACAGGAACAGGGTAAATTATTCAATATTTTTCAACAAGCAGATGCAGGGACAACTCGAAAATATGGCGGGACTGGCTTGGGATTAGCCATTTCAAAACGGATATTGGAATTGATGGGCGGCGAGATATGGGTGGAATCAAAGCCAGGGAAAGGAACAAGTTTTTTCTTTACAGCAAACCTTGGCATTCCAGAAAACATTGACTCAATAAAAAATATTGCACAATACACTGCCAATGAAACAATCAATACAAATGAATACTGCGGATGCTTTTTAGGAAAAACTATATTACTTGTTGACGATGTTGACCTAAACCTTGAAATAGCAACAACATTACTTGCACAAACAAATATTACTATAGATATTGCAAAAAATGGCAAAGAAGCAGTTGAAGCATTTACATCAAATCCAAATCGATACGATTTAATTCTCATGGACATACAAATGCCTGATATCGATGGATTACAAGCCACCAAAATGATCAGATCAATCAATACTCCTCGAGCCGAATCAATACCTATTATAGCCATGACTGCCAATGTCTTCAAAGAAGACATAGAAAAGTGCGTAGAATCGGGCATGAACAACCATTTAGGAAAACCCATAATGTTGGATGAAGTCATGAAAATGCTGTCGAAATATCTGAAGCCATGAAATGCAATACCATCATAAATATCACTGAGATAGGCATATTACCCCCGCGTCTATTACGGTGAGCACAGTATAATGGCATGGTGACCAAGATTCAAAACTTGAGCGAGGCCAGCCACCGAGACACCGGGGAGGGTCCTTTGGACCCTCCCTTTTTTGTGGCTGAAGATGAACCCTAAAACCGGTTGAGCGGTTTCAGGAAAGTGGATCGACTTCCTGCTTGAGCAGGCAGCAAGAAATGCGATGGATCGGGGTACCGTCCGGATGGTACTGGATATTGTCGGGCTGGAGCAGTTTGTTCATGACGCAGCCCTCGGGAATATGAAGAGGAAAGAACCGATCCTCGGTGAGGCCTTCCCGGTAAGTGAGCCGACCGTCCTCGATCAGGTGGCTGTGGATGGGGTAGTCTTCGCACAGGGGGCATCGGTACACCCGGCCATTGGGAAAAACAAAAAAATTGTCGGCCACGACCCCGGCGCATTGGAAGGTTTCCTCCGGTTCGAGGTACACTTTGGGATAGATGACGTGGATGCCCAAGTGGGCCGCGGCCGCAGCCACTTCGGGCACGACGGCGAGCCACTGCTCGGGCGCGACCTGCCAGGTGTCCCCGGCCGTCGGTCGGTTGGCCGCCGGGTTGCCGCGCAAGCCGATCACCTGGATAAAGAAGCGGCGGATCCCCAACTCGGCCAGCAAGGCGGGCATGCGGTGCAGCTGGTCGATATTGAGACTGGACACGGTATAGATCAAACTGGTGTTGAAGCCGCGGGCCACCGCCCGGCGGATGTTCTCGGTGCAAACCGCGAATACCCCTTCCCCCCGAATCGGGTCGTTGACTGCGGCCTCCGGCCCGTCGAGACTGAAGCTCAGGTAATCCAGCTCCTGAGGGCGGACCCGGTCAAGCAGGTCATGGAAAAGATAGCCGTTGGTATCCACGGTCACCGCATAGCGCATCGACTTGGCGGCCTTGATGATAGCCGCCAAGTCGGGGTGCAGGGTGGGTTCGCCGCCCAGAAGGATGAGATTGGTTTGCCGTTCGGGCCGGGCGAACAGCTTCAGCCATTGGCAAACGGTGGCCAGCGGTAAGGTGGCTGTGCCGTGTTGGGCGGGATTGATGTAGCAATGGCGACAGGCCAGGTTGCAGGCGGTGAGGATATGGAAAAAGATGTTGCGCTCGCCCGGCTGGAAGCCCACGGTGCGGGCGGTCGGCAGGGCGGTCACGGGACCACCTCGGTGGTCTGGGCCAGGGTATAGCGGGCCAGCAGACTGTCTTGCCAATAGGTGCCGGTGCGGAAAAATTGCTGGAACAGCCGCAAGCTCTCCTCGCGCAACACCTGGTCGAGCAGGTGGACCCGCATCTGGGCGTACAGGGTGTTGAGCATATGCAGAGGCAGGTTGGCGCCGCCTCCCATCACGTCTTCATAGGCCCAGACAAAGGTGCGGATGCCGGAAAGCAGCATGGTGGCGTAGCACATCAGGCAGGGTTCCAAGGTCGAATAGACCGTCACCGTGCCGAGATCCAGGCGCGGCTGATCCGCGCTCAGCTGCCGCAAGGTGACCACCTCGGCATGGTCGATCTCGTTCCGGCTCCCCTCGGCGCTGTTGCGCCTCCGCCCCTGGGCCACAATCCGGCCGCCGGCGACCATGACGCATCCCACCGGGAATTCCCCCGCAGCCAAGGCCTGACGGGCTTCATCCAGGGCCACTCGCATCCACCGTTCGTGTTCGCTCATCATCTGACCAGATCCCGCAATAAAGAAAAAGCGCGCCAATGTGGCTGGCCTTCAGCTATACCACGGGGCCGGACGGCTGTCAAAACTAGAGCGACCGGCTGAAGCCAAGGATATTCTTGTCGATGGCCACGCCTGTTTCCGGCTGAACCCAGTCGTGGCCGTGATCGATAAAGGGCAGATATACCAATCGGATAGCCACTTCGGTCAGCCGGACTTGCGGCAGCAGGGGAAAAATCCGGCGCGGGCTGGCAGTGGCTGCGGCCAGTATCAGCTTGACCGCCTGGCGGGCCTCGGAGGAAGGCAGGGTCACCGGGAACTGATTCGGCCGCACCTTTGCCTGGACAGGCACCAGCCGCCATTGCCCCAAGGTGGCCTGACGGCCGGCCTGGAGAAAGACTTTCGGCCGCAGCCGAATCGCGGGAACCCACACGCTCATGGCTTTATCTCCCCACTGCGGCCTAGGCAGGAACGGCTGGTTGCTGCGGACGACAAAATCGGCGAAACTCGCGATGCGCAGCGCAGGAATTTGGGCGGATACTTGCCAGAACGGCAGAAAAAGCGGTGCCCCGTCCTTGGCCGGCTGCATCTGCCACTCTATCCTGCTCAGGCCGGTGGGGCCGATCTCCCAAGCAGAGGCACACGTGGCGCAGGTCATCACCCGGCAGTCGCCGGTACCTTCCAGACCGGCACCGCATTGGGGGCAGAGCGTCGCCTCGAACCGAATCCGCCATCCATCGGCAAACGGTCTGCCGTCCAGGCTGCCATCGCCGGTATCGGCAAGCCCGATCAACCGATTGCCGTTCACACCGTCGTAGATTCCCTGGTTCCTGATCACCAGTGGCAGATAGATATAGCTGAGATGCTCGCCGATATAGGCCCGGTGATACAAGGTCTCGCCTGACGGCGGCGCAAGATTGCCGACCGCCGCCGCTTTTTCGACAATGGCGCCGGCCTTCAAGGTTTGGGGCAGAAAGAGGTTGCCGGCCTCGGGGACAACCCGGATCAGGGGCATAGCCTGGGGCCGCAGGCCCAGCGAAGGCGGCAGGCCGGGTGACGGGTTGGCCGCCTGGGAGGTGTCGACCACCCGATGTTCGATGGTTTCCGAGGATACCAGATAAATGGTGCCCTTGAACCGGAGATACGGGGCCAGCAGCAAACCGGCGGAGGAGGCCTTGCCGGCCATGGGCAGGACATAGCGGAACGGGCCGCCGCATTGGAGCAGGCTCCTGATGCCGCAATAGCTGCAGGCCAGGATGTGGTCGGTTTCGACGAAGTCGACCCCAGCCCCACACTGGGGACAGCTCTGTTCGATCCGAATGGTCATTGCCGTCCGCCCGCGCTCGAGGTTTCCGAACCGGCCGGGTTGCTATCCGAGCCGTTCGCCGCAGCGGTTGCAGAACAAGGAACCCGGCAGGTTGTCGGCACGGCAATGGGGGCAGGATTGCTCGCGTGCCCGCTCGTCCACCGAATGGCCGCAAAGCGGGCAAAATTTGGCACCGGGCATCAGGTTGTGGCCGCAGTTGGTACATTGTTGGTTGAGGATTTGCTGATGGCCGCAAAAAGGACAAAAGCGGGCAGCGGCTGGAATCGCGTTGTCGCATTCCTCGCAGGTCACTTCCCGAACCGCCCCCTTTCGCTCGGTATTCGCCTGGAGGCCGGCGAACATGGCCGGCATCATCATGCCCAACCCCAACCCCAATCCGGCTCCGGCCTCACCACCGGCGGACGCCGCCTTTTCCATGGCCATGGCCGCCTTCATCCGGACAAATTTGTCCATATCCTTGATCACGCTCATCCGCGAACGGTCGTCAATGGCCTGCTGCACCTCGGCCGGCGGCGTGATCGAGGTCACGTACAAGGCGGCAAGCGACAGGCCGAGCCGGGAGAAATCGCGGGCCAAGCTCTTTTCCAGCCCCTCAGCGATATCGTCGAACCGGCCGGGCAGGTCGAACAAGGTCGTGAGATGTTCGCCTAGGTAATCGTTGAAGCGGGAGACGATCATCTGGCGCAGGTATTCCTCGACCTGCTCGGTGGTGTACCGGCCCATGGTGCCGGCCAAAGTATTGATCAGGAGCAGCGGCTGAGCCACCCGGATGCTGAACACCCCATGGGCGCGAAGGCGAACCAGCCCGAGCTCGGCGTCGCGAAACGCCACCGGATCGCTGGTGCCCCACTTGAGATCGGGGAAGGTCTTGAGGTTGACGAAAAACACCTCGGCTCGAAGCGGACTGATCATGCCCCAGGGTGCGGAAAGGAGCTTGGTCAGAATCGGAATGTTGCCGGTTTTGAGGGTATGGCGGCCCGGCCCGTAGGCATCGCAGGCCTTGCCCTTGTAAAACAGGATGGCCGCCTGGCTTTCGCGCACCGTCAGCTGCGCCCCGTACTTGATTTCTCCCGATCCTTGCTCGGGCAGGCGGTGCAGCAGCTCCTGACCGCTCTCGTCGAACCATTCCAGTGCTTCCAGCAAAATGACGTTATTGGCGCCCATAAACTTCTTCTCCTGAAAAGATTGTCGCAATCACTGGGAGTAGTATAGTGGCAGCGAAAATGAACCCAAAGGAAAAATGTGCCCCGGATGCAGACGGCTGCCGCCCGGATTTTGCGGCAGACACTCCCGTTTACCCCGGTTCTCAGGCCAAGGAGATGCAGTCATGATTCCCTTTGAACAGCAATGGACCGTGGAATCGGCCATGCACGTCATGCAGCACCCAACCGTGGACAGCGAACTCTGGGCCTCGGCGGTCGAGTGGCTGTTGCTGCACGGACCGCCGGAAATCCGCGCCCTGCTGCATCAGGCCAGTGCCCACGCCACCAAGGTCCAATTTCCCGAACTCAGGCCGCGACGCTTCACCTCCGATGGCAGCCCCTGCTACGACCTGGCCGAACTGGCGCGAACCCTTGGTATCTCCGAGGAGGAGGCCAGGCAGCAACTCGTGGAAAAGGAACGGCAGCATGGCATCCAACACGGCTTTACCGACGACGACACCACTACCCTGCAGTAGAGACCTCAGCCCGGCCCGGCAAACCGCTTACGCCGTGGCGGCCGCCTTTTCTACCAGCCGGAGGTGACGTTCCGATAGGCAATGAGCTCGAAAATCCGTTTATGCGGGTCGACCTGGATGTGGTAATAGCAATCCTGGGGCATGTAGATATAGGGAATTTCCTCTTCCTGGCGTGAAAGGAAACTGGAGAGAATCATGCGGTTCACCGCCCGGTGCCCCACAATCATGATGTTCTCGTCGTAATTGTTGAGGAAAAAGACCTTTTTCAAGCCACGGTGCACCCGTTCCTCCATGGTCTTGTAGCCCTCGCCTCCGGGATAGACATAGCGGTACTTGTTCGGCCCCCGCGCCTTGGCCACATGCGGCATCTTTTGGCGGATCTCCTCGTAGGTCATCCCTTCGCAAACCCCGGCATGGATTTCGTTGAACTCCGGCAGGGCAATGATCGAACAGGGATCCTGGCGTTCGGCGATCGGCGATGCCGTCTGCAGGGTTCTGGTGTAATTGCTGGTGAAAATGATGGGGATACGGACAGTGGCGAAATGCTCGGCCAGGGCCTTGGCCTGCTCCAGGCCCTTGTCGGTGAGTTCGGAATCGCCACCGATGCGGTCCTCGCGATTGTAGACGGTTTCGCCGTGGCGGACCAAAAAGAGGTTGCGCACCACCCTGGTGGTGATGATGTCGCGGATCCGGTCGTAATAGGGCAACACCTCGGTGATCTGTTCCTGGAGGATGCAGCTGTCAAAGGAATCCACCAGGATGCGGTTGGGTTCGGTGTCGAGCGGTTCGGAGATCGACTCGTAGTAGGCGATCCGCTTGACAAAACTTTCCAAGGCCTTTTCCGGGGGCAGGTGTCTGAACTCCTTCAGCCGCGCCTTGCGTTCCAGATTGGCCTCCAAGGCTTCCTCGTCGGCATTGAGGCACTCGAGACAGCAGAGCGGCACTCCGGGAAAGGCAGCGGCGATGGTCTGCCGCCGCTCCCGAGTGACGTTGCTGGCATCCATGATCGCCACCTCGCCGCCGTCGGCCAGAAAGGCCTGGGCCTTTTCGATATTCATCCGCGAAATCTGTTCGCGCATCTCCCGGCCCTGAACATTGGCCGGCGAAAAGAACTCCGAGGAGGAGGTGTTGGCATTGGTGTCGAGCTGCCGCCGCAGTTCGCCGTTATTGAAGATGCGTACCCTGATCCCGTCCAGTTCCAGGGTGCGGCCCAGCTTGCGCGCCATGGTCGATTTGCCGCGCGCCGGCAGTCCCACCATCACGATGACCAATTTTCGTCCCATAGCTTCTCCTTCCGGCAGGCTCCGCACCGGTGACATCGAGTTGATTGAATCGTTTAATTCTACGGAATTCTGTAAAAAAATACAGGAAAAAGTGAGTGGGTTCCCGGTTCGGCTGACAGAGATCGGCTACCGACGGCGAGACCGTGGCACGGCCATATGGATGTTACCGATGGGTAGCAATCGACCACTGAATGTGGTATTTTATATAACTCGGCGGCACAGCCGCGCGATATACGCCCCGCTCATCTCAACCACCCGACAATGCCATGACGCTGAAAGGAAAATTCATCCTCACGGTGGTCACCATCCTGCTTTTCTCCTACGGGGCGCTGCTCGTCTACATTTCCGATCTGCAAAACCGGCTGATCATCGGCCAAGCCGAACAACAAGCCCGTATGCTCTACAAGCAAATCCTGCTGACCCGGCAGTGGGTGGCCGATCATCAGGGCCTTTTTCTGATGCAGTCGGCAACGGCCCGGCCCAACGCCTTTCTCCATGAGCCGGTGATGACCGCCGAAAACGGCCTGGTCCTGGTCAAGCGCAATCCGGCCATGGTTACCCGGGAACTCTCCGAGTATGCGGCCAAAACCGGGATGGGCTGGTTCCGGGTGACCAGCTTGCGGCCGGTCAATCCCGACAACGCCCCGGACGCGTTTGAACGGGACAGCCTGATCAGTTTCATCCAGGGCGCGAGCGAACGGCTGACCCTTGAACGCCAACAAGGCGGCCAGGTGCTCCGCTACACTGCGCCTCTGGTGACCGAGATTTCCTGCCTGACCTGCCACAGCGAACACGGCTACCGTCCAGGCGACATCCGGGGCGCGCTTTCCATCACCATCCCCATCACCTGGGCCGCGGCCGTCATCCACGACAACAACCGCACCCTGCTCTTGCTGGGCCTGTTCTCCGTGCTGGCGGCCGCCCTGGTCATGCTTCTGCTGTTCAACCGGCTGGTTGCCCGGCCGATCCGCCAGCTCGCCTCGGCCATGGCCGCCTTTCCCGAACGGCAGGTCGAGTCGCTCGAACTGCCGGTCAGCCAAGATGAAATAGGCAGCCTCGGTGTCTGTTTCAAGGCCCTTTGCCAGCGCTTGACCATTTCCCAGCAGGCCCTGGCCACGGCCAGCGAAAAAGGCTTCCAAGCAGAAAAACTAGCGGCTCTCGGCCAACTGACCGCTGGCATTGCCCATGAAATCAACAATCCGCTTGCCGGCATGCTCAACTGCGTCAAGACCATGCAGGAAGAACCGGACAATGCCGACCTGCAAAAACGCTATCTCGAATTGCTGCACAAGGGGTTGAAGCGGATCGAGCAAACCATGCGCCAGTTGCTCAATTACGGCCGGGTCGCGCCCCTGCATCTGCACCAGGCCAATATCGACGCCATCGTGGTCGATTGCCTGGAGCTGCTGGGCCACCGGCTACGCGATATCGAGGTTAAGCTCGATTTATGCTGCCACGATTTCTGCTGCATCGACAGTGAACTCGTCAAGCAAATCGTGATGAACATCATCTTGAATGCCATCCAGGCCATGCCCGACGGCGGCCGCCTCGGCGTTGCCAGCCGGGAGGAGAACGGGGCCATGATCCTCACCATCGAGGATAGCGGCCCTGGGATTGACGCGGCAATTCAGGACCGGATCTTCGATCCTTTTTTCACCACCAAGGAAGTCGGCGAGGGCACGGGCCTGGGGCTGGCCGTCACCCAGGCGGCAGTGCAGCGCCTCAACGGCCGGATCGAGGTCCGTAGCCAACCGGGTGCGGGCACCGTCTTCATCGTCACCCTGCCCATTGACCGCCACTGCCTGCCCTCGCCGAAGGGTGTCCCCGCAACGACCGAGAAACAAACATGAAACAAATCCTGTTGGTTGAAGACGACGAAATCATGCGCATTACCGTGCGCGACCGCCTGCAGCGCGAAAAGTGGCAAGTCGATGTGGCAATCAACGGCCACGAGGCCTTGAACCGGTTGGACCAAAAGCATTATCACCTGATCCTCTCCGATATCCGCATGCCGGGCATGGGCGGTATGGAACTGCTCGAACGGGCGCGCAAGCATTCGCCGTTCAGCGACATGTTCCTGATGACCGCCTACGGTTCGGTGGAAGATGCCATTGCCTGCCTGCGGCACGGCGCTGCCGATTATATTCTCAAGCCCTTTGAAATGGACGATTTGATCATTCGGATCAATCGCATCTTCGAGATGCAGACTGTCCGGGCACGCTGCGCCTCGCTGGAGGACCGCTGCAGCCAGGAATACCAGGATATGATCGGCAACAGTGCGACAATCCGCAACATCTTTTCCTTGATCAACCAAATCGGTCCGACCGACTCCACGGTGCTCATCAGCGGAGAATCGGGCACCGGCAAGGAATTGGCGGCCAATGCCCTACACCGGACCAGCCACCGGGCCGACAAACCCTATATTCGCATCAACTGCGCCGCCATTCCCGAAGGCCTGCTTGAATCGGAATTTTTCGGCCATGAAAAAGGGGCCTTTACCGGAGCGCATGCCAAAAAACTCGGTCGCTTCGAATTGGCCGATGGCGGCACCTTGCTGCTGGACGAAATCGGCGATCTGCCGCTGGGTTTGCAGGCAAAACTGCTGCGAGTCATCGAGGAGGGGGAATTCGAACGGCTGGGGGGAACGAGAACCATCCGGGTCGACGTGCGGCTGCTTTGCTCTACCGCCAAGGACCTGAAGGAGGAAGTGCGGGTGGGACGGTTCCGCCAAGACCTGCTCTACCGGCTAAGCGTTATCCCTTTGCACCTGCCCCCATTGCGGGAGCGAACCGAGGATATTCCACTGTTGGTCACCCATTTCCTGCGAGGATTCGGCCGCAAGCGCGGCATGGACCTCACTCTGTCCAGTGAAGCCATGCAGAGTCTGGTGCGATACGATTTTCCGGGCAATGTCCGGGAGCTGAAAAATATCATCGAACGGGTCTCGGTGCTGTCGCCGGGCCCGGAGATCAATTGCAGCGATCTTCCCGCCGACCTGCATGCCTTGCGCACAACGGCCAACGAAACCGCATCCATGCCCCTGCTCAACGTGGCCATGGCCAGCGCCGAAAAGCAATGCCTCATCAATGCCCTGGCCCATTGCGGCGGCAACCGGACCAAAGCAGCCGGCCAGCTGGGCATCAGCAGGAAGAACCTGTGGGAAAAAATGAAACTCCATGGCATCGAACTGTAAAAGCGGGCTGTGCTCCGGCGGCTCAATCGGGTAAACGGCGGCCCCCCTCCCCCGCATCGATCGACATGGCCTTCTTGCCTGCTACCGCGCTCCCAACACCGTGGCAATATCTTCCTCCCCGATCTGATCGGTAATGCAAACCTTGCCGATCTGTTCGGGGAGAACAAAAAAAATGCGGCCGCCAACGGTTTTCTTGTCGATGCTCAAATAGGCTCGCAAGCTGGCGCGATCGAATTCAGGAGGAATCTCGGTCGGCAGGTGAAAAGCCTGCAGCAATTGGACGATTGCCGCAACAACCGACGAATCGGCCATGCCGATGCGCACGGCCAACTCCGCCACGGCCCGCATGCCGATGGCAACGGCAAACCCATGGTTCAGTTGGTACCCCGATGCCGCCTCGACCGCGTGGCCGATGGTATGGCCAAAATTCAAGATACGGCGCAGTCCCCCCTCCCGTTCATCCTGTTCAACCACCTGGGCTTTCAATTCGCAGCAACGCCGGATCATCGTTGCGATCGCCTGGGGCTCGAGTCCGAGGATGGCTTCCCGTTTGTGCGCGAGCCAGGAAAAGAAATCCGTATCGATCGAGGCTCCGTATTTGATGACCTCGGCCATCCCACCGATAAACTCGTCCCGTGGCAGAGTTTTCAACACCTCTGTGTCAATGAAGACGGCTCGCGGTTGATAAAAGGTGCCGACCAAATTTTTGCCCTGGGGAAGATCGACGCCGGTTTTACCGCCCACTGAACTGTCCACCTGCGCCAACAAGCTGGTCGGTATTTGGATGAACGGAATGCCGCGCATGTAGATGGAGGCAAGGAATCCGGTCATATCGCCGGTCACGCCTCCTCCCAGGGCAACCAGGCCATCCTTGCGGTCAAATCCCCGTTCGGCCAGATTGCTCGCCAGTTGCTCGATGGTGTCGAGCCGCTTACTTGCCTCACCGTGCGGAAAGGTGATCAACTCGCAGGCAAGACCGGCATCGCACAGTATTTCCAGGAGCTGTTGACCATACAGGGAAGCCACGCGATCGTCGCTGATAATGGCATAGCGCTTGGCAAGCCCCATCGCCTGCAACCTGGTGCCAACGTAGCGGTTTATGCCCATGCCGATTGTGATCGGATAGCTCCGTTCATCCAAGCCCACCTGAATCGTTTGTTCCACCGTATCCTCGCTGTTGGTTCTGTGGTTCATGCCTACCGCATGCTCCCGTGCCTACCGTACCGCCTATCGATTTGCAATAAAAAAGGAGATGCCGCGCAAGGCGGCATCTCCCAGTACAAAAAACTTCAGCTGATCTGAGAAAATTACATCTTCGAGCCGGATGCAGCGCCCTGCATCTTGACCTCGACCTTCTCGGTCAGACCGGCATAGTACTTACGCAGCAGGACGAGGACTTCGTCACGTCCAAAGTGGTCGACAACCGGCTGGCCTTCGGACAGAGCCTTGCGCAGCTTGGTGCCGGACAGGATGACGCGATCATCCTTGGTGTGCGGGCAGGTACGGAGGGAAGCCATACCGTCGCACTTATGGCAATAGAAGGTCCAGTCGATCTTCATCGGCTTGCAAAGCAAGTCTTTGGCCGGATCGCCGGTTTTCGGGATACGATCAAAAATCTGCTGGGCCTCGAACAGACCGTAGAAATCGCCAACACCGGCGTGATCGCGACCGATCAGCATGTTGTTGACGCCGTAGTTTTGACGGAACGTAGCATGGAGCAGGCCTTCGCGCGGACCGGCATAGCGCATATCCAGCGGATAACCGGCGTTGATGACGTTCTCTTTGACGAAATAATGGTCGATCAGGATCTTGATGGCCTCGATGCGGGTGTCGGCAGGAATGTCGCCGGGCTTGAGGTTACCGATCAAGCTGTGGATCAGGACGCCGTCGCACACTTCGATGGCGATCTTGGCCAGGAATTCGTGGGAACGATGCATCGGGTTGCGCAGCTGCAGAGCGGCAACGTTGGCCCATCCACGCTCGTCGAACATGGCGCGAACCTGGGCCGGCTTCAGATAGATGCCAGGATATTCTTTCGGATACTCGCCCTCGGACAGCACCTTTACCGGACCGGCCAGGTTGAACTCTTTCTGGTTGAGCACCATGATGACGCCGGGATGATCCTTAGGTGCGACTTCCCAGAACTTATCGCCTGCGGACTCTTCGCCTTCGCCCTTGAAAACCTTCTCGCACTCCCAACGCTTGTCGGCTTCGGTCATCTCGAACTTTTCGGTGACCTTCATGGTTGCATAGGTCACGCCTTTGTTGACCAGAGCGATTTCATCGCCGACATTGATGCCGCCGGCATCGGCTGCGGAGACATCCAAGGTGATCGGCACGGGCCAGAAGGTACCGTCTGCCATTTGGAAATTCTCACATACACCCTTCCAGTCGGCCTTGGTCATGAAACCGCTCAACGGGGAGAAGCCACCAATACCCATCATAATCAGGTCGCCTTTGGCGCGATCGGTAACTTCAATCTGCTTCAACCCAGCGGCTTTCTTCAGTTCTGCTTCACGAGCCGCACCTTCAAGCAAGGCGCAAACAAGACCTTTTCCACCGTGGGGTGCTACCAATTTCGAGCTCATACGTTTTTCCTCTCTGGTTGTATTCTTTGTGAGAACATTTAACCTGCTTTAATTCCGGGCAGATGGCCGGGTTCGATCCGACACGAAAAGACTGAACCAGCATTCAGTCTTTGCCGTTATTTATTCAGAAGAGCATCGGAAGTCAAGAAAAAAAACTCATGAAAATAATCAGGGAAAATGATGAAAACAATCGCTCCCATGAATGAAAGGCGCATAAAACTCAAAAATTCGAAACCCACCTGCCGGTCAGTGCCATCGGGCCATCCCGGAGGTGGGTTCGGTGTTGTGCCAATCGTTTCACCGCATCGTCAGGTCGATTGCGCTTTCGCCAATCTTGCTGCCATCGGTTGCTTCAGTTTTCCTTCCATGCCTCCATTCCACTGCGAAGGTCATAGATAGTCTTGCCTTCGTTGCGTCCAATCGTGCCTGTGGACTGCTGGGTAAAGATGGAGACAGCATTACCGGTTGTCCCCGCCCCACTATGCAGCGAGGGCATCGAGGCGAAACCTGGCCCCAACTCCGCGAAGGAACGAGCGACCTCCTTGCCATTGACGATGGTCGTACCCAAAATCGCAGATGGATGAGCGGTGCCTGTTCTGTAATACAATCCATACAGCCGGCTGCTTCCTTCTCCGGTGCATACATCGAGACTTGGTTGGTAGGCGGTAGTGAACAGGACGCCTCCGGCCAGTACCTGGGGAGTCATCACCCGGGTCGAAGGAACCGTGCCGGCTGTTCCCTGAATGGGCGGGAGGTTCACATACCACCCCTTATTGGTCTCTTCCAACGTCTTGAAGGCCGAGATGGCGTCGACACCGGAGACGGAGCCATCTGTTCCCACCTGGGCATTGCTCACGTTGAGCAGATTGGTTTTTTGCACCGGAGTCCCCTTGTCGATCACGCCATAAATCGATTGGGTGGCGGTGCTGGATTGATCGGCGGACACAAAAAAGCGCCCGGTCCCGAAAAAGATCCATTTTTGTTTGGCCGAGTCTAAGGATGCCAGCGGAGGTACCAGCACCGGTTGGGAGGTTTCAATGAGCGTGGTGGGAGCCGACCAGTTGCTCGACATGCTCTGATTGTTGATGTCCATGCGCATCAGCCGACCACTGGTGGCCATGGCATCGCCAGCTGTACCGAAGTAGATACTGTCCGCCTTGTAATCGAGGTTCCAATCAACGGCCACCGGATCGCCGGTCATGCTCGCCGGAACCTTTGTATCGCAGGAAAGAATATACATCGAACTGCCGGCTGCGACCGGCACCCTGGCGCAGTCAGCCGGGAAGGTGCCGTTATCGCTGGATCCCGGTTGAGCCAATTCACCGAGATCAAAGATGAACAGCTTTGCGTTGTTGCTGTTTTTCGCCAAATGCAGGTCGTTGGGTCCCGAACCAAAGGCGAGAAACCACTTATTGGCATCGTAGGCGATATTTTTATCCTTAACCATGAAAACAGCCGGGTAGGAGGTGCTATAGGTTCTGTCGGGAACCTGGATCTCCCCCAGCAGCCTGGGCTCTGCTTCAGGATTGGTGATATCCATGATGATATAGGCGGAACGAAACTCCCGGTTATCTTCCGGGGTTGGATCGATCGCCAAGCCATCAGCCTTAGTGTCCACGGTTGTCGGTCCACCGCCAAACCGCATACCGACAACCAGTACCGTACCCCATCCTTCGGGGTGGTCATCATCATTCGTAAAAATTTTGGCATCAAAAACCTTGGGCTTACCATCCACATAATAGACGTGCTGGTAGTCGGCCTTTGTAAGCCACTTGAGATGGGGCAGGAGGTTCATGGGAGCATACGCCCATATTTCCGATCCCAGCGGGTGGGCCGTGGCGGCAATCCCCTTATGGTCGGTACCATTGGTCAAATACGAATTGGTTGACGAATTGTAGAATCCGCCGTTGAACGCGTGGAGTAGGCCATCGTTGCTGCCGGCGTAAATCACCTGCCGCCTTTTGGCATACCTGTTCTTGAAAACGGCATAGGACGTATCTCTATACAGAAGATCGTTCCCCCCCTGGGGTGGACTGGCGACAGTCGGCGTCGAGTTGACGATGTCTCCCAGACGAATCACTTCGGTCAGTCCGTCACCGTTGTAATCGATGGTTCTGTTGCGGAAACCGCTGATCTCCTTGCCCCGGATATAGTCGATGACATTGTTCGCCTCGGCAGCGGTAGCCAGGTCGAAATAACCGTATACAGCATTGCCCCACATCCCTCGTTCAATGCTGACGAACTCTCCCGGATCCACCACATTGTTACCGTTGGTATCGATCCAGGTCTTGATGAACCGTCCGCTGTTGGCCGGGTCGGCAAAGGCCCTTTGCGTTTCGGGTGTGGCGATCTGGCTCAACTGTTTTCTGGCATTCCACAGGGTGTGCAGATTTTCCAAGGCATCGAGCACAAATTCGTCATGGGCGATTCTGATCGTATCGCCGACATTGAACCAACTCGTGGCTGGCGTGACAGTGACGGTTGTGACAGTGGCGTTACCCATAGTCGCAAGCGACGCGCTGGCATCAATCTTGCCGTTGGTCAGATTGTACACCGTCCAATTGCCGAAAACGTTGCCCGCAGTGCCGCTCATTTCGGCAACAGTGAAGGTAAGGCTGCCGCTCGCGGCATTGTAGGCGGTCACCTGGCCCTGCATGTAATGCGGTGTATATTTGTTGTCCTGGGTGCTGACGAACCGTTTGATCTTGGTGCGGTTGGCGGATTCGTCGTAAAAAAATTCAACCCTCGGATCCGTCGTGTATCCATCCAGTTTACCGTTGCCATTGTCCTCGCGCATGTAGCCGTAGCTGTCCATCCAAAGGGCCTGCACCGTGCCGATCCACTCGACTTTATGGTCATTGCTGTCCTGGCGTGCCGGCTCGTAGAAGGCCTGGTACAAGGCGCCCACGCCGTTCACATTATTGGAAACTACCGCTGCGGCCGTGCCCGAGGAGGCACGTTTGAGGATATCCAGAAAAACCCGGTTGAGCGAATTTTCAAGCTGCAAGGGATTGGAGGCGTAAAAATAGTTATCCGGCAGGCCATCGCTGCCCGCCGCCCCGGTCCGGTTGTTGGTTTTATCCCACTCCTCCGGCTGAGGTATCCCGTCGTTGTTGCTGTCGATGAATCCGCCCCATTTAGCCGCATACCAAAGGGGATCGTTGAGCAGGCCCGCCGAGGATCCCGAGGCCTTATACGTCCGGGATGTCGGCGCAGCGCCCACTTGGCAGTCGACGCATTCTTTATCCTTCGTCCCGTTCGGTAGCGTATAAGTAAAGTCGAATGCTTCGATACCGGAATGAAAGTGCGCTCCATCCTTATCTGTGCCACTGATGACATAGCCAAATCCCTGGCCACTGCCTGTGGACTCGGCAATCGCGGCGGTCGTGACGGTAATTTCATTCGTACTCAGATCCACCTTGTATTCGAGGGTACCCCACATATCCTGGTCATAGTCGCCCCCCATCTCGCTATCTTCCCAGTTGGCATAATATTTCCCATAGGTCGGAGTCTGTTCGATGATCTTGAAATCGACCAGGGTGCCGCCGCCAAAAGGGCCATTTCCCGCGGAACTCCTGTCAAGCCGGTAGGCAGGCAGGATGGTGATCTTTTTACCGTTTACATTAACCTCAATTTTAGGGACATTGGTTGCCAGGGCAACGCCAAAGGTGCTGACCATGAGATCCCGCGAATTCTGCCTGGAGGGGTGTATTGGTAGGTCGTTGCGGATGCGATGGGTGTTGGCGTAATAGGCCAAGCCGGCCATCAGGTAAGTACCTTTTTGGGTCGGCGCCTCAGGGCACAGACCGGCGAAAGCGCCGAATCCCGCCCCGATCGGCTTGCCGCCACATAAACTATCGGTGGTGGTGCCGTTACTGCCGATAAACCACTTTGCCCCATCTGCATTCAGGGCTTCCCCTACTCCCACCGCATCGGTCAGCACCTGGACTGTCTGCGAAGGCGATATCTCCGAAGACAAAGCCATTCGATCGCCATCGTATCCAGAGACACTGGCGTTGAAATTGATGACATTGATCGGGGCACAATAATTGGCCGACGAAAGAGGGTCTTCCCAGGTGGCCAAGGTCAGGCCCAAGGGACTGTCTTTGTCCTTAGTCGTGCCAAGAATGTTTCTATAGCTAAATCCATTGATTGCATCTTTGTCCCCCACATTTTCCGACTTACCTGCGAGATATCGTAGGGATTCGAGGTAGATCTCCGACATCGGGTTACCCCAGGTGCTGCAGTTTCCTTCATTGGCTGGCGAACCTTGGGCATTTGCTCCTCCCGAGCCCCCCCGATTGACAAATCCGATTTGCTGATAGTTACATTGATCGTTGCTGAGATAACTCCCGTCGCTGTAGTTGTAGTTATTCATGCGCAATCTATCCAAATTGTAGACTATGCCCTTGGCGTTGGCCACGAAGGTGCCGTCGTTTGGATTGACTTCGTTAGTAAAACTACTGACGTTTTTG
The DNA here is from genome assembly GCA_031280615.1 of Desulfobulbus sp. Classification (GTDB taxonomy): domain Bacteria; phylum Desulfobacterota; class Desulfobulbia; order Desulfobulbales; family Desulfobulbaceae; genus Desulfobulbus. The sequence goes on along the minus strand of JAITGO010000017.1, from coordinate 422,425 downwards.
CGGAGTACGCCGCCGGAAACGTTGTTAGTGTAAGAACCGGTCATCAAGCCGAATTTGAGCTGATCCGTATCGCCGTACGTCTGCAGCAGGCCGATGGGTTTATAGGTTGAGGTGCCATATTTCTTGAGTTTTTCCTCCCCGAACAGGCCCGCCTTGCCCACTTCGACCCGAACGATGTATTCCCCTTGTGCGCTGCCGGTTCCCAAACCATGGGTGGTTTGGGAAGGACTGGTCGAGCTGGCGTAGATGCCGGACTTTGCAGGCTGATTGCCGTTAGCAGCATTGATACTATTTTCGCCGCTCCAATAACACTGTTTCCCTTCATTGGCGTTCCAGAGCGCAAAATTGCCTTTGGCAGCCCGAAGCAGCGGCGGGCCGGTATTGCTTTGGGAAAGATTGCCACCAGCTCTGGTTGTCAGGTTGCAGAAGGTAATGCCGGTCTGGCTCAGATTAGTCAAGGTCCACGTGCTACTTGTGGTACTCGTGGCATCATCGTTTTTCTTCGAAGCACCCGCGGGAACGGCAATGGTTATAGTGGTCCCGGAGATACCTGTCACCCCACCGATCATCCAGCCACAAGCAGCTTCCACCTTGATTTGGTCTCCGCTCTTGACTGTAAGCGAGGAGCTGACGTTTAAGGTGACAGCATTATTGGATATGCCTATTGCGCTTGAAGTCGTGCCGTTAGCTTTCGGCAGATTGGTGAACGGTGTCAGTTGGCTGACATCGCCACCGTCGTAATACTTGGCAAAGGCATGGGCGTCCATGGGCAGGAACTGACGTTCGAGCACGGTCAAGGTACTGGTATCGGTGGAACGCTTTCCCCCGTAGAGCAGTTTCCGCACCACATCCATGCGGGTCATGGTTGCCCAGTTGAGAAAGTTGCCACTCCATTTGCCGCTACAGTAGTGGCTGTTCGTTCCAGTGGCGAGGGCCGCCGGGACAAAACGGTTGTTGCCAGTGCTGTAGTCGTAGCATTTCTTGGTATCGAAATAGCCGTAGTATTCGATGTTGTCGGTGTAGGTCGTTTCCGGCACGCCATTTCCATCCAGGTCCGCGTAATCGGTATAGGCCTTGTAGTGCAACTGATGGTCGCGCGACATGTTGAGCATCACCAGCGGGGTGGCGTCATTGCTGGTGAGATTCATGGGCACGCTGGCAAAATTGCTGTTGGTCGAGTCGGTTACCTCGGCCAACGACCAAACCGGCAACAGGCCTGCGGCAGCCAGGCCCAAAACGGTCACTGTTTGAAGCAAGATTCGTGCAGTTTTCATCCTTTCTCCTTTAACTGGCTTGCATCCGTAAACAATTGCAATCGTTACAACCGACCTTCCAGTTCAAGACCGATCATATGTCTCCACTTGGCCTGGATATTGGTCTCGCTCTGCGCTCTTCCACTGTGTTGGGAATGTATAGTATAGACGATCTTGCCGCTTTCACGTCGGCCCATACCCTCGTATCCCATGCCCATCCCCATGGAAAAGCCATCTATGGAGTCGCGGAGGCCGGAGACCGTTATATTGGTCCGCAGGTCGGTGGTTGCGGTCGCCGGATCGAATCCGTTCGGGTAATAGCCGATGTCGCGGTTGGTGTCGGTCGGCATCCGGTCGTCTCCGTTACTACTCAATGTCTTGGTATCGATGACGATGGTGCTGTTGGCGACGGAATCCGGGTCCTGTAAAATGTCATTGGAGGAAAAGCTGGTGAACCCGCTCGTGACCGCCAAATTTTCCTCAATGAGACGGACTGCGACTTGAATCCCCGAATCGGCTTGGAAAAAGGTCTCCGAATGAATGCGCTCCGCCCCGGACACCTGCAATTCAAGCATCGAACTGGTGGTGGCCGAGACGCCGATAAGCACCAACAAGGTCAGGATCAGCAAGGCGCCGACGAGGACAAATCCCTTTTCGTTATTCGTGGTTGCGGAAAGCGTTGTATTTTGCTGCATAGTATTGGCCCGGTCGCGATCAAATAGGTTTTAATTTGATAAAATCCATGGAGATCGTTTTGACGATTCCCTGGTCGTTGTGCCGGACAATCACCCGGATCGTTTTGCAGCCGAAAATTGGATAATTATCCGCCACATTCCAAAACACGGTGGAACTTTGGCCAACGGTTTCGTGATAATCGGCAGATTCGGCTCCGGCATCCGTGTAATCCAATCCGGCGATAACTTTTGTTGTAGATTTTTTTTCCTTCAACTGGGCGTCGTCATAGGCCTTGCCCATGAATTCCTCCAGGCGGTCGCTTCCCCATACAACCGACATCTGCAATTGCTTTGCCTGGAAATTCCCGCGAAGCGCGCTGAGTTGCATGGTGCCGGCGGCAAAAATGCCGATGGTCAGGAGCGTTATGGCGATAAGCACCTCTATTAACGTAAAACCTTGTTGTGAAGCGATCGCTGGCATGCAAGGAGATGCTTTCATGATTAGAACCCGAGATTTCTGCAATGAATGGTCGTTGTGAGAAACATGCTCCGATAGCTGTTATCCGACGTCCAGACAGCCCCGGAAGGGGTGGTGTACGTCTGCTGTGCGGGCGGCGATTTGGTTGCCGGATTAGACGCTTGCACCATCATCGAAACCTGGATAGCATGTACGTTGTTCGTCTTGGAAGTCGGATAACCACTCGCATCGAGGTAGCGAAATTCAAGCCGGCTGACGTTTTCCGCGACCGGCTGCCTGCCGCTGCTGGGTTTACCGGCCTTTATTTCCTCACGCGCCAAATCGTCCACTTTGCCGTCATTCCGTGACGGGGAAGCGGAGGCAAAGGCGTCGACCAGAGAGTACTCAATCGTTTCCAGCTTGCCTGTGCCATCGTCCCGGGTAAAGGCCAGGGTGGTGGCCGTGCCGTCGTCATCATCAATTCCGGTGGTAGTGAGACCGGCCCCCAATCGGTCGGGATCGTAACCGATGGAGCGGATGTCGCGGCTCAATATATCCAGGGCGACCCGCGCATTTTGCTGCATTTCCACGACTTCGTCCTGGGCAAGATACGTTTCGTGCTGAGACATGAAAGACGTCATGACCGCTGCCATCACCACTCCGCCGACAGCCATGGCGATCAACAATTCGACCAGGGTAAAGCCTCCCTGCTTCCTCAACTTATCCGTGCTGATCTGATTCGCCATTGCAATCGAAAGGTTACTCGTTGAATTAACGTCATGGCATCATGCTACATGCTGACAGCGCCGGCCATTGACAAGGAAATCTGGTATGTCCTCTTGCCGTCGACCGTGCTCATGGTGACATTTCCAATGAGATTATTCCACGGCAGACCACGCGGATTATATCCGGCCTTGTTGCTGGTAAAACTGGTCTGGGTCAGACGGACATCTCGAGGCATGGCAATGTTCGCAATGACCTCACCGGCACCGCAGGCACCGTCGTTGTCGCTGTCAACGCAGAGTTCGTATGAACCGCCAGGTCCCGCGCCGACAACGGGGGTGAACTGAATGAGCACATTCTTGTTCCGCTTGATGGCCTCGACCTTGGCCTTCTTGAAATCTATCATCAATTCCCTTGCGGCGGCCCGTAGCCGATAATTGGGCAGCGCGGAAAAAAGCAAGGGGAAGGCCACAGCGGCGAGTATGGCGAGTATGGCAATGACCGTCATCAATTCAACCAAAGTAAACCCCGATGGCATCATTTTGACTTTTCGACGATACTTCATGATGCTTTCTGCACTCCTGTTGTACATGAGAACGGTTGTCTCCCAGTTCGTTTCCTTTGCGCACAAGACCGAATCGTTTTTCACTCCCACATGCTTCCCCATCCGTACGTACGAAGGCATGGCATGCAGCGTCACTCTTTCCTCTTCAATCCTGCCAGGGGCACGGATCGACAAACCGACTGGCCGGGATTGCCTTCTGTACCGGCTTGGCCTTGCGCAAGAGGTTATATGAACATCTGATAACTTCGAACTTCGGCCAGGTTCCCTTTCTGGAAATCGACAGTGTTCTTTGCGTTACGAAAGCCGGTTGAGCAATCGAAATTTCTCACTGCGTTCGAGATGACAACGTGTCCAACATTTCCACTGTCCCGAACGTTCTCCGCTTGTCATTTCGACGAACGCAGAGCGGAGAAATCTCAAAAATTTCAGCAGAATACCTTCCAAGATGGCCCCGGCTGAATTTTATCGGCAATCAGTTATGAAAAAGCGAAGAGCCGGCCGGTAACCAAAGGTTGCAACGTGGTGCAACGATCCTAAAACATTATCGATATTTTCAAGAACCAAGGCAAGCGAGGAATTCAAACAGCGTCATTTCCTGGGCCACGGCTTCCCCATGCATCAAAGCAAAAAATGGTCCAAAAATTACTCTTGTTCTTTTATATCGATATTACAGCAAATTACAGGATGAAACTTTCTTCATCTCGATCCAAGTCGCCGTCAACTATAAAATTATTTTCCACCATCGACCTTTAATTGTAATATTTTTTAACACTCATATTCTTTCAACTTTGCCAGTAAGGCGGGATAGCTCAGTTCCAGCAACTGCGCCGCCTTGCTTTTATTGCCCCGAGTCGCCTCCATTGCCCGGCCGATCAACTGCTTTTCCATAATGATTTTGGCCTTTTTCAACGAATAGGTTCCGAGGACATCGTCGATTCTTCTTCGCTCTTGCCGCCCTCCCAATTGTTCCGGCAGATGCTGCGGCAGGATGGTTTGCTTATCCGCGAGAATGAGCGCCCTTTCCAGGATGTTTTCCAATTCGCGGACATTGCCCGGCCAGTCGTGCCGCATCAGCAACTCCATGGCTGCCGGAGAAATTTCCTGAATGTCGATCCCCAAGCGGGCCGTGCATTTGTGGATCATGAAACGGCACAGGTGCGGCATGTCTTCCATCCGCTGCCGCAGCGGTGGGATGTGAATGTTGAGCACGTTCAAACGATAATAGAGATCTTCTCGAAACTCTCCCTGGTCGACCAAGTCGGATAACTCTTTGTTCGTGGCCGCCAGAACCCGCACCTCCACTTTCCGGCTTTTGCCCTCGCCCACCCTTCTCACTTCTCCTTCTTGCAAGACCCGCAGCAGCTTCACCTGGAGATCGAGTGGCAGCTCACCGATTTCATCGAGAAAGAGCGTGCCTTGATGCGCCTCTTCGAACAGACCCTTCTTGTCGCGCTCGGCTCCGGTAAAGGCCCCTCTGGCATACCCGAAGAATTCGCTTTCCAGAAGAGTTTCGGGAATGGAGCCGCAATTGACGGCCACAAACGGCGCCTCGCTCCCCTTGCCCGCCGCATGGATTCCCTTGGCCACCAGTTCCTTGCCAGTCCCGGATTCGCCTGTTATCAGAATCGTAGTGCTGTGCCGCGCCACTTTCTCGGCAAGCCGAAAGATCTCCTGCATTGCCTTACTCTTACCCACCATGCCGCCAAAAGCCTGCTGGCCGGCAATGGCCTCGATCCTCTTCTTCAGCTCCCTGTTTTCTTGGCGCAACCGTTCGCGCTCTTCAGCCTTGCGCAGCACCAACAGGATTTCCTCGAGTTTGAAAGGTTTGGAGATGTAGTCATATGCCCCCTGCTTAACCGTTTCGATCGCCTGATCGATGGTCCCGTAAGCAGACATCATGATCACCGTGGCGCCCCACCCCTTGTTCCGCACCCGCTCCAGAAACGCCATGCCATCCATGACCGGCATTCTCAAGTCGCAGAGGACAAAATCGTATTGCCCCCGGCTCATCCAATCGAGTCCCTCGGCCCCATGGCCCGCGACATCGACCCTGTACCCCTGCTTGGTCAGCAAAGTGCTTAGCAGGTGCCGCATGTTGGCTTCGTCATCGATCACCAAAATTTTTTGCACCATGGCTCCTATATTATATAGACGCTATTGCGATACGGATTCCATCGTTCTCAAATATTGCCCGCCGGGGTCGCATCCTCCCCAACCGCCAAGGGAAAAGTGATCTGCATCGTGGTGCCTTCGCCGTCCCGACTCTGCACCTCCATCCGTCCTCCCATCGATTCAACCAAAGCCAACGATACGGATAGCCCCAGACCAGTGCCGGCTCCAGGTTCCTTGGTGGTGAAAAAGGGATCGAACACCGCTTGGAGCAGCGAATCCGGTATGCCGGTCCCGTTATCGGCAATGGTGATGTGCAGCAAGGCTCGCCCGTCATCCGTAGCCAACCATTGGGTGGTGGCAACGGTTATCCGGCCAATGGATCGACGGCCGGCGGCATCGATGGCGTCGACCGCGTTGAGCACGCAATTCAAGATGACCTGCCGCAGCTGTTCGGTATCCACAACCACGTCGCAGCATTGGGCGTGCAAGTCGCTCTCGAGCCGTATCCCTTTGAGAACAGGTTGGCCCGCAAGGTCCTCAACGATCCCGGCAAGCACGGCATGCACATCGTACCGCGCGGCCATACCTTGGCCGGATCGGGCGTAATCCAATAACCGACGAATCAACGTGTCCATTCGTTTCAGTTCCTGCAAGGTCTTGCCAATGTATTCGTCGCGCTCCTGTTCCGAGCATTGGTCCATGCCGAGCAGTTGCACGTATCCTTGCGCCACGCTGAGCGGATTGCCTATCTCATGGGCAAGACCGGCGGCCAGCCTGCCCACCGAAGCCAGCTTTTCCGTCCGAATCATCTCCCTTTGGTTGTTTTGCAACAAGGTATTGTTGGCGGCCAGCTCCCCCACGGCCCGAGTCAGTTTTTCCTTATCCGCCTCGATCCGCTGAACCATGGCCTCGATGGAACGGGACAGTTGCCCCAACTCGTTGCCCGATTTTTCGGCGAGCAAGGCCTGCAGCCCGTCACCCTGATAATTTTCAACGGATTCAACCATCCGATCGATCGGCAGCACATAGGCCCGCATGAAACGAAAGAAAGCCAGGGCACTCAGGATGAGCACATTGAACACCAGATAGACCGCGATTACCTGCTCCTTGGCCCAGAGCGAGCGGAGCGCCTGGGTCAAAGGAAGGCCGGCTGCCACGACTCCAAACGGGGTATCGGGCAAGACGACATACAGGTATTCGGTTTCGATGAGGTCCAACAAGGTGATGGCGGTGCGGGAGGTTTGCACGGTTTTGGTCTGTTCTGCCGCCAAGAGCAGCGGCGGCAGTTCCTGCCGACAGGGTGCGGGATTGCTCGAATGGTGCGGGTAGAACGTTCCCTGCCAATAGATACAGCCTTCCGGATTATCGTTTAGAAACGACTGCACCGCAGGAGGCGGCAATTGGGAATCATCTTCGCTGGTGGAAAAGGAAACGGCGGCGAGAAAACGTTGCAATGACCGGCTCTCACGAACCAGGACATCGCTGGCCCAGAACGGCAGAATGACAAAATTCGTCACCCCCATGCTCACCCCGACCAGGAGCAACAGCGAACAAGCCATGGCAAGTTTGATTCGTTTCACTGGCAGCTGATCGAGGAGATTGGTGGAGTGAACTGCCCTACTGCATTTATGCTGCTATTTCTGCGTGCATGCAGTCACCGTTCCTGCCACTTGTGATTTGAACAAATGATTGAACCTTTTGTAACGACCAAAACGACATCATCCATTCTAAGTCAAAAAAAGATAATATAAAATCGGAGAAATATTATTTAGCGTTTTTGGGGAGCAGTAAAACGGCGGAATCCACCACCCATTCCGGTGGAATTTGCTGCAGGCAGGCCGCATTGCACGGACAGGGATCGGTATACCCAAACGTGGTACATGGCGAACAGGGAAAGTTCTTGTTCAAGACGATATGTTGCTTGCCTTTGGGAGCCCATTTTTTTGCTCTTCCTGGCCCAAACAAGGAAACCGTGGGCACTCCAAGCCCTACCCCGAGATGGAGCACACTGGAATCACCGCTGATGAGCAAAGAGGCACGTTGCAAAATGGCTGCTGTTCCGGCCAGCGAAGTCTTTCCGGCAAGATTCAGGCTAGCGGTGGCAAAGGATTGCATAATTGCTTCACAGACCTCAACGTCTTCAGTTCCGCCAACAAGCACAACTTTATAGCCGATCTTGTTCAGTCCCGCTGCAACCTGCCGCAATCGTTCGGCATTCCAACGACGCTCAGGGATACTCGCACCAGGGAAGAGGACGACAAACGAATCGTCCGCCAAGGGGGCAAGCAGTTGACGTGCTATGGTGCGAGATTCTTCAGGAACTGTCAGAAAAGGGATGTCAAAGGAAAGAGGCGGCATCACTTCAAGCGGCGCCACCAGATGAAAAAAGCTGTCGACCTCGTAATCGTCATGGGAATACGGGATGGCGCGATGAAAGAGGCGGGCGCGTCCATTAGTGGCAAAACCGATTCGAGTGGCCCGACCTAACAGAGAAGCCAACACAGTGGATAGGCAGTGGTACTGTTCGGTATCGATAACTAACTCAGGATGCAGGCGGAAAACGGCAAGCAACTCGCGTGGCAAATCGTACCGCAACACCTGGTCGACTTCGGGAATCAAGGCAAAAATTCCCGCATTCCTGCGTTCGGCCAGCACGGTAAGTTTTGCGTCGGGAAATTTCTTTTTGAATGTGCGCAGAACAGGGGCCAACAAGACGGCATCACCAATACCGCCTGGTCGGATAAAAAGAGTATTTGCAAATGAAACAGACTGATTGAATTGCGAGGCAGCGGGTAGAAGTAACGAAAGGAGACGGCCGAACGACGCGTCAAGCTGTTTCATCAACCGGATATTCATCCGATTTTTCCCGAATATGTGAGTTCCTCCTGCCCGTTGAGGATGCGATCAACCACTTCAACTCCCTGCATGAAACTGTGGTCCATGTTCGCCACTTCGTATTTCCATCCGCCAAATCGCCCCCGGGAATAAACCCCTTGACTTTCCAGATACGACTGGAGCAGGCACAAGGCTTTGTCTCGTTTCAAGGTTGGTATCGGATAGGAATAAGGAATGTCGATCAAATATCTGCTAGCAACCGCATTTCTCTCTGCATCTGATATCACGTCGCTCGCTACAAGCCCAGCAATTGTCTCCTCGACGATAGTGGAGCTGCAAACAGGGTTGTGAGGAGAATAACTCGTCTCGCACATGAGAGAGAAATAATGGTCCACATCCCCTTCGGGAACATTGTTTGGCGAATATCGGTGAAAATTGGTTACCCTGTAGAAAGGCGCAGTATTTTCTGGAAAATACATCCAACATTTTGACTCATCTCGCTTCCCACGCATTCCTATTCCCACCACAAAACCGCTGTTATGCGCCAAATCGTCGATCGCTGCACGCAAGACATCTGGTGCATAAATGCACGACCGGATAAACAAATCGAGCGGACTCGTGTTAATCAAGAAATCGTATGAAACAATCCGACCATTATCGAAAATAACCTGTTTATTTTCGAGATCAATCGATTGCATTTCATGATTCAAGGTGATCTTGTCTCTAAATCCGCCGGCAATACCTTCATAAATGGCACCAGTGCCACCAGTGCGGGGAAACAGAAAGATATTATTTGGTCCCCAATTTACATCGTCGCGTTTTTCTACGATATTCTGTTCTATCCGGGCAAGATCGACCACACTTACCCGCTCCGCAATCCAATCCTTGCTCATCTGCTCAAGGGGCATCGCCCAAACTTTGCGATTGTACGGCTCCATGAAGTATTTGACGATTCCGCTTCCAAAGACCGCCTCAGCCCATTCTCGAAAATTTCCAGCGGTGGCAGGAGTACCCCTGAGAGTTTTCAAGCCTGCAACACACTCTCTCAAAGCACAGTCAGGCAGGTGACGGATATTATTCTGGAATGGATACGGAACCCAGGTTTGCAGGATACGCACCCAACTCTCCCGCTGATGCTGGTAATACGCATCGCCGAGTGCCCCTGATACAGCTTGATCAAAATAGGGGTAATGAGAGAAAAGAACATGTCCGCCGATATCCCAGGTGAACCCTTGATCATCGACAAAGGACGCGGCGAGACCACCGACATATGCGTTCCGCTCAAAAATGCGCCAATTGGCATGACCAAGTTTGTTCAGATGATAGGCGGCACCAAGACCGGTTGGCCCCGCACCCAAAATGAGAAAATTAAGCATCTCGACAAACGTAATTGTAAAGCACGTTTTTTACAAAATAACAGAAAAGTGTTTTTATGCTGGAGAAGACAACAATGGTTTTCGATAAGCAATTTGAGACCAGCCAAATTCAAACCAAATCGGTGTTCCTTCCACTGCTGTCAATATTTTCTCATCCAAAACAAACCCTCTTTCAACGAAATGATTGTTCCACCAAGAACGGTAATGTAAATTAATATGTGTTTCATCAATATCATTTGCTGTCCGGATCCCCTCTGGATCTGGAGACAACGACAAAACAAGCCCAATCCAAATTGCCCCTCCTGGCTTAAGCACGCGAAAACATTCTTCTATAAATTCAGGGACGTATTGCTCTGGCAAGTGTTCAAGCACCTGATTACTAAATAAAAAATCAAATTCATCTCTTTCCCATCGCGAGAGATCATGAATACTTCCCTGTAAAATTATCCCATCAAGTCCAAATGTCTTTTTTCCAGCCTCAATAGCATAGTCCGACAAGTCGATTCCATAAGCATTTACACCTTGTCCACGAAAAGCTTTAACTGTTTGCCCCGAAGCACATCCTAAATCAAGTAATTTTTTATTACGTAATTCCAGCGCAAGTGTGAATTGCTTTCCAACAGACTCAGCGATACCAACCAGTGAGCAAATTCCATCATAGCTACTTTTACCAGTTTTAACACCACGCTCCCAATATTCTTCGTCTATATACTTTCTCACATCTTGAATATCAAAAATATTATCCTGGAAGCTTGACTCAAGCTTATCAAATTTAGAAAAAACTTCATCATCACTACTATAAAAAATAGATCTCCTCCTTATTATCTCCTCAGGAAAAACTCCAGTCATTATAAAATGCAACCCTCTGGCCACATAAAATATAATTTTCGAATATTTTTTATGCCTATATATAATTTTACCATGATATCTTCCTAGAAGAAAAATAATATTTACTAAAAATTTCATATTAATCCGCATATAACAGTTCATTTATTGCATCGGTGACCATTTCAACAGATATCCCTGAAATGCAAGGAGGAATCCCTTCCTGAAAACAAATATCACCACAACCAGAACACCCAAGTTCTCTTTTTACAATTATATAGCGCGAACATAACGGCTTGCAAAAAGGAACCCACCCCGCTCCAAAAAGGGCAACTATTTTTTTATCCAATGCGGCTGCAAGATGCATGATACCAGTATCCGGCGTCACAACAAGATCAGCGGCCGACAGGAGGGCTACAACCTGATTAACATCTGTTTTCCCAACAAAATCGACCACATTCTCCTTCATCTCGGAAGCAATACAGTTCCATAACTCAAGATCCCCTCTCCCACCCATGACAACCGGAAAATAAAATTTATCTCGCAACAAGTGCAACAACAATAGCTTATAATTCTCAACACTCCATCGACGCTTAGGACTTCCCGCACCAATATTAATTACCACAACTTTTTGCGGTAAAAAATATCCATATTCGCTGAAAATTTGAATAAAATTTTCCTTATCATTTTTAGACACAACAAGTAAATCATGCCGGCATGAATCAATATCCATCGCGCCAGCAGCTTCAGCACATCGACTAGGAAGATCTGCAATATGATATAAATCATATGGTTTAATATCCACAGATTCAACTAAATTTTTTATCAAATAAGCCAATGGCAACCTTTCTGCAATGCTAGCAATAGTTCTCCTTCCTCTCATAAATACAGCGAAGACGACACCTGTTCCTAACTCTACGGGCTGCACAACAAGATCATAATTTTCTCGATAGAATCGCAGAGCTTCAAAAAACAGATAAAAAAAAGCTCCTGTACCTTGCAGACGTTCTTTGTTTTCATGCCACGATGCTCGCCATTCCACAAGATGATCACAAAATTTATTTGGCTGCAACCGATGCTGCTCTTCAATTAAAATACCACTCCGCTTTGAAGCAAGAACAGTAATCTCAGCATCTTGATAAGTTCTTCTTAATGCAAGCAATGCAGGAAGAGACAAAACCATGTCACCTAAAACATCAAGCCTAATAAATAATATTTTATATTTACATGATTTCTTTCTATATTTATCGAAAAAGCCCATAAAAAATAAAATAACCCGTGTAATCTTATCAAGAAAAAAAACTTTTACACGGATTTCAAAATTTCTCCTCTTATTCTCTGATAAAATACGAATAATTTCTTTCTTTTGATCCGACCCTGAAACAAAAAAATTTTTGAGTGACAATAAATTTCTCAAAAAATATTTAGCATTTACTTTATTATATTCAAGTTCATCAAATAATTCATTGTCATCGAATATCAAGCTGTGCTTGATAAATACATATATTTCATCATATTCATTAAAAAATTCAACCCTACGACGAAACTCACTTGTTCCAACAGAAAAAAAAACCTTGTCAAAGGGATAAGCATTAGACTCATCCCGGTCATTTTTGCTATTTTGAACAAATAATTTATAAAAAATAGCATGAATCTCACTTCCAGGATATTTACTTCTAATTTCAGTAGCTATTGACAAGAAACGGTCAGAATAATCTCCAGACCATGACGATATAACCAGTATTTTTTTTACACTTGGCATCGATCAACCCTACCATTGACAATATTTAAACGGCAAGATGAAAATTTATCCAACAAATCAACCTCGTGACTAACCAAAAAAATTGTCTTTTCACGAGATAAGATGTCGTTAATTTTATCATTACATCGAATAATAAATTCATTGTCACCAACAGATAAAACTTCATCAAACAGAAATATATCAGCTGGACTATGAACAGCTATTGAAAATGCCAAGCGTAAAAACATTCCTGATGAATATTTTTTTACTGGTACCTGAATAAAATCACTCAACCCAGAAAACTCAACAATTTTAGCCATCTTATATTTTATTTCTTTGACCGATAGCCCCAAAATTGTCCCATTCATATAAATGTTTTCGTAGCCGGTCAAATCTGGGTGCATACCTGCACCAAGCTCAATCAATGGCGCCACTCTACCCTGTAGGGTTATCATTCCTTTATTTGGGTAGGTGACATTTGAAATCAATTTGAGAATAGTGCTTTTACCAGAACCATTCGGACCATACACCCCAACGCAATCACCTTTATTAACAGTAAAGGAAACATCATTTAGCGCCCAAAACTCTCCTTCAGACAGATCATCGTCGTATTTTTTACCCGTCATAAAAGAAATGAGTTCTTCTCGCAATGAATTATTGAGGACCTGCTGCTTGGAATATTTTTTCCAAACATGGGAAAAAGTGATAACTGGATCAGATGACATCAGCAAAAGCCCGCTCAATTCGGATGAAAACCCGGTAAATAACCTGGTACAGCAAGATAACTCCTATTGCCTCAATGGCGAATTGCCAGAAGACGATTTCCCGGCCTTCGATGGTCACTCGACGCATATTTTCAACGATAAAAGTTAAAGGGTTCAAAAAAAGTAAATATTTCCATCGATTACTGACCGCATCGATTGAATAGATAACCGGCGTGGCAAAAAATAAAAATTGGATGAGAAAGGTGGTGGCCAATTTCACATCACGGTAATACACATTCAGAGCCGATAGCAGAAGCGAGACAGATGTTGTGAACAGAACCAACATACCCAAAAGTGGAACAAGCCAGAGCATATTCCAAGTGAATGGAATTCCATAAACAAGTAAAAACAAAAAATACACGGCAAGGCCGATGAGATAATCGATAAAATTAATGGCTACACCGGAAAGGGGGATAATTTCACGGGGAAAATAAATTTTCGTCACCAAATGGAAATTGCTCGAGAGGCTAGTAACAGAAAAAATCGTTGCCCCGGAAAAAAAGGTCCAGGGCAATACTCCCGCAAAATAGAAAAGAGTAAATGGATAATCCTTCTGTGTGGTATGCAAAACCACACCGAAGATGAAGGTGAACAACAGCATCAAACTGACAGGTTGAAGAATGGCCCAGAGTATACCAATCGATGTTTGCTTGTAGCGAATTATAAATTCGCGCCAGATAAAAACCAGTAATAGGTCTCTGTATTGATAGAGCCTCTTAATCATCCGTACACCTGTCCTTGCCTACCCTTTATGCCATCAACAATCCCCCAGAGAAAACCAATACCGAAGCGACCTTGTTCCCTGCATCGGCGAGATGGAAACAGAATCAATGGAGCATGACGTGCGCAGTTGCAGAGCAACAGCAACCAAACTGGCCAGGAATACCTATTTCTGAGATTGTAAAACGAAAAACCCACTGCCCTTGATTTACGAGTGTTGGGAACTAACAGGGGAGGATGTGCATATCGCAGCGTAGCGGTTTGGAGTGCTTTCTTGTTTGCAATTGTGAATCGGGTCACAAATTCCACATCCTCCTGCCCCACAAACGATTCCATGAATCCACCGAGGTCTTGAAGCACTTCTCGTCGATAAGCCGTACAACGGCTGGTCATGAAATAAGGATCGTGAAAATCGTAGTGGCCGGCAACGAGGGTGTAACTAGCCTGGCCATGGGGTACAAGCACGTCGATATCCCTGTGTTCAGCAAAAAGCGCGTCGATTTGGGTTAAAAAATCGCGCTGAAGCAGAACAGTATCATCATCAAGAAATAGGATGATTTTCCCTTGGCTTTGGACCAATCCATAATTGCGGGCATACCCCATTTTGCCGAAATGTCGATCCAGGGGCAGATAACGGACCGGCAAGCATGAAGCGAAAGATTCGGAGAGCTTCCTTCCAGCCACTGTACCACCGCGGTCCTCGACCAACAGCACCTCGAACCGATCCCGTGGATAATCTTGATCAGCTAGAGAGAACAGTATCCCCTGCAAAAGATCGAGCCGCCCATAAAAATTGATGACGCAAGAAATGCGCGTATCCCCTGTTGCAGGTGTCAGCACCGCGTCTCCCTTGAGTTCAAAGGGGAAAAGTCTGAACAAATTCTGAAGAATGCAGCGGCGCACGATTGAATTACCTCAAGATAGGGATCAAATATTTTGTGCCGATGATTGTCAAAAACCAGACAGCGCTAATTCCGGCAAGAAAAGGATCATGAAGCAATGCCTCGCTGGGGTCGCCATTATTACCGATTTTGATCCAGAACATATAGCGAAAAAGACCAAGACAGCACAATGGCACAGTATAAAGCAGGTTGGCATGATCAATCGTATACAATGCATACGTGAGCATGGCGGCCGTGCCGGTCATCAGCATCACCCCCTCGAGATATGCGTCCGGGTACTGAGCCAGAGTTTTTCGATGAAGGGAGGCTGAAGGCCCCGCGAGCATCGATTTTTCACTGACTCTTTTTCCTATGCTGAGAAACATGGCCAAAAAAAAGACGGAAAGGAACAGCCAGGTGGAAACAGGCACGTGTACCGCTTGTGCACCAGCCTCGAGCCGAAGTAAAAATCCTGTAGCGATCACAAAAATATCGAGCACCACGACATGCTTCAGCCAGAGACTGTAGCATCCCATGAGCACCACATAGACGGCCAGAATCGCGGTGAATGTCCAAGACGTGGCAATGGCGCAAAAAAAAGCGGCACAAAAGAGCAGGCCACCAGCCAGCAAGGCTGTATGCTTGCTCACTTTGCCTGCGGGAATGGGGCGGTGTTTCTTGGTAGGATGCAGAGCATCCTTTTCCGCGTCAAGCACGTCATTGCAGGCGTAATTGGCGCTTGATGCCAAACAGAAGGCAAGGACTGGAAAAAAAAGGCTGCGCAGGATTTCCGGACTGAACAGTACCCCGCCAAAGAGTGGCGGAAAAATCAGGAGAAGATTCTTCAGCCACTGCTTTGGTCGGAAAAGACGGATGACTGACAAAAAAAACACCATGGAAACCTTTTCTCACGATACCGTCGTCGGTACGGCATCTCCCAGGTTTGGCACACTATCCTCGGACAATTGCAGAAAAAGCTCTTCCAGCGAGCGCCTCTTGGGCTCGAGCGTTGCCACGCTACCACCCTGATCCATCACGGCTTGCACCGTGGCGGCAATCTCCGTCTCTTCTATTTCGAATCGATACAACACGTTTTTTTGCCAAAGCAGGGGTTTTCGAGCAAAGCTGCTCTGCTCCACTTTCCACTGTTCCGGCATTCGGACGGTGATCTCGAAACGGCTGCCTTGAGGATAGAGAGCCTCATGGATGGAACCTGCATATTTCTGATGCCCACGGACCAAAATGCCGACACGATCGCAAAGGGTTTCGATATCCGGAATGATATGGGTACTAAAAAAAATCGTCTTGCCCTGTTGCTGCAATTCCCGGATGATGTTGGCCACCAGATGGCGTCCTAGGGGATCGAGCCCGCTCATCGGTTCGTCAAGTATCAGCAACTCCGGGTCGCCCAGCAAGGCGACGGCGATACCAAGCCGCTGCACCATTCCTTTGGAAAAGCCCTTAATCCTGCGATTGGACGCATCGGCCAGAGCAACCAAGTGAAGCAATTCATCGGCACGCTGATGAATACGTTTGCCCTCCATCCGGCGCAACGTTCCCATCAGCCGAAACAATTCGAGCGGAGTGAGGAAATCGTAAAACTGAGGGTGCTCCGAAAGATATCCCACCCGATCCCGGGCGGCAGGGTCATCTATCCGGGTATCGAAAATAAACGCCTGCCCGGCTGTTGGCCGGTTCAATCCCATCAGAATTTTGATGGTCGTGCTTTTGCCAGCTCCATTCCCTCCAATAAAGCCGAATACCTCACCCTCACGCACCTCCAGATTCAGATCGACGAGGGCCTCAATTTTCTGGCCTCGAACACCTTTTTTATACCATTTACCGAGATTGCTGGTCTTGATGGCGCTTGTCATGATCTTTCCATGTTTCAGTCAATTTGCTGGTAGTGTACACCCTTCCCGAATTCTCCAAATAAAAAGTGCCTCCGTAAGGATCGGCGGGAATGGCATCGATCAGGCCGGCGTGCACCACCTCTTCAAGATTGTGGGGCAGCCTCCCCTTTGCCTTGATGAAATCAGCGACGCTGTGCTCAAGAAATGCAATGGCTTGCAAGGAATGCAGCCGAAGCGTCAGTTTCGCTCGGATCGCCGGATTGTTTGTCTGTTTGATAAAGGCTTTGAGGTAAGCGATGGCGGCTTCGGTCTGGTTGCCCTGGTACAACATGCGGGCACTGAGTGAAGCGAAAAAATCCTTATCAGGACTAATTTCGGCGGCTTTTTGCATGTATTCCGCCGCATTGACTGGATCCTTCAGTTGAAAATAGTAATTGGCGCCGATAAAGAAAGGTAGATACCAGTCTGTGGGCCGCGCCCGCATCCCTTTCTCCAATAGACGATTGAGCACCGGAATGGCCGGCGTGATATCCGAAAAAAGCCCCTGGGCAAGATAATAGCAATCCATATTCCGGGGATCCAGATCAGTTGCCTTGTCCAGAGCCACGAACAAGCGTTGGTACTCGGGGGCCTCCTGCCGCCAGGCATATTTTTCTCCAAAATAAAACTGGGCGTTATAAAAGATGAATGTAGAGACCAACTCGCGATTGCCCAGCGACATGATTTCCAAGGCAATGGTCGGCGGATAGGTCGGAAACCGTAGCGGCTCCAGAGTGTTTTTGTATAACGGCGAAAAGGTAACGAGTAGCCAGACCAACAAACCGATTGGAATAGCCAGGCAGGCAAGCTGTTTCATAGCATGTCCCGCGTTTGAAACAATCTGGTCGCCAGTGTCAATAGCACGATGGTATACGCCAGACCGTACGTCAGGGCAAAACCGACCTGAGCGGCGGCAAGCGGTAGACCGTAGATGGCATACACCTTGAAATCAAGCAGGCTCAAATTGGGAAACACATAATAAGCACCGGTGATGATGGCCTTGAGTTGCGGCGTCATCGCTTGATCAGCAATATTGGCATCCAGGTAATTCTTCACTGTTTGGGTACTGTTGCCAATCACCCAGATCGCGATTGTTGCCAGAAACGGCAGAATAGCCGATGTTGCCACCGCACAAAAGAGCAGGCTTGCCGCTCCCAACAGCAGGGAGATCAACAGAATCCCCATCAGGGAAAGACCAAAATTCTCCCACAAAATGAGAGGAGCGTTGGGGGTACCGGCTCGAACCAGTAGAACGCCGATAACCGCGCATAATGCGAGAAAGGCCACGACGATACAGCATAAAAGCATGAGGCCGAAAAACTTGCCAAGGACATAGGCGGAACGTGAAAGCGGCTGAGTCAGCACACCATGACCCGCGCGGCTTTCGATTTCCCTGGAAAGGAGATTTAACCCCAGAAACAGGGTGATGAGCACGGCCAAAATCTGGACTGTGGCCAGGCTGTAGTTGATCGCCACCTCCATGGGCTGCCGCATGGAAAAACTGCTGAACACCATGGTGGAGAAGAGAAAAAAGAAACCGGCCAATAGCAGGCTTTGGATCAGGCGATCCCGCAGGCCGCCCTTCATGGTGGCGATGCCGATGGCCCATATGGCTGCGAATGCGTGCATGGTAATTATTGTCCGGCGGTTTCCTGAGCAAGCCGCTTGGCCAGAGTGCAAGCCGGCTGCGTGAAATAATCGTTACTGGTTCGGCAGACCTGATCAAAAGCCGTGCGCGCGGCTTCCTTCTCGCCGAGGGCCTGATGAAGTTGGCCGATGCGGTAAGTATGGTATGGATTACTATCCAATTCTGCAAGTTGCTGCTCGTAACTAAGCAATTTTCTGGCCCAGACCATTCGCTGGCCATGGTCAAACGGATCACGCGCTAAGGTATCGTTGATGAGTCGGATCATGCTCTGCAAGGTAGTGGTACGCGCAGTTACATCTCCATTGGATAATATTGAGTCCAATCGTACGACCTTCTGCTCAAGCGAGCTCTCTTCCTGCAAGGCATAGTTCATTTGCACCCGTTCCTTTCCCTTGTCCTTGACCAGCGATACGGCGCGGGCAAGATGCCATTGTGCTTCGGTCTTTTTTCCCTCGCGTATCAGGGCGATGGCATAATCGTTGTGTCCGGGAGTAAAATCAGGAGATTTTTCTACCACATCTTGCCATAAAGTGAGGTTCGTTTGCCAGACAATATTTCTCTGGGCAGTGGCAATACCCCAGCCGAAAAGAAGCGCTGCCATGATGGCGACTGCAGCCGTTTTTTTCGGAATACGCGCCAGCAGCACTGCCAGCAGTACACAAAGTCCCATGAGTGGCAGGTAAAGATACCGCTCGGCCAGAGGAGTCCAGGCCATCCGGTTGATGGCCACCGGCAAGGATGGCGCCAGAAAGCAGAACATCCAGACCAGGCCAAACAGAGACTTCCTACGGCGAAAAGCAATCACAGCAGCGAGACCACCGACAATGGCAACGCAACCCACCACCATGGCTACCGGCCGGTTGATGTCAACAATGGCAAAGTTAAGCGGAAAGGGCCAGAGGATCTTCTGAGCGTAAAATCCGATCGCCTTGATCAAACTGAATAATTTGTCGATCAAAAGGAAATGCTCGGCGCCATGTCCTCCCTGCATTGCGGTCAGAATGCCGGTGTCTTGGGCAATCCGCCCCCCGGTGCGCATCAGGACATAGAAGCAGGTGACCGCAAAAAAAAGAATCACCCTTCGGACGATGGTACGCCAATGGTGCCGCAGGGAAAAATTTCGTTCCTGCAGGACAACAAAACACACCACCGGCAAGAGACCGATGGCTACCTCCTTGGACCACAAGCCGCAAAGATAGCACAATGCGGCCAACGCATCCTGCACCATTCTTTTTTTGCTGTTTTCCAGAAACAGTACACTGCTCAACAACACGAAAAAACCGGCCAGCAGGTCGGTGCGACCGGAAATCCAGTTGACAGGTTCAGTGGTCAGAGGATGAATACCGAAAAAAATGGCAACCAACAACGGCCATTCATATTTCCCGGACGGGACGACAGTACGCAACAACCTGTAAAGGAGTAGGGTGTTGGCGAGATGAATGAGGATATTGATCAGATGGACGATTGCTTCTTGGCTGCCGAACAGAAAATAGTCGCCCCAAAAAGACAGGCCTATCAGTGGACGATAATAGTAGAGTGAGGACGATGGCCAAAAAAGATCCAACAGATCAAAGCGCTGTGTATTGAACAGAGCTTGCAACATCTGTTGGTCATCAATGGACAGGCCTTCAGAAAAAATCGAGGGATAATAAATACCGAGGACACAAACAGCAATGACCAACCATGTAAACGATTGCCGCATATCGCATCACGTGAAAAGAAAAAAGGAAGGGCAAAAGCCCTTCCTTTCAAAGGAAATCAATACTAATTATAAATGCATTTTATTTTTTACAGAGATGTCCAGCCGGAGTTAAACTGGTCCGACAGACTACTAGCGGGGGCGGCATGAGTACTTCCTGGATTTTTCTCTTGATAATACATCATGGTATCTCCAGATGCCGCACCCAGCACCCTCGTACCCTGCAGATGCTCCGAATAAGCGGCATAGGCAAAGGTACTAGCAATACATTGCAGCGTGACGTTGTTAGATACTTTATAGGTCGACAACACGCTCTTCGCGTCTGTAATCGGTGAAGGTTGTCCTCCTTCCCACTTTTTTCCTGCTGCTTGCGCACAACCAACAGACATCAATAAGGCAATCCCAACAAACATTACTTTTTTCATTATTATTCTCCGCATTAATATTTTGCAAATAAATGTACAATAATTATTGTAATAATTTCATTAATTCATCACTGTATATTGCTGGTTATCAGCAAAATCCGTTTCCATCACCGTTCTGAAGTTGCGGAGATCGCTGGTGGCCGAGGAGTTGAACGAACGCTGGCGATACGCCGAGAATTGCGGAATGGCGATGGCCGCCAAAATACCGATGATCGCCACAACGATCATCAACTCGATCAGGGTGAAGCCTTTGTTGTCCTTTTTTGTTTTCCGTAAATGCTGCAGCATGCTTGTGCCTCCTTGAAGGATGTAGGGGATGTGCACCCAGCGGCTGATCGTGTTAAGCCGCGGGACGCGATTTTTTCATTTGCCACCATATAACCACAAATCGTGCCAATTCAAGCAAGAGCAAGGAAAAATAACTCAAATCATTAATTAATCATTTTTTTTCGCGGAAAAAATCCATTTCTCTCTAGAATATGTCCAAACATTCATCTGCCAGATCGTCCCAAATAGCCTTGCGACCTGACAACAGGTGTCACTGCTGACAAATAATGTCACTCATCATCCTATCACTGCCCCGGAGTGTCACATCTCTGGATGAAAAATCGATACATGAAGAACGATTCAGCGCTCAATTTGGCCTATGTTTTTGGACCAAATTGCTTCCATTTTAGCCTCAACAAGCTAATATTACGTCACTCCAAAATCGGAGATCTCCCTTATCCCCACACTCCGAAAATAGATGCCGCAACCGGAGCAACGGCTCCCCTTCAGGCCCACCGATTGGCTCTTGAAGCCCTGCCGGCGGATCAACGTCACACCGCAAGCCGGGCAATAGGTATCCTCGCCGCCAGCACCAGCCACATTGCCCGAATAGACAAAGCGTAAGCCTTCTTCCATGCCTATCGCATATGCCTTGTCGATTGTTGCAGCCGGGGTCGGCGGACGGTCGAGCATGAAGGACGCGGGATGAAAACCGGTGACGTGCCAGGGAATATCTACGGACACGCTTTTCAGGAAACAGGCAATGGTGCGCAGTTCCTCTTCGCTGTCGTTGAGGCCGGGAATGATCAGGGTAGTGATTTCGACCAGCACCCCGAGTTCATGGAACAGCCGGATGCTCTCCAACACCGGAGCTAGCCTGGCCCTGCAGATCGTGCGGTAAAACTCGTCCGTGAACGCCTTCAGATCAATGTTGATCCCATCCAGCATTGGTGCCAGATAGCGGATCGCCTCGGTCGTCATGTAGCCGTTGCTGACAAACACGTTGCCGATGCCCCGCTCCCTGGCCAGGCGGGCGCAATCGCAGGCGAACTCGAAAAAAATCGTGGGTTCGACATAGGTATAGCTGATGGAGGCGCAACCTGTCCGCAGGGCCTCGGCCACTACCTCTTCGGGTGTCGTCGCTGTCCCCGGAATGGCACCGCCATGGGCCTGGGGATATTGGGCGATCCGGTTGTTCTGGCAATGGCGGCAACGAAAATTGCAGCCCACGGTGGCGATCGAATAGGAACGGCTGCCGGGAAGAAAATGAAACATCGGTTTTTTTTCGATGGGATCGATGTTCCGAGCCACCAGCTTTCCATAAACCAGGCTGACCAGGCGACCGTCCCGATTCTCGCGTACCCCGCACAGCCCCCGTCTGCCCACATCGATCCGGCAACGACGCGCGCAAAGGCCGCAGGCCACTTGCCCGCCTTCGAGCCGCTGGTAGAAAAGCGCTTCGTGCATACGCACCTCTCGCCGATGGTTCCCGCCCTTCCCATTCCCTTCCCGTCCGGCCGGCAAGCCGGGTTTCAGGAAGTGGTTGAGAGCATGGTCTGCAGATTGGTTTTTTTGTGGGTCAGTTCGAGCTTTCTCCTGATATTTTTCCGATGAATACTGATCGTGCCCGGCGACAGCCGCATGATTTCGGCAATTTCCTTGGTGCGTTTGCCCAGTTTCACCAGATTGGCCACCTGGATCTCGGCGGGGGTCAACCGGCTCAGCTTGGAAGAGATCGCGTTGGCAAAAGGCACGGTCAACTCCTCGATATTGGCCCGAAGAATTTTCACCAACATCTGTTGCTGGTCGTTCAGGCCACTGGACAGCAAACGCTCCAAATAGGGCTCGACCAGCTTGGCGCTATTGGCGAGGATCTGCCCGGAGAGCGCCACCCTGTCTTCCTCCCGCTTGTTCAATAGAACTTTGAGGGCCACATTGGACTCGTGGAGTTCGGCCGTCCGTTCCTTGACTCGCAACTCCAACTCGTCGTTCATCGACTGCAGTTTTTCGTGGATCAGCATGAGTTCGGAGATATCGCGAAACGCCCCCACCGCCCTGGTGAATCGGCCGTCGCGCCGGGCAAAGGGATGAATGGAAACCACCGCCGGGAAACGGGTGCCGGAACGCCGGGTCAGGGTCATGTCGGAAGACTGCATCGCCACTCCCCGACAGAGTCGCCCAACCTGGCCGGCCATCGCCGCCTTGCCCTCGGGCGGTAAAATCAGACGCAACGACCGGCCGATCACTTCCTTCTGGCTGTAGCCGAAGAGTTTTTCCGCGCCGGCGCTGAAAATATCGATGCGGGCATCGTCCTCCTCCAAATGGCAGACAACCAGGCCGATGCTGTCGAGGGCCTGATAGATCGAGTTCATGTTCTCGGCCTGCTCTCGCAGCAGGGTGTTGGCCGCTTCCAATGCGCAGGTGCGCTGCTGGACCAACTCTTCCAGGTGATAACGGTAATGCTCCAGCTCGATGCTGTTCTGCCGGGAGGTGGTGATATCCATTAAGGCGATGCGACAATGCCGTTCGCCGATGACGGTTTCGAAGGAAGAACCTTCCAGGTAGAGATAGCGTTCGCCGCCTTCGCCAGCCGGCACGCTGATTTCGCCAGCCGCCTTGTTGTCGGAGGAAAACGACCGCTCCAGAAAAAGCGCCAACCCATCGCGGGAGCCTTCGGTGACAAAGTCGCCGACCTTGCCGCCGAGCAGCCGAACCCGATCCACCCCGAACAGAATCGCGCCGGCAAGATTGCTCTCCTGGATCATTCCGTCGGCATCGACGGTGCAGTAGCCGATCGGGGCGCAATCGTACAATTCGTAATATTTTTGCAACCCGGCCTCGACTTCAGCCCGAGCCAGCCGCAACTCCTCGTTCTGCTTCTCCAGTTCGATCCGGTGCGACCGCAACTCCCCTATCAACCGCTCGTGCTCATCCGGGCCACGCACTGCTGCTTTTTCCCATTCCGGCATCGCCTCTCCCCCTTTGCCTCTGCAGGATATTGCCGACAGCAACGGCAACGATACACACCGATTTTTAATACATAAATATACGCACAAGATAAACTTTCAACAACAAGGATTCCAGAGTATATTATATCGTTACATCAGAATGTTATGTCGACAGCCCTGCATCATTTAGCCGATAACGATACCGCATCCAAAACGGTTGCCGTCTTTTCCGGAGATTGCGGTTTCGGAAGTTCTTTATCGACGGCAAAATCGCAGATCGCTTTCGGCAAAAATCAGCCGTCAGAACGGATCATTCACACGACCGGCCATGCATTGGAACAGTCGTGTTGCTCGACATCGGTCAGCCAACCGACAGCAGATGGAAATTTTGCAAGAAATTGGCTGTAGCCACCCGGCATGGAAGCGCATATTTCGCAGGCGAGCCGGGCAAGGAGTTGCCAGCGAAACCACCCAAGCCAACTGGAAGAATCAACGGCGAACCGACCCAGGCGGCCGTCGATCAGGCGGGTAGTGCCAGTACTCAAGGATATCGATCGAATTGCCGAAACTATCGATCAGAGCGTCCCATTTGCAGCAGATCGGCCAAAGGGCTGTAGGGCAGTCCGAAGGCCTCGGCAACGGCCTGGCAGGTCACTCGGCCGTCCACCATATTGATGCCCGCGCCGATGCCGGGATCGTCCTGAGCCGCCCGCTGCCATCCCTTGTCGGCCAGGGTCAGAACATAGGGCTGGGTCGCGTTGGTCAGCGCCAGGGTCGAAGTCAGGGGCACGGCGCCGGGCATATTGCCCACGCAGTAATGCAGGATGCCGTCCACCTCGTACACCGGTTGGGCATGGGTGGTCGGCCGCGAGGTCTCGCAGCAGCCGCCCTGGTCAATGGCAACATCGACCACCACCGCCCCCCGTTTCATGCCGGCCAACAGTTCGCGGGTGATCAACTTGGGCGCCTTGGCGCCGGGCAAAAGGACCGCACCGATGACCACATCCGCCTGGTGAGCCAGTTCGCGGATGGTGGTCGGCGAGGACATCATCGGAATGCAGTTGCCGGGCAGTACCTCGGCCAGATGCCGCAGGCGGGGCAGATTGGTGTCGAGGAGGTGCACCGTTGCCCCGAGACCGCAGGCAATGCGTGCCGCCTCGGCCCCGACCGTGCCGCCGCCGAGAATCAGCACCCGTGCCGGAGCCACGCCTGGCACACCGCCCATGAGAATGCCGCGGCCGCCCTGATTGCGTTCCAGGCACTTGGCCGCCTCCTGAGCCGCCATCCTCCCGGCGATCTCGCTCATCGGGGTCAACAGGGGCAAACCGCCGCTACGATCGGTGAGCGTTTCGTAGGCAATGCACACCGCCCGGCTCGCCATCATCGCCCTGGCCAGATCCTCCGAGGCCGCGAAATGAAAATAGGTGAACACCACCTGTCCTGGCCGGATCATTTCATATTCGGCCGGCAAAGGCTCCTTGACATGCAACACCATCTCGGACTGGCGGTACACCTCGTCCGGTGTATCCGCCATCGCTGCGCCGGACCGCTCATATAAAGCGTCGTCGAACTCGCTGCCCTTCCCGGCTCCGCGCTCCACCAGGACCCGATGGCCACGGTCCACCAGGGACGCAACCCCGTCCGGAGTCATGCTGACGCGGTTTTCCTCTGCCTTGATTTCCTTGAGTATGCCAACGATCATGGATCGCACTCCCTCCTATGGTGAAGAACAAGAGCATTGTTCGTTTTCTCGTCAGGCCATTGTAACAGAAAAAACAGAACAATTCCCGGCGATTCTTCCATGGATCCATCCGAATTACGGATCGATCCATGGAAGGGAAAAAGCGTCGAGGACGGTGGGAGGTTAACGGAACAGGGAGGAGAGTGCCGCGCGGATATTTTCAGGAGAATCGAGCTTGTCGACAATACCCGCCGGGCAGACGGTGCGGGCCCGGTCGAGCAGTTGTCGGTCGTGGTAGCCGGTGAAAAAAAGGATGGGGATATCCTGGCCGTTCTTGATGATCCGGGCGGTTTCGATGCCGTCCAGCGCCCCGGCCAGGCTGATGTCCATCAAAACGGCATCCGGAGGATTGCGTCGAGCGGCCCGAACCGCCGCCTGTCCGGTGGTCACCACGGCGATGACCTCGCACCCCATCTGCCTGACCTCTTCGGCGAGCATCAGTCCGACAAGTTGTTCGTCTTCGACCACCAGTATCTTCTTTGGCACGGATCGCTCGCAAGAAAGGGACGGAACACGGAGCTCAAACGTTGTCGATGCAACTCTTTCCAATTAGCTTGTCAGAGATCGAGTTCCACGTCAAGGCGATATGCACCGCACGTGCATGCGCTACGTTTTTTTACTTATATAAATCTGCCGTTCGAAGAAGCCGTTTGTGGCATTGTCTCTGTTTATTTTCCCTGCAAAATGCTTGTCAAGCGCGGACAGAAAGAGTAGGTGAGGTGTGAAGTGGCATCGAGCCCGCCGCCGGCACCAACCAACGCACGCCCGGAACCGGAAGCAATCAACCCGAGACAGGACCAGGATCGCCCCATGGAACAATTCTTTGACCCGAAAAGCATCGCGGTAATCGGCGCCAATGACCGAAAGGGTTCCATCGGTGCCGCCTTGATCGACAATCTCATCCAGGGCGGATACGGCGGCACCGTCATTCCGGTCAACCCCAAGCACGACACCGTCCGGGGGCTGAAATCCTACCGCGCCATCACCGAGGTGGAGTTCCCTCCGGAAATGGCGATCATTGCCACTCCCATCGCCACCGCACCGGAAATCGTCCGCCAGTGCGTGCGGGCCGGCACCCAGGGAGTGATCATCATCTCCGCCGGCGGCAAGGAACTGGGCGAAGAAGGTGCCTTCATCGAGGAGCAGATCCACGGGGCGGCCGAAGGCTCCGGCATGCGGATCATCGGTCCCAACTGCATGGGAGTCATCCGGCCGGCCAAGAACCTCAACGCCACCTTTGCCGGCGACATGCCGGCCAAGGGCAACCTGGCGGTGATTTCCCAAAGCGGCGCCATCTGCGCGGCGATCCTCGACCGGGCAGCCGAGGAAAACATGGGCTTCAGCCATTTCGTCTCGATCGGTTCCATGCTGGATGTCGATTTCGGCGACTTGATCGATTATCTGGGCAACGACGGCTCGGTCAAGGCCATCCTGCTTTACATGGAAAACCTGACCAACCCCCGCAAATTCATGAGCGCGGCTCGAGCGGTGTCGCGGATCAAGCCGATCATCGTGCTCAAGGCCGGTAAAAGCAAGATCGGCGCGCGTGCCGCCTCCACCCACATCGGCGCCATGGCCGGCGAGGACGCGGTTTACGACGCGGCCTTCAAACGGGCCGGCATCGTGCGGGTACCCTCGCTGGCCCGTCTGTTCGACTGCGCCGAATTGATGGCCAAGCAGCCCCGCCCGGCGGGCACGCGGTTGGCGATCATCACCAACGGCGGCGGCCCCGGAGTGATGGCCGCCGACACCCTGGCCGAATACGGCCTGGAGCCCGCGCCCTTGAGCGACGAAATCACCGCCAAACTGGGCGAAATCCTGCCGTCCTACTGGAGCCGGGGCAATCCCATCGACATCCTCGGCAACGCCACGGTGGAGCGGTACACCTCGGTGTTCGAGCTGTGTCTGGCCAGCAAGGAATTCGACGGCATCCTGATCATCATGGTCCCCCAGGACCTGACGTCCCCGGAGGAAGTGGCGGCCTCGCTGGTCAAGCTGGCGCAGCGCAAGCGGGTGCCGATTTTCGCGGCCTGGATGGGCGGCCGGCAGATCGCCTCGGCGGTCGACATCCTCAACAAGGCGAACATCCCCACCTACGAGACCCCGGAGCGGGCGGTGCGCGCCTTTCTCTACATGGTGGAGTACACCCGGAACCTGGAGCTGCTCTCCCAGGCGCCGCCCAAGCTCCCCGAGCTCTATTTCAACCGGGACCAGGTATTCCGCGCCATTTACGAGTGTTTTGAGCAGGAAACCGAACTGCTTTCGGAGATCCAGAGCAAGGAGGTGCTGTCCGCCTACGGCATCCCGGTGAACCCGACCGTGCTGGCGGCTTCGGCCGACGAGGCGGTGGCCCTGGCCGCCGATATGGGCATGCCGGTGGCCATGAAACTGGCGTCGCCGGATATCAGCCACAAATCGGATGCGGGCGGCGTACAGCTCGACCTGCGCAACGAAGAGGATATCCGCCGGGCCTTCGGCCGGATCATGATCGGCGCCAGGGCGCACAACCCCGAGGCGCGGATCGCCGGTGCCTCGCTCCAGCCCTTTATTGCCGAAGCCGATTTCGAACTGCTGCTGGGCAGCAAAACCGACGACAACTTCGGCCCGGTCCTCTGCTTCGGCTCGGGCGGCGTCTACGCCGAACTGCTCGACGACAAGGCCCTGGGCCTGCCGCCGCTCAACCGGCTGCTCGCCCGACGGATGATGGAGGCCACCCGCATCATGCCGCTGCTCGACGGCAATCGCAATACCCAGCCGGCCGACCTGGAAAAACTGGAGGAGTTGTTGGTGCGGCTCTCCCAGCTGGTGATCGACTTTCCCGAAATCGTCGAGATGGACATCAACCCGGTGCTGGTCAAGAACGGCGAACCCTGCGCAGTCGACGCCCGTATCCGCATCCGCCGCAACGAGGGGCAGACCAATAATCTCAACAACCACCACCTGGTGATCAGCCCCTACCCCCAACACTTGGAGCGGCACGACCTCACCGACATGCAGATGCCGCTGTTCATCCGACCGATCAAGCCCGAGGACGCGCCACTGTTTGTCGAGCTGTTCAACTCGCTCACCCCCACCAGCATCTACTACCGGTTTTTCAGCGTGGTCAAGACACTCTCGCCCGAGACCCTGGCCCGATTCACCCAGGTGGATTACGACCGGGAAATCGCCTTTGTCGCCCTGAACGACGAGGAGGGCACGGAACGAATGCTCGGCATATCCAACATCGTCGGCGAACCCGACGGCCGACGCGGCGAGTTTTCCGTGCTCATCGGCGACCCTTGGCAGGGCAAGGGAATCGGGGCGAAACTGCTGCTGCAATGCCTGGAAATCGCACGGGAGCGCGGCATGGATATTGTCTGGGGCACGGTCTTGGGGGAAAACCGCCACATGCTCGCCCTCGGCAAAAAGCTGGGATTCACCGTCAAACAGGGCGAGGATCCTTCGGAGTACAAGTTGACGATTGACTTGAAGACCGCGAAGTTGTGACCGCCGTACCGGCAGACCAAAGTTTGACCGCCCGGACATAACGGCGAGGCGGTTTTTTTCGATGCCGGAGATTTTTTTTTAACGCTGCAAGAGGAAAAGCATGGCAAAAGAAGTGACAATCGACCAGGAAGAATGTTTGGGCTGCGAGGCCTGCGTGGAAATCTGCCCGGATGTTTTCGGCTTTGATATCGATTTAGGCAAGGCCTATGTCATTATGGAAGAAGGCGGAGACGATGAGTGTATCGAGGAGGCCGTCGGCTCCTGTCCGGCCGGATGCATCTCCTACGAGGAATAAATCCGGGCTGCAAAACGGTTCCGGCCGGGTGGTTGCACCCGGCCGTTTTTTCGCAAGATATCGATTTCCGACCGCCGCGCGGATCGGAGCTTGAAGGGGCGACGATGGTTACAGCAATCATTCTGATCAATGCCGAACGCAACCGGATCAACGAGGTTGCCGAAAACATGCAGTCTATCAGCGGGATCTCGGAGGTCTACTCGGTGAGCGGCAAATACGATTTGATCGCCATCATCCGGGTCAAGACCAACGACGACCTGGCCGACATGGTGACCCGGCAGCTGCTCGCCCTGGACGGCATCGCCAAAACCGAGACCATGCTCGCCTTCCAGGCCTACTCCCGCCACGACCTGGAAGCCATGTTCTCGGTGGGGATGTGACCGTCCCCCGCCTCCTGCCCCGCGTTTCGCGCGAAAGCCGCTGATCGTCCCGATCCGCCCTGCCGCGCCGCTGCCGGGCTTGGTTCAAATCGCTTCAAATCGCCTTGGCGGCCCGCAGTTGTGCCTGCTCGGCGGCATCGATTCCCATTGCCGCCAGAATCCCGGTGGTATGTTCCCCCAGCTCCGGCGCATGTCCGCGAATGGTGCCCGGCGTGCGCGACAACTTGGGGGCAATGCCCAGCTGCCGGTAGGTGCCCCAGGCTTCATGGATCATCTCCACCACCATCTGCCGCTGCCGGATCTGCTCGTCGGCCAGGACCTCGTCCAGGTTGAGCACCGGCTCGCAGCAGCAGTCGGCGCCGGCGAACAGCTCCGTCCATTCGCGTAGATCCCTG
Source organism: Desulfobulbus sp. (assembly GCA_031280615.1). Taxonomy (GTDB): domain Bacteria; phylum Desulfobacterota; class Desulfobulbia; order Desulfobulbales; family Desulfobulbaceae; genus Desulfobulbus. The sequence continues at coordinate 392,323 of JAITGO010000017.1, read as the reverse complement.
GTGAGAAACAGCGCCGTCACCTCGCGCTGCAACTCCCGTTGATGCGGGCCGGGCTCGAAATATCGGGACGTGTTCCATTCGGGCCGGCCCACGGTTTCGCAGAACAGCTGCCAGAATTGCGGCTCCAGCGCTCCCAGCGACATGGTGCGGCCGTCCCTGGTGGCGTAGAGATTGTAGCAGGCAAAGCCGTGGTTGAGGAAATCGTCGCCCTGGACGGGCACGAGGCCGTCGGCCAGATATTTGCCCCAGCGCAGGCAGTGCCAGGTCAGGGCGCCGTCGGCCATGGCCAGATCGATGTACTGCCCTTCCCCCAACCGCTCGCGGGCAAACAGAGCGGTGGCGATGGCAAAGGCCGCATACAGGGCGCCGCCGCCCAGATCGGCGATCTGCACCCCGGACAAGGTCGGGTTGCCCTGGCGCCCGCTGTAGGAAAGCACGCCGTTCAAGGCCAGGTAATTGATGTCGTGCCCGGCCCGGAGCGCCCGCGGCCCATCGGCGCCGTAACCGGTGACGGCGCAGTAGACCAGCCGGGGATTGATCGCCCGCAATGCCGCATATCCCAGGCCCAGCCGATCCATGACCCCGGGCCGGAACCCTTCCAGGACCACGTCGGCCGTCTCGGCCAGCCGCATGAAAATCCGCTTGCCTTCCGGATGCTTGAGGTTCAGGGTCAGAGATTTTTTGTTGCGGTTGAGGACGACGTGGAACCCGCTGTTCTTCCCCAGAAACGGCGGCCACCAACGGATGTAGTCGCCGCCGCCGGGGTCCTCGACCTTGACGACCTCGGCCCCGAAATCGGCCAGCAGCATGGAACAGAACGGACCTGGCAAAAGACGCGAAACATCCAACACCTTCACACCGGCAAACGCAGCCTCCATAACGACCTCCCAGAGATTGCGGGGCCACGGCCCCTCAGCGATGGCGAGACGCCACCGTCCGTCCAAGCGACAAGACGGCACGGCGGCGCACGTTCAGATGGCGGGCGACAACTCCCCGAAAACCGGGCCGCGTTTCACGGTAGCCGTCACTTGGCGCGTCCGGCCAGGGTACGAATCCATTTTTCCAGGGAAACCGCCGGAAAAATGAGAAAACTGGCGGCGGCGGTCAGGCCGATGTCGGCAAGCGACAGCGGCTCGGTCCGGAACACCCGCTGGAAAAACGGCAGGTAGATGAACAGGGCCTGCAGGGCAAGAATGACGCCGATGCCCCAGAAAATGGTCGGGTTGCTGAACATGCCGATGGTGAGGATGTTATCCTTCAGCGAGCGGCAGTGGATCATGTAAAAAATCTGGAAGAAGATGACAAAGGTGACGGCAATGGTCTGCGCCTTGGCCAGGGCCAGTTCGGGGGAAACGCCGGCGGCCAACTCCTGCCCGTACTCCATGTTGAACAGAGCGATGGTGCCCCAGGTCATCAGCACGGAAACGGCCACCACCCGGAACACCACGAAGCTGTTGAACAAGGGCGCCTCGGGATTGCGCGGCGGCCGGCTCATGACATCGGGTTCCTTGACCTCGAAGGCCAGCGGCAGGGCCAGGGCCACGGCGGCAACCAGGTTGATCCACAGCAGCTGGGTGGGCAGCATGGGCAGGAGCAGGACCTTGGTCACCGGGTCGAAGGGAAAAAACATGATGCCGTAAATGAGAATCAGGGCAAGCCCGAGATTGGTGGGCAGCAGAAAGGCCAGCGACTTGATCAGGTTGTCGTAGACCCGGCGCCCCTCTTCCACCGCGGCACTGATGCTGGCGAAATTGTCGTCGGCAAGCACGATGTCGGCCGACTCCTTGGAGACCGCCGTGCCGGTGATGCCCATGGCCACACCGATGTTGGCCTGCTTGAGCGAGGGCGCGTCGTTGACGCCGTCGCCGGTCATGGCCACCACGTGGTTGTCCGTCTGCAGGGCCCTGACCAGCCGCAATTTGTGTTCCGGGGCCACCCGGGCAAAGATATGGGTGGTGCGAACCGTTGCCCGCAGGGTTTCCTCGTCCATATCGGCCAGCTCGGCACCGGTCACCGACCGGATCGCAGGGGCCAGATGAAGGCGGGTGCCGATGGCCTGGGCCGTGAGCCGGTGGTCGCCAGTGATCATCTTGACCTCGATTCCCGCCCGGTGGCAGGCGTCGATCGCCTCGACCGCTTCGACCCGGGGCGGATCGATCATGCCGATCAGGCCGAGAAAATCGAACTCCCCGGCCACCTCTTTCTCGGCCAGGTGATCCTTTCCCGCCGGCCACGGTTTGGTGGCCAGGGCCAGCACCCGCATGCCGTCTGCGCCCATGCGTTCCATCTCGGCCGTCATCTGTCGGTGCAGGTCGTCGTCGTTTGCCTGGCGGCACCGGTGGAATACCGCTTCCAGTGCTCCCTTGATGGCAACCATCGGCCCTTCGCCCCCATGCAGCGTGGCCATGTATTGATTTTCCGAGGCAAAGGGAATGACATCCAGGCGGGGAAAGCGGGAGGCCGCCTGCTCGGCGGTGATGCCACCCTTGGCCGCGGCCACCAGCAGCGCCGCCTCGGTGGGATCGCCGGTGATGGTCCACTGGCCGTTGTCTTGCGCCAGGGTGGCATCGTTGCACAGCACCGCCGCAGTCAGCAATCGGTCGAAGGCCTCGGGCAACCGTGCCACGGTCCCGCCATCGACGGTGAAATCGCCCTTCGGATCGTAGCCGGCGCCGCTGACACGGCAGACATGGTGGCCGGGCGTCACCAACTCGGTGACGGTCATCTCGTTGCAGGTCAGGGTGCCGGTTTTATCGGAACAGATCACGGTGGTGGAGCCCAGGGTTTCCACCGCCGGCAGACGGCGGATGATGGCGTTGCGCCGGGCCATGCGCTGCACGCCGATGGCCAGGGCAATGGTGACTACCGCCGGCAATCCTTCGGGAATGGCGCCGACCGCCAGGGCAATGGCGAACACCAGGGTATCTTTGAGGGCAGCGCCCAGCGGAATCCCCATGTCCAGGGCCCGTTTGGCCCCGATGGCCAGGATGACCGCGGAAATGAGCACGATGCCGATGGTGATCCAGGTGCTGACCTCGCCCAACTTCTTGGTCAACGGGGTTTCGAGGTCCACCGTGCTTTCCAGCATGTCGGAGATTCGCCCCAGCTCGGTGGCCATGCCGGTGCCGGTCACCACTGCGGTGGCCGTGCCCGAGGTGACCAGGGTGCCGCTGTAGACCATGCAGGTCCGATCGCCCAAAACGGCGCCGGCCTCGGCCGGGGCCACCGACTTCTCCACCGGCACCGACTCGCCGGTGAGAGCGGCCTCTTCCACCTGCAGGCTTTTCAGGACGACGGTGCGCATGTCGGCGGGCACGCTGTCGCCGGCTGCCAGCAGAACCAGATCGCCGGGCACCAGCTCGACCGCCGGGACCATCATGTTCCTGCCTTCGCGAATGACCGTCGCATTCTGGGGAACCATGCTCGACAAGGCCTCAATCGCCCGGCCCGCCTTGAATTCCTGGATGAACCCGATCACGGCGTTGATCGCCACCACCGCCAGCACCACCAGACCGTCGGTGAGTTTGCCTAGCAGCATCGCCAACCCGGCCGAAGCCAGCAGCACCCAGATCAGGGGGTTGTTGATCTGCCGCCAAAGCAGCTGCAGCACGCTGTCCTTCGGCTTCCGCTTGATCTGGTTGGGGCCGTGCAGGCGGAGCCGCTCGTCGGCCTGGTCCGCACTCAAGCCGGCTTCGCCGCTGGCAAGCGCTTGCAGCACTGTCGCCGCGTCCATGGTATGCCAGGCCTTGCTGGCGGGATTACTGGCCGGAGAAAGACCGTTGTGCTCGGGTTGCATCGATTACCTTTTTGCTCGGGCTTGGTTGGAAAGAACAAAACAAAGTGTTCCTTTTATAACCATCGCCGCCCGCCGCGCAACCGCTTCCCGCAACCGGGCGGGGTTTTACGGCAGGCGGTTCGGGAAAAACCCGCCCCAAGACGGGAGGATACCTGTCAGGTAAAAAATACCTGAAAAGGCAGCGCCATCTTTTCTTGACAGGCGATGCAGCGGCCTATATCCGCCAGTCGATCGGCGGCGTCTTGCGGGTGGGCAGACGATGGTAGGCGAATTTCGGATAGCCGACCATCATCGCGCCGAAACACTGGTGTCCCTCCGGCAATCCCAGGGCCGCCTGCAGCGGCGGGAAAACCGTGGCCGCGGCATTGAAATATCCGGCCCAACAGCCGCCCAGTCCCAGACTGGTGGCGGCCAGTTCCAAGGTGGTCAAGGCAATGGTGCAGGTGGAGGCGGCCATGCGGTGCTCCTTGTCCGCATGGGCGACGATCAGCACCGGCGCGCCCCTGAGAATGACATCCCGGCCGGCATGCCATTGCTCAATGGTCTGTTGCACATGCATCCCCCGGGCAAGCTCGGGCATTTCGGCCAGCACCCAGCTCATCCAGTCGATGACCATGCCGGAGAGCCGACGCAACTCTTCGTGGTTGCCGATCACCAGCCAGTGCGCGCCTTGAGAATTGACCCCCGACGGGGCATAGCGGGCCATGTCGATCAGTTGGGCCAGTTTCTCCCGTTCCACCGGCCGCTCCTTGTAAGCCCGGATCGATCGCCGGGCGCGGATGAAGTGCGCGCACTGTTCCGGCCCAAGCCGCAGCTCCGGTCGGACCGCCGGGCACTCCTCCAACGGTATGTCCCGATGATGCAGGCTGGCCGTGGGGCAGACCGCCACGCAATGGCCACAGCGGATGCAGGCTTGTTCCGCCCCGGCCGCAGGAACCGGCAATTCCCCCTGGCGCCAGGCAATGATTCCGAGCGGGCAGACGGCGGCACAGATGCCGTCGCGGTTGCAGGTTTCCTGGTTGACGGTAAAAAGTTCCATACATGTTCTCCCTGAAGAAGGATTGACAGCAAACCGCCTGAAATGGTTTCTTGCGGGATTGATTGCGATGGGCGCAGACCGTGCCCTTGTTTTTTTGCACCGACAACGTGTACCGCCGGTCCGGTTGTCGCCCGCCTGAGGCGGCGACGACTGGCGGCGCGAGCTTCCATCAAGGAGAAAAGCGGTTTGTCCACCCCTCCAGCACAGCATGAAACGCCACCGCCCCCGGTGGAGGGCAGCCCGACTGCGCCCTCAAAACGGCGAAAAACGCCGGGCAAAAAGCGCTCCCGGCCTGCAAACGGCAAAGCCGGCCGCAAACGACGGGGCAAGAAGCCGGCCATCTCGACCAAGCGGCTGGTTGCCTGGACCTCGCTTGAAATCCTCGGCTTGGCCGTGGCCACGCTCACCGGCATCGTCGTGCTGCTCGGGTATGCGGCGGCCAAATTTTCCGGAACTGGTTTTTTTTCCCACCTGCTGCCGTTCACCCTCGGCGTGCTGGGCCTGATTTTGACCGGGGCCCTGCTGCTGATCGGCTGGATGCGGTTGCGCTCCTGGCTGCAGCAGAAAAAAATGTTCTTGCCCGCACTCATTGCCCTGGCCCTGGCCCTGGTCGCCGGCATCATGACGCTCAGGGGCGATTTTTTCTTTGCCTTCAACCAGTTCCGTATCCTGGTCGGCGGCAAGGAGGAGGCCGGCCGCGCCACCCTCGCCCACCAGGTCTTTGCCGCCTACCGGCGCCTGGACACGGCCCAGTTACGGCAACTCATCGATCGCGCCAAGCCCTTTGACCGAGAAATCGATGCAGCGGCGTCCGCCTTCGGGCTCGACCCCGACCTGCTCCACGGCATCGCCGCCGCCGAGTCGTCCTTTTTGCCCAGGGACAGCAAGGACGGCGGCCAGGGCCTGTTCCAGATCACCCAGATTCCGGAATCCGCCATGCAAGCGGCAGCCGACCGGCTGAAGGTCGCCAAGCCCCAGCCCGACGACCACCGGCACAACGGCTATCTGGCCGCCGCAACCCTGACGCATTATCTCGCCCAAATGCGCGGCGACTTGTTCCTCGGCCTGCTGGCGTACAACATCGGCCCCAAGAACGGCGGATTGCGCTTTATCATGCAACAGTACGGAGCCACGGATTTTGTCACGGTTCAGCCCTATCTGCAACAGTTGCCGCGCGACTACCCCATCCGGGTCCTGTGCTACGCCCTCGCCTTCCGCCTCTCCCGCACCTTGGGCGCCCTGCCGGCCTACGAAGAGGGGCTCAACGCGGTCCGCATTCAACAAGTAGGCATTCCGGGACTTTAGTTCCCGCCCGCCTTGAGCCCCGCAAACAATTTTGCCGTGCGCCGGACCGGACACTCTAGCTGAAACCGGGCGCAAGCTGCCGGCAGAGGTTGGGGATAGAGATGGAAAAAGATGTTTTTCTCTACGGGAAAACGAAATGAAGCGGGACCGGGCAACCGGCTGGCAGGATCGCCGCCGGCGTTACCGGCCCGGACCGCTTTGCGGATCGGCAGCAGGACGGCTCCCGGCTATCCCTGCTCGGGAAAACCGGTCCGCAGCATCTGGAACATACCCTCGAGGAACCGCTCACCCTCTTTTTTGATGTCGAACATCTCCGGTGTCGTGATCCAGCTGGCGATCAGGCCGTAAATAAAGACCAGCACGCTGATCGCCCCCTGCCGAACATCCAGGTTCGGTGGCAATTGCCCCTTTGCCTTGGCATTGGTCAAGGTGATCTGGATGCCGAGCAACCGTTCCCGGCGTATCTGGATGTGGCGGAGGCGCATAGCCTCGCTCTCCTTGCTGGGGCCGCTGTCGTCGAACAGCACCCGGAACAGCTGCTGCTGGCGCGGGTCCTCCACCAGGCCGGTGAAAAAAGTCAGGTAAAGGTTTTTCATCTTGCCGAGCGGATCGGGTTCGTCCTGGGCCTCGCTCGCCTGGGTCATGGGGGCGTAAAACTGTAAGATCTGGTCCCACAGGGCGTTGAGCAGACCCGCCTTGTTGGCGAAATGCCAGTAGATGGCCCCCCGGGTGACCCCGGCCTCCCGGGCGATGTCATCCAGCGAGGTCCGCGCCACTCCCTTGACGGCAAAGACCCGGACCGCCGCATCCACGATACTGTTCCGCGTCGCCAGTGCTTCCTCTTTCGTTTTTCGGGCCATATTTCCCCTCCTTGTCCAGTGCCGTCCGCTGAAACGAAACCTCAGCTGCCGGTCTTCAATCCCCCTCCCAGGGCCTTGTACAGGGAAACCAGGTTGGTCAGCCGAACCAGGCGCACGTCGACCAGGCCCTGTTGGGCGCTGTACAGCGAGCGCTGGGCATCAAGCACGTTGAGATGACTGTCCACCCCTTTGAGATAGCGCTCGCGGGCCAGCACATAGCGTCGCTCGGTGGCATCGCGCAGGGCCAGTTGGGCCGCCAGCTGTTGTTCGACATTGCCGCGCTGGGCCAGGGTGTCGGCCACTTCGCGGAAGGCAACCTGGATGGCCTTTTCGTACTGGGCCACGGCGATGTCCCGGTCGATCTCGGCCACCTGGAGCTGGGCGGCCCGGGCACCGGCATCGAAAATCGGCAGATCGATGCGCGGCACAAAGCTCCAGGAGCCGGAACCGGTGGTAAAAAGGCCGGACAGCTCGTTGCTGCCGGAACCGAGGGTGCCGACCAGGACGATCCGCGGGAAGTAAGCCGCCCGCGCTGCGCCGATGTTGGCGTTATAGCCCTTGAGCAGGTTTTCGGCCTGGAGGACGTCGGGTCGCCGCAACAGCACCTCGGAAGACAGTCCCGGCGTGATGCCCTCAAGCGTTGCCACCTGGTCCGTCAATCCCGCGGGCAGCAGCTCGGCCGGAACCCTGGTGCCGACCAGCAGGTTCAAGCTGTCCTCGTCCTGGGCCACCAGGGTGGAAAACCGGGCCACGTCCACCCGGGCCGACTCGACCTGGGTTTGCGCCTGCCGCAAATCGAGTTCGGAAGAGGCACCGACCTCGAACCGCCGCTGGATGAGTTGATACGACTCCTGCTGGGTCTTCAGGGTTTCCTGGGCCAGCTGGAGCAAATCCCGGTCGGCGGCCAGGGTCAGGTAGCCGGCGGCAATCTGGGCGATCAGGCTGATCCGTGCGCTCCGCTGCGCCTGCTCGGAGGCCAGGTATTGCTCCAGGGCCTGATCCTTGAGACTGCGCAGCCGGCCGAACAGGTCCAGTTCATAAGAGGTGACGCCGAGCCCGACCGTGTACTGGTGGAGATCCTTCGCCTCGCCGGTGTTGGAAAAATCAGCCGATTGCCGTTGGTATTCCGCGGCGCCGTTGGCGTTGAGCTTGGGTATCAGCTCGGCCCACTGAATCCGGTATTGAGCCTGGGTTCGCTCGACATTGAGCGCCGTCACCCGCAGGTCCCGGTTGTGCTCCAGCCCCAGGGCAATGATCTTTTGCAGCCGGGGATCGAGATAAAAATCCCGCCACGCAACGGCGGCGGCATCCTGTTGCCCCGGTCCGGGCGCCTTCTCCGGGGCATCGGCCCCGGTTTGCCAGGTGGCGGGGACCGGGGCGGCGGGCCGGCTGTAGGAAGGAGCCAGGGTGGAACAACCGGCCAGACCGGCGGCAAAGCCGATGGCCAGACACAAGGTGATCGAAATCCGCTGGGTTCGCTGCATCTCAGCGCACCTCCGTTCCATTGCCGGACGAGGGGACCGGCGTGATTTGCTGCTTGTTTTTCCGGCCGAACAGGCGCGAAATGAGCACAAAGAAGAAGGGAATGAAGATCAGATCGATGAAGGTGGCCGAAAGCAGGCCGCCGGTGACGGCGGTACCGATGGCATTCTGCGCGGCCGCCCCCGCTCCCTTGGTCAGAGCCAGCGGCAGGGTGCCGAAGAAAAACGCCAGCGAGGTCATGATGACCGGCCGCAGCCTGATCTTCACCGCGGCCAGCGTCGCCTCGACCAATTCCTGTCCCCTGCCCATCCGTTCCTTGATGAACTGGATGATCAAGATGGCATTCTTGGTCGACAGGCCAACCGTGGTCAAGAGCCCGATCTGGAGATAGACGTCGTTGGGCAGCACCCGCAGGGTCACGGCCGTGACCGCGCCCACTAGTCCCAGCGGCAGCATCAACAGGTTGACGAAAGGGATGGTCCAGCTTTCGTACAAGGCGGCCACGGCGAGAAACACCACCAGCAGGGAAATGGCATACAGGGCCGGGGCCTGGGCGCCGGCGTTCTTTTCCTCGTAGGACAGTCCGGTCCATTCGTAGCCAATGCCGTTGGGCAGTTGAGCCACCATGGCCTCGACCTCCGCCATGGCCTCGCCGGTGCTGATGCCGGGCGCGGCCTGACCGAGGATCTCCACCGAGGGAATGCCGTTATAGCGCTCCAACCTGGGCGATCCGTACTGCCAGTGAGCGGTGGCAAAGGCGGAAAACGGGACCATTTCCTTCTTGTTGTTGCTGACGTACCAATCGTTCAGGTTTTCCGGCAGCATGCGGTATGGGGCTTCGGCCTGGAGGTAGACCTTTTTTACCCGGCCGTTTTGGATGAAGTCGTTGATATACGAACCACCCCAGGCCGTGGAGAGGGCCTGGTTGATATCCTGGGCCGTGACCCCGAGGGCACCGGCGCGGACATCGTCGATCTCCAGCTTGAACTGAGGCGAATCGTCCTGGCCGTTCGGGCGGACCGCGACCAGTTTCGGGTTTTTGGTGGCCATGCCCAGCAACTGGTTCCGGGCCTCCATCAGCTTTTCATGTCCCAGACCGGCACGGTCCTGCAACTGGAGGTCAAACCCGTTGGCCACGCCCAGCTCGATGACGGCCGGCGGTGAAAAGGCAAAGGCCAGGCCGTCGCGGAATTCCCCGAAGGCCTTCATGGCCCGGCCGGCGATGGCCGGGGCCTTCAGATCCTTGCTCTGGCGCAGCCCCCAATCCTTGAGTTTGACAAAGGCCAGGCCCATGTTCTGGCCACGGCCGGCAAAACTGAAGCCGGTGACCGTAATCACGCATTCAACCGCGGTTGTTTCCTGGGTCAGGAAATGCTGCTCCAGCTTCCGGATCACGTCGATGGTCCGTTCCTGGGTCGCCCCGGCCGGGAGTTGCACCTGGCAGATGAGAAAGCCCTGGTCCTCGTCGGGCAAAAAGGAGGTGGGCAGGCGCAGGAAGAAATGGACCATGATCAAGACGATCACCCCGTAAAAGATCAGGTACCGCCATTTTTTGTCGAAGGAGCGGTCGACAATGCCCTCGTAGGTGGTTCGCCCCGCATCGAAGCATCGGTTGAACCAGCGAAAAAATCGACCGAATATGCCACGGCCACCGGCCGAATGTCCTCGGTCGACCGGGCGGAGCAAGGTCGTGCACAGGGCCGGGGTGAGGATCATCGCCACCATGACCGAGAGAATCATGGCGGCGATGATGGTAATGGAGAACTGGCGGTAGATGACACCGGTGGAGCCACCGAAAAAGGCCATGGGCAGGAAGACCGCGGTCAGCACGGTGGCAATGCCCCACAGGGCGCTGGTGATCTGGCCCATGGACTTGATGGTGGCGTCGCGGGGCGACATCCCCTGTTCGGACATGATCCGTTCCACGTTCTCCACCACCACGATGGCGTCGTCGACCAGCAGACCGATGACGATGACCAGGGCGAACATCGTCAGGGTGTTGATCGAATAGCCGGCCGCTGCCAGCACCCCCATGGTACCGAGCAGGACCACCGGCACCGCGATGGTGGGGATGATTGTCGCTCGAAAATTTTGTAGGAACAGGAACATGACCAGAAAAACCAGCACCACCGCCTCGGCCAGGGTATGCACCACCTCCTTGATCGATATCTTGACAAAGGGCGTGGTGTCGTACGGATAGACCACTTTCATGCCGGAGGGAAAATACTTCGACAATTCAAGCATCTTGTCCTTGACTCGGTTGCCGGTATCCAAGGCGTTGGCCCCGGAGGCGAGCCGGATGGCCATGCCACCCATGGGTTTGCCGTTGTAAAACGAGTGAAGGCCGTAGTCCTCGGTGCCGACCTTGCAATCCGCCACATCCTTGAGCTGGATGACGGAACCGTCGGTGTTGGTCCGCAGGACAATGGCCCCGAATTGTTCCGCGGTCCGGAGCAGGGTACGGGCGGTGATCGTCGCATTGAGCTGTTGGCCCTCGACCGCGGGCAAACCGCCGAGCTGGCCGGCGGATATCTGGGCGTTCTGGGCTTCCAGGGCGGTGACGATATCGTTGATGGTAAGGTGGTAATTGGTGAGTTTGTTCGGATTCACCCAAATCCGCATGGCATTCTGGGTGCCGAACACCATCAATTCGCCCACGCCGTCGAGACGGCTGACGATATCCTGGATATTGGACACCATGTAGTCGCAGAGGTCGTTGCGATCCATGGAACCGTCTTCGGAAACCAGGCCGACGATCAAGAGAAAGTTCCTGGTCGACTTGACCACCGCGATCCCCTGGCGCTGGACCACTTCGGGCAGCAGCGGCACCGCCAGCTGCAATTTGTTCTGCACCTGGACCTGGGCGATATTGGGGTCGGTTCCGGCCTTGAAGGTCAACGTGATGGAAACCGCACCCGCGGAATCGCTGGTGGAGGACATATAGATCAGGTTGTCGATGCCGTTGAGCTTCTGCTCGATCACCTGGGTCACGGTGTCTTGCACGGTCTGGGCCGAGGCGCCGGGATAGGTGGCGTTAATGGCGATCTGCGGGGGCGCGATCGCCGGATACTGGGAGACCGGCAGCTGATGGATGGACAACAGGCCGGCCAGCATGGTCATGATGGCAATGACCCAGGCGAAAATGGGACGATCGATGAAAAACCGGGACATGGTCGGTTACTCCTCAGGGCTTGGCTGCCGGGGCGGGGCTGCCGGCTGCCGCGGCCTTATCCGCAAACGGCGTGGCCTTGACCTGCACGCCCGGCCGGATCCGTTGAAGCCCTTCGACGATGACCCGGTCGCCGGCCTGCAAACCGCCGGTCACCAGCCAGGCATCGCCTATTGCCCGCTCGGTTTTGATCGTGCGCGGCTCCACCGTCTCGTCGGCCCCTACCACCAAAGCGGTCGCCACTCCGGCGGTATTCCGGCTCACGCCCCGCTGGGGGACCAGCATGGCCTGTTCGCGCACCCCTTCCCGGACAATGGCGCGGACAAACATGCCGGGCAGCAGCAATTGCTCGGGGTTGGGAAACTGGGCGCGCAGGGTCACCGAACCGGTGGTCTGGTCCACCGACACCTCGCTGAATTTGAGGATACCCTCCTGCGGATAGGCGGAACCGTCTTCGAGCACCAACCGGACCTGGGCCTGTCCCTGTCCTCCGCCTTTCAGCTCGCCGCTTGCCAGGCTTTTTTTCAGCCGCAGCATTTCGGCGCTCGACTGGGTGACGTCGACAAAGACCGGATCGAGTTGCTGGATGGTGGCCAGGGCCGACTCCTGGTTCGCCGTCACCAGGGCGCCCGGGGTAATCGACGAACGGCCGATTACTCCGTCGATCGGCGCGGTAACCTTGGTGTAGGCAAGATTGATCTTAGCCGTTTCCAGGGTGGCCTTGCTGTTTTCGATGTCCGCCTCAGCCTGGTTGATGGCCGCGGTGGCATCGTCGTATTCCTGCTTGCTGACCGCATCGATGCTCACCAATTGACGATAGCGCTCGGCTTTTTTCCGCAGGGAAAAGGCATTGGCCTCGGCCTTGAGCAAGGCGGCCTTGGCACTGGCCACGGCCGCCTGATAGGTGGCGGGATCGATCTGATAGAGGACCTCGCCGGCCTTGACCCGACCGCCCTCCTCAAACAACCGTTTCTTAATGATACCGCCAACCTGGGGACGGACCTCCGACACCATCTGCGCCGATATCCGCCCGGTGAGTTCCGTGGTCAAGGTGACCGCTTCCGGTTTGACGGCAACGAACCCGACTTCAGGTGGCCCCTTGCTGCCAGCCGCCTTCTCCGGAGGGGCAGCCTGTTTGCATCCGACCGCCGTGAGCACTCCGACCATCAACCCGCACACCAGCAATACTTTGAACGTTTTCGCGGCATTCATCATCGATAACCTTACAAAATAACAACGAATTTATCTTAAAGCATTTCCCGGCCACAGCAGATGGCGCCCTTGCGCTTCCGCCGAGAAAAATTGCTCACGACCTTATACATACATTCATGAATGTATGCAAGAAGAAGAGCGGCAGCGTCTTGTTTTTCCTTTGCCTGAACCGACAGATCCAGCCGGTTTTCGTGAATGAAGAAAAAACACGGAGCCAAGCAGCAAGTGCGTCGATTTCGCATGCGAAAACAGCCGACTGAAGACTTGCTGTCTCAATAAATATTCAGAGATATCGAGCTGCTTTACATTTGGACAAAAAAAAGCCTGAAGGGAAAAGCGGTCCCCTTCAGGCAAAAATGCAAACAGATATCGATATGGCGGCCGTCGAGGCCGCGCTCGGAGCGTCCTATTCCACGGTCACGCTCTTGGCCAGGTTCCGCGGCTGATCGACGTCGCAGCCGCGGCGATGAGCGATTTCATAGGCCAGCAACTGGGCTGGGATGGTGTAGAGCAACGGATTGAGGTCTTCCACCACTTCGGGTAGATACAAAACCGTTTCGGTCAACGCGGACAGGTGTTCGTCGCCGTTGGTACCAAAGAGCACCAGCCGCCCCTGGCGGGCCTTGATTTCCTCGATATTGGAAACCACCTTCAGATACACCGAATCTCGCGGCACCAGGGCCACCACCGGCATTTCCCGATCGATCAGGGCGATCGGGCCATGCTTCAGTTCACCGGCGGCATAGCCCTCGGCGTGAATGTAGGAAATTTCCTTGAGTTTCAAGGCCCCTTCAAGGGCGATGGGGAAGTTGAGTCCTCGTCCGACAAACAGAAAATCCTTGGCCTCGTAATACTGTTCGATCAATTCGCTGATCTCCATCTGCAACCGGGGCAGTTCCGTGGCAATCACCTCGGCGATGTCGATCAGGGCCAGACCCAGCTTTTTCTGAGTGATCGGGTCGATGGTCTTCCGCGTCTGGCCGAGATACAGGGTCAGGAGGAACAGCGCTGCCAGCTGGCAGGTAAAGGCCTTGGTCGAGGCAACGCCGATTTCCGGGCCGGCATGGGTGTAGATGACCCCATCGGCTTCCCGGGTCATGGTGGAGCCCACCACGTTGCAAACCGTCAGCACCCTGGAGCCCAGTTGCGCAGCCCGGCGGATGCCCGCCAGGGTATCGGCGGTTTCTCCGGATTGAGAAATGGCAATGGTCAGCGTCCGTTCGTTGACCAGAAGGCGCCGATAGCGAAATTCCGAGGCAATATCCACTTCCACTGGGATGCCGACCCATTTTTCGATCCAATACTTGGCGACCAGGGCCGCATGCCAGGAGGTGCCGCAGGCAACCAGGGCGATCCGGTCGATGTTTTCGAGCGACGCAGGATCAAGACCGATTTCGGGCAGGTCGACAAATCCCGTGTCAGGGACAATGCGGCCGCTGACCGTATTGAGAATGGCCTGGGGCTGCTCGAATATTTCCTTAAGCATGAAATGCCGGTATCCGGCTTTTTCCGCCATAGAGGCGTTCCAATCGATCAGGGAAACAGGCTTGGCCAATTCGGAGCCGTCGTCGACCTGCTGAATCGTGTAGCTCCCCTTGCGAAGCACCGCCATTTCCCGGTCGTCGAGGAAGATGACTTCGCGGGTAAAAGGCAGCAGGGCCGGAATATCCGAGGCGATATAGCAGGCATCGGCGGCAACGCCCATGACCAGGGGACTGTGATTGCGGGCCGCGACCAGCAACTCCGGCTCATGCGCCCAGAGCACGCCGATGGCGTAGGAACCTTCCACCCGGGTCAACGCGGAGCGGACAGCGGCCACCAGATCCTTGGTGTTCTTCAGGCAATCCTCGATCAGGTGGGCCAGGACCTCGGTATCCGTTTCCGAGGTGAAGGCATGGCCCTTGTCGGTCAATTCCTTTTTCAGGGCGCTGTAGTTCTCGATGATGCCGTTGTGGACAACCACCAACTCTCCGGTGCAATCTGTGTGGGGATGGGCATTGCTTTCGGTGGGGGCGCCGTGGGTTGCCCAGCGGGTGTGGCCCAGGCCGATGCCGCTGGCAACGCCGACATGTTCGTCGACCACGGCCTCAAGATTGCTCAATTTGCCTTTCGCCCGGTATCGCACCAGCTGGTTGTTGAAGGAATAGACCAAGCCGGCGGAATCGTATCCGCGATACTCAAGACGCCTCAAGCCTTCGAGCAGGATGGGGATAACTCTTCTGGGTCCTACATAGCCAACTATTCCGCACATTTGTTCATCCTCGTGAATGGGTTATGCCACAGGCCGCAATATGGAGCCAGTATCCACGACGACGCGACAAAATGCAAGCCGGAAGACGCGGATCGTTCAGGATCGATCACCTCTCTTACAACCGGCATGTCGACACGGAGAATTCCTTTTGAGAAAACAACAAAAGAAGGTATTCTCTTTTTAACTCAAGCTATAAGGAACTTCCCATGGACGAACGACAACGACTGAAAGAACTTTTACTGAACAAATCGTACCGACAGGGCACCTTCACCCTGACATCGGGGAAAACATCGGATTTTTACGTAGATGGAAAGCAAACCACCCTAGATGCCGAGGGCAGCTACTTGTGTGGCCGTCTCCTCTTTGAACTAATCCGCCAGCACCCGGAACCCATAGTCGGGGTGGGCGGCATGACCTTGGGCGCCGACCCGCTGGTCACCGCGGTTTCTCTGGTGAGTTATCTGGACAAAGCACCGATCCCGGCCTTCATTGTCCGCAAGGAGGCCAAAGGCCACGGCACCGGCAATTTTATCGAAGGCAAGAGCAACCTCAAACCGGGCGGTTTGGTCGCGCTGGTGGAAGACGTGGTCACCACCGGCGGCACCCTGTTGAAAGTCATTGAACGGGTAGAAAACGAAGGATTCCGTGTGGGCCTGGTGGCGACCATCGTCGACCGGCAGGAAGGCGGAGCCGAACAACTTGCGGCCAAGGGCTATCCCCTCAAAGCGGTCTTTACCCGCGAACAACTCATCGGCAAGGCAAAGACAACGTGAAATGCAGGGAATGCGGCCAGCCGCTGAAAGTGCTGCGAAGATGCCGCCAGGTCCGTTTGCAGTGCAGCGGTTGCCGGAAGGAATATCAAATCCATGAAGTCGCCGCCGACCTTGACCCGGAAACAGAGGCGGAATTGGAACGATTTACCTGCATCATTTATGATTGATGACCATGAAGCCCCTGACCGTATACGTTCGCGCCGATAACACCGCCACCCTGACCTGCCCGGCATGCGGCGCGGTCAAACACTTTTCCGCCTCCGCGTACCGCTCGACACCCCACTTGATGACCGTGCGGTGCAGTTGCAAGGCGTCGTTTCCGGTCCTGCTCAATTTCCGCTGCAATTTCCGCAAGCAGACCAACCTGCCCGGCACCTATCAAATCATCGCCCCCAAAAACTCGGGCGGCGGCATGATCCAGGTGACCAATCTCTCGCGGGGAGGCGCGGAATTCACGGTGTCCGGCATGCATGACCTCGCCATGGACCAGGAAATCCAGATTGAAATCCAGCTCAACGACAAAAAGCAAACCGTGCTGAAAAAACAGGCGGTGATCAAATCGGTGCGACAGAATGTCATCGGCTGCGAATTCAAAAACTACGCCGAACTGGATAAAGCCTTGGGCTTTTTCCTGCAAAGTTAAACCGCATTACCCTGTCACTCGAACGAAGTGAGCACGCCGTTCTCTCTTGGACAATCAAAAAAACAAGCACGGCGATAGAATTCCCCTGCAAACCCAAAGTCGTTCAGATAGCCGCCTGGGAACAGGTTTCCTCAAGCAGCGCACCGCATCAGATTCAGGGCTTCAGGAAACGTGCACAACGCTCTGACGACCCGAATTCCAAGACGTTACCCTTAACGCCAGCCATCGACTAACGAACGGCAAAGAGCGCCAACAGCTTCCCACAATCTCCCGACATGCCAATTCCGGGGCATACTGCACAGCACCTGTGCCGGTTCCTCGCAGATTACTTTTTGTGTTTCTCGAACACATCCTCGCTCTCAGGGCGATGCCGTCAGCAAAGATCATATCCTTATTTTATCGACAATCCCTCCCTTCTGGATTCTCCCCATCAACGACCATACGACGGGAAACGTCCCGGCGATTCAATCGTGCATAGACCGGCCGCACGGCCTGTCGATATCGCCAGGAGTTCAGTTCCACGGTTATCAAACCTACCGATTTCGATTTAATGGTTGTTGAGCACCACTGGCCTTTCGGAACAAAGACTACGTAAGCCAGGTACAAAAAATTTTACCGCCCATACAAAAATGCTTGCTTTTTTGAGCCTTGCATAGAAAATTACTTATCCAATAATATATCTTGTAAAATATCTGCACAAAAAGAAACAACGATGTCCATGGCAACCATTTCCTTGCATAAGCGTGCCGCCGAGGCTGCAATCATGCCTTTCACCTCACTTTTTTTCTGCCTTTTCACACAGTTCTTGCCGCAGTCGTTCACAATCACCACACAACTCCGCCACCTACGGCCCTGTTTTCTTACAGGAATGCAGGGCCGTTTTCTTTTTCCACAACCTCAACATCAATGAAGGAGTTTCGCGTATGGCCAGACCATTGTTCCGTGCCCTGAGCAAGACGAGCTCAGTCTTTGCCTTGCTTTCGTCCATAACCGTTCCGGTTTGGGCGGAAGACGTTGTCTATGACGGCGACGCGACCATGCTGCAAGACATCCCCAATCCCGGTGGCACCCCAGATCCTATTTCCAATTCCGTGGCTCCCAGTGGCAGCAACATCATGGGCCAAAGCCCCAACCTTGCCAACAACAGGGTGACGGTCACCAATGGCAGCGGAGTGGAGTCTGTCTTTGGCGCGGTGAATACGGTCGATTCGGATGCCGTCACCAACAACCAGGTCCTCATCGAGGGCACCACGATGACCGACGTCATGATTATGGGTGGATGGGCGCCCACGGTCACCGGCAATAGCGTGACCATTAACAGGGGTACGGTGAACGGCAGAGGAATCTTCGGTGGGTATTACAACCTGATTTCCGGTTCCTCCGCAGCCACGGCCACGGGCAACAGCGTCGCCATTATCGACAGCACGGTGAACAACGGGGTGACCGCTGGCGGGTATGCCGCTGTTCAGTCCGGAGACGGCACTGCCACGGCCTCGAACAACAAGGTAACCATCAGCGGCGTCAGCGTTGTGGATCAGAGCTTCGGCGGATATGCCAAGAGTGATTCCGGGGCCGCACAGGCCTCGGGCAACAGTGTTACCACCGATGACAACGCCCAGGTCATATCTGCCACCGGCGGGGTTGCTGTGAGTAACTCTGGCATTGCCACGGCCTCGGGCAACAAAGTGACTATCAGCGGCGTCAGCATTGTGGATCGGAGCTTAGGCGGGGGTGCCGTGAGCAGCTCCGGCTCCGCGCAGGCCTCGGGCAACAACGTTACCATCGGTGGTGACGCCCAGGTCACGTCTAGCATCATCGGCGGACATGCCGTTAGCGACTCCGGCACCGCGCAGGCCTCGGGGAACAGCGTCGCCATCAGTGACAACGCCCAGGTCACGTCTAGCATCATCGGTGGACATGCCGTTAGCAACTCCGGTACCGCGCAGGCCACAAACAATACCGTAACCATCGGCGACGTCAGCATTGTGACCGGGAGCGTCTACGGCGGGTATGCCGATTCAAACGGTGCGGGCATGTCCGGCGAGGCCAACAACAACAAGGTAACTATCAGCGGCGGCACGGTGAGCGGGAGCATCTACGGCGGGTACAGTCTGGTCGATGGTCATGGTGAAACAGGCTCGGCTACCGGCAATAGCGTGACCATCGGCGGCGCGCCCGACCTGAGCGGAGCGGATTTTTACGGCGGCTTCGTCGGCACCGCCACCACCCCTGTGCCGGGAATGGACGCCTTCAGCGGCAACACCTTGAACGTGTTCGATTACGGCGGCAGCGCAGTGCAATCGGTGCAGAATTTCCAGCAGTACAACTTTACCTTCCCCGTCACCCAAAACACCCCGGTGCTTAACGTGACCGGCACGGCTGCTTTAGGCGACGGCAACGGCAGGAGTTCCACCGTCACCGCCAGCACCTTGGGCAACACGGCTCCCCTGCGGGCCGGTGACCGAGTGACGCTCATCGACGCCAGCGCCGGAACCCTCAACACCACCGGCTTCACCCAAACCCAGGCTCAGGGGCAGCACAGCGCAACCCTGAACTATCTTTGGGACCTGGACACCGCTAACAACATGCTGACCGCGACCTTGTCCAGCGTGCAAGCCCGCCCGCAGGCCAAGGTCCTGGTCGAAGGCTTCCTCTCCGGTCTGGCCCTGGTCAACCAAGGCGCCGACCTGGCGGCCGGACAAGGCATGAGGGACGCAGTGCTGTCCAGCCAGGAAACCGAGAACGGCATAGGCATCTTCGGCGCTCTTTCCGGTGGCTGGTCGGAATACGACACCGGCTCGCACATAGAGATGTCCAGCATTTCCCTGTTGACCGGCCTTTCCAGGGGCGTGGACCTCATTCCCGGACGCCTGACCGTGGGCGCCTTCTTTGAATACGGCAGCGGTTCGCACGACACCTACAACGCTTTTTCGGGCATCGACTACAATGGCGATGGCGACGTTGACCACCTGGGCGGCGGCATTATTGGCCGCTTGGATTTCGCCGAGGCCGGTCCGGGCCATGTCTATACCGAGGCCAGCTTCCGGGCGGGCACCGTCAGCAATGAGTACAACAATGCCAATCTGGTCGACGTCGCAGGCCACCGCGCGGGCGGATACGATTCCGACTCGGGCTATTACGGCCTGCATGCGGGTCTGGGCTATATCTCGCACCTAAACGATACGATGTCACTTGACCTGTACGGCAAATATTTCTGGACGCGGGTGCAGGGCGATGATGTTGCCCTGGCCACGGGCGAGCCCATCTCGTTCGACGATGCGGATTCGCACCGTATGCGCGTGGGCACCCGCTTCGCCTACGCCGAGAACATAACCTACACCCACTACATGGGCGTGGCCTACGAGCACGAGTTTGACGGCGAGGCCGGCGCCACGACCTTCGGCTACGCCATCGACGCGCCGGAACTCGCGGGTGGCACCGGCATCGGCGAGGTTGGGATGCACATCGTACCTACCAATGACCCGTCCCTGTCCCTTGACATGGGGCTACAGGCCTATGTGGGCACCCGCGAAGGCATGACCGGGAGTTTGCAAATCCGCTACGAGTTTTAGCGAATCAAGCCAGGAACAATCGCCACATCCCATCGAGCGCGGCGCAGCCGGAAGTAACGGCGCGCCGCGCTCTTTTTTACGCTCAATCGCAGGGGACCGGTATGGACGCTTTCATTGCGCTTCATGGCCGGAGCGATTGGTGTTTGGCTCCATCCGTTCCGAACCGGGCACACCCATTGTCCCCCGCACCACCTGTTGCGCCCGCACCAGCAGGGGCTCAAGCGTCTTTTCATCCAAGGCGCAAATCCCCACCCCTTCCCCGCTGAGCGCCATCTGGACCTGCTCTTCCGGAGGCAGCCGATCGATCTTGTTCAATACCTTGATGCAGGGGATGTCGGCCAATCCCAACTCAGCCAGCAGCCCCTCCACCACCTCGACCTGCTGCCGCCAGGCCGGGTTGGAAACATCGATCACATGGAGAAGCACATCGGCCTCGAACAGCTCCTCCAGGGTCGATTCGAAGGCCTTGAGCAAATCGGCCGGCAGATGGCGGATGAAGCCGACGGTATCGGTGACGATGACCTCCATGTCCTCGGGAAAACGAAGCCGGCGGCTGGTGGGATCGAGGGTGGCGAACAAGAGATCCTCGGCATGGGTCTCGCTTTTGGTCAGGGTGTTGAGCAGCGTCGATTTGCCGGCGTTGGTGTAGCCCACCAGGGAGATGACCGGCACATCGCGCTTGCGCCGGCGATTGCGGCGATGATACCGCTGCTCGCCCACGGCCTTCAGCTCCTTGCCCAGGCGGGTGATCCGGTCGTTGATCCGCCGCTTGTCGATCTCCAGGCGGGTCTCGCCGGGCCCGCGGGCACCGATGCCGCCGGTCAGGCGCGACAGGGCATCGTCGCGGGTGGTAAGTTTGGGCAGCATGTATTTCAACTGGGCCATCTCGATCTGCAGCTTGCCTTCGCGGGAACGGGCCCGGCTGGCAAAGATGTCGAGGATGAGCTGGGTGCGGTCGATGACCCGCAGGTCGGTGTGGTCGGTGACCGAACGGATCTGCGAGGGGCTGAGCTCCTGATCGAACAGCAACAGGTTGGCGCCCAGCCGCAGGCTCATCAGCACGATTTCCACCAGCTTGCCGCGCCCGAGGATGAAGCGGGGATGGATATGCTTGCGCCGCTGGATCACTTTGTCCAGGACCTCGACCCCGGCGGAGCGGGCCAGCTCGACCAGTTCGGCCATGGATTCCCCGGCCTCGTCCCGCGAGCCGGTGGTCACCGACACCAGGATGGCGCGGTCCTTGCCCCGGTCGACCTCGCGCACCGGCCGTTCACGGATGAATTCCTCTTCCAGGGCTTCGATCAGAGCAATGCAGGACTGCGACTGGTTGGCGGGGTGCACCGGCGCCAGTGCGGCCCAGTCGCGTCCATCGATCGGGCGCGGCATGAGGTGCACCGCGTGCAGCAGCTCCGGTAGGCCCTCTTTGATGGTGAGGACCGCCATCAGATCAAGCCGCAAACAGGCGAGATCCATGATATCCTCCTCGCTGGCGCCCGCAGTCCCGCCCAACACGGTGTGCACGCAGCGCAGGCCGCGCAGGCGGCCGCCGGAGGCGCCCACATGGGCCAGGGCCGGAATGGTGATGCGGTCGTAATCGCCGACGATCACGGTCTCGATTCGGCCGGATCGATGGATCAGCAGGCCGATTTGTCGGTTTAAGGCGGCGGACAAGGCGGCCAGGGAACGGGCGGTTTCCCGGCCGACGATTTCATCGGGCGCGACCTTTTTCTGGGCAAGCCGCTCCAGGTCCCGCAGTTGTTTGGGTTTGAGGCTGTGGGTGTTGCCGGTGACCGTCGAGATGGCGAACTCCTTTGAGAGGGGAAATCAGCAGGGCGCGCTCCCCGGGGTCCGGGGAAAGGGGATGACGTCGCGGATATTCTGCATGCCGGTGACGAATTGCACCAGCCGGTCGAAGCCAAGCCCGAAACCGGCGTGGGGCACGGAGCCGAACCGGCGCAGGTCAAGGTACCAGCCGTATTGCTCCAGGTCGAGCCCGGCGGCGGCCATCCGCCTGGCCAGCACGTCATAGCGCTCCTCGCGCTGGCTGCCGCCCACCAGTTCGCCGATGCCGGCCACCAGGATGTCCATGGCCGCCACGGTGCGGCCGTCGTCGTCAAGACGCATGTAAAAGGGTTTGATCGCCTCCGGATAGTTGGTGACGATCACCGGCGCCTGAGCCACCTCTTCGCAGAGATAGCGCTCGTGCTCGGCCTGGAGGTCGGTGCCCCATTGCACCGGAAAGGCAAACTCCCGGCGGGAGCGCTGCAACTCCGCCACCGCCTCGGTGTAGGTGAGATGGACGAATGGACAATCGCGCACCTGCGTCAGCCTGTCGATCAGGCCTTTGGCCACGTGCTGGTCGAACAGGACGAGATCCTCGCTGCATTCGGCCAGCACCGAGGCGATCAGCGCCTTGATCATGGCCTCGGCCATCTCCATATCGCCACGCAAATCGCAGAAGGCCATCTCCGGCTCCAGCATCCAGAACTCGGCCAGGTGCCTGCTGGTATTCGAATTTTCCGCCCGGAAGGTCGGGCCGAAGGTGTAGACCCGGCCATGGGACAGGGCAAAAATCTCCGCCTGCAACTGGCCGCTGACCGTCAGTCCGGCCCGGCGCCCGAAAAAATCGTCGGCATAGGGATCGCCCTTGTGCCCATGCTCCGGGGCCAAGGTGGTGACCGTGAACATCTCACCCGCACCTTCGCAGTCCGAGGTGGTGATGATCGGGGTCTGCACCAAAATGAATCCCTGCTCGCGGAAAAAGCTGTGGATGGCGAAGTTGAGGGCGCTTCTGATTCTGGCCACCGCGCCCAGGGCATTGGTCCGGGGGCGAAGATGGGCGATGGAGCGGAGGAATTCGAAGCTGTGCCGCTTTTTCTGCAACGGATAGGTTTCGGGGTCGGCCCAACCGAGCACCTCGATCGAGTCCGCCCGGACCTCCACCGACTGGCCCTTGGCCGGCGAGGCCACCAGCCTGCCCCGAACCCGGAGCGAGCAGCCGGTGCTCAGCTTCTTCACTTCGCTCGCGTAGTTGACCAGACCTTCCTCGGCGAGAATCTGGAGACTGGCCAGACAGGAGCCATC
This sequence comes from Desulfobulbus sp., assembly GCA_031280615.1. Classification (GTDB taxonomy): domain Bacteria; phylum Desulfobacterota; class Desulfobulbia; order Desulfobulbales; family Desulfobulbaceae; genus Desulfobulbus. The sequence continues at coordinate 369,137 of JAITGO010000017.1, read as the reverse complement.
GTTGAGTTCGAGAAAGGTGAGGCTGCCGGAGTCGCGCCTGGTCCGCAGCCAACCTTGGGCCTCGACCAGCTCTCCCAGGGGTTGTTGCCGCAAGATCTCGCTAATTCGCGTCATTTCCGCCATGTCTTTCCTCCTGCCCGTGCAGGTGTCCTTTTCGCAGGGACTCGGCCCGATCAATAGGTCAACTCGCCCTGCCCGTTCTCGCTCAGTCCCACCACCACCAATCCCGCCCGGTCGGCCGCGGTCACCATGGCCTCCCGGTCGAACATCAGCGATTGTCCGGCTTCCACCGCCAACACCGCCCCCTTGACCGCGGCCAGGGTTTCGATGGTCGTCACCCCGGTTGCCGGCAGGTCGAAACGGAAATCCTGGTTCGGTTTTTTCAACTTGACCACCACTGCCCCGGAACCGGCCAAGGTGCCGCCCCGGCGAATGGTGGCGTCGGTACCCTCGATCGCTTCCACCGCCAGGACACTGCGGCCGCGCACCACCACGCACTGGCCGATGTCGAGCCGCCCCACTTCGCGGGCAATGGTCCAGCCGAAGCGGATGTCGTCCATCTGATCGGCCGAGGGTTTTCTGCGGGTCAGCACGCCCTGGGGGAAAAAGAGGTGATCCAGGTAGCAGGTGGAAGCCAGCACCCGGATACCCTCCTCCTCCAAGGTGGCGGCCACGGCCCGGAGAATGGCGTCATCTTGGCGCCGATCGATCTTGCCCCACAGGGTCAACCCTTTGAAATCGGGAAGAATATCGTGAAAAATTCGGGTCTTGGTGATGGTGCCCGCAAAAACCGCCTCTCGGACCTTTTCCCGCTGAAAAAAAGAGATGATTTTGCCCAACTGCCCGAGCTTGACCCAGACGGTGACATCCGCCAATTCTTCCAGTTCGGTCGCAGTCTCGTTGACATGGGCGATAGCCACCACTTTGCGGCCCTGGGCCCGCGCAGCTTCGGCGAACAGGAGGGGAAACTGGCCGCCGCCGGCGATCAGGCCGATCGGGGCGGTATCGTGTGCTTCAGTCATCCAGAGTGCGCTTGACCACGCCGCGCTTGCTGGAATGGAAGAATCGCACCATGTTTTGCACCTGGCCGCAGTCGCGCATCTCCTCCTCCAGTTTTGCCAGCGCATCCTTGAGCAGGATTTCCGGGGATCGGAACAGGATTCGGAACGCCTCTTCGAGCTGCTTGATGGTTTCGCGGTCCATGCCGGCACGGCGCAGGCCGATTTTGTTGATGCTGGCGATGCGCATTTGATTGCGGGTGCCTTCCATGATCACATAGGGCGGCACGTCGAGGCCGATGCCGGACATGCCGCCGATGTAGGCGTACTCGCCGATGCGGCAGAATTGGTGCACCGCCACCAGGCCGCCCAGGTTGGCGTGGCTGCCGATCTCGACATGCCCGGCCAGGGTGGCGACGTTGGCCATGATCACGTGGTCGGCGATAACGCAATCATGAGCGATGTGGCAGTAGGCCATGATCATGTTGTGGTTGCCGATCAGGGTCTTGCCGCTGGCCTTGACCGTGGCCCGGTGGATGGAAACGTATTCGCGGATCTGGTTGCCGTCGCCGATGATCAGCTCGGTCGGCTCGCCTTGGTAATGGATGTCTTGGGGCGGCCCGCCGATAGTGGCAAACGAGCCGATCGTGTTGCCGGCCCCTAAGGTGGTGTGGCCGCTGACCACGGCATGGGCGCAGATCCGGGTTTTCGGTCCGATTCTGACGGGACCGTCGATGACGGCATACGGCTCGACGATCACCGAACTGTCGAGTTCCGCTTTGGGGTCGATGACCGCTGTGGGATGTATGGGCATGGCGAACTATCCTGATAATAAAGACAATATAAAATAAGGGGCGGCCGGCATGGCGGCCGTCCGGAACGACTCGGGCGGATCAGGCGAAACTGGCCATCAATTCGGCCTCCGCGGCCAATTGCCCATCGACCAGGGCCTGGCCGCCCATCTTGATCACCTTGCCCTTCTGCTTGAGCATCTCGAGCTTGAGCACCAACTGGTCGCCCGGGCGGACAATCCGGCGGAAACGGGCCTTGTCCACCCCGGCAAAATAGGCGAGACGGCCGATCATCTCCTGGTCGGACAGACAGACCAGAATACTGCCGACCTGGGCCATGGCTTCCAGGATGAGCACTCCCGGCATGACCGGCTCACCGGGAAAATGGCCTTGGAAAAACGGCTCGTTCATGGTGACGTTCTTGATGCCGACGATGTGCTTGCCCTGTTCCACCTCGACAATCCGGTCGACCAGGAGGAAAGGATAGCGGTGCGGCAGGATCGCCATGATGCCTTTGACATCGATGGGCAGTTGCAGATCGGGCACTGATGTCGTCATTCTTTTTCCTCATGTTGTGTGGATGCAAGCAAAGCGCCGAGCCGGTCCACTTCCTTGCGCAATCGCCGCAATTCCTTGACCATTTCCGGCAACCTGCCGAAGGCGGCCGAGGCGCGTCCCCAATTCTTGACCTCGATGGCCGGAATACCGCCGACCATCGCTCCTTTGGGCTGGTTGTTGTGGATGCCGCTCATCGCCGCCGCCATGACCCGATCGTCCAGCTGTAGGTGCCCGGCAACGCCCGCCTTGGCACCCAGCACCACATTGCGGCCCAAGGTGGTGCTGCCCGCGATCCCGACCTGGGCCACCAGAATCGAGTTTTCCCCGACCACCACGTTATGGCCGACCATGACCAGGTTGTCGATTCTTGCCCCGGACTTGATCCAGGTCACCCCGAAGGCGGCCCGGTCGACGCAGGAATTGGCGCCGATCTCGACATCGTCGTCGATCCGGACCGTGCCCACCTGCGGTTTTTTATAATGGACGCCCATGCGGTCGGTGGCGAAGCCGAAGCCATCGCTGCCGATCACCGCCCCGTGATGGAGCACCACCCGCCGGCCGATGGTACATCGCTCGGCCACCGTGACATTGGCGTGGATGACGGTGTCGTCGCCGATCACGGTATCGTCGCCGATCACCGCCCCGGCATGGATGGTGACCCGGTCGCCGAGCACCACCCGGTCGCCCAGAATAGCCAGGGGGCCGACGCTCACCTCGGCGGCAACGGTGCATCCTTCGCCCAGCACGGCCGAAGGATGGACGCCCCGGGCCCGGAAAGGTTCGGCCAGCAGAAAGGCATGGATGCGGGCGGCGGCCACCGCGGGCTGCTCGGCCACGATGGTCGCGATGGCCAGGGGATCGACGCCGGCGGGCACAATGCAGGCCGAGGCTCGGCACTGTTCCGGCAGCGGCAGGTGTTTGCGGTCGAGGATAAAGGTGATCTCACCGGCTTGGGCATATTCGATGCCATTGAGGCCACGGACGACCAGATCGGGATCGCCGTCCACCCGGCCACCCACCAGATCGGCAAGTTGCCGCAAGCTACATTCGCGGGGCACGTGCGCATTCCTCCGAATAAAAGATCCTATCGGAAAAACAGGAGGATCACCACCAATTTCTCCACAACTTGCTCCATCGTCAGAAACAAGGAAAAATACTGTACTTTCCCTCAATCGTAAAGCAAAACAGCGCGGCACCGCTGTTGGTACTCGTCCAGTTCCTGATGCCATCCGCGCTCCAACTCGACCACCGGCGTCCCGGCTTCCAAGTGTTCGCGCACGGCCCGATCGCCGATGATCAAGTCCATGGGCAGCCGCTCGAACTCATATTCGTACGGCGGCTGTTTATAGGCGAACTGTCCGGGATACAGGCGAAACAGGGCCTGCAGCAGGGCCAGGCTGGTGCGGTACGGCCTGAAGGCGTCGATATCGGTCACGTGGATCTGAAAGCCGGCGCAGGCCTGCCCCATCCACTTCCCCGAGGTCGGTTCGAACCTGAGCGGCCGCAGGATGCAGCCTGGCAGGTCGGTGGTGCGGAGGGTGTCGAGCAACTGGCGATGGTCGAGAAACGGCGCGCCAACAAGCTCAAAGGGCAGGGTCGTGCCCCTCCCTTCGGAAATATTGGTCCCCTCCCAGACAACCTGCCCCGGATACACCAGGGCCGTGGCAAAGGACGGCATGTTGGGCGAAGGAAAAACCCAAGGCTGGCCAATGGCCGGAAAGCACATGTGGCGCCGCCAGCCCTCTGCCCGGATCACCTCCAGGTCGGCATCGATCGCCAATTCCCGGTTGCACAGCAGGGCCAATTCGCCCAGAGTCAGGCCATGGCGCATGGGAATGGCGCACCGGCCGACAAAGGAAGCACAATCGGGCCGCAGGATATTGCCTTCGACCAGATGGCCGCCGATAGGATTGGGACGGTCGAGCACTACCACCTTGACCCCGGTCTCTGCCGCGACTTCCAGACAATGGACCACGGTCCAGATAAAGGTGTAGACCCGGGTGCCGACGTCGATCAGATCGACCAGCAGGACATCGATATCGGCAAACATCGACGGATAGGGTTTGCGGGTCTCGCCGTAGAGCGAATACACCGGCAGGCCGGTCACCGCGTCGATCCCGTGGCCGGACTCGATCATATTGTCCTGTTTTTCGCTGAAAAAACCGTGCTGCGGCGAAAAGAGGCACGTCAACTGACCAGGATAGGCCGCGCGGACCAGATCGCGGCCATGGACAAAATGCCGGTCGGTCGAAGCTTGGTTCGCCAACAGTCCCAGCCGTTTGCCGACCAGGGAAGGATGGCCTCCGCGGCCAAGACGTTCTATTCCGGTTGCAACAATCACACGTCCTCTCAACGAATTACTGTTGGTGTTCGCCATACGCATACGCGCCCTGCCCGACCTTTTAGCGGACCTTGCGCCCTTCGTCAAGCAACCGGAAGCTTGGCACGGTTGGCATGCACCCAGAAACGACAGGATCCCTCCCTTTTTCTCCAGGTGTGAAACGGTCAACCAAGGCGATCCTTGTACCGCAATTTTATCGCTTATAGACAAGTTGCAGGGGACGCGTTGACCATGTTTTTTGAGTTTTTGCTCCACGCCCCTCTCTCATCTGGCAAAAAGTCCAATTTTTTTCTTTATTTTAATTTATTTTATATTAATAAAAACAGCATGTTATCAAAAAATACTCTCGGGGCGTTCAAAATTTTGTATTTTTTTGCATTCAGGGTATTGCCAGCCTCAGGTTCCTTTGTTATATTGGGAATCAACTAGAGAAACTCAGGTTTCACGGTAGTTACTTTACTTCTCGGGCAATAACGCCCATGCAGACATATCATCAACCAAAAACAGGAGACAGGAATATGAAAAAAGTATTGAGTGTCATGGCGGCATCCGCATTTGTTCTGACCGCAGGCGTTGCTCTGGCAGGCGGCCCCGGCAAGAAAATGGGCCCCGGTTGTCCGGAAGCATGCCAGAAGCAGATCGACGACCTGCAATCTTCCCAGGCCCAGCAGAACGAGCAGCTGAGCGCCCACGGCAAGCAGCTGCAGAACCATGAGGGTCGGATCACCGATCTCGAGAAGGCTTTTGCCGATGCATGGTATGTACGTCTTGGCGTACGTGCTGCTTGGACGGAGCAGAAGGTTCAAGGTCCTCTTGGCGTCAATAGCTACGACATTGATTCCGATGCCGGTTTCGGTGGCGCCATTGCCTTCGGACGCGAGTTCGCCATGTATCAGGCTCTGGGTAAATTCCGCGCTGAGGTCGAGCTGGCCAAGCAAGGTTCCGATCTTGAGGATGGCAACACCTTTGGATTTCGCCAAGGTGGTTTTGGGAAAGTTACTGATGGTAGCGTGGACATAACCACAGTCTTCCTCAATGGCTACTACGAACTGCCAGTGTACGATGCCTTCTCGATCTACTTCATGGCCGGTGTTGGCTATGCTAAGTATGATGTGGATACCACATTGGCTATTTACGATAACGCAGGGAACTACGCTACCAGCTACAAAATGGTAGATGGCAGCGACAACGTCTTTGCCTACAAGGCAGGCGCTGGTATCACCTATAACTTCACCGATCAGATCGCCGGTGACCTGGGTTACGAGTATCTGGGTGTTGCCGATACCGACCTCGCTGACAGCATCAACGGTCACAACGTGGTTGCTTCTGTTCGCTTCAAATTCTAATTAGCAATACTCAATTAGAATGTGATTCATCCCCGGTCGGATTTTCCGGCCGGGGATTTTTTTTGATTACCATCTGAAGTTCAACCAGGTTCCCTCTCCGGCAATCGGCGGTGTTCTTTACGCTACGGAAGCCGGATGACCAGACGAGATCTCTCACTGCGTTCGAGATGACAATCTGCCCAGTGTTGCCAATGTGGCTGGGGTTGTCATTGTCCCGAACGTTCTCCACTGGTCATTTCGACGAACGCAGAGAGGAGAACTCTCAGAAATTTTAGCAGTAAATCATCCAAGATAAAACTGGCTGAATCTGAGTGATAATCAGTTTATTTTTGCCTGCGCTTGGATTCTTCCCGCCTTCTTTCCCCGATCTTTCCCGTCCCCAACCTTCAACGAGCAAAGGACCGGCATCTCCGCCTACTGTACTCTCTCTCGCCAGAAAGCAAGCCAATCGGCCATATCCGGCACCCAGGCAATGCGGGTGCCATGGGGATGGACCCAGGCAAGATGCCAATATCGATGCGTGCCGTCCTCCCACAGATCGGCAGTCCAACCGAGCCAGCCGAACTCCGGCGGTGTTGGGCCATTGCGCAACGGCTCCCATTGCAGCCAGAGCACGGGCCAGGGGTGTTGCGAGGCCCAGGATGCCAGAGTGGATCGTAGCGTAGCACCCTTGTCGGCCAAATAGGCGGTCAGATAGGTGTTGTAAAGTATGACGGGAGCACCGGTCAGCCGATCGACCCGCTCGACCAGAAACTGGGACAGATCGGCAGGCAGATCGGCCCTGAACAGGGAAACCGGTGATTGTGAACAATTTGTCGCATGCAGGGCCGCTATGCCGGTGCGGAGCTGACGCAACCGTTCGGGTTGATCGCCCCAGACAAAGGCGGCCAGGGTTTGTTCTTCCGCCGGTGAGTTGAGAATGAGCGGGGTGAGATCGCAGCCAATCCTCGACCGGATCGCGGGACAAACCGCCTGCATCGGCGGCAATGCTCTTCCTTCGCTGCGCATCGAAAATTGAGGTGGCGCGCCGCTGCCAAGCGCCAGCAAGACGTGCCCTTCGCTCCCGCCAATAACCCGGAAATGCCGCCGGTCCGCCACCAGATTGAGTCCGGCGCTGGCGCCCAGATCCACCAGGTGCAGCGCCGGCCAGCCGGTCATGCTTGCCGGCAGCAGCCAGCAGAGTCCGCGGGCAGTCTCGTTGGTCTGTACTCGCGCAGCGGCGATGAATTCGGCCAAGGCATCCTGCCGGGCCTCAATCGCTGCCCGAAAGCAAAGAGCAAGACCGCCATCGATGGGCCGCGCCCCCTTCACTGTGGGATAATAATGAGCCAGTTCGGCCGTCTCGGCCCGCCCGTTCAGGATATCCCGGTGCAAACCCGCCAGCAGGAGCAAAGGCACATCGAACGAAGAACGGCCCGCACCAGCCTGTACCAGCCAATCCGCCAGAGGATCGACGCCCGGATCTGCATCCAGCCAATCCGCAACAAGACCGAACAACCGAGAATACAGAGGTGAATATCCAGCGGAAAATTCTTGTTGTTTGCGGAAGCGCCAGCCGAGCCGAACCCGGAGATCACTTGAAGGCGAATCAGATGATGGCGACTGTGGCGATTGCACGAAACTCTCCTCGTTTTATCCAAGCCCGTGGGAACAACAAATAATAGATCGATAGCCTAAGCACATCGAGAACTCGCTCCCCTTGCTCCATCCAATCCGCGCGTTCCTTGTTTCTCTTTACCCCCAATGGTGGCGACGGCCATACAAATTTCGGGCGGTTGCGGCTTTTTCGGCCTTCAGGTCTTCATCCCGTGGCACGAAACCGTTTGGGGAAGTAGAGTGCGCGGAAACCATCGCGGGGCCATGCCATGGCGTTTGCCTCATGCTCTCCTTCCCCTCAACGTGAGGCCCATGCTTGCCTGTTCTGCCTTGACCGGCCTCTTTCTGGCCTCGTTCCTGGCCGCCACCATTGTGCCAATGCAGTCGGAAGCGGTCTTGGTCGGGCTGCTCCTCACCGGCGATTATTCGGTTGCCGCACTCCTGGCCGTGGCGAGTTGCGGCAATGTCCTGGGCTCGGTGTGCAACTGGTGGTTGGGCCGGTGCATCGAACGGTACCGCCATTGTTCCTGGTTTCCGGTGAGTGAACACCGTCTGCACCAGGGGCAACAATGGTACCGTCGCTATGGCAAATGGTCGCTGCTGTTGTCCTGGGCACCGATCATCGGCGATCCCCTGACCGTGGCCGCAGGCGTCATGCGCGAACCCCTACCCGTCTTCATCGCGATTGCCGGCGGTGCGAAAGTCGCCCGCTATCTGGTCCTGGCGGGCGCCACTCTGGGCTGGCTCTCCTGAATTTACCGATAAATAACGGTGAAGAATGAGCGGAACTGTCCGTCGCGACGACGGGGGGATGAAAAGAGCGCCACTTGTGGTGGAGCAAAAGAAGGGAAGGAAAAGACAGACACGGATGGAGGCCGCACGCCCGGAGCACAGCCTCCATCCGTGTTGAAGCTCTATTTTGCCTGCGAGGCCGGCGGTTGCCCGGCAGGAACCGGTAAAGGTGCGGCCGAGGCCGCCGGTGCCGGCGTCTTGGCCCGCACCAGGGAAGATCGAACCGCTTTTTTCAATTCATCCACCTGCCAGCTGTCCACCCGGAATACCTGCCCCTGGTTGGAAACCTTGAGCACGAACGACAGGTCGGTCAGAGGCGCCGGTGCCGCATCCTTGCCTGCCGGCTTTGCCAGTTTTTGCGGCTGGCCGAAAACGTATTCGACGATCTCCCCGTGGTCGAGTTCCACGCTACACTTCAAGACCGGCGTTTGCAGACCGTATTCCGGCTTGACCTCGGTGCCGAGCAGGCCGGTGACGGTCAGCTTGGCCAAACGATTGACCAATGCGTCGCGCCGATCCTTGACCACCTCTTCATCGGGCTTGAGATCGGCTGGCTGCAGGCCTTCCTGCCCCCGTTCCAGAAGCAGGCCGGGCAGTTCGATCCGCTTGATCCGCTCGGGTTTGAGCTGGACGATCTTGGTGTCGATCCAGCTGTCGAGCTTGAGTTCCAGGTCGTGCGCGGACAGGGTCAGAGACTGGATTTCCGGATCGTTGTCGCCCCGGAGATACATCTTGCGCAGGCCGGGCGAGGTGCCGAAATAGACGATGGCCTGCGCGGTCCCGTTCTTGAGCAGGTTCAGCTTGCGGACATAGCGATCCGGCGCCACCTTGAAACGAGTGGCCGCCTCGGCAGTGGTGGCCTCGGGCCAGCCGCGCTGCATAGCGGCCAGCCGGTCGATCAAATCCTGCACCCTGGCCGAATCCGCCGGAAACGACCCGGCCTCGGGCAACAGCCATCGATCCTTGTCCCTTTTCAGTGCCAGATGGTGTCCTTCGCCATCTTCGAGCAATACCTCGTCGATATCGGCCGCCTTGAAGGCCAGCAAGGAACCCTTCCCGGACTGCGTCCCTCCGGTACGGTCGATGAGGCGGGTTGCCGCCAACAGCCCGATCTGCGCCAACAGCAGGATCAAGCATCCCACGATCAGTCGTTTCATTGTCATGCCCTCCCGGCGATCAACATGAGTTCACGCCGCCGCGACCTGGACCGGATCAGCCGGTGCAACCCCCAGACGGCCAGCAGGCCGACGGCAGCCAGACCATAGTTGAGATACTCCCACAGCATCCGTTCCTCCTTGTCCATGGGCAGCAGGGTCCGGGCGAAATGGCCTCGGCCCCGGATGGAGAGCAGATCGCGGTCCTCCAGCGACCAGTCGATACAGTTGGCCACCAGCTGGAGCGGATTGAGATAGCGGCTGCCGCCGGCACCGGAGGCCAGATCGAGGCTGGTATCGGTCAAAAAGGTGTTGGATGCCAATAAGATGATCCGAGCCGAATCCGCCGAGCGCTCCAGTACCCGGCCGATCACTTCCGGCTTGCCTTGCTCCGTCTTGGCCTCCTTGCCCTTCTTGTGAGGGTCGGCTTGGGCGGCAATCGCCTGCTGCTTCTTCTCCTGTTCGGCCAACTGGGCCGCCTCCTCGATCAGGGGCGAAGTCTTGCCCTTGAACCAGGAATCGAAGGTGCCCTCCACCATCACCCCCAGCAGCTGACGGCCGGCAGGTTCGCCCTGGGCAAAACCGTCCTGACCGTAGCGGTCGAAATCGGGCTGAATGTCGATGGAATCGGACAGCCAGGCCCCTTTCGAACTCTCCAGCAGCCGCACCACCTGACGGCCCTTGTTCTTCTCGCCGTCCACCTTGATCGGCGAAGCCCAGGTCATGGACAGCTGGTCGATGCCGGTGAGCAGGCCGCTGTCCCGATTCATGCCATCGCTTCTGATGTCAATGAAATAGGGGTAGCTAAGCAGATGGGTTTCGCGAATGGTGTAGCCGCCCACCTGCCGTTCCACCGGTACCGGCAAGGCGGCATTCTGCGGATCGAGCACCAGGGTCGGTTCCATCTTGATGCCGTAGCCGGCCAGCCAGCCATCAAGTCCGCTTTTCTTATCCTCGGCGCTGATCCGCCCCTGGAGACTCACGTCAAAGGGCGCGGTGGCCAGGACCACAGTACCGCCCTGCATGAGAAACTGGTCGATGGCAAACACCTGTTTTTCCTGGAGCCGTTCCGGTGCGGCCACCACCAGGATGTCCGCCTCCGGGTCCACCTGTCCGGTGCTCAAATCGACGGGTTTGAGCCGGTGCTCCTGTTCGATTGAGCCTTGCAGCAATTGGAAGGTATTGCCTTGGCTCGGCATGCCGAATTGGCCCATGTCCGGATTGGCGGGAGGCGTATACAGGGCCACGGTCTTGAGCATGCCCTTGGAAAAACGTTTCAACCCCGCGGTGATCGCGGTTTTCAACGCCGCCTTGTCCAGGGACGCGGGCAAGGGTACCTGCACCTGCTGGCCACCGCTCTCCAGAGTCATGTAGAACCAGAAGGTCTGAGGCGACAACAGCCCAGCCATCATCGGCCGCATGCCGAATTCCTTGCCCAATCGCTCCGCCAGTTGGCCGCCGCCGGCATCGGGATCGGCGATCTCGACGGTCTGCTTGTCGCCGGCCTGCTGCTTAAAATCGGCCAAGACCGCGTTCAGCGACTTTTTCAACTCGACCAACTGCTGCGGCAGCTTGGCATCGGGCGAAATATAGCCATGGAATGCCACCGGCGCGCCGATGCCGGCGAAGAGATTGCCGCCGCCCTGGTAGCTGTAGAGCACTTTCTTGATCGCCCGAGTGATGTCGTGTTCCGGGTTGCGGAGCTCCACCTCCAACTTGGTGTCGCCCTCGCTCTTGATCTCGATCAAATCCCTGAAGCCGAGGGTGACGAACTCGTCGCCGTATTTGATCAGGATATCGAAGTAGGAATTGGTGACCGCGGTCTGGTAGCGGGAAGCGGTTTGAAAAGGAACGGGCCGGATACCGTATTTTTCGCCGGCCTCCTGCTCCAGTTCCGGTTTTTCCTGGGGATCGATGAATTCGACCTTGACCCGACCCTTACCGGCCACCTCGTACTCGCGCAGTAGATCGCGCAGTTGCGGCTGCAAGGGGGCAAGGAGCGGATGGGTCTGGGCCGAGAAATAACCGCGAATCAACAGCGGTTCCTGCAACCGCGCCAGGTAGGAGCGGGTGGCGGGCGAAATCGAGTAGATGTGGCCTTGGGTCAAATCGGCGCGCAGCATGCCCAGCGGCGCCAGCCACAGGTTGAGCAGGAAAAAATTGGCCACCAGCAACCCGGTCAACGCCAACCAGCGACGGTGCGCGGTGTTGGACGGATTCCCGGCCCACCGTTGCCGTTCCAGGGTGCACACGTTGAGGGACAGGAAGATGCCGGTCAGGCTCAGGTAGTAGACCAAATCGCGCAGGTCGATCACCCCCCGCGTGATGGAGGCGAAGCGGGAACCGGCCCCGATCAGTTTGAGGATGTCCCCGGCCTGGCTGCCGAAGAAGGAAGTCAGGGTATCGGACCCCACCAGATAGAGCACGGTGCAAACCAGGGTGGTGACGATCAGGCTGACGATCTGGCTGTTGAACTGGGCGCTGACAAAAAGGCCAATGGCCAGATAGGCGCCAGCCAGGCACAGACTGGCGAGATAGCCGCCGAACACCGGTCCCCAGTCGAGTTGGCCGAGCAGGGAGACCGTGATGGGCAGGGGTAGGGTCAACAGCAGGCCGATGGCGACCAGCGTGAGGCACGCTAAAAACTTGCCGCCGACCAGGGTCGGCAGCCCCACCGGTGCGGTCAGAAGCGGCTCCAAGGTGCCGGCCCGGTGCTCTTCCGACCAGACCCGCATGGTGATGGCGGCCGAGAGGAAAATCAGCAGCAGCGGCATCCATTCGAACATCGGCCGCACATCGGCGATGTTGCGGCTGAAAAATGTTTCCACCCAGAAAAAGATGAACAGGGTGGCGGCAAGAAAGGTACCGAAAAAGATGAAGGCGGCGGGGGTGGCAAAAAAGACGGCCAACTCCCGACGGGCGACCTTGCGCAGGGTATTCATTGTTCCCTTCCTCCGGTCATGTTGATTTCACTGAATATTTTTTCCAGATTACGCGATTCCGGGGCAAGGCTGTACAATGGCCGCCCTTGGTCGACCATGGCGGCGGCCACTGCGGGCGCCAGATCGTGCACGGCCAAGGCGCCGGAGACGGCATAGCAGCGATGGCCGTTTTCGGCGGGTAGCGGCTCGACCGCCACCACTCCGTCCACCTGGGCCAGCAAGGCATCGACCCCGGCCTGTCCGTCGGTGGTCACCAGCAGCCGCAGGCTGGCACCCAGTTCGTCTAGGCGGGCATCCACAACCTTGCGGCCGCGTTGGATGATGATCACTCGGTCGCACACCGCCTGCACCTCCTGAAGGATATGGGTGGAAATCAGCAAGGTCGATTCCCGCGCCAATTCCTTGATCAGGCCGCGCATGTGTTGAATCTGGGTGGGATCGAGGCCATTGGTGGGCTCGTCGAGGATGAGTATTTTCGGGCAATGCAGGATGGCCTGGGCCACGCCGACCCGCTGGCGGTAGCCGCGCGACAGGGTGGCGATCTGCTGGCCGGCCTTGTCGGTCAGGGCGGTCCGTTCCAGGGTCTCGCGCAACAGCGCTCCCATGCGCGCAGCCTCGACCCCGTGCAGGGCCGCCTGGTATTCGAGATAGCCGGCCACGGTCATTTCCGGATACACCGGGCAGTTTTCCGGTAGATAGCCGATAAGCGACTGGATGGCTCGCCGGTTGCCGGCCATCTCCAGATCGTCGATCCGGATGGTGCCGCCGGTCGGTTCGAGAAAGCCGGTCAACATTTTCATGATCGTGGTTTTCCCGGCGCCGTTATGGCCGAGCAACCCGACGATCTCGCCGGCTCCGATGGTGAAAGAGACGTCGTCGACCGCGGTATGCGGTCCATAAGTTCGAGTCAGATGGTCGACTTGGATCATGGTGATCTCCTGTAAAACGAAAAACTGTGCGCAATGGCACCTTGGATCAAGCGATCAGGCGGGCGGGGTGGCGGACGATTGCCGCGACAACGGCCCGGAGACGGGCAGAGACGGGAGAAGCACCTGGCGGTGCCGGAAATGGTAGACGAATTCATGGACATGGGGCACGGGCAATCAAGTCGGCAGAGCACGATCATTCCCTGCGGGGCAATCCGGGGCACATCATAACGCAGGGGCGCAGCTTGTCAACCAAGGCAACCGATATTTTTCTCGGGAAACGGTGGAAACCATGGACGTCGACCCGGTCCGGCCCGGTCGATCTCAGCGGCGGGGAAAAAGCGGCACAAACGGGCTTGGCGGCAACTTCGCTCGTATGAGCGCGACAGGCCCCTCAGCAAAGATCGCTCCGTTTCGAGAAGACCTTGAACGTCACATTCTCGCGCGCATATTCGCGCAAGGCGAACAAGTGAGCCGGCCAGCGGGCATTTTGTCCCACAGATCACTTTTTTATTGCTCTGGACAGGCGTGGAGAATATCGTCTCTGCCTTCATCTTTCTTGTCCACATGCCTTTGGATCGTTCGTCCCTAAGCGCAACCGCGAATGCGGCTTGGCGTACAACTTTGGAGGAACATGGAACCCATCCAGCAAATAGTCGAACTGACCGTCAACATCAACCAGCATCTCACCGTACTCGTGCAGCACCACGGCGTGCTCGTCTACGGCCTGATCGCCCTGATCATTTTCTGCGAGGTCGGCCTGGTGGTGACCCCTTTCCTACCGGGCGATTCGATGCTGTTCGCCATCGGCACACTCTGCGCCAGTGACGCCATGGACTTGAAAATCGTATTGATTCTTTTTACGGTTGCCGCCATTCTGGGCGACAATTTCAATCGGTTGATGGGCTGCTGGTTCGGCCATAAAGCCTTTGCCGGCAAACGCGGGAGTTTCTTCAATCAGAAAAACCTCGACCGAGCGCACAACTTTTTCGAAAAGTACGGAACCAAGGCGATTACCTTGTGCCGGTTTCTCCCCTTTCTCCGTACCTATGTTCCTTTTGTGGCCGGCATGGCCGAAATGCGGCTGCGGGTGTTTTTTCCCTACAGTGTTCTGGGAGGAACCGGGTGGGTGGTCATCTGCGTTCTTGCCGGCTACTTTTTCGGCAATCTCGACGTACTTGATCGTTTGTTCTGATCCGCGCTCCCTGTGAGGGCAAGCGGGCAGGCGATCCTGCCTCGACTAGCAAGGCCTAGAGCATGCCGCCAAGGAACATGCCGCCTCGTTCCTGGCCGCAGGTTCGGCCGGAAGGCGAATGGGGCTGATAGACCTCGATGACGCCCGGTTCGGGCAGGAGGACGAGGTTGACAATGTTGCGGGAATACCAAAAACCCGCCCGTTGTCCATCGGAGGTAAGGATGACCCCGCCGCGAAATTCGCAGTCGGGTGGGTAATGATCGGTCCGGAACCACTGCAGCCACTCGTTCAGTTTGGACGCGGTCAAGTCAATCTCGGCCCAAACCCTGGTCCTCAGGGTAAATCGGCGGTCAATGGCGATGATGGAATCCGGGGCCCCGGATGAACCGATGTAATAGTAGGCGTGGTCCGGAAGCACGGTGCCGGATTCGAACATGGCCTGGACGCCCGAGTCCATGGCCCATTGTCCGGCCGGCTGCCTGTCGGCACAGCCGGCAAGAACAACGGCAACGATGGCGAAGACCAGCGGCCGGAAGGGGATGAACATCCGCATCATGTGCATGGCAGAGGTGTCAGCATGAAAAGGACTGGACAGCCGGCTGTCCTGCCTAGGAATTGTTCACTGCGGATTCGTTAAGAATTTCCAGCTTCACAAGGGCTTTTCCGGTCTTGTGCATCCCAACCTGAGCGGCGGCAGCGGCCGAGAGGTCGATGATGCGGCCGGCATGCCAGGGACCGCGGTCGTTGATCACCACATCGACCGATTGCTGGTTCCGGACATTGGTGACCCGCACTTTCGTGCCGAGTGGCAGGGTCCGGTGGGCCGCGGTCAGTTGCTTCTGGCTGAACCGTTGGCCGCTGGCTGTCTTGCGGCCGTTCAGGCGGTCGGAATAAACGACGGCCACACCATTCAGGCTCGAACCTGATTTGTGCGAACGAACGACTGCGTGGGATTTTTTGGCGATTTTTTTAGCCGGAGAGGCGATTTTCGGAGAGGCGTGCGATGTCTTGGGCGCCGTGGTTGCCGCCACGGAATTACATGCTTGTCCAAGGGAAAATTCGAGCATCGCCAAGCCGATTACTGCAAAAAACACGAGCTTGGTGGTCCGCATAAGTTTTCTCTCAAGTTGAAGTCAAACAATGGCTCTCGCTATCAAGATGTGAGAAAATAACAGAAATTCGATATATTGCAAGACAAACCTCTTTTTTCCCCTTGCTGAGACCTCCGAACTCACTGAAAATTATCGGTATTTTTTTTACTTTTTTGGGCAGTGCCCATGTCCCGGTCCCGAACCAGCCCCACGGCCCTGCAATGCCCGAAAAAAAATTGCAAAAAAGACCAGCGCGGAGGCATCGCCGCCCTTCTTTTCTTGAATCTACCGCTCTAAAATAATTATATTTTTTTGAAGAATATCGCCTTGAGTGGACATGATTGTCCCTGGCAAGGGAACGCGGTTTTGTGGTGGTTCGCGCCGGCCAGACAACAGATAGCCCGGTGAAGCATCTTTTGATTGGCCGGGACAAAAAAACGCTTTTTTCGGCAAGGCCAAACCAACGCATCAGCTCGCATTACATCTTGCTGATTTATTGTATTTAATCTATATTATTTCACCTCGTTGTCCATGAGCCCAGCCCTCTGCTTCCCAGTTGCGGATTATGCTGGCCAGTGCACTGCATCGAAGAAAATTTCCACACCTTGTTACAGTTATGCTAAAAATTGTAATTGCATATTTAATTGCCTTGATATTGTTTGCAAGTCCAGTCAGCTGTTTTTCCAAACAAGAATTTTACGTGTATAAATCTCCCGATCCGGATGCAATCAACAAACCCAACAAACAATCTCTCCAGAAAGGCACACAAAAAAATATCGATAATAAAAAAATTCCTTACAAAAGAAATACACCTGCAAAGTTGCAATGCAACTCTTTCGAACAAGAAATGAATCTGGCAAAATCTGGCGATGAAAACGCTCAATTCACGGTCGGATTGAACATGTATCGCGGGAAAGAGGCAGGATGCGACCCAAAGAAAGGAATTTATTTACTGGTCAGTGCGGCAAAAAAAGGAAAATACTCGGACGAATCGCTGAATATCATGGGGTATGAATACTTCAAAGGCAAAAATATTCCTGAAAATTATGCGGAATCAAGGAAATGGTTCAAAATAGCCGCTGACACCGGCAACGCGCAAGCCCAGAACGACCTCGCCTATTTATTCTTCCATGGCCTGGGAGGTGCAGTGGATTACCAGGCCGCATTCGTCCTGTACCAAAAATCCGCTTTGCACGGACATCAATTGGCGCAGGCCAATCTCGGCACCATGTATGCCAATGGCCTGGGCACAGAGAAGGACAAGGAAAAAGGGTATGCCTGGTATGAGATCGCCTCGCTCAATGGCAACGAACCAGCCATGCGTAATAAGAAAATACTGTCATCGGAGATGACCACCGCTGAAATCAATGCCGCTCAACGTCTTGCTTCGGCGCTTTTCAAGACGATCGAGCAGGCAAATCCCCCCGGCCGGGCAGGCGAAAACAACTAAAACGCACCGCAAGATCGACATGACCGATGCGGCAGCGCATCGGTGCCGCATCGTCCGCCTATTGCCCCAAGGCCCCATAATGCCTCGCTGCGCCGGCAGCAGCGAGGCTCATCCCGGAATTCGCGTCACAATTTTGCAAAAGCGCAGCCAATTGAACGATCATGAACACTTCGAGTAGCCGCAGTCCCGGCACACCTCGCACCCCTCCTCAAACACCAGCTTGCCCTGGCATTCGGGACAGATCGAGGCAAACCCGTGCTGGGTGGCGGCCATGAACGATTTCAGCAACTTGCCCAGCTGGGCCGGAAGATCGAGCATGTGGCCGGAAGAGCGATCCAATTGCTTGATGATTTCGTCCATGGGAATCTGATAGCGCAGGGCCAGGGACACCAGGCGGCAAGTGGTGGTCCACATGGTGGACTTGTCCTTGAGATCCACCCGGTTGTCGAAGGGGAACTTGGCGAACACCTCCATCGGTTTTTCGTCTTCGTCGAAGCAGACGATCAAATAGATGGTTTCCTGATTGATGTCCTTGAGCCGATAGCGCTTGGCGCTGAGCTCATCGGGCAGGGTGGCCTTGCGTACCAGCCCCTCGGCGGAGGTCAGGGCGGTCTTGTCCGGGCTGGAAGCCACGGTGTTGAGCACCTGGTGGTCGCGGGAGCCGTCGCGGTAGACGGTCAGGCCCTTACAGCCCAGGTCGAAACCGAGCATGTAGGAGGTGCGCACATCGTCCTGGGAGGCCGAGGCGGGCAGGTTGATAGTTTTGGAGATCGAGGAATCGACCCCATTTTTCTGGAGCGTGCCCTGCATGCAAATGTGTTGCTCCGGGCTGATATCTTGGGCGGTGCGGAAAATCTCCTGCCATTTGGCCGGGATTTCGGCATGGCCGATGACGGTGCCGCTGGTGGCCACCTTTTCCATCAGCTCGGAGGAATAAAAGCCCTCGGCCCTGGCCACTCGCTCGAACAGCTTGTTGACCATCAGCAGCCGGTCGCCGTCCATGACGTTCTTAATCATGACGATGGAGAAATAGGGTTCGCACCCCGAGGCACAGTCGGCGATCATCGACACCGTGCCGGTGGGCTGGATCGAAGTGAGGGCGGCGTTGCGGCGGGCCGGATATTCGTTGATTTTCGGGTCGTAGGCCGGAAACGGGCTCTTCAGCGCTGCCAAGTCGATCGAGGCGGCCTCGGCCTCCCGGCGGATGAAGGCCATCACCTCGGCCGAAGCCTGGCGCCCCTCCTCGCTGCCGTAGGACAATCCCAGCTGGATGAGCATGTCGTGCAAACCCATGACCCCCAGGCCGACCTTGCGAGTCTTCTGGGTCATCGAGGCGATTTCCGGGATGGGAAAACGGTTGCAGTCGATGACGTTGTCGAGAAAGCGGACCGCCAGCCGGGCCGTGTCGCCCAGGCGCTGCCAGTCGACCTCCCCTTCTCGTACGTACTGGGCCAGATTGATCGAGCCCAGATTGCAGGACTCGTACGGCAGCAGCCACTGCTCGCCGCAGGGATTGGTGGCCTCGAACTTGCCGAGTTGCGGGGTGGCGTTGTCGCGGTTGGCGGCATCGATGAAGAGCACACCGGGCTCGCCGTTATGCCAGGCCAGGTCGACGATCTTGTCAAAGACATCGCGGGCGCGCAAGGTCTCGACGATCTTGTTGTTGGAGGGATCGATCAGATCGTATTCGAGGTCGTTCTTGACCGCATCCATGAACAGGTCGGTGATGGCGACGCTGAAATTGAAGTTGGTGTAGCGGGTCTGGTCCTGCTTGGCGACGATGAATTCCTGGATATCGGGGTGATCGACCCGCAGCACGCCCATGTTGGCGCCGCGCCGCTTACCGCCCTGCTTGATGGTTTCGGTGGCGGCGTCGAACACTGCGGCAAAGCTCAAGGGGCCCGAGGCCACGCCCTGGGTGGAACGAACCGCCGAATTCTTGGGCCGCACCCGGGAAAAGGAATATCCGGTGCCGCCGCCGGTCTTGTGCACCAGGGCGCCGTTGCGGATGGAGGTGAAGATCCCGTCCATCGAGTCTTCCACCGGCAGGACGAAACAGGCCGACAATTGGCCGAGATCGGTGCCGGCGTTCATCAAGCAGGGCGAATTGGGAAGGAAATCGAGATAGTAGATCATGGTGAAGAAGCGGTCGGCCAGGCCTTCGTAATCGGGCTGGTCGCTGTCGACCAAGGCCACCGCGTTCGCCACCCGGCGGCAGAGCGTTTCCCAATTTTCAAGCGGCTTGCCGGTCGCGTCCTTTAGGTAGTAGCGTCGCTCAAGCACGGTTTCCGCAGTATCGGTCAATTGTTGCCGGGGTATGCTCTTGGTCATGGTGGCCTCTTCCTCCTCGATTCTTCTTGTCTCGTCTTCTGTCTCCTGACGGCGAAAGCCGGGGGCTCTCGCATGCCGCCCGGCACATTATCACAACATATAGCGCATATCAAGCACAATAAAGCCTACATGTAGTGCCTGTGAAAATATCCTGTTTTCAACGAGATCACGTGAAAATCAAAGCTCCGGCCCTGTATTTTGCCACTGCCGGACCCACCCCATCCCTGGTGCATACCAGACGGACAACGGCCCGGAGCTGGACGGCAACACACCGATGCGGCGGGAAAAAGTCCCGTCCTTCTTGCCGCTTGCGCATTCGCGATGCGATCAGTATAGTGGGAAACACTTTTTCCGGGTTGATATCGTCAGGCGCGCCGCCTGGGAATATTCACCTCAAATGGCTCTGATCGGCCCATCGCCAACCCATTTCATTCACGCCAAGGACAACGTGCCCCCCATGCTGAAAAAAATCGCCTTCTGCGCCGCCCTGCTGCTGCCGCTGACCGTTCATGCCCAGGAAGCCAAGAAAATCAATAATGCCGAAGATCTCAACTGGTCGGTCCAAGCCTCCTGGCCCGTTCCGGCCAAGCCGATCGATATCGTCCAATCCCTGGACAACAAGAAGGTGTTCATCCTGACCGCCGACGCGAAAGTCTACATCTTCACGCCCGACGGCACCCAGCTGGGCGTACTGCCGGTCGATCCCCATGTCAGCGCCATCGACATCGCCGCCCGGGGCGAAACGCTGTACCTGGTGAACAGCAAGACCAACACCTACAGCGCAATCGACATCAGCTTCAGCCAGAAGATCGACATCGTCGGCGCACCGGTGCGCGGCAAGGTGGATGCCCCGGTCACCCTGGTGCTGTTCTCCGATTTCGAATGTCCCTGGTGCGGCAAACTCGAACCGGTGCTGGCCGAACTGCTGGCCAAGAATCCGGACAAGCTGCGCATCGTCTTCAAGCACATGCCGTTGCCCATGCATTCCTTTGCCGAACCGGCGGCCCTGGCCGCGATCGCCGCCCAGAAACAGGGAAAATTCTGGGAAATGCATGACATCCTGTTCCAGACCACCAACTGGACGCCGAACACCATCGACGAAGCCGCGGTGCGGATCGGCCTCAACATGGACAAATTCCGCGCCGACCTGACCAGTCCGGAGGTGCAGGCACAGCTGGCCAAGGACCGGAGCGATGCCCTGGCGGCCGATGTCAATGCCACGCCCTCGATTTTCATCAACAGCAAGCCGGCGAAAGACCGCTCGCTGCAAAATCTTCAGAAAATGGTCAACGAGGCCCTGGGATCAGCCGGCGGAGCCAAGTAAAGTGAAGGCCTCCGCCGCCCTCAACGCCGAGACCACGCGGGAACTCGATTTCGCCGACAACCACATCGTCCAGCAGCTGTTCGGCGAGTTGAACCGCAACCTGCTGACCATCGAGCAGGCTACCGGCGTGACGATCAACGCCCGTGGCAACGGCCTGCGGATCAACGGCCGGGCATATGCCGTGGAACTGGCGGCCTCCACCCTACAGCAAATGTACGGCCTGCTGCTCAAGGGCTATCCGGTGTTCAGCCAGGACATCGCCTTCGGGGTCAAAATCCTGGAATCCTCTCCCCAGGCCCGACTGGAGGAGATTTTCCTCGACAAAGTCTGCATTACCTCGCGCAAACGGGTGATCTCGCCCAAATCGGTCAACCAGAAGCTCTATATCGAGGCGATCCGGGAAAACGACATCGTCTTCGGCATCGGCCCAGCCGGCACCGGCAAAACCTATCTGGCCGTGGCCATGGCGGTTTCGGCGCTGGCACGGGAGCAGGTGGCCAAGATCATCCTGACCCGCCCGGCGGTGGAGGCCGGCGAAAAACTCGGTTTCCTGCCAGGCGACATGGCCCAGAAGGTCGACCCCTATCTGCGGCCGCTCACCGACGCCATCAACGACATGATGGGCCAGGAGCGAACCCAGGAGCTGACCGAACGCGGGGTGATCGAAGTCGCGCCCCTGGCCTTCATGCGCGGCCGCACGCTGAACAACGCCTTTATCATTCTCGACGAGGCCCAGAACACCACCCGGGAGCAGATGAAAATGTTCCTCACCCGTATCGGCTTCGACTCCCAGGCGGTGATCACCGGCGACGTCACCCAGATCGACCTGCCGGGCACGCAGAAATCCGGCCTGATCCAGGCCGAGAAAATCCTTACCGGGATCAAGGGCATCGCCTTTCGCCACTTTTCCAAGGCCGACGTGGTCCGCCATCCCCTGGTCCAGGAGATCATCCAGGCCTACGAGCAGCAGGATGCC
This sequence comes from Desulfobulbus sp., assembly GCA_031280615.1. Lineage (GTDB taxonomy): Bacteria > Desulfobacterota > Desulfobulbia > Desulfobulbales > Desulfobulbaceae > Desulfobulbus. The sequence goes on along the minus strand of JAITGO010000017.1, from coordinate 347,326 downwards.
GCCCGGAGCCGGCGCACGCCAAGCGAGGCCTGAATGCCGATCCATTGCACGTATTCCCTGGAGATCGCCCCCCAGCGGCTCAACCGCCGCCTGATCCGCCAGCGTTGCGACATGCTGCTGCACCTGCTGGAGTTGGAGCGGGCCGAAGTCAGCGTGGTCTTCCTCGACGATGCAGAAATGGCGGCCTACAACGAGCGATACCGCCAGAAGAAGGGTCCCACCAATGTCCTCTCCTTCCCGGCCAGCGGCGGCGACGACGGCTTTGTCGTGCCGGAAAACGAACTGGGAGACGTGCTGGTCTCGGTCGATACCGCCCGGCGCGAGGCGGCCGAACAGCACAAGAGCCTGCACTGCCGACTGACCGAGTTGATCATCCACGGCGTGCTTCATCTCGCGGGCTACGATCACGAGCGTTCGGAGGCCGAGGCCGTGCGCATGTGGGAAGAGGAAAAAGTATTGTTTCAGCAATTACAGCAACCAAGGAGTGCCGCCATGCCCTTTCTCGCCATCAATGTCGACCATGTGGCCACCGTCCGCCAGGCGCGGGGTGGCAACGAACCGGACCCGGTGCTGGCCGCCTCGCTCTGCGAGTTGGCCGGAGCCGACGGGATCGTCGTCCATCTTCGCGAAGACCGGCGCCATATTCAGGACAGGGACGTGCGGCTTTTGCGGCAGACAATCAAGACCCGGCTCAATCTGGAAATGGCCAATGTGCCCGAGATTGTCGATATCGCGCTGGAAGTGCTGCCGGACATGATCACTCTGGTGCCGGAAAAACGCAAAGAACTGACCACCGAGGGCGGTCTCGATGTGCTGGCCAATGCCAAGAAGGTGGGCAAGACTATCGCCAAGATGCGCAAGGCCGGTATTCCGGTCTCGCTTTTCATCGATCCGGACGCAGCCCAGGTGCAGGCGGCGCTCGATGCCGGCGCCACCTATGTCGAGCTGCACACCGGCCGCTACTGCGAGGCCCGGAGCATGGAAGAGCAGGAGCGGGAGTTCAACCTGATCGAACAGACGGCCGAGCTGGCCTACGAATCCGGGCTGCGGGTGAATGCCGGCCACGGTCTCGACTACCGCAACGTCCATCCCATTGCCGCCCTGCCCTTCATCGACGAGTTGAGCATCGGCCATGCGGTGATCAGCCGGGCGGTGCTGGTGGGGCTGGAGAATGCCGTGCGGGAAATGCTGGCCATCGTGCGGGCGGTCTGAACGCCGAAAACGACACGGCAACTAACGGGAATTACAAGGGCTGAAGAGGTGCCCGGGCTTTTCCCGCGGAGCCGGGTTCACATCTCCTTGGCCAGGCCGAGAATCTGTTCGGTGGCACCGAGCACAATGAGAATGTCGCCGGAACGGATCACCGAACTCGGCTTGGGATTGAACAGCATGGTGCCGTCTTCGTGCTTGATTGTCACCACGATCACGTCGTACTTCTTGCGAATCTCCGATTCGATCAGATTTTTGTCGACCAAGCGGGAATCCGGACCGACCCGCAACTCCTCCATCATCAGTTCGAGTTCGCCGGCCCGCATGGTCAGGTCAATGAAGTCGCTTACCGTTGGCCGGACGATAAGATGGGCCATGCGGCGGGCACCGATCGAATACGGCGAAATCACCTTGGTGGCGCCGGCCCGTTTGAGCTTGGTCTGGACGCCCTTGCCGCCGCTGGAACGGGCCATGATAAAAAGGTCGGGATTCAAGCCGCGGGCGGTCAGAGTAATGTAGAGGTTGTCGGCGTCGGAGGCGACTGCCGTCACCAACCCCTTGGCCCGGTCGATGCCGGCGGCTTCTAGGATTTCGTCATCCGCCGCCTCCCCTTGCAGCCACAGATAGCCCATTTCCCCCAAGATCTTGATTTCCTCCACGTCCTTTTCGATGACCAGGAAAGGCCGGCGATGATCCTGGAGAATCCTGCAGATATCCTTGCCGATCCGGCCGAAACCGCAAATGATGTAATGATCCCGCAACCGAGCGATTTCCTTGTGCATCTTTCTCCTCTTGAACAATCCCTGCAACTCGCCCTTGACCATTGTCTCCGTAATCTTGGAGAAGATGTAAAAGACGAAGCTCACACTGGTAAGCACCAGAAATATGGTAAAAATCCGGCCCGATAAATGGATGGGGACAAAATCCCCGTACCCTACGGTGAACACGGTGATGATGGTCAGGTAAAGCCCTGTCCAAAAATCCATGCTTTCCAGGTACATGTAGCCAGCGGTGCCGAACAGGACCAGCGAGATGAAGGTCGCTGCGATGAAGAGAATTTTTCGTAGACTTTCCGTTGGTTGCATCATGGGGCACCTTGACCGAGATTGTGCCGCACAATAGCACACCTGTGGTCCGGAATCCACAGTAACCTGCCGGAACTTCAGTGGCTTCGCCCAAATGGAATTTGACAAAGATAGGGCGGGAGTGTATAAAACGCCACCTTGCCCGGATGGCGGAACTGGTAGACGCAAGGGACTTAAAATCCCTCGGCCTTAGGCTGTACGAGTTCGATTCTCGTTCCGGGTACCAAATGATTACGGCCACTTAGCTTAAGCACAGCTAAGTGGCCGTTGGTTTATGTGCTTGCATGAACTTGCATGTTCTCAATGCAGGCTTTTTCTGTTTGATTTGCGACTTTTCAGAACCAGGGAGTTGGCCCCGTCTCCCCGGTTCAATTTCAGGGCGTCGGGGGGTGCAAGATGTGGGACACCAAGCGAATTTGAACCGATGTTGCTGACGTGAAAGGTCTGCGGCAGGTGGACAGCGCAGCTGGCCGACTATATGCTGGACTGAATTGTCATGCTTCATTCGATCGACTTATAAAACACCTAAATTCGGCAAGCTGATCTTCACTTCCAAACCAGCTTTTGGGCAACATTTCAAAAATATTGTCAGCGTGATAGAGGAGGAAAATGTTCTCATTCTCTTTGAATTTCGCATAATTCTTCCATGCACGTTTAGATTGCCCGCTAATACCTTGAGCTTCAATAAACTCGGAGTTCCAGGTGTAGGTAAATAGAGAAGCGAAGTCCTTTTGCTGCTTATAGATGCGGCGAACTTTCCAAGGAATATAGGTTCTTGAGTAGATGAATTCTCCGAGTGTTCCGCCAATACCGGCACAACTCGACACAAAGCCGAGTTCTTGATCAAAATAGAAGCAGGCCAGTGCACCGATTAGTGCCGTTATCCCTGAAATTGCATAACACCAACGTACCGCTGTTGCTCGATGGAGCCTTTGAGCTTCTAGGAAGTCAGATATGGTGATTGTACCGGAGATCATACGAAACCTAACTTAAACTTTATTTTTTCAAATTGGACATAAGCACCAGTTACACCAGCGTGGCTGAGGAACATCTCCCGGATGTCCCCCCTTCTCTTTGACCGATACCATATCATAGCCCTGATCAACCGGCAGATCAGCGGGATTCGCATTCCAAGCGTCTCATGTTGTAGTAGTATTGCTCGGGGTCTTGATTGATCTGGCGTTTGAGTTCAGCGAACCATCTCTGCACCCGATACTCGCACGTCGAGCTGGGATCGGGCGTGCATTCACCGAGCTTTGCGCACAGCATCTCATCCTGTTGCTCGCGGGTCAGGTTGGGACCCCGGCAAGCATCAATTGCTGGATCGTATTTGGTCTCCTTGATATATTTCAGTTCCAATTCGATTCTTTTGGGGTCAACGCTCCCTGCCACGGCAGGGGCGGACAGAATAAAAACCAGCATCATTGCACAACATACGCTTGTTTTTTTCCATGGCCACCTCATTTCGTTGGATGTTTTCTGACCGTACCGTCGAGGTCCGGTCATATTATCTTTGCATTCTCTGCCACTTCAACTTTCTGAGATTATATCTACAGGATATGATATCAGCGGAAATGCATAGTGTCGAACATTGCTGACTCACCTCAATCTTTTACCTCGTGCCCCGGGATGCCAACGCCGAGGTCTCCGACAAGAGCCAGGCAAACATCGCAACCATTCAAAAATATTAACTTTTCAACGAGGGCAACAGCTCTTCGTAGGCTGCGGTCAAGTGGATGAACTGCTCGGGATCGCCGCCCTTATCCGGATGCAATTCAAGGGCTTTTTGTCGATAGAGGCGGGTGAGGTCCTGTTTCCGCATCGTTGCCAGCTGCTCGGCGTCGAGCCCGAAAATGGCGAAGGCCTGGCTGCGGGATACCGTTGCCGAAGGAGCTGTCGGCCGTCGGTGAAAACGTCCGGCGCGGGCCGAATTGCCGAAATTAGCCCAGGACACCGGCTCTTCGGGCAGGGTGTCGAAGTACATGATCAGATAGCGGATTAGCGGGTACGGCAGCCGGCTGCCGCGGGGAAAACCCTGCCAGAACGCCGCGTCCTCCGCCAGCCGGCAAATCTCCTCGACAAAGACCGCATCCTGCTGCTGCCGGTCAAGGGCCTGGGGAATGGAACGGGCGTAGCTCTCGCGGAAAAACCGCTGCAGGTCGAAAATGGTGAACAGGTAGCTCTGGTATTCGCGGGGCAGTAGGGCCAGTTCCCGCTCAAGGATCATCTGTTCGATCTCGTCGCGGCTCTTGTCGAGCAGCACGGTGTACATGGCCAGGGTTTTGTCGACGGTCTCGGCCGAGGTTCGCCCCAGGCGCAGGAAATGGATGCGGCGCCGGTCCATGGCCTGGGTTTCCGCCATGGTCCGGGCCAGCAGGCTTTGGTTCGCCGGCTGCCAGTTGCGGTAGCGGTGCCGTTGGCGAAAGGGCTGCAATCGATTCTTGATGTAGGGATCGACAAAGGGAAAAAACAAATCCTCCAGTTCGGTGTACGATGCGGTCACGCCCCGTTCGCGCAGGCGGCGGAGGAACTCTTCGTCGAGATGAAAGGAAGATTCGTTGGGATACACGAGACAGCGGCCGGGATCCGGCCCCAACTCGGCCACTTCGCGGGAGTAGAACACCCCGCCGCTACGGTAGGATTCCCGGAGCACATACTGGTATTGCCGGGGACCGGTTTCCTTTCGGGCTAGGTACATACGGATTCACACGCAAACAACGGGAAACGAGGGCGGCAACTATACCTCGTTTTCCCCGGCAACTCCAAGGAAACGATCCACCAATTGCTCGACCGAATCGATGGAAAAGGGTTTGGCTAGGGCGGCGACAAAGTGGTATTCGCCGTAGTTGCGCATGATCTCGCTGGCACTGTCGCCGCTGATGGCCACCAGCGCTGCCTTGGGGTCCAAGGCCTTGATGGTGCGGGCGGTTTCCAGCCCGCCCAGGCCGCCGTGCACCACCAGGTCCAACAACGCCAGGTCGAAGCGGCCGCCCTCGGCCAGCTGCTGCCGGTACAGTTCGACCGCCTCCCCGCCGCTGTTGGCCAGCATGACGGTGCAGCCGAAGTGTTCGAACATCTTTTTGTTGATCGTCCGCATCACCTCCTCATCGTCCATGACCAGAATCCGCCGACCGGCCCCTTTGCGGGCACGGGATTGGGGATCGGCCGCCATCGCCGTCTGGGCAGGGAAATACATCCGAACCGCGCAGCCACCCTCGGCTGGATTCTCGATCCAGATCGCGCCGCCGTGCTTCTTGACGATGGCGTGGACAATCGTCAGCCCCAGACCCATTCCTTTCTGGGCGCCCTTCTGCTTGGTTGAAAAATAGGGGTCGAAAACCTGGTCGAGCATGGACGGGGCAATACCCGGCCCGGAATCGAAAAACACGATCCGCACCAATTCCCCTGCCGGCAGGGGGCGACCGGTTGCCGCCGCCTCTCGGTCGCCGTGGACCCGCTCGACCGTCACCTCGATCCGGCCCTTGCCGTCCAAAACGGCGACAGCGTTGCTGACCAGATTGCTGAACACCTGGCCGACCAGGATGGGGTCCGCGGACATCGCCAGGTCGTCGTCGTTGCAGGTCACCTGGAATTCGATCGGGGTGGAGGCCAGTTCCTGCTCCAACACCGCGCCGATGAGGCCACACAGCTGCACATGGGATCTCTGGGGCAAATAATTGTCGGAAAAAGTGGTGAACTGGCGGATCAGCTGGGTGGTCAGGTTGACCGCCTTGATTGCCTCGTTGAGCAGATGATTGACGTTCTCGTCCCGACTGACATAGCGGGCCATTTCGACATTGCCGCTGACAATGGTCATCAGGTTGTTGAAGTCGTGGGAAATACCGCTGGCCATCAACGACATGGCCTCCAACTTGCGAATCCGCTGCAACTCCTTTTCCAGATGGCGCTGGCGCTCTTCCATTTGCTTGCGCCGGGTCACATCCTGAAGAATGCCGACGATGAAAAAGGTGGCCTCTTCCGTCACCGCCACCAGGTTGTAGGTCACCTGGCGCTCGCCCATCCGCACCGGGTCGTCGTAGGGAAAAGACAGCGGCTCAAGCTCCGGCTGGGAGCCGAGCCGCTCCACCCAGGCCACGATCCGGTCGCCGGCCGCCGGGGGCACCAGGGAGGCGAGACGACGCCCCAAAATCCGGGCCTCGGGCTCGTCGAACAGGGCGATGGCGGCGTCGTTGGCCATGACGATCCGGCCTTGATGATTGAGCTCGACCACGCCCTCGGCCATCCGGGCCAGGATCACCTCGCGGTGCTTCTTGCTGAGCAGCAGTTCGCTGGTGACCTCGCGCGGAAAGAGCCCATCCAACCCGTGGATGATCCCGCTTGTTTCCCGCCGGTTGGCGCGGAAACAATCCAGGGCGGCTTTGACGTGGACCTTCATGGTCGCCCCCGGTCCCTTGGCGATACACATGTCGGCCTTGATCCGCTTGATGACCTCGTCGTCCTCCAGGGCGACGCCGGACAGGACCACCAGGAATATATCCTTGAGTTCCGGAGTATTACGGACAATGAAACTGAATTTTTCGCCGTCGATCTCGGGCATGATCAAATCGGTGAAGATGATGTCCGGGCGTTGTTCGGCCACCCGATCCAAGGCGTCCAGCCCGTTTTCGGCCAATCGCACGGCACAGCCCTCGGCCACCAGGACATATTCCAGGAGCCGGCGAATAACCGGACTGTTGTCGACCACCAACGCTTGAATGTCACCCATGGCTGAGGAGCTCCTTGACCGTTTCGGCCAGTTCGCGAACGTCAAACGGTTTGCTGAACACCCTGTCCGCCCCCAATTCCTGGGCCGCCGGCAAGTAGGCCTCGGGCCCGATGCGGCCGCCTCCGGAAATGGCGATGATCTTGAGAGCTGGGCATTCCTTTTTCAGCGAACTGATGGTCTCCAGCCCTTCCTGTTCGGGCATGATCAGATCGGTAATCACCAGATCCGCCGGTTGCTTGCGGTATTTCTGCATCCCTTCCCGACCGTTGGCGGCCTCGATCACCTCGTAGCCGGCCCATTCCATTACCTGGCGCAGCAGAGTGCGCATTTGCTCGTCGTCGTCGATAACCAAAATTCTCATACTTCACTCCCCTTGCACTCGGGCAAAATCTCCCGGATGGCAAAGGCCAGCAGCCGCATGTCCACCGGTTTGGCCAGAAATCGGCGCACCCCGTACTGCTGGGCTTCTTCCATGGTCAAGGCCTCGCTGTACCCCGAGCAGAGGATCACAGGCAGGTCCGCCCGGAACGCATGGGCTCGGGCCGCCAGTTGCAGGCCGGTCATCCTCGGCATGGTATGGTCGGTGATCAACAGATCGACCCACTCCTCTCCCCGGACCAGAATGTTCAATGCCTGCTCGGGGCTGGTGGCGGGCAACACCCGGTATCCCAACAGGGAAAGCATGCGGGTGCGCATGGCCACGATATCTTCCTCGTCGTCCACAAACAAAATGGTGCCGGTCCCGTGCGGCATGCCGTTTTCCTGCTTGTCCCCGCCGTCTTCCGCATCGAAAAGGCGCGGAAAGAACACGGTGAACACCGTGCCCTTACCCACGGCGGAGGTAACATCGATCACCCCGTCATGGGCCACAATGATGCCGTGGAGCACCGCCAGTCCCATACCGGACCCCTGGCCCACCTCCTTGGTGGTGAAAAAGGGGTCGAAGATGCGTTCGAGCGTCTCCGGCGACATGCCTCGGCCGGTATCGGCGATGGTCAGCACCACGTAGCGCCCCAAGGCAAGTTCATGGTAGCGGAGTTGCTCGGCCCTTCCGGCCTCGATCTCGCGCAGGGAGACCTCGATCACCCCGGTCTCGTTGTCCAGCGACTGGGCGGCATTGGTGCACAGATGCATGATCACCTGCTGGATCTGGCCGGGGTCGGCCTGAATTTTGCCGATCCCCTCCGGAACGGCGACCTTCAGCTCGATGGTCGTGGGCAGAGTGGAACGCAGCAGCCGGCAGGACTCCTTGACCACCGGCCCGATCAACAGCGGGTGCCGTTGGTAGGTCGATTGGCGGCTGAAGGCGAGAATTTGCCCGACCAGCTCCTTGGCCCTGACTCCGGCCCGTTTGATGGCCTGCAGGTGTTCGGTGATTTCCCCCCGGGTCAGGGATGGAGCGGACTGGAGCTCCTGTTGGCTCTCGGCCCGGAGGCGGTAGAGCAGTAAATCGGCATTGCCGAGGATCGCACCGAGAATATTGTTGAAATCGTGGGCAATGCCTCCGGCCAGGGTGGCGATGGACTCCAGCTTGTGGGCATGGATCAGACGTTTTTCCAGGTTACGCTGGTGGCTGATATCCTTGGGGGAAGAGATATAGCCGACAATCCGGTCGCCATCGAACAGGGGCGAGCAACTGACCGAAAAAGTCTTGCCCAGATATCGATGGCTGACCTCCTGGGTATGGGGTTTCTTCTCCAGGAGAACCGTCTGGACAGGACAGCCGGGGCAGATCTGGCCGCTGTCCGCAAAGAGCTGGTGGCAGTGTTGGCCTTCGATGGATTCTCCACCAACCGCCAGCAGTTGGCGGGCGGCCCGGTTGCCCTTGACAATTTTCAGGCCGGTATCGAGGACCAACACCGGATCGACGATGGCATCGAAGGTGTATTGCCACTCGTCCACGACCCGCTGCAAAACAGGTTCGATCCCGGCAGCCGCCACGGTGTTCGGTTCGAGGGAGGCGCCGTCTCCGGCCGAGGATGGGGCCGGGGTGGCGGCAAGGGTTCGGCTTGCCCGTCCGGGTCTCAGCCGGAAGACATAGTAGAGGATCGAGCAGACGGTGTAGACTGCCAACAGGCAGCAGATCGCGATGAGAAGAGAAGTGTTCACCCGCCTGCTCCGGATAGAGAGGGGGAGCGCTGCCGGAAGATCCGTTCCCGAAAAAAATCGATCGTCCGACGTCTCCGGTCAACAATTCTGACCTGTTCGGGGATCAGGTCGGAAATGGTGTTCCGCATGATGGACATCTTGTACTCTATATTGGTGGCGAAACGGTTGTCCAGATACCAGGCATAGAAGAGGCCAAAAAACAGGCCGGGCGGGGTGAAGCCTTCGCCGGGATTGATCACCCGGGCATAGACCCTGGCATCGGATTGGAGCCGGTGCATCCGGGATAGCTGCAGGTAGCTGTCGATATCCTCGGGAGAGAGGAAGCTCACCAACTGCTCCTTGTCCCTGATCTGCATCCGGTACATCCGGCCCACCACGTCGCTGCCGTGGAGCAGGTCCTCGATTCGCTTCTCCTGAATATAATTACCCAACAGCGATTGGCCCAGGGCTACCAGGAAGACCATCTCGAAGCGGTTGAGGTTGCCTGCCTGGTCCTGGCGGATCTTGATGCGCTGGTCGTGGGGGTCGTAAAACGAGTAGATGCTGTCCCACTCCTGGCAGCGCTTCCACGATTCCGGCTCCACCAAGGTTATGCCACGGATGAACTGCAGGTGTTCCATCGAGATGTCGGGATGGCGGAAAACGATTTCCACCACCCGATCCATCAGCCATTTCCGCTCCATTTCGGTCATTTTGACCATGTTGAGCGAACCGGCGGTTATCAGCTCGGTGCTGAGGTAATGCAGGATCGAGCTGATTTTCTCGTAGCGCAGGCAGGGTGCCGGTTTGGTCCCGTACTCGCTGGCAACGACAAAATCGGCGGCCGGCAGCGCTTCCTTGCGCTCGGGCTGCTTGAGATAGCCGGCCTGCCGCAGGGCCCACAGTCCCTTGATGGCCAGGGCCAAGGCATCGGGATCGTGCTGGATCGCGCCGCGCTGCTGCAGCAGGTCGTGGTTGAAGATTCGGGCCTCCACCGAGCCGAATCCCAAAGCGCGCACCCGGTTGCGATCGATGAAGATAGGTTCCTTCTCTTCCAGGGCGTAGCGTTGAAGGGTGGAGCCGGGGATATCGCTCATGTCGAGGGCGATCACATGGGAAAAAAGGTCATGCACCCCGTCGGGGATATTGCGGTGATAGGCCCGGATCAGGTCGGAGACGTAAAATTTCCGGTCCGGCGCGTCGTGGGTGGCGTCGGTCTCCCCTTTCTGCACCCAGATATTGGCGATCAGCACCTTGAGTGCGGCCGTGTTGGCGCGGATGGCCTCCGCCAGGCCGGGGATTTGGAGAATGGGGATGATCGAGGTATACAGACTGCCCGGCGCGAACAGGATGATATCCGCCTGCTGCACCAACTGCACCACCTCCGGCGGGAGAAAGGGCGGACGGCTGAACTCGATCAGCACCCGGTCCACCGGATAGCCACGCCGGGCCTTGCTCGACTTGTATTCGCTGGTGACCAGCACGCCATTGCCGTACAAAAGCTGCAGTTGGGACAAGGTGGTGGTGCAGGGCAGCACCGAATGCTGCTGCACCCCGAGGCAGGCCGAGAGCTCGCCCAGGCCGCGGATGGTCGCCGTCCGTACCACCTGGTGCGAGGCGAGCAGTTCGGTGGAGTTCAGCGAGGGATCCAGATGGCGGTAGATGGCGGCGGCCAGCAGCAGATTGCCCAGGCATTGGGGACGGTGCAGGGTCGGGGTGAGCCGGGGATCGCGGGTGAGCAGTTCGGCCAGTTGCGAAAGATAGGTCAGGATGGGCTCGGGCAGGTCGTTCAGAACCGCGCCGGTGTCGCGCAGCAGCTCCGCGGCCGAGGCGGGCGGCGAGATAAAGCGGTAATTGAACACCGCATAGAGGACGGCGGCACAGCGGCGGGCGCCTGTGCGGTCCAGGTTGTAGGCCCGGATGAGGTTTTCCCGCCGGATCGAGGAAAGAAGCACATGGCGGATATCGCCCAGGGCGATCAGCGGCAGGTCTTTCTGCAGCTCGCCGGTGGAGCCGCCGTCGTCGGTGACGCAAACCACCGAGCTGACTCGGGGGAAAACCTCCTTCAAACCACCGAAGGGATGCCGCGCCCAGCCCAGCCGGCGGGAATCGCCACCGACGATGTTGGAGAGGCCGGTTCCGCCGCCGAACACCACCATCCGGACCGTGCTGGTGTCAAGCGTCTCTATTTTCTGCTTCAGCTTGGTGAACAGCGAGGTGATCACCGGGGGCAGACCGCCGGGGGTGCTGCCGAGGAGAATGGAGGTGACCTTCTCCTCCAGGGTCGCTTCCGGCAGGACATCAAGGATGGAAAATCCCTCGGAGGTCAGGAATTGCAGATGGTTCTTGAACTGTTGCCGCCCGACCATATACGCTTGCTCCGGGAAAAAGAAAAAGGGGCACGGCTCCCCGTTGGTACCGTGCCTATGCCGCTTGCGTCAGGAGCAGTTGTTCCACCCTCAACAGATCTTTCGGGGTATCGACCTCCACCGAATCGTGGCTGGTCAGCACGACCCGGATAGTATAGCCGAACTCCAGGGCGCGCAACTGTTCCAGCTTCTCGAATCGCTCCCACTGCCCCTCCGGCAGGCCGACAAAATCGAGAAGAAATCTCTTGCGATAGGCGTAAAAACCCAGGTGTTTGTAATAGGTCGGCTGCTGCGGCTCGCCCGGATCGCGCTGGAACGGGATCGGCGAACGCGAAAAGTAGAGGGCGTTGCCGTGGCAATCGAACACGGTCTTGACATGGTTGGGGTCGGCGATCTCCTCGGGCCGGACAATCCTGTAGATCAGGGTCGCCATCGGCAGAGAGGGATCGGCGATCAACGGCCCGGCCACCTGCTCGACGATGGTCGGGGGAAAGAGCGGCTGATCGCCCTGGATATTGACTACCACGTCCTGGTCCGCAATGCCGATGCGTTCCGCCGCCTCGGCCAGCCGGTCGGTGCCGGTGGTATGGTCGCTCCGGGTCATCACCCAGGAACCGCCGAAGCCCTCCACCGCCTTGGCAATCCGCTCGTCGTCCGTGGCCACCACCACCTGGGAGAGCATGGGCACACGCCAGGCCCGCTCGACCACATGCTGAATCATGGGTTTGCCCTGGATCAGGGCCAACGGTTTACCCTCGAAACGATTTGACTGATAACGTGCCGGGATAATTGCAACTACCTTAGGTTCAACGGTACTCATCGGCTTGTGTGCGGTTGTTCGGGAAGACGGAATCCGGCGCAGGAACATTGTCGGCGTCTGCGCGCCGGCCGGCCCGGCCCAAAGGGATGGGCACGGCCAACATTGGTTTGCTTTTCAGTGATTTTCTATGATACAGTGTGGGCTCTCAAAAGGCAATCGGCAACCATTCACCTCCCCTTCCCGCCTCCCTTGACACCTACTCCTTTTCCTCTCGCCCTGCTGCTCGCCGATCCGCACCACGGCGGGGATCGACCGCAATGCCTGGCCGAGGCGCTCGCCCTCCCCCTGGTCGAGGATTCGCAGGCGGCAACGCTCCTGCTTCAATTCGGGCCGGAGGGGCTGGAGCTTGTCAAGCCGAACGACCCGCTGCTACCGGGCCGGCTGCGGGTCGATTTTTCCGCGCGGGATTTCCGCCGCCGCCTGCTGCATCCCGGCCGGGAACTACTGGTCCAGGCCGCCAAGGTGCGGGGCTGTCGCCAGCCGCTGGTCATCGACGCGACCGCCGGTCTCGGCCGCGACGGCTTTTTGCTGGCCGCCGCCGGCTGCCGGGTGCGGATGATCGAGGTGAATCCGGTGGTGGCTGCCCTGCTGACCGACGGCCTGGAACGGGCGCGAAACAGCCCCGCCCTGGCACCAACGGCCGGCCGCATCGAGTTGGTGGTGGGCGATGCCCGCGAGCAGCTTCCCCGGTTGTCCGAACCGCCGGACGTGGTCTTTCTCGACCCCATGTTCCCGGAACGGACCAAGTCCGCCCTGGTCGGGCAGGAACTGCGGCTGCTGCAACTACTCGATCAAAAAAGCTGCGATCCCGAAGCGTTGCTGCCCGCAGCCCTGGCCGTTTCGTCGCGAAAGGTGGTGGTCAAGCGGCCGCTCAAGGCAGGGCCGCTGGCGGCTCTGGTTCCCAGCTACACCCGCAAGGGCAAGGCCGTCCGGTTCGACGTTTACGTGGGAAAGGGAATGGAGAACTCATCCGGTTGACACGGCCGCCTCGTGCCCGCATCAACCGGAGACAAAGGATGTTCAGATGGCGGCCGCCTTTTTCAGCGCCGCGACCATCTTTGTTTTCTGCTCTTCCGGCAGCAGGATCGGCACCTGGTAGGTCAAGGCTCGCTCGATGATCGCCGCCGAGGCCGGCAGGGCCTGCGGATCGTAGACCACCCGCCGCTTGCCGCCCACGCTGAAGGGCCAACCGCCCTGGCAATAGGTCTTGCCGCCGAGCAACTGCTCCCATTTGGGATAGTAATGCCAGCCGTTCTCGCTCCAGCGCACCGCTCCCGCTCCGGCCTCGCGGAGCGCCTGGTTCACCGCCGTGGCCCGCTGCGCATCCGGTAGGAAGAAGGTGAGAAAGGTGGCCGAATCGCCCGCCTCGTCGAGAATTTCCCGGAATTGGACCTCGGGCAGCACGCTTACCGCTTCCCGGAAAAAGGCCTTGTTCTTTTTCTGGGCCGCGACGATTTGATCCAGCTTGGCCAACTGGGCCAGGCCGATGGCACCCTGGATTTCCATCATCCGGTAGTTGAAGCCGATGAAGGAGCGGCTCTCGCCGCCACGGCCGCCGGGATTGGGTATGTGGTCGTGGCCGTGGTCGTGGTATTCGGACATGCGCCGCCACAGGGTCTGGTCGTTGGTGATGCACATGCCGCCCTCGCCGGTGGTCATGGTCTTGACCGCATCGAAGGAGAAGGTGCCCACCGCGCCGAAGGTACCGAGATGCCGGCCGTTCAGCCGGCCGCCGGCCGCCTGGGCCGTGTCCTCCAGCACCGGAATGTTGTGCCGATCGGCCACCGCCTTGATCGCCTCGATACGTGCCTGGGCGCCCATCATGTGGACCGGGACGATCGCCTTGGTCTTCGGGGTGATCTTTTTCTCCAGGTCGGCCGGGTCCATGTTCAGGGTCAGGTCGACCTCGGTGAACACCGGCACGGCGCCGCAGTCGAGAATCGCCTCCCAAGTGGCGACAAAGGTGAAGCCCTGGGTGATGACCTCGTCGCCTTCGCCCACGCCGAGTGCTGCTAGGGCAACCTTGAGGGCGGCGGTTCCCGAAGTGACCGCCTGGGCGTGGCCCGCCCCGGTGTAGGCGGCAAAGGCCCGCTCGAATTCGAGCACCTTCCACATCCCCTTGCGTTGGTCCGCGAACTCATAGCGAAAGAGCACACCGCTCTCCAGAACATCCATCACCTGCGCTTTTTCCTCGGCGCCAAAAATCTCGAAACCAGGCACAATCAACCTCTTCTCTGTTCGTAGGAAGGGCCGGGCAAAACGCCGCCCGGCCACACGTATCGCGCCGCTATTGCGGCAGGACAAAACCGTTGTCGATCAGGCGCACCTTGCCGGCCTTGCCATCGACATGCACTGCCAGGGCCAGAATGGTCCGCTCATCGACCGTTTCGACCGCTTCCAGGCTGTCGCCATCGACAAAGCTGGCATAGTCGATGGCCGTACCGGCAAAAGAATGAATATGCCGCGCCACCGATTGCCCCAGCTCGGCCGTGGCCAGCACGCCGCGGGCCGCCTCGGTGCGGACCAGCCGCAAGGCGGTGGACAGGCTGAGCGCCGCCGCCCGGTTGGCCGGGTCGAGATTGGCGTTGCGGGAACTCATGGCCAGGCCGTCGGCTTCCCGGACAATGGGATGGCCGACGATCCGCACCGGGATGTTGAGATCGGTCACCAGCCGGCGAATGATCGCCAACTGCTGGAAATCCTTCTCGCCGAACACCGCCACCTCGGGCCGGACGATGTTGAACAGCTTGGTCACCACCGTGGCCACCCCGGCAAAATGGACCGGCCGGCTTTTGCCGCAAAGATAGGTGGACAGCTGCGTGACCCGCACCTCGGTCTGAAAGCCCGCAAGATACATCAACTCCGGGGTTGGGGCGAACACCGCAGCCACCGGCTCCTTGCAGACCAGCTCCATATCGCACTCAAAATCGCGGGGATAGCGGTCCAGATCCTCGTTGGGCCCGAACTGAGTGGGATTGACGAACAGGCTCACCACCACCGTATCGCACAGCTCGGCCGCGCGCCGCATCAGACTGAGGTGCCCTTCGTGGAAAAAACCCATGGTGGGCACCAGGGCGATGGTCCCGCCTTCCCGGGACCGGGCCTGCGACCACGCCAGCATCTCCTCGGGTTTTCGAAGAATATCCATCACTTTTTCAGCTGGTTGAGTCGCGCCTGCACCATGTCCCGCATCGGGTTGGCCATCGGCTGACCCGACTGGACGACGGTGAGTTCCATATATTTGTTATACATGGCCACCGCCTCGTCCTTCTTACCCATCTGTTCGTTCAACCGCCCCAGCGCCTGATAGGCCGTGGCCGCAAAATTATCGCCCAAGGCGACCAATTCGGTATTGAAGGCAACGGCCTTGTCGAACTGCTTGTCGTTTTCGCACAGGCCGGCCAGCTTGGTCAGTACCAGCGGCTTGAGGGGCGTCCCGGCCGCCAGGCTGGCGTTGATCTCCGTCAATCGGCCGATCGCCTGGGCCCGCTGCCCTTCCTTCTCGTCAAGAAATGCCAACTCGATCCGTGCCCAGCGCCCCGAGGCGGTCGAGCCGAAATCCTGCACCACCTGGTCGAGCAGCTTCCGGTTGTCCTGCTTGGCGGCAAGGGCGCCATCCAGGGCCGCAGCCGCCTTTTCCTCCCGGTATTCGCGCCAGGTGGAGAACCCCGCAGTGCCAAGAACCGCCACCAGGATTGTCGCGAGCGCAAGCCAAATGAGCCACAGATTCCGCCGGATGAAAAGAATGGTCTTGCGCGGCAGGTTGAACTGTTCGAGCAGCCCCACAGGGGCGAGGGGTTGGAATTTGATTGTGTCCCGATCGATGGAATTCTGGTCCGCCATGCGGCACGAGCTCCCTGGTGATAGTGATCTGTTTCTGGCCGCACGCGGCCGTGGGGAAAGAGGGAAAACCGGCTGCCGGCATCCCTGCGGCGGCGGCGCCGCGCCGGAAAATACCCGTTGCACGGAGCCGGTCATGCCGGTACAAAAGGAAAATGTTTTTGTCCTGGCACACAGCGTGCCGATTATACCCCGGCGAGAAAAAAAAGCATCAGGCAAAGGCGACCATGCCGCAAAAACCAAGCCGCGACACGGCAACCTCCAACGGGCCGCCGGCAATGGGCGCGAACTTGGCCGCTGATTTGGCCGCGCATTTCCCTGGCCCGTGTCTTGCCATGGCAAAGACTTTTCCCCATTTTCCCCGGTCAAGACGCAGCCATGCGCCCGCCTCCGACCGCCCCGTTGCCCGGACCGTCCATGGATGACCGCCGCGTCCTCACCGTCACCGAGCTGAACAGCTCCATCCGCAGCCTACTGGAGGGCCGCTTTCCTTTTGTCAGCGTCGCCGGCGAGATTTCCAATCTCCACCGTCCCTCTTCCGGCCACCTCTATTTCACCCTCAAGGATACCGGCGCCCAGATCAGGACGGTGTTGTTCAAGATGCAGCAGCGCTACCTGCCCCAGCCTCCCAGAGACGGCATGCACGTGGTCTGCCGGGGCCGGATCTCGGTCTACGAACCGAGGGGCGATTACCAACTGATTGCCGACACCCTGGAGCTCCAGGGCGCGGGCGCGCTCCACCAGGCCTTCGAGGCGCTGAAACGGCGGCTGGCCGCCGAAGGCCTGTTCGACGAACATCTCAAGCGCCCCCTGCCGCCTTTCCCGGCCCATATCACCCTGATCACCTCGCCCCAGGGGGCCGCGGTCCACGACTTCATCCGCATCGCCACCCGGCGCTTTCCGCCGATCCGCATCGCGGTCTACCCGGCGGCCATGCAGGGCGACCGCGCGGCGGCGGAAGTGGGCCGGGCCATCGAGATCGTCAACGCCCGCCTGGCCACCGACCTGATCGTCCTCTGTCGGGGAGGCGGTTCGACCGAGGATCTGTGGGCCTTCAACGACGAGGCACTGGCCAGGATGATCCGGGCTTCGACCGTGCCGGTGGCCAGCGCGATCGGCCATGAAATCGATTTCACCATCGCCGACCTGGCCGCCGACTTCCGGGCCCCGACCCCCAGCGGGGCGGCGGAACTGCTGGTTCCGGACGGCGAGGCCCTGCGCGCCGGAATCGACCGGTTGCAGGCCCAGATGCGCCGCAGCCTGCAACACCGGATCGACCGGAACGAACAACGGCTGCGGCTCGCCCGCCAGCGGCTGATGGCCATGCCTTACCCCCTGGACCGGCTGCGGCTACGGCTCGACCACCTGCGCGCGCGCCTGGATCGTGGCCTGAACGCCCTTTTGGCCGAGCGAAGCCGGCAGTTCAACCAAACCGTGCTCAGGCTGGCGCCCTTCCATCCCGGCCGCCTCCTGGCCCTGCGCGAACAACAGTTGCACGGGCTCGGCACCAGGCTGGCACGGGCCGTTGCCGCCCGCATCCTCGCCGGCGAAGAGCAACTCGCCCGGACGGCGGGAATCCTCCAGGCGGTCAGCCCCCTGGCCACTCTGGCGCGGGGTTATGCCATCGTGCGAACTTCAGGAAAAAAACAACGGCTGGTGACCGAGGCGGCACAGGTCCGGCCCGGCGACGAACTGACGGTCATGCTCCGACGGGGACAGTTGGCTTGCAGGGTGGAGCGAAGCGAAGACGGGACGGAACAAGCGGAAAGCGGCGAACAACGGGAATAAGAAAGCGATCAATCGAGGGCGGCGTCGACTTTCTGGTCGATATAGGCAATGGCCATGGCGAGTTGCTGCGGATTCTTGCGCGCGGTGGCGCGGAGGATATCGCCCCATGCCACCAGCATGGAGGAATCGACTCGGCGCACCGCATTGGGACGGCACCATTCCATGCCGATTTTTTTGCCCAGGTTATCCAGTGCCACCTTCTGGGCCGGACGCTGCTCGGGCGGGGTTTTGGCGAGGATCTCGGCGGAAATGTCCTGCCAGCCCTCGGACAGGAGATTGCCTTCCTGAAAGACCTGGAACCATTTCCGCTCTTCCGAATTCAACGAAGCCGGTATCTCATACGTATAGACATGGCCGGCGCCCGGCCCTGTCGCCACCGACGCCAAGGCATCTCCAGCCACGGCGGGCAGGACATTGCCACTGAACAAAACGGCAACGGAAAATGTGAGGGCGGCAATGGCGTTCTTCACAACTTACTCCCCGGATTCTAGGACCTTAGCCACGACACTAATGTAACACGGTCGATCGCGAGCGTCAAGAATCGCCCCATTGGGGATATAACTTCCTGTACTTTCATCACGGTCGTACGCGATCAGGCGGCGCCGCTGACCCCGGCCTCGGCAAACGTCGCCACCTCGGTCAAGACCGCCACCGCGGCATCCAGCAAAGGCATTGCCAAGGCAGCGCCGGTGCCTTCACCCAGCCGGAGGTTGAGATCGAGCAGGGGCTTGTGCCGCAGGTTCTCCAGCAGCGCGCCATGGCCGGGTTCGGCGCTTCGGTGGGCACAAACGAGAAAATCGCGGACAAAAGGCTCCAGGGAAACGGCGATCATCGCCCCGGCGGTGGCGATCAGGCCGTCGATGAGCACCGGCTTGCGCTGGGCCGCCGCACCGACGATCAGGCCGGCAATGGCCCCGATCTCGAAACCGCCCACCTTGGCCAGCACATCGAGGCCATCCTTGGCGTCGGGCTTGTTGACCGCCAAGGCCCTTTCGATCACCTCGATCTTGCGTTGCAGCCGCATATCGTCAATGCCGGTGCCCCGGCCGGTGAGTTCCGCCACGCTCCTGCCGGTGAACGCCGCGGCAATGGCGGTGCTGGGAGTGGTGTTGCCGATTCCCATCTCGCCGGTGGCGAACACGTCGGTGGTTGCGGCCAGGCTGCTCGCGATTTCGATCCCGGCCTCGACCGCCATGACCGCATGGGTCCGGCTCATGGCCGGTCCTTGGGCGATGTTGGCCGTGCCCCGGCCTATTTTTTTGGCGATCACCGCTCCGCTGTGCACCAGATCGGAAAAATCGTCGTAGGCGCCGACATCGACCACGCAGACCTCGGCCCCTGCACAACGGGCCAGGGCGTTGATCCCGGCGCCGCCACGGACAAAGTTGTAGACCATCTGGACGGTGACCTCGGCCGGATAATGGGAAACGCCCTCGGCAACCACGCCGTGATCGCCCACCATGACCACCACTTTCTTCCGGGCCACCGGCGGCGCCAGCGAACGGGTCATCCCGGCCAGGTCAACGGCCAGGTCCATGATATCGCCCAGGGCCCAATGGGGCATGGTCAGTTGCTCCAGCCGTTCCTCGGCCTGCTGCCGAAAGGCCGCATCCTGGGGATAAATGGCGCGAAAGGTCGCGTCGAGAAAACTGAGTCCGTTCGTGCTTGACATGCCGTCATCCTGCTGAAAATACGTCATCCGGCCCTGCT
Source organism: Desulfobulbus sp. (assembly GCA_031280615.1). Classification (GTDB taxonomy): domain Bacteria; phylum Desulfobacterota; class Desulfobulbia; order Desulfobulbales; family Desulfobulbaceae; genus Desulfobulbus. The sequence continues at coordinate 327,691 of JAITGO010000017.1, read as the reverse complement.
TCCATCCGGGCCGGGCTGCCTCTTTATCGACTGGCCTCCGCGCCTCAGGCCAGGGTGCGGTCGTACAGTTTGCCCACGCCGTATTCCTTGCGGCGCTGGAATTTCTCGTAGCCCGGGCCGATCAACTGCATTTCCGGGTATTGCTTCTGGATTTGGAGGGCGATTTCCATTTCCTTGGTGCACCCGGTGGAGTAGGTGGCGTCCTTGCCGGTCCACTCGGGCGGCACCTTTCTGCCCATCAGCTCGAAGGACTTGACGATGTCGTCGACACTCTGGAAGCGCCAGATGTCGATATTGCCCGACCGCTGGAAAATCTCCCACATGTACATGATGTCGTCGGCATCCATGCCCTCGATGAAATGTTCGCCCGGATTGATGATGACCACTTCGTGGAGCGAGGAGCGCAGGTATTCGACAAAGACGTTCAAGATTTCCTTGGCAGTGGTGAGCTGGCCGGGAATCGAGCCGACGATGGCCGAGTAGAACATGATTTTCTTGCCCCTGGCCTTTTCCTGCTCGACCATGTCGATCAGATCCTGGGCCATGCGCCGCAACTCGGCGCGGGAGAAGCGGACCGCCTTGGGGTGGCGGAGCTTGAGCAGGATATCGACTTCGCCGTCATCGGCGGGGATGATGGAAATGATGTCGCGGGTGAATTGAAAATGGTTGGAGATGCTCTCCCGACCGCCCGGATTGCGGTAGACCACCAGATCGGCCTCCTTGAACGCCCGGGCATAGGTGACCGAGGTCAGCAGCGGATTGAAGGGCTCGCGGGTGCCGTCGGAGATGACCAGAAAGCGGTTGTCGCTGTCGAGTTGTCGCAGCAATTCGTTTTTGGAGATTTTCGGGTCGCCGATGATGTGGGCGTCCTCGATCAACTCGTCCAGGGTCGGATCTTCAAGCAGATCGACAAAGGAAACCCGGTGATAATAGAAATCCTGCTTGACCGCCAAGATCACCTTGATGCCGATCTTCATGAAAATGCGGAGAATGGCCAAATCGAAGACAATCTCGCCCGAACGGCCGCCCACCCAAAGCACGCAAGGCTGCCTCCGACCGGCAATCACATCCCGCAGCCAGTTGCAGAGCCACTGCCACTCCGGGGTTTCCAGGGGCTTGTTCATCACCTTGCGGATGGTGTCGATGTCCGGCGTCTGGTCCTGGCGCCAGATAGGCCGCATGGAACTGAGTTGGAACAGGCGGCGCAACCGCAGCAGGTGCAATTGCAGGTCGATGTCGGTCAAGGTGGTTTGATCGGTGATTTCAAGGCCTTCCTGGGAGTTGAAGGCCTGTTCGAACGCCTCCGACTTCAGGAAGGCGGCCACCCGCTTGTTCTCCAGCTCCCGCTCGATTGCCAGCGGCCGGCCGATCTCGCTGATGGTGGTGAAAATGCTCAACAGCCGTTTCTCGATCCGCCCGGGCAGCTGGATCTTGTGCATGGTTTCGTGGTTGAACTTGATGGTCAGCAGGCTCAGCAGGTAACTTTGCTTGTAGGAATCGGTGACCACCTCGCGCACCAGTTTTTCCAGCCGGGTCCAGATGCCGATATAGGCCGAGGTCAGCACCGTGTCCGCCCGTTTCTCAATGATGGCCCGGAAGAGCTCGTCCGAACAGGGATAGTAGACCTGCTCGTCTTCGAGATGGACGATGAACTTAAGCTGCTCCGGCGAGGCGACTTCACCGGGAAAGGTTTCGTAGGCCAGGTGGTTTTCGGTGAAAAAGTTCGTCAACCAGGCATCCCGGTCTGGGTCTTGGCCCTTGACGTAGCGGGCAATATCACTCACGGTCGTTTCTCCTCGATGCAAGGGCATCGTCCAACAAAGTCCCACCCAGCCGTGCCGCAGTAGAAGAAATGGAAGGCAACTCGCTCCCGGCACGGGAATTCTCGTTGCGCGCAGTCACGGCAGGCCAGGCGGCTTCGAATTCCTGCGGGACCATTCACTCCGGTCCCGCTGACAGCGTGGCTTCTGTATATACCTGTGGATTTGGAAAATGTCCAATTCTGTCGCACCGAAGGCGAGGACATGGAAAGGTCTCGGGCCGCCATGCCATGAGATCAGTGAAAAAATGATCGCGAGTGGAATCGGTCTTCATCGCCTTTTATCTGCCGCGCCCTTTCCGTCCAGATAGTAAAGAAGGAAGGCCGCCATGGCCGAACCGCCCTGCCACCACCAATGTCTGCCTGCTCTCGGTCCCACGCTTGCAGCCAAGGGCGCCCGCCGTCGACAGGAAAAGAAAAAAATCTCCCAGGCAATTCGGTATGTTCCTTGCAGAAAACAGCATATGCACGCTTATGAATTTCTTGAAAAGACCCGGCGAAAGGGCGGAATCATCAAGTCCGGCTCTGAATTTGTCTGCCCCCATTGGGAACCGGAAAGCCGCTCCTGCCTGTTGATCGAGGAGGGGATTTATCTACCCGTTTGCTCCCATATAGCCACCTATTGCCTGACCAGCCAATATGCGCTGTGCGGTCAGTATGAACTGTTGGTCGCAGCTGAGAGGCAGCGTGTGCCAAACGGACTCCTTGCTAGCAACCGGCGCCGCTCGGTGCGGATTCCGACCCATCATGTCTTCCGTTTTTCGGAAATAACCGACACTGACCAGCTCCCCTCGATTCGGGAGGACGACGCCTGGACCGTGGACTTCAGCGCCCATGGCATCCGTTTTGCCACCCGGCAGTTGCTTCCCCCTGAAACCACCCTCCGGTTTGAGGTAATCAAGGACAGCACAGATTCCATAGCAGGAATCGGCCGGGTGGTTTGGTCAAAACCCATTGAAAGTAGCTTTCTTTTCCACTCCGGCATCGTTTTTTCCGGGCATCATCCCACCGCCCCTTGACGCCCAGTCTTCGACACTGGACTTCAATCGACCCAACGGTCCCAATTTTCTCCATTTTTCTCCTGGCATTGTTCACGATACTTTTCCGCTCAGGTGAACAATTTCACCCCGTCCCCACCGCCATTTTCCGGAATACAGGAATATTTCTATCAAGATAACATCATAAAATAACAGCAAAAAAAATCACATTTCCACCTTCCTTGCCTCAGACTTCGATCAATAACGCGCGCCCGGCCTCACAGTTTTGCCCGCGACCGCCAAAACGACGGCAACAACTCCCGGCCACGAAGCAATCGATCATCATTCGCGTTATTCCAAGGCACCGGACGATGCGATCATTGTCCCCGGAGAACATTTTTTCCGCTTCAGCAAACACAATCGCCTTGAATCTCCACCGTTTTTCCGAAACTCCGGAACAACTTTTCAATCATATCCATGCGGAATTAAAATAAAAAATATATTTTTTCCACATCCAAGCACAGGCCAAGAAACCCATAACTCGCTTTTCCGAGACTCCCCACCTTGCAGGTACAAAGATTCACCAGAATAACGAACGAGAAAACAGCCTATTTCATCGCCAAAGAGCCCCGCCTCCACAAACAACAAAAATTCATAAAAACAATGAATTACGCATTACACACCCTTAATTTCCAGGGCAAATTGCACCTCTCGCCCCGTTTCGTTCTTCCGAAATTCCGGAACAAGCATTTAAAGATAACATACTGAATTATATAAAATAACCCAAAAAATTCCGCCTTTGTCCCGTGGAAAAAAAGTGACTACAGATTATTTCCGTTACTGAGCTTACTCCTAAATATTAATAAGGTCTTGTTCGGAACAAAAAAATGTTTTTCCGCAAGGATTTTACAATCGGACCGATTAAATAACACATTGAATTAGCAAATTTTTCAAAGAACAAACCAACGCCAAGAAGAAAGATATCGATAAACTGGCACAAATAATGAATAAAATTGGCAACGAAAAAAATGTTCCTTGTCTTGTTCGAATACATCACACCCTTAGGAGGGAAACATGAAGAAGCAATTATTGAAGAGTGCGCTGGTAGCGCTGGCTGGGATTGGTTTGTTGGCTGGTACTGCTCAGGCAAGTCTGCAAGACACTTTGAATGGCATCACTGTCGGTGGCAACAGTAGTGTCAATGCTGCCACAGATATGTTGAGCGATGGCACCGATTCTTATTGGAATATCACGGCTTCGGGTGGATCGTTTGCATCAATGGTTCTCAACATAGCGGGATTAGCCGGAGGAAGCACTTTTGGCATCTACGACTCCAATAATAAAGATAACTTTGTTCAATTGTTTTCCGGATCGCAAACTACAGCTGGACAAAAAGCAACTGTAAGTATTTTAACAGATGGTACAGTTGTAAGAAATTTGACCGAACAGGCAGGATCCTTTACAAGTGGAACATTTGGTTATTACATCAACTTTAATGGTGTAACATACTATTCCGACAGCACCTTGAATCAAGGTGGCCTTGATCATATGTATGCTTTCCGTGGCACTGGAGATCAAGTACAAATTGGTGCCTATCAACCTGGACCATGGACAGTCAATGAATATGTTCTCGCCTTTGAGAATGGCAGCAATTTCGATTTTAACGACCTGGTTGTAATGGTTGAATCCGTTGATCCCGTTCCCGAACCGACCACCATGTTGCTCTTCGGCACCGGTCTGCTTGGTTTGGCTGGCGTCGCTCGCCGGAAAAGAACCAACTAAGCTGCAGGTCACTCCCAGCTATTGTCTGATAAAGCCCGACAGGAATCCTGTCGGGCTTTTTTTATGTTTCCAAACTCATTCCCACCCCTTCCCGCAGGGCAACCAAGTCGTCCCTTGTAATAATCCCGCCATACTCTTCCGCAGCAACAGAAAAACCATTGTTCTTCAAAGTCGTGATGACAGGAAAACCAGCCAACCCGAGATCGAGATGCGACATGATCCGCCTTATTGGGTCTGCGTGTTTCGCCTTGTGTTTTTTTACCTGGCAAACGCTGCCCCACTCTATCTCTTTTCGTCGGTTCAGCCAATTCGACGAAATAACCAGCGCTGGCCTGCATCTCCGACTCTGCTCACCGAACACCCGATGCGCGTGACTTGGTTATTGCCTCCGCGAAGGGCAATCAAGCCTCCGGATATGCACTGGAGCCGACCGACAAAAGAACAAAGAGGCAATACCGCCTGCTTGATCTTTGCCCCCCACCTCCAACCGCGCCACCATGGCCCGAAATAAGGGTACTTGATGAGTTCATTAAATAGCTGCCCGATCTCGTCCGTACCTTCTTGGACTCTTCAATAAACCTTTTCATTGCGATCATTCGCCATTATCGATCAAGCCCCCCGAACACCCTCAATGACAGAGATAGGTGAGGCCGCGTCGTAGATCCCGGTTATGCCATTCCACCTTGCTTGTGGGACTGAATCCGGCAGGGCATCGGCTCAGCCGCGACTTGAGCTCGAAAGTGGTGCGCGATGTCGCGCCTGCCAAGTTCCAATGCAATGTTGCTATCGCCAAAAGCTCCCTCCACGGCTCCATCGCCGGTAGCGATGCGGCAATACGACCAGATCGCGCTCGTTGGACGTATTCAATTACGGATTCCCACTACAATTTTGCCAATTCCATCACAGACGGTATTTTATCGAAATTTCAGGACATTTTTCCTCTCTTCGTTCATCAGGATGACCAACGGAAAACGTTTGGCACATTGACAACGCTGGGCAGAGTGTCTCACGCAGCGAGAGATCTCGTTTGATCAACCGACTCTTGCAGCGTTAAGAACACCACCAATTGCCAGAGACGGAACCTGATAAAAGTTCGATGGTCATCGCAACCGATTTGTGAAATTTGACTATGAAGGACGTCAAACACAGCCAGTTTTTTCGCGGACTGATAACAGTGAGCGAACGGGCTTATTCCCGAATTTTGACAAAAAAAAGGAGCAAGCGCAGTACGCTTGCTCCAAGAAAGAAGAAGGAAGATATAAAAGATTACTGGGCGACCTGTCGCCTGCGGGCAGCACCGGCCAAACCAAGCAGGCCGGTACCGAAAAGCAGCATGGTCGCCGGTTCGGGAACCGGGTCGACCTGGGCAACCCCCTTGACCGCGTCGTTACCGCAGGACATGGTCCAATGCGTCCCTAGGGTCAAGCCCTTGCTTGCCCAATCGGCGCCAAAAAGCGCAACCAGATCGAGTTCAACGATGGTCCAATAGGAAGTTTGCAAACCGGAAATGGCGTCGTCAACCGTGTCGACATACTGCCCACTGCCGTTGCTGATCCCCTGCAGCACCCCGGCAATCGCAGATCCTTCGGTAACGAGATAAGGGCCGGACTCCCCATAGGTCGGGCTGCTTGATTTAGTGACTTGCTTGAACGCCTCATCGCCGCTGTTTGTGCCCCATCCGCCAGTGGTCTGGAAATCGACGGCATATTCATAGGTGCTGGGCGAGTTGTCGAAGGAAAGGTACAGATCGCCGGAATAATACCACGCGCCGTCATATTTTTGTTTGCCGTCAACCAAGTTGAAGCCGGTCTGCAGCCCGACAAAAAGGCTGTTGCCCTGAATCTTGTACAAGAAATATTCGGCATCGAAGGGTTGGCCGCCATAACCGGGATATACCTGGCCGTTACCGGGAACATAATCCTCCGGGTGACCATTGTTCCCTCCCTGCACGGTCATATCCGTCCAGCTTGCATCGAACACGGAGAGCCTGTCTGCCAAAGCCGTGTTGCTCACCCCAACCATCATCGCGGCGACCGCCATTCCCATCAGTACCTTTTTCATTGTGTCCTCCTTGAGTTCAAGCCATTAGCGACATGTGTTCATCCCATGCAACCCATACCGGCAGGCTTCACTGTGGGCCGAACTGCGGTATGGGTGTTTTCCAATTCATTGCCTCCGGGAATTGCACATGTCATGCCAAATTGGACACAAAAAAATATTACGGATAATCAGATAATTAAATAATAAACCAAAAAATCTCCCGTCTTTCTTCCATATTTCTAGCCTTCGATAACACAGAAAAACGGAAAACACCTCGAGTGCCGTCGAACTACCACGACAGTAGTGTCGACATCTTGGCGAATTGGTGTAAACAGCAACAATAAACACACAGCATTTCAAACAATAACAAATGGATACGCAAATTATCCCGCGATACGCCAGCATTCCATTTTTTTGCTCGCGATAACCACCTGCAAACCGATCGTCAATGATTTTTCATGTTTTCGGAAAAAAAATGCCCATTTTCCGTTTTCAAGAAAAAAACGAAAGATGGGCAACCCTAGGCCGCTCTCAGCTCATCAACAAACCGGGCCTCGCCTTTTCCGTATCGCGATGTGCTCAATCGTCCCGGTTTCTAAAAACGAATACCTCCTTCCCCTGCTTCCGCCGCACCCAATTCAGGGCGGTTTGGATGCTGCCATAGCTGATCAGCCGATCGAGAAGACGGCGCTTGCCGGGTATGTCCATCATGCAGATGGCAACCAGCATGGTCAGCAGCCCCTGCCCGGGCAGAAACAGCATGGCGATGCCGGCCACCAGCAGGCACAAGCCGATGCCGTTGCGCGCCAGCCAAATTGCCGCCGCCAGGGCCGGGTGCCGTCGATGGCGGTCGTTGACCCGATGCCAGTGGGTGACGAAGTAGTCGGGCTGCATCCGGCCGATCAGCCAGGGCACGGCGACCAGACTGCCGACAAAGGTAACCAGGGAAAACAAACCGAGCAGCTGCAGCATGGCGGTATGGCTCATTGCGGTACCGGAGGGCTGACCAGCATCTCCGTCAACGATCGTTTAGGCACATGATGCACTCCCAGCTCATCGTGCCAATAGCGGATGTCTCCATCCGGCCCCACTTCTTCCATTACCACGGTCTCGGCCGGATAACCAAGCGCCAGCACCAGCAGCACCTTGAAGCGTGGCTCCAGCTCGAGCAGGCGATGGACCTTCTCCGCTGAAAAGGCGCCGATGCGGCAGCCGAACACCCCCTGCGCCGCAGCTCCGAGCAAAAGATTCTGGGTGGCGATGCCCAGATCGAAATGGGCCTCGTTCTCCGGTCCCCGGGCCAAGGCGGTGTCGAGCAGGCAGACGATGTAGGCCGCCGGACGCTCCCCCGGATCGGGACCGGGCCAGTCAGGCAGATATCCGGCCCAACCGAGCAGGGGAAGGAGCCGGGTTCGCAGCGCCTCTGCGGTGACGATCATGTATTTCAACGATTGGGCGTTCCGCGCCGAACCGCCGAGCCGGGCAAGATCGACCCAGGCATGCAACAGCGTCGTTTCGATCGCCTTTTGTTCCACAAAACGGCGCACGGTTCGTGTCCGGCGCACCAATTCCTCGATCATGATATGGCTCCTTGGTTTTGCCCGGCCGCCAGGTCAAGGCATTGCGGCACCGACCCGCCTCGAATCGCTTGCAGTCCCATGCCTTTCAATGCATTTCGCCGGGGCAGAAAACGACTTTCCCCTGTTCAAGCGACAGCCGGCATGCTACAAATAGCTACCTGTTCTTCTTCATTGTTTTCCACGTAACCAGGCATGCTCGACGCGATCCATTCCATCCGATTGCGGGATATCCTCGATATCCTCATCGTCGCCTACGTCATCTACCGGACCATGCTGCTCATCCGCGGCACCAGGGCCGTGCAGATGCTGGTCGGCATCGCCCTCATTATTATCATCTATGTCCTGGCGGGCAAGTTCGAACTGCAGACGCTGCATTGGCTGCTCAAGACCTTCCTCGGCTCGATCCTGCTGGTGCTCGTCATCCTTTTCCAGACCGATATCCGCCGCGCCCTCACCCAGATGGGCAAGACGCCGTTTCTGCACAAGGCCAGCGACGCGGCCGAGAAGGATATCGAGGAAATTGTCCGTGCCGCCGCCTACATGGCCAAACGGCGGATTGGCGCGCTGATGGTCATCGAACGAGACACCGGCCTGCGCGACCTGGTCGCCACCGGCCACCGCCTCGACGCCCGCCTGCGGCACGAACTGCTGGTGGCCATCTTTCTTCCCGCCTCCCCCATGCACGACGGCGGGGTGGTCATCCACAAGGGCCGCATCCATTCCTCCGGCTGTCTGCTGCCGTTGTCGCAAAACCAACGCATCGACAAACGCTACGGAACCCGCCACCGCGCCGCCCTCGGCCTGTCCGAGGAGACCGACGCCATCGTCATCGTGGTTTCCGAGGAGACCCAGGAAATTTCCCTGGTCCAGCATGGCCGGATCACCCCGTTCCACGACGACAAATCGCTGACCGCCACCCTCAAGGCTCTGTTGGTTCCGAACGCCACCACCGGCGGCTGGTTCTCCTGGCTGACGCAGTTGCGAACCCATGACAAGAAAGCCTGATTTCTCGTTCATCACCAAGCACTGGTTGCTCAAGCTCCTGTCCCTGCTCATCAGCGCCAGTCTCTGGTATTTTGTCGTCGCCGAGGACCGCCTGGACCTGGCCGTCACCATTCCGCTTGAACTTCGCAATCTTCCGTCCAACCTGGTTGTCGGCAACCAGTACAAGAAAGACATCGAGGTGGTGGTCAGCGGCCCGAGGCGGCTGATCCAGGAGATGCGGCAGCAAAACATTTCCCGGCCGGTCGACTTGAGCAAGGCCGAACCCGGCCCTCTGGTGGTGAAAAACGACGAGGACTCCATCCCCCTGCCGAACGGGATCGCGGTGCAGCGGGTACAGCCGGCCAACATCACCCTGCTGATCGACCGGCTGGTCCGCAAGGATTTTCCCCTTATTCCGGTAACCAAGGGCAAGCCGGCGGCCGGTTTCGTCCTGGAAAGCCTGACCCTCAAGCCGCCGCAAATCACCGTAAGCGGCCCCCAGGCCGTACTGGAAAAGGAAAGCATGCTGAAAACCTCGGTGATCAACCTGGACGGGCTCGACAGCTCCGGTACCTTTCAGGCCCATCTCAATCTCAGCGAGGCCCTGCTCAACCTGATCGGCGAAACCGTGATCGAAGCCAACGTCACCCTCAAGGAGACCATGCTGAAGAAAACCGTGCGCGGCATCCCGATCGACGGCAAGGATATCGGTACCGCCGCGAAATTCTTGCCAACCACGGTCACGGTCGAGGCCGAGATTCCGGAGCAGATCGTCCAGATCACCCCGGAATTGTCGGTCTTGTTCCGGGCCTTGGCCGGGCAGCCCGCGGACAAGGCCAGCGGCGAGGCCCCGGTCCAGGTTCGCGGCGTCAGTCTTCCGGGCCACAGCCCCATTGTCATCCATACCGTCACCCCAAACAAGGTGCGGTTGCAGCCCTGACCGGGCCCCTTATTCCTTTATCTTCCCCCAGGAGTTCATTTTTTCTCCCAACCCCAACAGGATCGACCCATGAAAAAACTTTTCGGAACCGACGGCGTGCGCGGCGTGGCCAATATTTATCCCATGACCTCGGAGATCGCCATGCAGATCGGCCGGGCCATCGCCTTCATCGTCAAGAACCAGGTCAAGGGCAACACCATTGTCATCGGCAAGGACACGCGGCTTTCCGGCTACATGATCGAAAATGCCCTGGCCGCCGGCATCTGCTCCATGGGGGTCAACGTGCAGGTGGTCGGCCCCCTGCCCACCCCGGGCATCGCCTTCATCACCACCTCGATGCGCGCCGACGCCGGAGTGGTGATCTCGGCCTCGCACAACCCCTTCCAGGATAACGGCATCAAAATCTTTTCCGCCGACGGCTTTAAATTGCCCGACGAGCTGGAGGCCGACATCGAGGATTTGATCTTCTCGCAGAAAATGGCCGCGCTCCGTCCGGTGGCCGACGAGGTCGGCAAGGCCTCGCGGATCGAGGATGCCGCCGGCCGCTACATCGTCTACCTGAAGAACACCTTCCCCAGGGACTACGTGCTCGACGACTTCCACATCGTCCTCGACTGCGCCCACGGCGCCACCTACAAGGTCGCGCCCCACGTCTTCTCCGAGCTGGGCGCCAAGGTGACCGCCATCGGCATCGATCCGGACGGCAAGAACATCAACCACGAGTGCGGTGCCCTGCATCCGGAACTGATGGCCGCCAAGGTCAAGCAGCTGGGAGCCGACATCGGCCTGGCCCTGGATGGCGACGGCGACCGGCTGATCGTCTGCGACGAGCACGGCAACATTGTCGACGGCGACCACATCATGGCCATCTGCGCCAGCGAGCTGATGCACCGCCGCAAGCTGAAGAAAAAGACCTTGGTCGCCACGGTGATGAGCAACATGGGCCTGGAGCAGGCCATGCACGCCATGGGCGGCCTGATGGTCCGTACCCAGGTGGGCGACCGCTACGTGGTCGAGGCGATGCGGGCCAAGGGCTACAACTTCGGGGGCGAGCAATCGGGACACCTGGTCTTCCTCGACCACAATACCACCGGCGACGGCACCCTGGCGGCCCTGCAGCTGCTGGCGATCATGATCAAGAGAAACAAACCCCTGTCCGAACTGGCCACGATCATGTCCACCTTCCCCCAGGTGCTAAAGAACGTGCGCATGGCCTCGAGAATCCCGCCGGAACTCATCCCCGGCTTTTCCGAGGCCTTGACCAAGGCGGAAGAGAAATTGGGCAGCCGCGGCCGCGTCCTGGTCCGGGCCTCGGGCACCGAACCGGTGATCCGGGTGATGACCGAAGGTGAGGACGAGCAGGAGATCACCGCCATCGCTCACGACCTGTGCGAGGTCATCCGCAAGGCCGACCGGGGATAGCCACCAAGGAGGGAGGGCAAATAAAAAGGCCGTCTTCGCGCAGAAGACGGCCTTTTTATTTGTTGTTGAGAGGTGGTTTCGGATGCCTATTTTTTGGCCAGTGCCATCGCCTTCTTGAAACCCTCGGCCGAGCCGGCGATCACCTTCTCGTCGACGCAGAACGATAGGCGGATGTAGCCGGGCAGGCCGAAACCGCGGCCCGGCACCGCCAGAATCTTCTGTTCGGTCAGCAGGCGGCAGAATTCGACATCGTCGATCGGCGATTGAGGAAAAAGATAAAAGGCACCCTTGGGGCGGACATAGCTCATGCCCGCCTCGTCCAGCACCTTGCAGAACACATCCAGCCGCCGGGCATAGACCGAACTGTCCGCCGATACGTCCTGCAACTGCGCCACGGCCCGCTGCATCAGGGCCGGGGCATTGACGAAACCGAGGATGCGGTTGGCCAGGGTCAGCGCCCCGACCACCGCCGCTTTGCCGGCCATGTCGGGATGAACGGCGAGATAGCCGATGCGCTCGCCGGGCAGGGCCAGCTCTTTCGAGTACGAAGAGGCGATGATGGCGTTGGTGGCAGTGGGCATCAACGGCGGCACCTGGTGGCCGTCGAAGACGATGTTGCGGTAGGGCTCGTCGGACACCAGAAAGATGGTCGTGCCCAACCGCTTGCCCGCCGCGTCGAGCATCTGGCCGAGCTGGCCGAGCGAGGCCGCCGAATAGATCTGGCCGGTGGGGTTGTTGGGCGAATTGATCAGCACCACCTTGGTTTTGGCGGTCAGCGCCGCCTCGATCGCCGCCAGGTCGAGGTTGAACTCCTTGTCGGTGGGCACGACCTTGGCCACGCCGCCGTGGTTGTCGATGTAGAATTTATATTCGACGAAAAAGGGCGAGAGGATGATCACCTCGTCGCCGGGGTCGAGCAAGGCTTTGAAGATCACGTTCAACCCGCCGGCGGCGCCGCAGGTCATGAGGATGTCGCCCTCGCCCAGCTTGACGCCCTGCTCGGCACCGAGCCGCTTGGCCAGGGCCTCGCGGACAAAGGGATAACCCGCGTTGGGCATGTAGCCATGCACGCCCGGCTGTTCGTTGGCGGCCAATTCGCGGAGCACGGTATAGAATTTGGCCGGCGGCGGCACATCGGGGTTGCCGATACTGAAATCGAACACCTTGTCGGCTCCGAACTCGGCCTTCATCCGAGCCCCCTCCTCAAACATCTTCCGGATCCAGGAGGATTGCTCCGCAAACACCTGCATCTTCTTGGCCACACCGCTCATTGCTTGCCCTCTCTTGTTGGGGTTGGTGAAACGCGACGCCCGGACTCCTCTCGAAAAGCCGCGGCACCAGGCCGCGTCTCCCGCACTTCGCCCGGCTATTTGCCGTTGGCGAACTTCTTTTCGAAATAGCCGTACGCCACGTTGATTTCCTTCATTTTCTCCTCGGCCACCTGCTTGAACTCCTCGCCCAGATGGCCGACCTTGTCCGGGTGGTACTGCATGGACAATTTCCGGTAGGCTTTCTTGATCTCGGCGAAATCGGCTCCGGGCTCCAGGCCGAGCACTGCATAGTACTGCTCCTCCAGCTGACCGGCACTGGCAGCCTCCTGCCGCTGGCGGTACATGTACTTGGCCTCGATGGTCCGCTGGTCGTACACCGAAATCTGCAGGACCAGGGCGACCTCGCGGGCCAGCCGCAATTCGTCGGCCGGCGGCGGCTGCTTGGTATGGATGATCTGATAGATGAGCTCCAGGAGGATCAGCCGGGGTTCATAGGCGAATCCGTTGCGGAACTCCTCCAGCAGCTGGCGCAGGTCGGTGGCATTGTCCCGCGCCTCCTTGACCAGCTGCTTGACCCAGTACATCTGCTCCTGGTTGTAGCGGAGATGGTACTGGAAAAAATTGAGGATGGCGTTCAACTCCGGCCGGGTGAAATGGCCGTCGACCTGGGCGATTTTGACCAGGATGTTGACCAGCAAAAACACGAAGCGGTTGTGGCTTTCGGTCTGCGAGGCCTCGTAGCTGGCGACTTTTCGCCGCATATAATAGGTAAAGCCCCAAAACGCCGCGAACAGCACCAGCACCCCGGCCAGACCGGAATACAGCAAAAAGCCGAACAGGTTGAGCAGGGCGGGGGCACCGCCGGTGACCAGCGCCACCATGACGAGAATGAGCAGACAACCGCCACAGCCCGGTTGATTCTGTTGTCGGTAATACTCCAAATCGGATTTCCTTAAGCGTTAAGCGAATTGAAAAAGTAGGGTCGTGCCGCCGCCCCGGCAGGGCCGGCCGAGGTGGACTTCAGTGCGGATGCCTCGGCTTTTCAACCAGTTGTCCCAGCCGGTCGCCTGCCGGCCGGTTCCGGGCCCTGCCCGCACCACAATCAGACAATTTTCACGCTCTGTCAATTACCATGGCATCAAATTGCTGTGCAAATTAAAAAAAACAGCAACAAAAACGAACTTTGCCAACCCAGGGTCGCTTGCGGTACAGTTGCCGGCGGGTGTTCCCGCCGCCTTTGGCAGCGTACGCCGAAAAACAGGAAAAAAAGCGCCGCCGCCCTTCCCCGCCCGCTCGGCCCTCATGGACCAAACCGGCATAATATCATGTTGTTGTACAGGTAACGACCATGCATCACCTGCTGCCGATCGTGTATGCGGCCATTGCCGCGATAGGCAACGCCATGTTTGCCCTGGGCCAGAAAAAATCCGTAGGTTGTGAAAACGGCCTGCTGTTTGTCGGCTTGTCCGCCCTGCTCGCCGCACTCCTGGCCTTTCTCTGTGCACCCCTGATGGGCGCCTTCGATCTGGGCCAAGCGGTCAAGGGCCACGGCCAATCGATAATGTTGTCCGGATGCGGGCTTTTCCTGACCTATCTCGGCTTCAACATCCTTTATGCACGCTACGGTGCCTCGCAGTATGTGCTGTACGCGGTCCTCTCGATCATCACCACCACCATCGTGGTCGGGGTGCTTTTCCTCAAGGAGCCGATCAATATCTACCACAAGTTGGCGATTATCGTCTCCTTGGCCGCGGTCATCCTGTTTTCAATCGGCCAGGCAAAAATATAAGAAATGCCCCTGCCCGAAAAAAAACCGGGCCCTGAGACCGGGTTGGTGTCGCATCGAGGGAAAAAGCGGATACAAGGCAAGGGGCGGCGCAGGCGATTGCGGCCGCCGAGGCAACCGCAATCGCCGATGGGGACGGCAAGGAGAGGCCGCCGGGAGGAAAAAACGGACGTTGTTACCGGCCAATCCGTGGCCTGGCGGCAAAGCCGGAAGCGGAGCGGGATGTTGCAGCTCAGACCAGCTTGCCGTCCCTGACGATCATGACACTGCACGGCGACTTGTCGATCAAGCCCTTTGCCGCCGAACTTTCCAGCAATCGCCGCAGCCCGGTGACATGGCGATGCCCCATGATGACCAGATCGGCATCGAGGCGTTGGGCCAGAATCGCGATCTGTTCGATGACCGGACCTTCCAGAAAATGGCATTGCGAAGCGATGCCCATGGCCGCAAGTTCCCGTTGCGCCTCTTTAACCGGCTTTTTGCTTTCCGTGGCCAGCGCGTCGAAAATCTCGGGGCTCGACTCGGGCACCTTGGTCTCCCACATCTGGTCGATGTCGTAAACGGAAACCAGGTGGAGATTGGCCGTGAAGCGGCGCGTTATTTCCGCCGCGTGCAGCAGGACGCCGCCCCTTTGGTCGGATGCGTCAACGGCAACGAGAATCGTGTCGAACATGGGCAATCACCTTGTTTGCTGGTGCACAGGCGTTCAGTTGGCCTGCCTGAGTTGGCCGGGCCGCCGCTTCGCCCGCATGTACCAAGTTGGGAAGAGTGCGATGAAAAATATCACCGCCACGAACAGGAAACTCTCGCGGAAGCCCATGACACTGGCCTGGGCCGCGATCATGTGCGACAGAAAGCGGTGGGCCTCGGTTACAGCGATGGAACCGGCCACCCCGGCCCGGTCGAGCGCGGCGACCAGCTGATGAAACAGGGTGGAGGCGACATGGCCTCCTGTTTGCATCGCATTGATTTCATGCGCATAAATTGTTGTTTCCCGCTCCAGGTAAACCGAGAGGATATCGACCCCGATCGCGCCGCCCAGCTGGCGGACGAAATTGATCGCCCCGGCTCCGTGGCTGAGCAGGTGCGAATCCAGCACCCTGAGAGCGCCGCTGTTAAGGGACGGCAAGATGAACCCCAGACCGATGCGGCCGACCACGACGTAGTAGGCAAAGGTCCAGAACTCGGTATCGGTGTCGACATGGCTCATCAGATAATTGGAAGCCGAGAACAGGGCCATGCCGAAAAAAATCAAGACATGGGGCGGCAATTTGTCGCTGAGCCGGCCGGCCAGGGGAAAGACCATGGCCAGGACGATGCCGGCGGGCATCAGCAGCAGTCCCGACTCGGTCGGGGAATAGCCCTGGACCGTCTGGACAAAAAGCGGCACCAGATAGGTGGAGCCGTATAGGCCCATGCCGAGAATGAAGGCCACGACAAAGGCGGCGACAAAACGCGGGTTACGATACACGTCAAGCGCCAGCAGCGGCGTCTGCGCGCGCCGCTCCTGGACCACGAATGCGCACATGCTGAATGCCGCCAGGCAGAACGCGCCCCTGACAAAGGTCGAATCCCAGCCCATGCGCTGCCCATTGGACAGGCCGGCGAGAAAGGAAGCGATACCCACCGACAGCAGGATGAAACCGAGCCCGTCGAAGGCGGGTCGTTTGCTTTCCCGAACCGTGGACAGAAAGGCCGCGGCCAGGATCAGGCCCACGGCGCAAAACGGCAGGCCGAGGAAGAAAACATCGCGCCACGAATAGTTGTCGATCAATATGCCACCGACCGTGGGGCCGAGCGCCGGGGCCAGGACCACCCCCATACCGTAAAGCCCCATGGCCGAGCCGCGCCGGTTGGCCGGAAAGGCCTGGAACATGGCCACCATGCCAAGGGGTTGCGCCAGCCCGGCGGCAGCGCCTTGGATGATCCGGGCCACCACCAGCACGGTGTCGTTGGGGCTGAAGGCCCCCATCAGCGAACCAAGGGCAAAGGCGATGAGCGCCATGCTGTAGGTGCTTCGGTTCCCGAACGATTTGACCGCCCAGGAGGCCACCAGCATGGCCGCGGTCATCGACGCCAAAAACGCCGTGGACAGCCATTGGGCCTGATCCTGGCCCATGCCGAACTCGCCCATGATGTCGGGCATCGCCACGTTGACGATGGTGGCCGAGGCGATCATCGCCATCAACCCCACCAAAACCGTCGCGGAAACGTACCATTTGTACGCGGCGCCGTAACGGGTGGACAATTCTTCGGTCGTCACCTGGTTCACATTCCACCTCGACAACTTACCAACAAGCGCCTCACCATCCGCCGCCCAGCGACCTGAACAGGCGGACCGAAGCCCGGGCGGCATCGGTCCGGGCGCGCGGCAATTCCCCTTCGGCAACCAGCAATTGCCGGTCGGCATCCAGCACGTCGGTCAGGGCAATCATCCCGGCCTTGTAGGCCTGCTGCGAATCCTCGCGGACCCGCTTCAGGGCGTCGATCTGCCGGGTCACGTCCTGGCTGTAGGCCTCGTACTGCACCAGCGCGGCGCAGGCGTTCTCGACATCCTCGGCGGCGCGCAGGACAACCTGCCGGTACTGGAGGAGCGCCTCGCGGGTCGCAGCGTCTGCCTGTTCGACTTCGGCGTCGATCCTGCCGAAATCGAACAGCCGCCAGCGCAACCCGATGATGGCGGCCGGCTGAAAGGTGGCGCTCTTGAACATATGGCTGGCGGTGAGCCCTTCATAACCCAGCACGCCGGCCAGGGACATTTCCGGATAATAGCCGGCCAGTGCGGCCCCGATCCGGGCATTGGCCGCGGCCAGCTTGCGCTCGGCGGCCATGACATCCGGCCGGCGACGCAGGAAATCGGAGAATTGCGTGGTGATGCGCGGGACCGGCGGAACGGCCACGACCGTGTTCAGCTCGGCGGCATAGGTTCCCGGTTGCGCGCCCAAAAGCACATCGAGGCGATTGAGCTGCGCTTCCAGATCGATCCGCAACAGCGGTACAAGTCCTTGGGCATGGGCCAGCAGCGCCTCGCCCTGGGCCACTTCCCGGTCGGTGGTCATGCCGTGGGTCTGTTGCTCCTTGAGCATGGCCAATAAGTCGGTATCGGTGGCGATCCGGGCCTGGGCCACCCGCAACTGCTCCTGATCGCCGCGAATCCGGAAATAGGTATCGGCGACTTCCGCCGCAATCGAAATCCGCACCCCGACATGCATGGCCTCGGCCACGCCGGCCATGGCCAGGGCCGCTTCTTCCCGGCGCTTGAGTCCGCCGAACAGATCGGTTTCCCAAGAAGCACTGAGGCCGGCATCGTACAACTCGAAGTTGCGATTGAAATCCGGCAGCGTCCGGGCAATGGCCCCGATCGGGTTTTCAAGCGACATGCGTTCGTAGGTGGCCTGGGCATCGGCATCGAGTGCGGGCAGCAGTTTCGCGCCTGCCCCCTTGGCAACGGCACGCGCCTGGGCTACCCGCTCCAGCGAGGCCTGGATATCCAGGTTTTGCCGAAGCGCGCGTTTGACCATCCGGCTCAGCTGGGGATCCTGGAATCCTGCCCACCACTGGTCGAGATGGACCTCTCCATGGGCGTCCGGGCGGGATGCCACGGCCTCGGCATTGTGCAGCGGCGCCAGTTTCACTTCGGGTTTGACATAATCGGGTCCCACCGTGCACCCGGCCAGGGCGGCCACGCATGCCAGCAGGAGCGCACCCTGCGCGATCTTCGCCATGCCGCTCACCCGCAAGGCCGCACCGCGCCGGTTCCACAGCCTTTCCGGACCGGGCTTGCGCACAAAGGCAGGGCCGCGCTCGGGATGCGCCTGGTCAATGCTGAGCCGTTTCAATGTCCACCTCGACCATCATGCCCGGACGCAGGGGGTTGCCATCCGGTTGTTCGACCGCAATCCGCACCGGCACCCGCTGGGTGATCTTGGTAAAATTGCCGGAAGGATTGGGACTTGGCAGCAGGGCGAATTCGCCGGTGGCCGCGTTGCCGATCCGTTCGATACGGCCGGTAAACCGGCGGTTCGGATAGGCGTCGACACTGATGTCGACCTCTTGTCCCGGACGCAGGCGTCTGAGCTTGGTTTCCTTGATGTCCGCCTCGACCCAGACTTGTTTGGGGTCGTGGACAATGAACAACCGCTGCCCCGGAATGACATATTCCCCGGGCTGCACAAACTTCTGGTCCACGATGCCCTTGATCGGGCTGCGCACCCGCCGGTCGGTCACGTTGATTTCCTGCTTGCGGATCTGGGCGTTCACCTGGGCCGCTTCCTGGGCAAGGGTATCCAATTCTTTCTGCAACACCTCGATATCGCCAAGTTTTACCTGGGCATCGGCCAGGGCGGAGGAGGCCGTCAGGGCCTCGGCCTCGGCTTGGCGCAACTGGGTCTGCCGCTGTTCCCACACTTCCCGGGAAACCATCCGGCCAAGCAACTCCTCGGCCCGCTGGAATTCTCGTCGGGCCTGTTCCAATTTCGAGGCCGCCGCCTTCTGGTTGCCCTGGGCGGTGGTCACCGCATCGTGGGCCGTGGTTTTCATCATTCGATACTGGATGGCGATCCGTTCCTGGCGCAGGCGAATCGCTTCGGCCTTGGCCCGCAATTCGGCCAGCTTGAGCTCGGCTTCCCGCAGGTCGATCACGATCATCTCCTGGCCCCGCTCCACGACCTGGCCATCGGTGACCGGACGTTCGACGATCCATCCGTCGACCCGGCTGCTGACGATAACCATATCCGCCTTCACCCGGGCATCGTTCTCGGTGACATGCCCCAGGCGCCCAATCCCCCACCACCCGAGAGCCACCAGGCCGAGGAATGCGGCACCGGCCACGGCGAATTTGCGGAAGTGGCGCATTGCGGCAAACAAACGGCCAAGCCACAGGGGCTTTTTCCCCTTGGCAGCCGGCGGCTGCGCGGGAGATGGAGGCGAATCGGTAGTATCGAGATCGTTGGATGTCATGGTCTGAGTTTGTTGGTGCGGGCTGATGGATTGGACGCTGATTGGCCGTACATGGACGATGGGGCTGTACGATGTAAAAGTAGTCTTGGTTGTCCCTCTAAGCAATGTCGCGTTGCGACAATCATGCCAATTTTAATTATACGCGATATCAGATAATTGCCACGAAGGAACCGCTAAACATCGGCATATTGAAACTCATATATAGATATATTGTTATTTACGATGAAATATGCAATATATCGATATCGGATTGGGTACCATCGACACAGGCTGGAGACCGGGCAGATATGGACGACAAGGACGATTTTTTTCGGGAAGTGACCATCAGAATTTGCAGCAGCCTTGATATCAAGACAGCCTTCAGAAAATCCTTTGACTATCTGAGACTGTATTTTCCTCTGGATATCTTAAGCCTGACCATTTTCGATCCGGACACGCAAGCCATCAGGCGGGTGGCGCGCGTTACCGCCAATGACACCGTAACACCGGACGAACTCGTGCCCTTGCCCAAAAAAATATGGAAAGACATCCAGAAGTTAAGGCCGAAAGTCCCGGTCATCATCGATGCCGGCGCCAGCGAATATTACCGGCTGCTCGCTCCCTATATTCACTTGGAGGGCAATTCCCGGATGTCGCTGCCCCTGCTGCTGGACGAAAAACTGCTGGGTTCGCTCTCGCTCTGCGCATTCGGCGAGGGGAGATACCATGCAAAGCACCTCGACCTGCTGGCCACCGTCTCGGTTCCTTTCGCCATTTCGCTTGCCAATACCCTGTCCTACGAAAAGGTCGTCAAATACAAGGACCGGTTGATCGACGACAACTACTTCCTCCATCGGGAAATCGCCAAAAAGGCCAGCGGCGACATCATCGGCGCGGACGGCGGCCTGAAAAACGTCTTTGAGATGGTCAAACACGTAGCGCCTTTGAGTAGCACGGTCCTGCTGCTGGGAGAAACCGGGACCGGCAAGGAGATCATCGCCAACGCCATCCACCACGCCTCGCCCCGCCAGAACGGGCCGTTCATTAAAGTGAACTGCGGGGCCATTCCGGAAAACTTGATCGACAGCGAACTGTTTGGCCATGAAAAGGGCGCCTTTACCGGCGCCATCGAGGAAAAGCGAGGCCGATTCGAACGCGCGGACGGCGGCACGATTTTCCTGGACGAGATCGGCGAGTTGCCGCATCAGGCCCAAGTGCGCCTCCTGCGGGTTTTGCAAAGCCATGAAATCGAGCGCATCGGCGGCACCAGATCGATTCCGGTCAACATCCGGGTCATTGCCGCCACCCATCGCAACCTGGAAAACATGGTCGCCGACAAGAGATTCCGCGAGGATCTCTGGTTCAGGCTGAACATCTTCCCCATCATCATCCCGCCGCTGCGCCAGAGAAGGGGCGACATACCGCGGCTGGTCCACTATTTCATCCGGCAAAAAACCCTGGAACTGGGGCTGGACGCCCCCCAGCAAATCGCACCCGGCGCCATGGACCGGCTGGTGGCTTACGAGTGGCCCGGCAATGTGCGCGAGCTACAGAACCTGGTGGAGCGCGAATTGATCCTGCATCGAGAGGGAGGGCTGCTGTTCAACGGTTCGCAGCCGGCGGAAGACCCAAGGGCGGCAATCGGCGGCCACAAGAGCGCCGGCCGGCCATTGCCGCTCCGGCTCGACGAGGTGATCGCCTGGCACCTGCGCAATGTCCTTAACCAGACCAAGGGCAGGGTCAATGGCCCGAATGGCGCGGCCGAACTGCTCGGGATGCACCCCAGCACCCTGCGATGGCGACTAGATAAGCTCGGTATCCCGCATGGCCGGCAAGGCAAACGTTAAAACCTTGCAGGCGGTTGGCGCCAGGCGCGGCCCGGACGATACCCGGTAGAAAGGGGAGGGAAAGGAAATCGGCGGATCAGGGCGACGGACGGAGGCGCCCGTCGCTTTAATCCGCCTGGCTGGCAAACAGCGCCTCGACAAACTCGTTGGCATCGAAATCGCGCAGGTCGTCGATCTGCTCGCCAATGCCGATGAACCGCACCGGTATCTTGAGTTCCCGGCAGACATTGGCGACAATGCCGCCCTTGGCGGTGCCGTCGAGCTTGGTCAGGGTCAGGCCGCTGATGCCCACGGCCTGGTGGAAAAGCTTGGCTTGGGAAATGCCGTTCTGGCCGGTGGTGGCATCGAGCACCAGCATGATCTCGTGGGGGGCGCCGGGCATCTTCTTGCCGATGACCCGCTTGATTTTTTTCAACTCTTCCATCAGGTTGACGCTGGTGTGCAACCGCCCGGCCGTATCGATGATGATCACCTCGTGCCCATGGGCAACCCCGTGGGTCAAACCGTCGAAGACCACCGAGGACGGATCGGCCCCCGGATGTTGCGCCACGACCTCGACTCCGACCCGCTCGCCCCAGATCTTGAGCTGGTTGATGGCGGCGGCGCGGAAGGTGTCGCCGGCCACCAGGAGCACCGACTGCCCGGCGCGGACGAATTTGGCGGCGAGTTTGCCGATGGTGGTGGTCTTGCCCACCCCGTTGACCCCCACCACCATGATGACGAACGGTCCCTCTTCCGGCATCACCAGTTCGGCCGGCTGCTCCGAGGCCTCGATATAGGCGAAAATCTGGTCGCGGATGATGGCTTTCAGAGCCTGAGGATCGCTCAACTGGTCCCGCTTGATCCTCTTGCGGGCCGCCTCCAGCAACTCCATGGTGGTGGCCACGCCGAGATCGGCGGTGATCAAGATCTCCTCCAACTGGTCGAACAGATCCTGGTCGATTTCCTTCTTGCCCAGGAAAAGCCGGTCCAAGCGATAGGCCAGGGCGTCCCTGGTCTTACCCAGCCGCTCCTGCAAGCGCTGGAACAGGGACTTGGCGGCCGGTTTCTCCTGGGTACGGCCGCCCGTCGGCATCGCGGCCGGTTCGGCCTCCGGTTCCACGTTCGATTCGACGGACAGTCCAAGAGCCGGTTCCGCCTCGGCTCGATCCGGTTCTGGCGGGAGCGCTTCGCCGACGGACGGTATTTCCGCCTCGTCCGTCGTCTCCGCCTCAGTCACCGCCTCCGTTTCTGCCACCGTTTCCGCAGGCGTTTCGGCAGGCGTTTCGGCGACGGCTTCAGCCACAGTTATGGTGGCAATCTCGGCCGCATCCGGTAGTGGACCGGTTTCCTCCTCTTGCGCTTCTTCGGAAACAGTGGGGAGTTCGATCGCCTGCTCCGCCTCGATTGGCTCAGGAGCCGGAGGTTCCACTGCTGCCGACTTGTTCGCTTCCTCCGGCGGTTCTTCCGATTCGAGGATCGACGCTTCTGCCGAGGCGGCAATCGGCGGCTCAAGCGATGCGGAAGCCGGTTCCTCCGCTTCCGCCACGGGCAGTTCCGCTACCGGCACTGGTTCTTCGCCGGCAGCCGGTTCGACCGGCGTTACCTCATCGGCCAAGGCGGGCGGCGCCGGTTCGGGTGCAGCGGCTGCCTCCGGTCCGGCAACGACAATCTCCTCCTCGACCGGGGGCTGAATGCCTTGTTCGGGGGCTGCGGTCTCGACCGCCTCGGTCTGTTGCTTGCCGAATTTTTTCTTGAACCAACCCAGCATCAGCTTTGCGCCTCGTTTTTCTCCATGGCGATCTCCAGCACCTCGCGGATGGTATGGGGATAGTGGAACACGACACCTTTCCTGATATCCTCGGGAATTTCCAGGACATCCTTTTCATTGAGCGCCGGCAGGATCAACTCCTTGATCCCAGCCCGCAACGCGGCCAGCACCTTCTCGCCGATACCGCCCACCGGCAGGACATCGCCGCGCAAGGTGATCTCGCCGGTCATGGCCACATCCTGCCGCACCGGCCGTCCCAGAATCACCGAGACCAGCGACGACACCATGGCCACCCCGGCCGAAGGTCCATCCTTGGGGATGGCTCCTTCCGGCACATGCACATGCAGGTCGATCCCGGCGAACAGGTCCTCCTCCACGCCCAAGTCCGTGGCATGGGCCTTGATGTAGGTCAGCGCCGCCGTGGCCGATTCCCTCATCACCTCGCCCAGCTTGCCGGTCAGGGTCAGGCCGCCCCTGCCCTTCATCTTCGAGGTTTCGATGAACAAAATCTGGCCGCCCACCGGCGTCCAGGCCAGGCCGGTGGCCAAGCCGGGGCCCCAGCTGCGGGCCTTCATCTCGGGATAGAAGCGTTGCGGTCCGAGGAAGTCGTACAATTTCTCGGGGGTGATCACCGTTTTCTCGGTTCGGCCCCGGGCGATTTCGGCGGCCGTTCCCCGGCAGATCGCGGCGATTTCCCGCTCCAGATTGCGGACCCCGGCCTCGCGGGTGTAGGAGGCGATCAAGGCCCCGACAGTCTCCGTCGGCATCTCCAAGTCGTCGGCGGTCAGGGCGTGGGCCTCCAACTGCTTGGGCAGGAGATGGCGGATGGCGATGGCCACCTTTTCCTCCTGGGTGTAGCCGGACAATTCGACCACCTCCATCCGGTCGCGCAAGGGCCCGGGAATGGTGTCGAGCACATTGGCGGTGGCGATGAACATCACCTTGGAAAGATCGAACTCGATATCGAGGTAGTGATCGGTGAAGGTCGAGTTCTGCTCCGGATCGAGCACTTCGAGCAAGGCCGAGGAGGGATCGCCCCGGAAATCGTTGCCCAGCTTGTCGATCTCGTCGAGCAGGAAGACCGGGTTATTGGAGCCGGCCCGTTTCAGGCTTTCGATGATCCGGCCGGGCAAGGCGCCGATATAGGTGCGCCGGTGGCCGCGGACCTCGGCCTCGTCGCGAACGCCGCCCAAGGCGATGCGCACGAACTTGCGGTTCATGGTCCGGGCGATGGACTGGCCGAGCGAGGTCTTGCCCACGCCGGGCGGGCCGACCAAGCAGAGAATCGGACCGTGGATGTCTTCCTTGAGCTTGCGCACCGCCAGGAATTCAAGGATGCGTTTCTTGATCTTTTTCAGGCCGTAGTGATCGTGTTCCAGGTCGGCCTCGGCCGTGGTCAGATCGAGGGTATCGACGGTGGAGTCGGTCCAGGGCAGGTCGAGGATCCAGTCGATGTAATTGCGGGCGACTGTGTACTCCGGCGACGAGGGCGGGATGCGCTCCAGCCGGGTCAACTCCTTGTCCACCACGGTCCGGGCCTGGGGGGTAAGCCCCTTTTCCGCCACCTTTTCCTTCAATTCCTTGACCTCGACCTTGTCGTCGTCGCCCTCGCCCAGTTCCTTGCGGATGGCTTGCAGCTGCTGGCGGAGGAAGAACTCGCGCTGGCGCTCGTCCATGTCCTTTTTCATCGAGGCCTGCAACTGGTTGCTCATCTCCACGGTTTCCAGCCGTTTGGCCAATTCCCTGGCCACCCGGTGCAATAGATCGTGCAGCGGGGTGATCTCCAGGATTTCCTGCTCTTTTTCGAGCTTGAGGTTCAACTGCGAGCTGACCAGGTAGGCCACGTAGAAGGGATTGGTCAGGCTGTTGATGGTGGCCACCAGTTCCTGGGGCAATTCGGTGGCGCCGACCAGCTTGGTGAACTGGGCCCGAATGTTGAAAAGCAGGGCCTCGATCTTCTTGTCTTCCACCACCTCCATCGGCACCTCGACCACCTTGGCCCGCATGTAGGAGTCGGATTCGACAAATTCGCTGATGGCGAACTTCTTGGTACCGCTCACCAGGATCTGGTAATGCCCTTCCGGGGCCTTGTTCAGCTTGTGCAAATAGCCGACCACCCCGACCTTGTAAAGGTCGTCGGGACCGAGGGCATCGTCGTCGGCCACCTGTTCGCGGCGGCTGGGCACCAGGCCCATCATGCGATCGCCCAAGAGCACGTCGTCGATCAGTTGTTTCGAGGCCTCGCTGGATACCTGCAGCGGGAATCCCATGCCGGGGTAGAACACAAACCCGTGCAGCGGCAGGACCGGCAGGATTTCGGGGATGACCAGCTCGGCGGGATCCATTTTCTTCTGGGAGGGCTGTTGTTCGTTTTCCATGTTATTCTCCAGGCGTTATCCGAATCTGCACCTTACCTTTCCTGATCCGCTTCGGCAGACTGACCATGAGGATGCCGTTGACGTAGGTCGACTCGACTCGTTCGACCTCGACCGTCGACGGCAGGTTCAGGGTGCGCTGGAAGGCCCCTAGCTCGATTTCCAATTGATGAATGCAGGCGATCGACGGTTGCGGTGGCAATTGCCGCAGGCCGCTGATCGTAAGCCGCTTGCCGTCCACGGTCACCCGCAGGCTGTCGCCCACCACGCCCGCCAGTTCGGCATAGACAAAGACAGAGGTTTCCGACTCGTAGATATCCACCGCCGGCTGCCAGCCCTCGGCCTCCATCGGTATCATCCGGGACAGCGACATGGAACGCAGGATGCGGCCCGTCTGCTGCTGCATCTGCTCCAGTTCCTCCAAAAGTTTCCTGCTGAACGGATCCATCGGGTCCCCCTTGCGCCTTTCTCCGCAACATCAGTGGGTTGTCCGCAGCGAACCTGCTTTCGCGCGGATGTCGGGCATCGGCCATCCAGGCCGGCCAAGTCATGCGATACAAATAAACACTATAACTTTTCCGGCAATCCCAAAGCAACAAAAACACAGGGTAAATCGGGCCGGTGACCGGGGTCCTGCCGCTTTGTTTTTTTCTTTGCTTTTCAAATGGCCGGCATTAGTGTATAGGCCCACACTACGACGAGTTCGCACCCCGCGCATCTCCGGATTTTGCCGGCAGCACTGCGCGGGTTTCATTCTTTTTCCGGAATTTTTTCATTTTTTTTGTTGGAGGCAAGCATGAGCAGTTCTTGTGGAAGTTCCTGCGGGAGCGATCAAAAAAGCGGTTGCGGTTCGAAGGATGCCCAACTGGCCCAGCAGGAAATCGCCATCACCAAGTCCCTGGGAAAAATCAAGAACAAAATCCTGGTGATGAGCGGCAAGGGCGGGGTCGGCAAATCGACCGTGGCGGTCAATCTGGCCCTGTGCCTGGCCAAGAAAGGCCATAAGGTCGGCCTGATGGACGTGGATCTCCACGGCCCGGACGTCTGCCGCATGCTCAATCTCACCGGCACCCTGACGGCGCCCGAGAATCCCGACGACCTCATCCCGCCCCTGATCTTCAACGACAACCTCAAGGTGGTCAGCCTGGAATACATGATGAAAAACCGGGACGACGCCATCATCTGGCGCGGTCCGCTCAAGATCCAGGCCATCCGCCAGTTCGTCGCCGACATGGATTGGGGCGAGCTCGACTACCTGATCGTCGACGCCCCTCCCGGCACCGGCGACGAGCCCCTGTCCGTGGCCCAGACCATGCCCGGCGTCCACGCCGTGGTGGTCACCACCCCGCAGGCCGTGGCTCTGGCCGATGTGCGCAAGTCGATCAACTTCTGCAAGACGGTCGCCATGCCCATTGTCGGAGTGGTCGAGAACATGTCCGGTTTCATCTGCCCCCATTGCGGCGAGACCGTGGATATTTTCAGCAAGGGCGGAGGCGAGCAGACCGCCCGCGATTTCGACCTGCCCTTCCTCGGCCGGGTGCCCATGGACCCGCGCGTGGTCATGGCCGGCGATTCCGGCACCCCCTATCTCTCCTCCGACGAGGACAGTCCGGCGATCAAGGCCTTTGACACGGTGGTCACCGCCATCGAGCAACGGCTGCCGCCCGGCGGCCCGGTCACCGTCAACCCCTTTGCCGCGCCGGGCTGCGCCTGCGGACCCAGCGGCTGCGGCAGCAAATAGCCCGTGCGGCGTTGAGGTTGCAGGCAGGTCGACTCCAACCTCAACGCCTCCTCCAACCCGCCAACCACCAACAGGATCGTGGCCATGCTTGTCAAACAATTCACTGTCGGCATGATGGGTGTCTGCTGTTACGTCGTCTCCTGCGAACAGACCAAGGAGGCCGCGATCATCGATCCGGGCGGCGACGAGGACCGCGTTCTCGATTATTGCCGCGTACAAGGCCTTAAAGTCACCTCTATCATCAACACCCACGGCCATCCGGACCATGTCTGCGGCAATGCCCGCATCCAGGAGGCCACCGGCGCCAAGATCGTCATGCACGCCGAGGACGTGAGCTATTTCAGCGACCCGCGCATCAAGGGCTTTTTCTCTTCCCTCGGCCTGCCCGAATCGCCGCCGATCGACGTGATCGTCCAGGATGGCGCCACCATCGCCGTCGGCAAGGAACAACTGCAGGTGATCCACACCCCCGGCCACACCCCCGGCGGCATCTGCCTGTACAGCCCGCCCCACTGCTTCACCGGCGATACCCTCTTTGTCGGCGCGGTCGGCCGTACCGATTTCCCCGGCGGCTCCATGCGCCAGATGATCGACGCCATCAAGTCGCGGCTGATGACCCTGCCACCCGACACCCTGGTCTGGCCCGGACACGGGTACGGCGGCTCGCAGTCCACCATCGCCCGCGAGGCGAAGGCCAACCCCTACCTCGAACTCTAAGACTCCCCGCGGCCGCCGGCCCTCTGCCAGCCATGCGCGAAATCATCCTCGGCACCGCCGGCCATGTCGACCACGGCAAAACCAGCCTGATCCGGGCCCTCACCGGCATTGAGACCGACCGGCTCAAGGAAGAGCGGGAACGCGGCATCACCATCGAACTGGGATTTGCCCACCTCGATCTTCCCTGCGGCCACCGAATCGGCATTGTCGACGTGCCGGGCCACGAAAAATTCATCCGCAACATGGTGGCCGGCGCCGCCGGCATGGACCTGGTGGCCTTCGTCATTGCCGCCGACGAGGGCATCATGCCGCAGACCGTCGAGCATTTCGAGATCTGCCGCCTGCTCGGCGTCCGGGACGGCCTGATCGTCCTGACTAAGAAAGACACGGTCGATCAAGAATGGCTCGACATGGTCAGCGAGGAGGTGCGGGACTTTTTCAGCAACAGCTTTCTCGCCGAGGCGCCGATCGTCCCGGTCGATTCGCTCACCGGCCAGGGCATCGACGAGATGGTTCGGCTGCTGGACGCCAAGGTGGCGGCGCTCTCGTTCCAGGAAGAATTCGGCCCCTTTCGCATGGCCGTGGACCGGGTTTTCTCGATGAAGGGCTTCGGCACGGTGATCACCGGCACCTCGCTGTCCGGGCGGATCGAAACCGGCGCCGAACTGATGTTCTATCCCGGCGGGCTCACGGCCAAGATTCGCGGCATCCAGGTGCACGGCCAGGACGTGGAGCTGGTCGAGGCCGGCCACCGCACCGCCATCAATCTCCAGGGCATCGAAAAGGATCAAATCCACCGGGGCGACATGGCCGCGCCGCCCGGCAGCATGATCGCCGCCACCATCCTCGATGCCGAATGCCACTGCCTTGGCTCGACTCCCAAGGAACTCAAGAACCGCACCCAGGTTCGGGTGCATCTGGGCACCAGGGAAATCGTCGGCCGCCTCCAGCTGCTCGAATCCGAAACCCTGATTCCGGGCGAAACTACCCACGTCCAACTCATCCTCCAGGAACCGGTGGCCGCCTGGCCCGGCGACCGGTACGTGATCCGCAGCTATTCGCCGATCACCACCATTGGCGGCGGCGTCATCCTCAACAGTGGCCCCCGGAAGCGCAAGCGGACCCTGGAACGGGACCGGGAAGCGAACCGGACCCATTTCGCCGAGTTGGCAGCCGCCGACAGCGAGTGCAGGCTGTTGCTGCTGGTCGAGGAGGCCGGCACCAAGGGGATGACCGCCGACCACCTGGCGGCGCGGACCGGGGTGTTCAGCAAAAAACTGAAAAAACAACTGCAGCATCCCATTTCCACCGGCGCGCTCTTGGTGATCGACTCGGACAGCCAGCGGCTGATGGCGGCATCGGTGGCCGAAGCCCTCAACCGGCGGATGGTTGAGCTGCTAACCGCCTTTCATGGGGCCAATCCCCTGAAACCGGGTCTGGCCAAGGAGGAATTGCGGTCGCAGTTGCGGCCGGCGGTGGAACAGAAAGTCTTTCAGGCGCTTTTGGCCGGGTTGATCAGGAAAGGGGTTATCGACCAGGAAGGCGCGGACGTCAAGATCAGCGGCCACACCGTTACCCTGCAGGTGGACGAACAGGAAATGGAGCAAAAGATCGAAGCTCTGTACCGCCAGGCCGCCCTAACGCCGCCCAATCTCAAGGAGGTGCTGGCCGCCTTCGGCGAGTTCCCGGAAAAGCACATCCGCCAGGTGATCGATTTACTCGTCGGCAAGGGCCAGGTGATCAAAATCAACGAAAGCCTGTGCTTCCACGCCCAGGCCGTCCAGTCGCTCCAGGAAGAGGTGGTGGCCGTCATCCGCCGCGAGGGGGAGATCGATGCCCAACGCTTCAAGGAACTCACCGGCCTGACCAGGAAATTCTCGATCCCCTTGCTCGAATACTTCGACAAGATCAAGCTGACCATCCGCATCGACGACAAACGCGTCCTGCGCAAAGGTTAACCCGCCCGTTCAAACCGTCCGTTTGCCAAAAATGCAGCCACCTGCTCCTGCACCGTCCGATGGCGCATGATCAGGGAATGGCCGCAGAGCAGCACCAGGAAATCGTCCATGCCGGCCAGTTGCGCCTTGGCCACCGATACCTTGCCGTCGTTGGCACCGGGAAAGAAACGGCCCAGGCCGACGGCCGGCCGGTCGCCGGTGAGAATGCCGACCGGAAAAACTGCGGAGCCGAGGCGGGCGGGCAGTTGGTCCGGACCGGTTCCCAGTTGGCATCCCGCCGGACCGAACAGGAGGCGGAACCAGGCAAAACGGCCGAGGCAATCGACCAACTCGCTGCCCTGATTGGGCGGAGCGAGCATCACCGCCCGCCCCAGTTCGGGCAGCGGTTCGCCGGCCAGGAAGGCGCGCAACAGGATGGCGCCCATGGAATGGGTGACGAAGTGGATGGTTGCGGCCTGCTGCCGGCGCAGGGCGGCAATGGCCGGGGAAATGGCCGAATGGGCCAGGGTTTCGATAGGATAGCGGCGGGAGGGATAGCCGACGTTGACCACCAGGTAGCCGCGGCGTTCGAGGAAAGCGGCCATGGAGCGCATGGACAGGCGGGTGCGGGCCAAGCCGTGCAGCAGGATCACACCCTCGTTGCGGCCGCTCATGTCGCCCCTGGCAAAGGGCTTGCGAGAGGGAAAAACACTCCGGCTGCTCCGCCTGGGTATCGGCGGAACAGCCGCAGATCAATAGGTGAAAAACCGGTCACTTTCCGCCATCAGGCGGTAGAGATCCGTCTGTTTGGCCCGCTGGTGATACGATGCCTCCACCCCGTGGAGATCAAGCAGCTTGCCTCAGGCCAGAAGCACCCCTTCCGACAGGGTGAAGACCTTGGCCAACTCGCCAAGGGGAAACCGCTCGGAGGCCAGGGTCGCATACTCGACCGCCGGACCGTTGAGGAACATGGTGACATCGTCCATCTGTTCGAGCATGAGATTGCCCATCCGAAAGGCGTTCCATATCACTTCCGGCTCGCCGCTGCATACCATCAGGGTCGTTTTCATCGGTCCGACCGCGCCTCCATTCATTTCACGAACCGCAAACCGGCGATCTTCAATGCCCCGCGATGATATCCGTCCGGGAACAGTTGCTCGAAGGAGTCGAGATCGAGATCGCAGCTTTCGCAGGTTTCGTAAATATTGGGAATCCGGTGCTGCACCTGGTGGACATCGCGGAGATAATAGATGATCCGCCAATGGTCGTCGAGCAGCTTGCCATTCGGAATGTGCATTTCCATGGCCCGGTGGACGGCGAAGTTCTCGTCCCACGAATCCGGATCCACCAGGAAACCGCGCACGTCGGTGGCATAGACCTTGTCTCCGTCGGACAAGGCGCGCAGATCGGCCACGGACTGGCGAAGGTGGACGCCGTAGGGGACGTTGCTCACCCGGTAGTGCACGCCGGCCACCCGGCAGACTCCCCGGTGATACCCGATGGGAAACAGTTTCTGCATTTCCTGCGGCCGCAGACCGCTTGCCTTGCAGGCGGCGAAGATGGTTGGGCAAACCCCGGTTTTCTTGTAGACATCGCGGACATAGTTGATCACGTCCCAATGCTCGTTCGAGAGGACGGGAACATCGCATTCCCGCGCCATCCCTTCGGCAAAATCCTTGTTCCATTGCGCTGGATCGAGCAGATATCCCTGGTCATCCAGCTCGTAGGTCACGTTCTTGTATTGAAACGACTTCATCTGTTCTCCTTTTCCTGGCCGGCAGGCTGCGGGCGGCAAAAGCCGCTCGTCCTTGCCGATGAATCGAGTTCCGCCACAAACACCAACACCGCCCCCTCTCTCCCAAGGGGGGCAATGCTATTTCACGAATCGCAACCCAGCGATTTTCAACGCCCCGCGATGGTAGCCGTCCGGGAACAGGGCTTCGAGTTCCTCCAGTTCGAGCTGGCACTTTTCGCAGGTTTCATAGATGGTGGGAATGCGTTTTTCCCGTTTGAACACATCGCGCAGGTAATAAACCACCCGCCAGTGCCCGTCGGTCAGTTCCCCTTGCGGGATTTTCATCTCCAGGGCGCGATGCATGGCGTAATACGGATCCCAGTTGTCGGGATCGATCAAAAAGCCGCGCACATCGACCTGATACTGTTTTTTTCCGGACAGGGCCTTGAGATCGGCGGTCGACTGCAGGGCGTGGCTGTTGTCCGGCAGCCGGCGGAGCAGGTAATCGACGCCGGCGATCCGGCACAGGCCCCGGTGGTAGCCGGTGGGGAACAGTACCATCATTTCGCGAGGCCGCAGACCGATGGCCCTGCAAACGGCAAACACCGTGGGGCAGGTTCCGCTCTTCCGGCACAATTCCCTGAGGGAATTGATGGCATCCCAATGCTCTCCGGTCAGATGGTCGATGCCGCATTCCCTGGCAACGCCCTCGGCGAAATTGGCATCCCAAAAGCCGGGATCGAGCAAAAACCCCTGGTCGTCGACTTGATAGGTGGTGTCTTGATACGAAAAGTGCTGCATACTTGTCCTCCTTGGATGTGAGCAAAACATACGCCTTGCTTTTCCTGGTACAAGTCGGCGAATCCCCCTTCGATGACTTTCCGGAAAAACCTTGAGTCAACTCCTGTTCCACCTTGAAAAAACATACCGTCGGTTTGTTTTTCCTGCAAGAAATCTCTCAAGCGTCCGAACACTGCCCCAGGGCTCGCGCCGCAAGCAGCATGTGGACCTTTTCCGCCTCGGCAATGGCGTTGAATGCCGCCTCCATGGCCGTGCCCAGGAAGCGATGCGCCATGCTGCGGTACAGATCGTAGGCCGCGTATTCGATGGTCAGCGCCATCTCGAGCACCGAACGGCACGGGTGCGGCTGCCCTTCCTCCAAAGTGGTCAGGAGGGCCTCGACCGACAGGCCACCCTCGACCAGGGTACCGGCCAGATTGCCATACAACTCGGTAAACTCGGGCGGATCGGTTTGCATTTCCGTCCAGAAGCCGTAAACGATCCGGGCGTGAGCGACTTCGGACTCGGCGAGAACCGTGAGGGTCCCGCTCCAGGGAACGCTGCCGTACCGCTGGCCCAGCGCGGCGTAAAAACGTTCCGCTCCCCGTTCAAGCTCCATGGCCTTATGCAGGATCTCGCCGTCGCTCCCGTCCGAATCGAAAACCGTAACCGGTGGAAAAAACGGCAGGAGCTGCCCTTCCCAGGCGTGGATGCCGCCCTGGATATTGAATATGGTTCCGGCCACGTAAGGCCGGGAACCAATGAAGATTGCCGCGCCTTTGGATCGCTTGCCGGAGTGGCAATAGACAAAGATATCCCGATCCACGGGCAGTTCCCGCAACCGGCCGGGCAGCTCGCCCAGCGGAATGAGTATCGCGCCGGGAATGTGCCCCCGGGCATATTCGCCGGGCTGGCGGACATCGATCAGCAGATACTCGTTTTCTTCGTGCCGGGACATGTATTCGCGCACTTGCTGCGCACTGACATCCTGGAATGCTGTGGTCATCTTTCCCCCTTTGTTTATCGTCATCCAATCGTCTCGCCCTGGTTATCGCAACCGGCCCGGCTTGTTCAATCCTGGCGTGAGGCGGCGGATCGCATAGTCAAAACAGTGTATACCGTTGCCCAACAAAAAATACCAAACATTGTTATGCTCGGCTGAATGCAATGTACAAACACCTCGACATTGCCGGTTGCCCGTTCGACAATAATGTCGAGCCGGACCGCCGGCCGCGCTCCCCCACGCGCGTCCAGGCCGCCCTGGACAAGGAAAGGCTATCTCTCCGGACGATTGGCATGTATACTGCTTGCCGCAAAGAAAGCATATCCGCTTCGGTTCGACCGGCTGGACAGCGCGGCCGGCACCTGGGCTTTGGAGCGCTATTGCCCGCCGTTTTCCCCTCAACCGACACGCCGGCATGACGCCATCATCACGCATCCGACCGCTTTTCCTGCTGCTGCTGTTCCTGATTTGGCTACCGTTCGACGGACAAACGGCCGGACCGCCGGCCACCGCGCCGACTCCGGCACCGCCGGCGGCCATGCCGCCCGAGAACTCCTCCGGCCAACCCGTCGGTCCCCCCCGGACCGAAAGCGACCAGGAAAAAGAATACCAGGATCTCAGGCACCGCTACCGCCACGACCCCACCGGAGTCCGCGCCCGGCTGGGCATGTGCCGCGAAGAGCACGACGGCGGCCATCGCCACGGCCACGGCCATGGACACGGCCGTGGTCGCGGCCAGGGAAGAGACAGGCAATGGGACACGCCATGAACAAACTCCCCTTGCCCTCCTGGGCCATGAACCTGGCCGGGTTCGGCCTGCTCATCGCCCTGGTGCTGGCCGCCTTTTTCTGGCAGCTGCTGATGCTCGACCGCGACCTCCAGCAAAGCACCCTGGCCCGCTCCCGGATGATCGCCGCCATTATCGAGGAAAACCTGCACAATGCCACCCTGGCGAGCACCACCGTCGACACCGTGGTGACCACTCTGCTCCGCGACAAGGCCCGGTTCGTCGAATACCTCAACGGCATCGATCCGCTCCAACCCGGAGAACTGGCGGCCCTGGCTAAGGAAACCGGCCTGCTCGGCATCGCCCTGGTCCGGCCGGACGGCAAGGTCGTCGCGGGACCGGAAAAATGGCGGAGCGCAACCACGGCCTGCGAACCGGCCTCCGGTGAGGTCCGCTACGACCGGGAACGCCATTCCGCTCTGCTGATCGTCCCGGTCACCGACTCTCGCCTGCGCTGCATCCAGATCGGGCTCGATGCCGAGGCCATCGTCCAACTTCAGCAAAAGACCTCGCTGCCGGCCCTGCTGGCCACTTTGTCCGGACTGCCGGGCATTCATTTCGTCCGATTGGAGCCGGGAAAGGCAACCGGTGAGTCGGTCCGGCTATTGGATGCAAAGGGCAGATACACGGCCGAGACCAGCCTGGCCACCTCCATGGGCACCCTGGTGGTGGGCCTGGATGCGGCCAGCCATCGCAACCGGATCGCGCAAATGCGGCACCAGTTTTTCCTCTTCGCCGCCCTGCTGCTGGGCCTTGGCATCTTCTTCTCCTGGCTGCTCTACCGCGTCCAGAAGGCGGATCTCACCCGGACCCGCACCTTCGAACGACTGCTGGCCAGGGAGCACGAGGCGGCCGCCCTGGGCCGGGCCACGGCCACCATTGCCCACGAGGTCCGCAACCCGCTCAATGCCATCAGCATGGGGGTGCAGCGATTGCGGCTGGAGTCGCCCGCCCTCCACCCCGAGCAGCGGCAATTGATCGATGCCATGGGCGAGGCGGTGCAACGGGCCGGAACCATTATCAACGAACTCCAGCGCTTCACCAGGACCCTGCAACCCCGGCCGGCGCCCATCATCCCCGGCCAACTCCTTAAGCGCCTGCTGCCCCTGTATCAACAACGCTGTGCCGACCAAGGCATCGAGGTCGAGATCGGTGCGGGCTGCGACACCACCATCTCGGCCGACCCCGACCTGATCGCCGAACTTTTGGAAAACCTGCTGAAAAACGGCATCGAGGCCCAACCGCAAGGCGGCTTTCTCCGCTTCGACCTGCAAAGGGCGGCCGGTGGCAGGGAGCTGACGGTGACCAGCGGCGGCATGCTCCCCAGCGACGACCAGCTCGAACGCATGGGCGAGCCCTACTTCACCACCAAGACCAGAGGCACCGGCCTGGGCCTGGCCCTCTGCCGCCGAATCGCCGAGGCCCACGGCGGCGGCTTGCACATCGCAGCCGACCGGCCGCGCAGCCGCCTGACCGTGCGGGTCCTGCTGCCCAAAGCCGGCCGAACTCCGGCCACAATGCCACAGCCATCGGCCAAGGAGCCGCTGCCCCGTGAATATCCTGATTGTTGACGACGAATCCCTGCAAAGAAACCTGCTGGCCGGCTTTCTGGCCAAACAGGGCTACACCGCAATCGAGGCGGCCTCCGGCGAGGAAGCCTTGCACCGCTTCATGGCCGATGCCGTCGGCCTGGTTCTGCTCGACCACCGCATGCCCGACCTGGGCGGCGACGAAGTGCTGGAGCGGATGAAAGCGATCAATCCCCTGGTGCCGGTGATCATGATCACCGCCTACGGCGCGGTCGACACCGCGGTTCGGGCGATGCAGCTGGGAGCGGACGATTTCCTGGAAAAACCGGTGGATCTGGAATTGCTGCTGGCCCGGATCAGGGCTATCGAGGAACGGTTCTACATTGCCGACGATGCCGCCCGGGTGGAGGAAGCCATCGATGTCGAATCCCTGCCGGTCCGGCTGATCGCCGTCAGCACGGCCATGCGCCAGGTGCTTTCCCTGGCACTGCGGGCGGCGCCCAGCCCGTGGACCGTGCTCATCCAGGGCGAAACCGGCACCGGTAAGGAGCTGATCGCCCGACTGGTGCACCTGCTCAGCCCGCGCAAGCAAGCGCCCTTCGTGGCTCTCAACTGTGCCGCCGTGCCGGAAGGGTTGTTCGAATCCGAGCTGTTCGGCCATGAGAAAGGGGCCTTCACCGGGGCAGTCAACCGGCGGCGAGGGGTCATGGAGCAGGCCCATGGGGGGACCTTGATGCTGGACGAGGTCGGCGAGTTACCCCTGGCGGTGCAGGCCAAGCTGCTGCGCTCGCTCCAGGAGCAGACCATCTGCCGGGTCGGCGGCGAACAGCCGATTCCGGTGGATGTCCGCATCGTGGCGGCGACCAACCGCGACCTCAAGCAGATGGCCGCGGACGGTGAATTCCGCGAAGATCTCTACTTCCGGCTCAATGTGATCAAAATCGAGATCCCGCCCCTGCGGCGGCGCAAGGAGGAAATTCCAGAGCTGATCCGTTTCTTCCTGGCCAAGCTCGACAGCCCGGCCGTACTGGACGACCAGGCCCTGCAACAGTTGACCAAGTATCATTTTCCCGGCAATGTCCGCGAGTTGGAGCACATCCTCCAGCGCACCGTCACCCTGGCCCGCTCACCGCGAATCGGCCTGCGCGACCTGCCGCCGGAGATTCGGGACTATCGGGGGCAGGCGGCCGAAGGCGATCTGGTCAACCGGCTGGCCGAGATCGAGCGGCAATTGCTGATCGAGGCCCTGGAGCGCCACCAGTGGGTACAGACCAAGGCAGCGACCGATCTGGGGATCAGCGAGCGGGTGTTGCGCTACAAGATGGAGCGGCTGGAGATCGTGAAGAGAAAGTGAAAACCGGCGCCGATCCCTGCGGATCGATCGACGCCGGTGGACAAGCGGCCGTTTAGTTGCTTTGCACCGCCGAGGCTGCGCCCGGCCCCCAGGGACACCAGCCTCCACCATGGCCCCAGCCATGGCCCCCACCGTGCCCCCGGCCATGGTGGCCCAAGCCCGGACCGATGTATTTCTGCCGTTCCTCGGGGCTCATCTGGCTGAGCCGTTTCCACCATTCGGTATGGAAAGCATTCCACTCTTCCTGGGAGGCATTGTACAGAGTGCCGCGCTGGGCGCTCAACTGGTCGTTGGACATGGCCGAATAATCCATGGCCCAGGCGGTTCCGATTGTCATTGCCACACAGCAGATAGCCAGCAGTGTCTTTTTCATGGTGTCACCTCGAATTGCTTGGTTGCGTTCTGTCCGCCTCTCCCTGCCGGAGAAGCTACCTGCCCAGGTAAATCAACTTTCGTGCCAACTGGACAAACCAATAATTTCACGATAACACGGCAAGATAAGAAAGAAGCCCTTGCAACGGCCCCGAAACGGCTCGACAAGCGGCAGCCAGGGCTCGACGATATTGTCGAAGATGGGCGGCCGGCGGGATCGGCCAAGCGGCGATCAGGTGAGGCGGCCGCGCCAGGGCCCCTGGCCTTTGGGGAAGGAAAAGATCAGGTGGTCGCGGTGCACCGCCACCCGCAAGCCGCAGCTGAGGTGCAATTCGCTGCCTGTCTGCCCGCTGACGGCGGCAGCGAGCAAGGAGAGGATCTGGCGATAGCGGGCCGGGGTGCCGAGCTGCCAGAGCAGGCGTTCGAGCAGACGCCGCTGCAGGGCGGGATGGAGACGGCGAAAGGCCGCCCGGTCGAGGCGGCAGGCACCCGGCCCGTCGGCGTCAGGCGAATAGGGTTCGACCGCTGCGGCCCATTGTTCGGCGAGCAGGGATTCGAGCAGATCCTCATCCTCGCCGAGATTGGCCGCGGTCTTGAGCAGGGCGGCACGGACGCCCGGATCGTAGGCGGACTCCAGCAGCGGCAGGAGATCGAGTCGGACCCGGTTGCGAAGGAAACGGCGGTCGTCGTTGCTCGAATCGTGGCAAAAGCCGACCCCCTTGTCCGCCAGGTACGCCAGCAGTTCTCGCTTGCGGACACCGAGCAGCGGCCGGACGATGTGCCCCGAGCGCATCCGCATGCCGGCCAGGGCCTTGCCGCCGCCGCCCCGGAACAGGCGTAGCAGGATTTCCTCCGCCTGGTCGTCGG
The DNA here is from genome assembly GCA_031280615.1 of Desulfobulbus sp. GTDB lineage: Bacteria > Desulfobacterota > Desulfobulbia > Desulfobulbales > Desulfobulbaceae > Desulfobulbus. The sequence continues at coordinate 289,358 of JAITGO010000017.1, read as the reverse complement.
CGGTATGGGCCACCGCCAGCAGGTCGGTCGACCATTGCCCGGCCAACTCGGCAAAGGCACGGTAGCGCGCCTCCCGGGCCGCGTGCTCGAGCGAAAGCCGTTCGGCGGCGGCAATTGCACCGACATCGACGGAGAGGCGTGCGCACTCGATGCCGAGCAATGCGGCGGCCTTGCGCACGCAGCTCCATTCGTCGGGGGTTTCCCCGGGCCGCAGGCCGTGATCGATGTAGGCGGCCACCAAAGTGCAGGAAAGATCGTTTTGCAAGGCGGCCAGCACTTGCAACAGGGCCATGGAATCGGCGCCGCCGGACACCCCGAGCAAGAGGCGGCTACCGCCCACCGGCAACGCCGCCCGGACAATATCCTGGCGAATCCGGTATTCGAACGGGTGCAGCACTGTTTTCTTCCTTGACCGATCCTTCACACTCATGGGAAGATGGGGCAGTGGCAACGACGCTTCCTTCAACACAGGCGATCGAAGAAAACGCATTTCCCCTGGAGGCTCAACCGCAATGGACCGCGCGGCCTATCTGCACCTCATCAAGCAACATCTCAAAACCTACTATCTGCTGAACGACGAAAAAATCGAGACCATGATCCCGGTCTTCGCCGCCACCCTGCGCTCCCACATGGCCCGGTTGGCCGAACTGGCGGCCGACGGCAACATGGAGCAACTGGGCAAGGCCAGCCACGCGGTCAAGGGCGCCCTGCTCAACATGGGCTTGGCCGACTTGGCGGAAACCGCCCGCCTCATCGAACTCCGCTGCAAAAACGGCGACCGCACCGCCGACTACCGCTCCCTGATCAGCCAACTGCACAGCACGGTCTTCCGACTCAGCGAAGACTGGTGAGTGCCCGCAGCCCTTTTCAAGCCGTACCCGCTTTCCCCCCTGCCCTCACGCTTTCGGACTAAACTGCCGGCAAAAACGCCGATTCTCTCCCGATTGCAGCGAAACGGCCTGCCGCACCCGGTTCAAGCCGACCGGCCAAGCTGCGCCAGCAGTCGTTCGTGGATATTGTCGAAGCCGCCGTTGGACAAAATGACCACCACATCGCCCTCGCGGCACCGATCGTCCAGCGCGGCCAGGATGGCCTCGGTGTCGGGAAAGGCTTTGGCCGCAAGGCCCTGCGCCGCCAAATCGGCTGCCAGCCGGACGGACGAAAACTGTTCGTTCATCGGCAGGGTGTCGAGCGGCACGTGCTCGCGGATCAGCACCTGGTCGGCGTCGCTGAAAACACGGGCATACTCCGCCTGAAAAACGGCCCGGCGGCTGGAATTGGTCCGCGGCTCGAACACCACGATCAACCGGTTCTCCGGCCAGGCCAGCCTCAGGGCATGCAAGGTCTCGCGGACCGCGGTGGGATGATGGGCGAAATCGTCGATCACGGTCACGCCGCGGACCACGCCGCGGATCTGCTGCCGCCGCTTGACACCCTCGAAGCTGGCCAGACCGGCCACGATGGCCTCGAAGGCAAAGCCGAGATGATGCAGCAGGGCGATCACCGCCAGGGCGTTGAGTCCGTTGTGCCGCCCCGGCATGGGCAAGGTGCAACGGCCCAGGGGCTGGCCCCGATGCACGGCCGTGAACTCGATGCTCAACCCTTGGGCGTGCAGATCGGCCAGTTGCCATTCGCAGTCCGCGCCGCTGCCGTAGCCGATAACCGGGCAGCGGGCGGCGCCGGCCAGAGTTGCCACCACCGGATCGTCCAGGCAGGCCACCAGGGCGCCCGTGGGAGGGATGCGGCCGATGAATTCGGCGAACGAGGCCTCGATGGCCGCCAGGTCGGGAAAAATATCGGCGTGATCGAACTCCACCGAGGTGAGGATGGCGCAATTCGGGCGGTAATGCTGGAATTTCGACACCTTGTTGAAAAAGGCGGTGTCGTATTCGTCGCCCTCGACCACGAAATGCGAGCCCTCGCCCACCTGGGCGTTGCGGCCGAAGGCCTCGACCAGGCCGCCGATCATGAACCCCGGACCGGCACCCAGGCGATGGAGGGTGGTGGCCAGGAGCGACGAAGTCGTGGTTTTGCCGTGGGTACCGGCCACCACCAGCGAACATTTGCCTTCCAGAAAGAAATGGCCCAGGGTCTGGGGCATGGAGAGGTACGGCAGGCCCAGCCGGGCCAGTTCCACCGCCTCGGGATTGGTGATGCGGACCACGTTGCCGACCACCACCAAGTCGGGCCGGGCCGCCAGGTTGGCGGCCGCGTAGCCGGACATGACCTCGATGCCCAGGCGGGCGAGGAAGTCGGACATCGGCGGATAGACATTCTGGTCCGAGCCGGTCACGGTGTAGCCCCGTTCCTGGAGCATGGAGGCCAACGCGGCCATGCCGGTGCCGCAGATGCCGATCAAGTGGATGTGGCGGGGATGGTCCGGCGCCCGGTTCAGGGCCGGATCGAGCAGCCTCCCGCTCATTGGGAACGCACCGTGCGGCGGATGGCCTTGTAGACCGAATCGAACGTTTCCTCGAACGACGAGGGAGTCAGTCGTCCCACCTCGATGAACTTGACCACGATTTCCTTGGCCACCTTGAAAATAGCCTCGTCGGTCACTTCCTGCCGGCCGGGCTGCCTGTTTCTTTCCTCAACACCCATGGATGCACCTTTCAGGTTCCTGACAATAAAATGCCCCTGTTACAGGAAGAAGGCCAGTTCTATACCAAGTGTAACAGGGGCAACCACCCGTGCATGGAAAAAACCTCGTCAGCATTCTCCGCAGGGTATGGCTCGTCTTTTTTGTATCGTGCACAAAAGCGGTGCGCTGCCGGCACGGCGCTCAGTTCTTTTCCAGCGTCCGGTAATCGATGGCCTCGCCGTAGGCCAAAAGGTCTTCCCTGGCCGCCGGCCGCCCCTTGATGGTGACCACGAAGCGAGAGGCCACCACAATATAGAGTTCGCCGCTCTTCTTCCCGCTGTCGTATTTAAGGATCGCCCGCTGTCCCTTGACCATTTCGAGCTTGCCCCCGCCGGCACCGGCGAACATGGGATTGTTGACCATCATCAGCACCGACTGCAGCACCGGCGAATCGGAGACGATTTCCACGCTGACGCTGGACGATCCTTTCTTGTAGTCGCGGCTGACCGTGACCCCGCCGCCGAGGATGGCCGCACCCAGCGCCTGGGCACTGGCATCTTCCCCTTTCCAACCCGACAGCGGCTCGGGCAGGAGGGCCTTCATCCGCTCGCTTTTCTGCTGCCGGACCAGTTGGGCCGCATAGTCGAGATTGGAGGCCGCGCCGGTATAATCGCCGGTTTGGTATTGCCGGGTCGCCTCCTTGATGGTGCTCAGCACAATATCTTCAGCCCACGCCGGCCGCGAACAGACAACCAGGGCCAGGGCGAGAACGATCCGGATCAAAGTGGGTAGGGGCATGGGGCGAATCACCAGTGGGGGAACAGGGAATCAAGTCAGCACTTTGATACCAGGAGGGGCCTGTGGTGTCAAGCACAGACCCGGCTCCCTCGGTGGAAATATTTTTCAACAAATATGAAAATACAGATAAATAATATACAGACCGCCAAAAGAATCCTTACGGTTTTCACTCCTGTGTTCCTCCTTCCCGGCGCAGCACGAGTTGCCGGAAACGGTAAAACCGGCTACCCTTGGATCGGCATCCGTCGACTCGGGAAATCGGGACAATGGGCAGTGGAACGATTCGATTGCCAATCGACTACGGGGCGATTTGCTCGGTGGAACGGGGCAAAACATCCCGCGTTGTGGCAGTGGAAGCGGAAGAACAAGAGCAAAAGGAGAAGGGGCATGGGCCGGGAAATCGAACGTAAATTCCTGCTGACAGGGGACGGCTGGCGCGGGCTGGCCGACGGGATCGAGTACCGCCAGGGATACCTGTGCGCCGACCGGGTGCGGACCGTGCGGGTGCGGCTGGCCGGCGACCGGGGCTTTCTCACCGTCAAGGGCCCGACCGCGGGTGCCGGCCGCGACGAGTACGAATACGAGATCCCGGTTGCCGAGGCCCGCATGATGCTCGACACCCTCTGTCCGCAGCCGCAGATCGAGAAAAGACGCTACACCGTTACCTACCGGGGCCACCTCTGGGAGATCGACGAATTCCTGGGCCTCAATCAAGGATTGGTGCTGGCGGAAATCGAACTGGCGGCGGAAGACGAGCCGTTTGCGCGGCCGGATTGGATCGGCCGGGAAGTCACCGGCGATGCGCGCTACTATAACGCCATGCTCTGCCGACAGCCCTATCGCGACTGGACGGACGCCGAAAAATAGCGCCCGCCGCCGGACCGAAGCCTTTCCTCGCGACCTCTGCGCAGCTACTTCTTGCGGTTGCTCCGTTCGCGAAACAAGAGCCGGATCGGCACCCGGTCCAGCCCCAGCCCCTCGCGAAAGCTGTTGACTAGGTAGCGCTGGTAGGAAAAATGAATTCCCTTGGGATCGCTGGCCACCACCGCGAACAGCGGCGGCGCGGTGCCCAGCTGGGCGGTGTAGTAAAACTTGAGCCTGCGGCCGTGGTAAAAAGGCGGCTCGTGCCGGGCCACGGCCTCGGCCAGAAGCCGGTTGAGAGCGGCGGTGGTGAAACGCTGGCGATACTGGCGGTGCACCTTGCCGATCTCCGGAAAAAGCCGCTTGATGCCGGTGCCGGCCAGGGCCGAGACCTTGAGCACCGGCGCGAAGGGGATGAACTTGACCGCCATCCGCACCTCTTCCAGCAGCCGCTCCTGCCGCTTGGGCTCGTCCTTGATCAAATCCCACTTGTTAAGACAGATAATCACCGCCCGCCCCTGTTCCTGGGTATAGCCGATCACCTTGGTATCCTGCTCGGTGATCCCTTCCTCGGCGTCGATGAGCACCAGGGCGATGTCGCACCGGCCCAGGGCCCGCAGCGATTTGAGGATGGAGAACTTTTCCAGCTTGTCGGTGGTCTTGCCCCGGCGGCGGATGCCGGCGGTGTCGATCAGCAGGTAGGTGTAGGGATCGCGGCTCACCAGGGTGTCCACCGAATCGCGGGTGGTGCCGGCGATCTCGGACACCACCATCCGCTCCTGGCCGATGATGGCATTGATCAGCGAGGACTTGCCCACGTTGGGCCGGCCGAGGAAGGCGATGCGTACGGTGTTGTCCGGCAGGTTGTCCACCGGCGCGTCCTTCTCCAGGTGCGGCAGCAGCCCGGTCATCAGGGTGTCGAGACCGTAGCCGTGGTCGCCGGACAGGGCCCACAGTTCCTCGACCCCGAGTTCCCAGAACGGGGGCAGCAGGGTGTCCTCGATTTCCGGGCTGTCGATCTTGTTGACGATGTAGAATACCCTTTTCTCGGTGCGGCGCAGCAGGTCGACGATCTCGATATCGCTGGGCGTGAGTCCTTCGCGGCCATCCATGAGGAAAAAGATGACGTCGGCCTCGTCGACGGCCAGCAGGGCCTGGTGCCGGATGTGGTTGACGATGGTGTCGTCCTCGTCGTCGATGCCGCCGGTGTCGACCAGGATGAATGGATGGTCTTCCCAGCGCACCGTGGCGTAGTGGCGGTCGCGGGTGACGCCCGGCGTCGGGTCGACCAACGCATCGCGCCGGCGGGTGAGCCGGTTGAACAGGGTGGACTTGCCCACGTTGGGCCGGCCGATAAGGGCAACCAGGGTGGCGTTTTCCGTGGTCATGATCGTTGGCGAAGCTCCTGGCGGCATTGGCCGGTGAGGGTGTGCAGGGCAGCATACCCGCCGGCTTCGGGTTTGGCAAGCAGGCGGTCGAGCGAGGCCAGGGCCGGCTCGAGGTAGCGGGCGAAAAACGGTTTGCCCCGCACCTGACTCAGGAAGGCGAAGGCCCCGAGGATCTGGAGATTGCGCTGCAGGCCCAGCAGCAGGTATTCGCGGCGGAATTGGTCGGGATCGTATGCCAGCTCTTCCCCCAGCGCCTCCAGGTAGACGGCGACGAGACGGTCCTGGATGGCTTCGGGCAAGGCCGCGTAGGGGTCGAGCAGCAGCGAGGCCAGGTCATAGGCCAGCGGCCCGAGGCGGCCGCCCTGAAAATCGACGATCCGCACCGTGCCGTCGGCCAGCATCAGGTTGCGGCATTGGAAATCGCGGTGGAGAAAAAAATGCGCCGGCGCCCGAGCCGCCCGGTCGGCCAGCCGGGCGCAGTCGGCTTCCACGGCCCGACGGTTGAAATCGAGCCCCAACAGGTCGGTGCAGCAGGCCCGGAGAAAGTAGTTCGATTCGCGCTCGATCATCAGTTGGCGGTCGTAGCGGGGCGTGTCCCAGCACCAGGCCGGGTCGAAGCCGTCACCACCCCGCACCTGCATCCGCGCCAGCTGCCGTACCGCGTTTTCATAGGCCGGGATGCTGTCTTCCACGCCCTGCTCCGCCACCTGCTCGAACAGCCGCCGCTCGCCCAGATCCTCGCACAGCGCCAGGCCGCTGGCCGGGTCGAAACCGTAGATTGCCGGGACCGGCACGCCGATGCGGCCGAGATGGCGGCCGATCTCGGCAAAGGCGATTGCCTCGGCCAGGCCGCGCGGCTCGTGCGGCGGCGGCAGCACCGCGATCACCCCGGAGTGGTCCGGCCCGCGCAGCCGGTAAAACCGGCGGGAGGAGCCGTCCGGCACCAGTTCGTGCACCGCGACGTTGGTCCGGTTCCACGCGCGCGGAGAAGCGCCGAGCAGACGGCCGGCCAGGTCGACGAGTTCGCCGATATTCATGGCCGCCCCTTTGATGCCGGGCCAAAGGCCCCGTCGATCTCCGGCCGGCCGGTGACGATCCGCCCGGCCAGCACACTGCCCGCCACCACCTCGGCCCCATCCCAGACCACTGCATCGCGCAGGCATGCACCCTGGCCGATCACCGCACCGGCACCGACGCAGCCCCACCCTTCCAGGACCGCATTGTTGCCGATCCGGGCGCTCGGGTCGATCAGCCAACCCGTCTGCTCGGCGAGCAGTTCCCGATGCAGGTCGAGATAGTCGGCCGGGGTGCCAATATCCCGCCAGCGCGCCCCGTCCACCCGGCAAAAGCCGATCCGCCCGGAAAGGGCCAGCTCACGATAGAGATCGATGATATGGTGGAATCGGTTGGGCGGGATCCGCTCGATCACCTCGGGATCGACCACCTGAATGCCGGTGAAGGCCAGCAACTCGGTCGCCTCGGCACCGAAGCTCCGGACTCGGTCGCCCTCGATGCCGACCGTGTTGAAGCGAGGATGGTCGTGCAGGGCCAGGGTGACGTCGTTCTTCGATAGCAGATGCCGGTGGTACACCTGTTCCAGGTCGATCTCGTGGTAGAGATCGCCGTTCATCACCAGCAACGGGTCGTTGTCCAATCGGTCCAGGGCCAGGCGCAGACTGCCGCCGGTGCCGAGGATGACCGGCTCGCGCTGAAGCAGGGTCTCGGGCCAGGGGGCCAGCGCCGCCTCGACCTGATCTGCCAGGTGATGACAGTTGACCACCATCGGCGCGCAGTCACAGGCCCGCGCCTGCCCGAGCAGCCGGTGCAGCAGGGGTTGATTGAGGACCGGAAACAACGGCTTGGGGCGGAGATCGGTGTACGGCCGCAAGCGGGTGCCGTACCCGGCGGCAAGAATGACGGCTTGCATGGCAATGGGAAATGAACTTGACTTGCGCCGGAAACTGCTCTACAAAATACCTTTTCCGGCCGGTTGGCGAAGATATCCAGCCCTTCGGGCTCGCGCCGCGCGTCCTGCGCGGCCCTGTCCTTGTACCGTCTCCGGTCCATCCTTGCAAGTATCCGAGCGAAAAAACCATGATTACCCTCCTCGACTACGGCGCCGGCAATGTCCGTTCGGTGATCAACGCCATCGAACGCCTCGGCGAGACCGTTTCTCTGGTCAACAGCGGCGCGGACATCGACCGGGCCGAGCGATTGGTCTTCCCCGGCGTCGGCAATTTCGGCGCCCTGATGCACACCCTGCGGGAAAAGGAACTGCGCGAGCCCCTGCTCCGCTTTCTGCGCGCGGGCAAGCCCTTCTTCGGCATCTGCGTCGCCCTCCAGGCCCTGTTCGAGTCGAGCGAGGAGGCCCCGGAAGAGCCGGGCCTGGGCCTGCTGCCCGGCCGGGTGCAGCGGTTTACTTGCGATTCGGCCATCCCCCATATCGGCTGGAACGGCATCAAGGCGCACCAGGCCTCGCCCCTTTTCCACGGCCTCGCGGGCGACGAGAAGTTCTATTTCGTCCACTCCTACCACGTGGCTCCAGCTGCGAGCGACGATATCCTCACCACCACCGATTACGGCTACGAGTTTGTCAGCGCCATCCAGCGGGGCGCCATGGTGGCCACCCAGTTCCATCCGGAAAAGAGCGGCCGGGCCGGACTCAAACTGCTGGAAAACTTCCTGGCCGGCAGCCGCGAGGCCGTCCGTCCCTCGGCCTGTCCCCGCACCACCACCCTGGCCAAGCGCATCATCGCCTGCCTGGATGTGCGAACTAACGACCGGGGCGACTTGGTGGTCACCAAGGGCGACCAGTACGACGTGCGCGAGGAAGGCGCGGTGCGCAACCTGGGCAAGCCGGTGGAGTTGGCCGGAAATTACTACGAACAGGGAGCCGACGAGATCACCTTTCTCAACATCACCGGTTTCCGCGATTTTCCGCTGCAGGACATGCCCATGCTCGAAGTGCTCGAACAGACCTCGAAAAACGTCTTCGTGCCCTTGACCATCGGCGGCGGCATCCGCGACTTCACCGACCGTGACGGCCGTTTTTCCAGTTCGCTGGAGGTGGCCTCGCAGTACTTCCGCTCCGGCGCCGACAAGGTCTCCATCGGTTCGGACGCGGTGCTGATCGTCGAAGAGGTATTGCGCACCGGCAAGGCCACGGGCCTGAGTTCCATCGAGCAGATCGCGCGGGTGTACGGCAACCAGGCGGTGGTCATCTCCATCGACCCGCGCCGGGTGTACGTGGCCGACCCGCAGGCGGTGCCGCAGGTGACGATCCCCACCCGCTTTCCCGGACCGAACGGCGAGCGATATTGCTGGTACCAGTGCACCGTCAAGGGCGGGAGGGAAGGACGGCCGGTCGACGCGGTAACCCTGGCCAAGGTGTGCGAACAGTTGGGTGCTGGCGAGATTCTGCTCAACTGCATCGACAAGGACGGCACCAACTCGGGCTTCGATCTTGAGTTGATCAATGCGGTGCGCTCGGCGGTAACCATTCCGGTGATCGCCTCCAGCGGGGCGGGCAGCGCCCAACATTTCCTGGAAGTCTTCAGCGAAACCCAGGCGGAAGCGGCCTTGGCCGCCGGCATTTTTCACCGCAAGGAAGTGCCGATCGGCGCGGTGAAGGAGTATTTGCAGGGAAAGGTGGAAATTCGCCCGGGTTGATTCCCCGGAACAACAACGACCGTTTTTTTTTGTTTTGCTTGATGTGAAGCGGGCTTACCCCATGCGCACCAGGCTTTTTTTCAAGGTGGCAGCATTATGGTAGGACCCATCGTCAACAGCGCCGGCATCATCGCCGGAGCCCTCTGCGGCGTCCTTGGCGGGCGTCTTCTTTCGCCGGACTTCCGCACCAAGATCAACAATGTCTTCGGCTGCATCTCCCTAGGCATCGGCATCTCCATGGTCACCAAGGGTCAGGCGCTCCCCCCGGTCATCCTGTCCCTGCTGTTCGGCGCGATCCTGGGAGAGCTCTGCCGAATCGAATCCATGGTCATGCGGCTTGCGCTCAAGGTCGTGGGGTTGCTCCGTTTCAAACGGCTTGCCACCTCCAACCTCTCCGGCCAGGTGTTTCGCGATCAGTTCGCGGTGTTGACCATTCTGTTCTGCGTCAGCGGGTTGGGATTCATCGGCTCCATCGAGGAAGGTCTCACCGGGGATCCATCCTTGCTGCTCGTCAAGGCCGTGCTGGACTTTTTCACCGCGTTCGTCTTCGCCTCCAACATCGGCGGCGCCATCGGCATTCTGGTGCTGCCGCAGTACGCGATCCAGACTGCCGTTCTTCTGTTGGCGACGACCGTCATGCCCTTCATCACCCCCACCATGTTCGCAGACTTCTCCGCCTGCGGCGGCTTCATCATGCTCGGTACGGGACTGCGGCTCCTAGGGCTGGCCCAAATCCCCGTTCTCAGCATGCTGCCCAGCCTGTTGCTCGTCATGCCGCTTGCCTTCCTTTGGGCGAAATTCTTCGCCGCCTGATCGCCTCTTGCAAAAGAAGGGCAGCAGCCGGCCACTGTGGCCGTAGATAAGAACAGCCTGACAGCACAGGAGAAACAAGAACATGGAACAGCGCGTCAAGACCAGCGGCAGCGTGGTGGATATCGTCAACCGGCGCATCGTCGACGCCAGCATCGATCTTGCCCCCGACGGCACCATCGCCGGGATTTGTCCCGAGCGGTCCCCGGACCGGCGCTACATCCTGCCGGGATTTATCGATGCCCACGTGCACGTGGAAAGCTCCATGCTTACGCCCACCGCCTTTGCCCAGGAGGCCGTGCGCCACGGCACCGTCGCCGCCGTCACCGATCCGCACGAAATCGCCAATGTCCTGGGTCTTGCCGGGATCGATTTCATGTTGGCGGAAGCCGCCCGCACCCCGTTTTTGTTTGCAACCGGCGCGCCCTCCTGCGTGCCGGCCACGCCGTTTGAAACCGCCGGGGCCACACTGGACGCCAAGGCGGTGGCGCGACTGTTGGATCGGCCGGCCATCACCCATCTGGCCGAGATGATGAACGTGCCCGGCGTGCTCGCGGGCGATGCGGACGTCCTGGCCAAGCTGGCCGCCGCCCGGTTGCACGGCAAGCCGGTGGATGGCCATGCTCCCGGTTTGCGGGGCCACGATCTCGGCAGATACATCGAAGCCGGGGTCAGCACGGACCACGAATGCCTCGACCTGGAGGAAGCCCTGGAAAAAGCCGCCCGGGGCATGCACATTCAATTGCGCCAGGGGTCCGCGGCCAGGCAGTTCGAGATCTTTCTGCCGGTGCTCCGCCGGTTTCCGTCCTTGGCGATGTTCTGTGCCGACGACAAACATCCCGACGACCTGCTACGGGGATATATCGACGAGTTGGTGCGGATTGCGGTACGGGCGGGGGTGGATCTCTTCGATGTGCTCCGGGCGGCCAGTCTCAACCCGGCACGGCACTACGGCCTGAACATGGGACTGCTGCAACCCGGCGACCGGGCCGATTGGATCGAGGTCGCGGATCTCAAGGAATTCCGCGTGCTGCGAACCGTGATCGCCGGGCAGGTGGTCGCGGATGCGGGCGAAACCCGGCTGCCCACCCTCGCACCGCTTGCGCTGCCCAACCGTTTCCAACGCCGGCCGGTAACGGCCGAGGCCTTCCGTATTCCCGCCCGCAGCGGCTTATGCCGGGTCATCGGGGTCCGTGACGGGGAACTGGTCACCGACAGCCGCACGGCCAGCCCCACCATTCGCCACGGCCAGGTCGTGGCCGATCCGGAACGCGATCTGGTCAAGCTGGCGGTCCTCAACCGGTACGCCCCGGACACGCCCCCTGCCCTGGCCTTGGTCGCCGGTACCGGCCTGCAACGCGGCGCCTTTACGGCCAGCATTGCCCACGATTCGCACCATGTGATCGCCGCGGGCGCCGACGATGCCCAGCTCGCGGCGGCGGTGAACGCCGTCGTCGCCCATACCGGCGGCTTGGCCACGGCCGACGAACAAACCGGGGTGCAGGTGCTGCCCTTGCCGATCGCCGGCCTGATGGGAACGGCATCCTGCCAACAAACTGCGGCGGACTATACCCGGCTGGCCGCCATCGTTCGCGGCAACGGCTGCACCCTGCGGGCGCCCTTCATGACCCTCTCCTTTCTTGCCCTGCCGGTCATTCCCGCCCTCAAGCTAACCGATTCCGGCCTGTTCGACGGTCTGCGCTGCCAACACGTCGATCTGTGGACAGACTGAGCAAACAAAATGAACGCCGGCCAGCAGCCCCGGCTGGTGGCCGAACGGGCCTCAATCAAACGATTCCCGTGTGTTCCAGCAGGATCTTGGTTCCGATTCCCACTAAAACGATGCCGCCCGCGGCCTCGGCCCATTGGCCGACTCGATTGCCGACGACATGCCCGATCATGACGCCCAGAGTGGCCATGAGAAAAGTCGCCAGACCAATCGCAGCCGATGTGAGCCAGATATTGGCCTCCACGAAGGCCAAGGTCACGCCCACGCCCAGCGCATCGATGCTTGTGCCGAAACCAGCAAGGGCAAGCGCGCACAAGGTATGGCGCGACGGCTTTTGCTGTGGCCGATCTTTTTCCATGCTTTCGTAGAGCATTTTGATGCCGAGTGCGGCCAGAATGCCAAAGGCGATCCAGTGGTCGACAGTTGCGACCAAACTGCTTGCAGCCGCACCCAGGGCCCAACCGACGATGGGCGTCAAGGTCTCTATGCAACCGAACACCGTACCTGTTCGTAATGCTTCGGTGAAATGGGGATGACGCAGGGATGCGCCCTTGCCAACGGCAACGGCAAAGGCATCGGCAGACATGCTCAAGGCGAGCAAAATGGTGGAGAGAGCGTTCATGAAAGGTTCCATACCCGGATATTGACCTTTGCGCATCCACGGGCTGCCGGATTCAGCCCCTGAAAGCGCATTGGTCTTGCCAAGTAAGAACCGGTTGAACCATGTGCGGACGCACAAGCATGTTGGCTCAACCCCATCGACGAACAGATGGAGGCTACTCCCCAATGGGACTGTCTTTACCGCACAATCGTCCGGACAACAACCAAAACTTCAGGCACGCCCCATGGGCTTTCCCCGTATTTTTCCCCGACATTGTGCCGCAGAACGCCTCCTGCGGCAGGGGGCCAAACGATACCGTCTTCAATCGTGCCAGAGGGCATGCCGCCAAACCAAGCGGTATCGCCTTGCCGGCATTGACAAGCGCATGCCACCCATGAGGATGGTTGCGGTTTTCCGCCTGTTTTTGTACCATGCGCCCAATGCCCGCGCCGGGCCGGACCGCACGTTGCCCGGCGCTTCCACTTCTTTTCCCTTGATCGGCATCCCATGAAAATCGCTTCCTTTTTCTCCGCCGTGGCCGGATTGCTTCGTCCGATATCCCATTTCCTGGCCGCCCTGTTCGGACGGTTCGACTGGCAGCCGCCCCCGTGGCTGGCCTGGATCGGCCGGATGCTGGTCCGGTGCGGCGCCTGGTTCGGGCGCAATCCTCTGGCGGCGGGTATCCTGCTGCTGGCGGCGATGGCCACGGCCGGCGGCGGCTGGTACGGCTGGCAGTGGTACAGTCACAGGCCCGTTCCCCACACGGTTGCCTATCGGGTGAACGCGCCCGCCTTGACACGTTACGAACAATCGCCGATCGTGGTTGCGCCGTTGCGGGTCGTTTTCGCCCAATCCGTGGCACCGCTGGCCCTGGTGGGCAAACCGGTGGTCACCGGTTTCCGTTTGGAGCCGGCCCTGGCCGGCGCCTGGCGCTGGACCGACGATCGCACCCTCGAATTCAAGCCCGAAGGAGACTGGCCGGTCGGGCAGGCCTATAGCCTGAGTTTTTCCCGGGACGATTTCTTCGCGCCCGGCGTGCTGTTGGCCAATTACCAGGCGACCTTCAATTCCGCTCCCTTCACCGCCACCATCGCGGCCGGCGAACTCTATCAGGACCCGGTGGACAACACCTTGAAGAAGCTGGTGGCCACCGTCGATTTTTCCCATCCGGTCGACGAGGCCAGCCTGCGGCGGGCAATCGGCCTGAAGCTGGCGGAAGGCCTCGGATTCCGCGACCGCGACAAGGAACCCTGGACCATGACCGTCGACGCCACCGGGGTGCATGCCTACATCCACTCCGCACCGCTGGCCGTGCCGCTGGAATCGAGCCCGGTCACCCTCGTTCTGGACAAGGGCATCGGCGCGGCCAAGGGCGGCAGCCCGACCGACCGGCCCAGCGAGCGCGCGGTCACGGTCCCCGGTCTCTATCAACTGGCCTTTTCCGGCCTGGCGGTACGGTATGTCAACAATCAGCAGGGCGAACCCGAACAGGTCTTGATGTTCGACAGCTCGTTCCCGGTGCGGGACGACGCCATCGGCAAGAAGGTGCAGGCCTGGCTGTTGCCCGAAAGGGGCCAGAACAGGCGCTGGACCCTGTCCACGGCAAACGAAGAAGGCCTCAAACAAGCCCAACCGCTGGCGCTCCGCCAAATTCCCGGTGCCGAGCCCATGAACACTCACCACGGATTCGTCTTCCGGGCGCCGGCCGACCGCCAGATCGTGGTCAAGATCGATGAAAAGATCGAGGCGATCGGCGGCTACCTTTCCAAGAAGCCGGTGACCGAACTGCTGTACACCGGCGAGTATCCCAAGATGCTCAAATTCCTGGGCGAAGGAGCGCTGCTGGGCCTGAACGGCGAGAAGCGGGTGGGTTTTCTCGCCCAGGGCATGCCCGGCATGAAGGTCGAGATCGCCCGGGTGCTTCCCGGTCAGTTGCACCAGATTATCGACCAGAATCACAGCCAATTCGCCCAGCCCTCGGTGTATGGCGAACGCTTCGACCGCCTGGTGGAGCGGATGGAATACACCCGGACCTTCACCCGGGCCAACGAGAGCAAGCCGCTGTACGATTTCGTCGATATCGGCGACTACCTCAATGCCGATGGCGGCCGGCGTGGCGTTTTCGTCCTCCACCTCACCCCCTTCGATCCCGCCAATCCCCAACGGGAATACAGCGACTCTCCGGACGGCCCGGAAGAGGGCGACCGGCGGTTCATTCTGGTGACCGATCTGGGGCTGATCAGCAAGCGGACCCTGGATGGCGGCCGAGAGGTCTTCGTGCAGTCCATCGCCAGCGGCGCGCCGGTCGCCGGCGCCAAGGTCGAGATTATCGGCCGCAACGGCCTGGCCGTGGCCGAGGCCCACACCGACGAGCAGGGCCAGGCCAGCTTTCCCGGCATGGACGAGTTGCGGCGCGAGAAAAAGCCCATCGCCCTGGTCGCCAGCCTGCACAACGACCTGTCCTTCCTTCCTCTGGGCCGCGACGAGCACGCGGTGGATCTCTCCCGTTTCGACATCGGCGGCATGGAAAACGCCCAGAGCCCGGATCAGGTTTCTGCCGCGCTTTTTACCGACCGCGGCCTGTATCGCCCCGGAGAGACGGTGCACATCGGTTCCATCCTGCGCGCCGCCGATTGGAATACCCGCATCGAGGATATGCCGGTGGAAATGGAGATCACCGATCCGCGCGGTTCGACCGTCTGGAATCAACGAAAAAAATGCCCGGAGAACGGATTCGACGGCATCGACTTCACGGTCGGTGAGACCGCGCCGGCAGGCTCGTATTCCGTTTCGGTCTACCTGATCAAGGAGAATAAACGCGGGGTCTGGATCGGGGGAACGGAGTTCACGGTGGGCGATTTCGAGCCGGACCGGATGAAGGTGGCGGTCAGCCTGGCCGAGCCCAAACCCATCGGCTGGCTGCAGCCGGAAAAGGTCAAGGCCCTGGTCGTGGCCCGGCACCTGTTCGGCGCCGCCGCCTCGGACCGCCGGGTGACCGGCCAGATGCGGCTGACCCCTGCCTTGCCCGCCTTCAAACAGTATCCCGGCTACCGGTTCCATGTCGAAGGCGTGCTCAAGGAGGGCACCGAGGACAGCCTGCCCGAAACCCGGACCTCGGATACCGGCGAAGCCGAACTGCAACTCGACCTCGAGCGGTTTGCCCAGGCGACCTACCGCCTGCGGCTGACCGCCCAGGTCTACGAGGCGGAAGGCGGACGCAACGTCGCGGCGGCGGACGAGGCGCTGGTTTCCTCCGCGCCGTACCTGATCGGGGTGAGTAGCCGGGACGCCCTGGATTATGTCACCAAGGGCGCGGCTCGTTCGTGCCGATGGCTGGCGGTGGGACCCGACCTGCAGCCGGTTGCGGTTGACAAGCTGCAGCTCGCCCTGGTCGAATACCGCTATCTTTCCGTGCTGGTCAAGCAATCGGACGGCACCTATAAATACGAGTCGCGGCGCAAGGAGATCGAACGGGATATCCAGCCGTTTTCGCTCGACACGACGGCCAAGGACAGCCCCTTGCCCACCACCGAACCCGGCGATTTCGCCTATGAGATCCGCGATGCCAAAGGCACGGTGCTCAATCGGATCAAATGGACCGTGGCCGGCGCCGCCAATCTCAGCCGCTCGCTGGAGCGCAACGCGGAGTTGCAGATCAAGCTCGACAAGGCCAGTTACGCGCCGGGCGAGAAGATCCACATCAACCTGCGCGCGCCCTATACCGGCGCCGGTCTGATCACCATCGAGCGCGACCGGGTGTATGCCCATGCCTGGTTCAAGACCACGACCACTTCCAGCGTGCAGACTATCGTCGTCCCCAAGGAATTGGAAGGCAACGGCTATGTCAACGTGCAGTTCGTGCGCGATCCCAATTCGCCGGAAGTCTTCATGAGCCCCCTTTCTTCCGGGGTCGCGCCGTTTGCCGTGTCGCTGGATGCGCGGACCCTGCCGCTGACCATGACGCCGCCGGAACATATCGAGCCGGGCAACACTCTGCGACTGCATCTGACCTCGAAGGAGGCGGCCAGGGCGGTGGTATTCGCGGTCGACGAGGGCATCCTCCAAGTGGCGCGCTACAAGACGCCGAACCCGCTCGGCCAGTTTTTCGCCAAGCGGGTGCTCGATGTGCAAACATCCCAAATCCTCAGCCTCATCCTGCCCGAATACAGCCGGCTGTTGGCGGCGGCCGCCCCCGGCGGCGGCGGGGAAGACGAGATCGGCGCGCATCTCAACCCGTTCAAGCGCAAGCGCCAGCCGCCGGTGGCCTATTGGTCCGGGATCGTGCAGGTGCCGGCCGGCGGCCGCGATTTCGAGTATACGGTGCCCGAAGGATTCAACGGGCGGCTGCGGATCGTCGCCGTGGCGGTGACTCCGTCCCGGATCGGAGTGTTCGAAGGCGCGACCGAGGTGCGCGGCCCCTGGGTGCTGACCCCCAACGTGCCGGCGTTCGTCGCCCCTGGCGACGAGTTCTCGATCTCGGTCGGGGCCTTCAGCAACCTGCCCCGGCAAAGCCAGGTGCGGGTCCGCCTGGAAACCGGCCCCGGCCTCACGGTGGCCGAACCCGCTGTGCAGCAATTGGAGGTGGCGCCCGGCCGCGAAGGCGTGGCCCGCTTCCAGCTGCGCGCCACCGACCGGCTCGGCTCCGCCGAACTGGCGTTCACCGCCGAAAGCGGGGAAGGTACGGCAAAAATCCACGAGAGCACCTCGGTCCGGCCGGCCACGCCCTACCGGGTCGCGCTGCGCGCCGGGCTGTTCACCGAACAGGCCCTGAGCCTTGCCCGGCAGCGCGATCTGCATAACGAATACCGCACGGTCGAGATCGGGTACGACCGCTCGCCCCTGGTTTGGATCCAGGGCCTGACCACCTACCTGGAGCACTACCCGTACAGCTGCACCGAACAGCTGATCTCCAAGGCCATGCCGGCCTTGATCCTGGCACGGCCGGAAGAAGTGGTCCGTCCGGATTTCAAGCCGTTACAGGCCGCCTTTGCCATACTCCGGCAACGGCAAAGCGAATCGGGCGGCTTCGGGCAATGGGCAGGCAATCTTGCGGTCCAGCCGGAAACATCGATCTATGCCATCGATTTCCTGATCGAAGCCCGCGAACGCGGCGTCCACGTCCCCGCCGATCTCGAACGCCTGAGACGCGTCTACCTGGAGAAGATCGCCAACGGACCGGCAGAGGGCATGGAGGAACTGCGGACCAAGGCTCGCGCCATCTATCTGCTCACCCGCCAGGGCAAGGTCACCAGCGGCCCTCTGGCGGCAACGATGGAGCAGTTGGAGCGCTACCATCGCCAAACGTGGCGCACCGATCTGGCCGCAGCCTACCTGGCGGCCAGCCAGGTCCTGTTGAAGCAGCAGCGGGAAGCGGAGAAGCTGATGGCCGGCGTGCCCTGGAGCGTCACCGCGCCTCAAACGGCAGCGGCAGCAGCCGTCCAGGGCGGCTTGTATGGCGATGCCTTGTGCCACGACGCCGAGCTCCTGACCCTGATGGCCCGGCATTTCCCCCAATTGTTGGCGGGCATTCCCGACACGCTGCTGCCGGCCTTGGGCGATTGGGTGTCCAGGGAGCAGTACCATTCGCTCTCCGCCGCCCTGTTGATCCGGGCCTTCGATCTCTATGGCCGTTCCATCGCACCGCAAAGCGGGCAAATGACCGTCGAGGCGGGAATGGAGCAGGCGCTCGGGCCGCTGAGCCTGCACGGTCAGCCGCCAAAGGCCGATCTCGTCCCGGGCTGGGACAAGGTGATCCTGCGCAAGGAACAAGCCGGGACGCCGGCCTTCTACCAGCTGACCGAGGCCGGGTTCGATCGGCAGCCACCCGGCGGTGAGCTCCGCCAAGGGCTGGAGATTCTGCGCGAATATATTGGCGCGGACGGAAAGCCCCTGACGCAGGTCGAGGTGGGCGAGGAGTTCACGGTGCGACTCCAATTGCGTGCCACTGCCGGCGCCGCGAACGCCAGCGAGATCGCAATTGTCGATCTACTGCCGGGCGGGGTCGAACCGGTGACCGTGCGGCCCAAAAACGCGGACGAGGAGGAGCAAGCCGATGCCGATCCTCCTGAGTCCGACTCGGCGGATCAGGAGCACGGGCAGCCCTCGTTCGTGGATACCCGCGATGACCGGGTGGTGCTCTATGCCCTCCTGACCGACGATGTCGCCACTTACACCTACCGGGTCCGGGCCACCAACGAAGGGGTCTTTCTGGTGCCGCCGCCGTATGCCGAAGGTATGTACGAACGGAAACTGCAAGGACGCGGCCTGGGTGGCAAGCTGACCATTGTCGCACCGTGAAAACCGCACTGGGCGGGTGGTGCGGGTGGCTGTCGCGGGCGGCGGCACTGACGCTGCTGGCGGCACTGCTGGGGCTGGCAGTCCTGCGCCTGCTGCCCGCTCCGCCGCTTGAGGCCTCCTTCCCCTCCTCGCGGCTGATTCGGGCCGCCGACGGCACGGTCCTGCGCCTGACCCTGGCCGGGGACGGGCAGTACCGGATTCCGGTTCCGCTCGAGCAGATGGCGCCGACAGCCGTTGCCGCCATCCTGCTCAAGGAGGACCGGTCGTTTTTCTGGCATCCGGGCGTCAATCCGCTGGCCCTGGCTCGGGCCGCCTGGGCCACCTATGTCTCGGGCGCGCGTCAAGGCGGCTCCACCCTGACCATGCAGTTGGCCCGGAGGCTGCATGGGCTCAATACCCGCACCCTCACGGGCAAGCTGGTGCAAATCGTCCTTGCCCTGCAGCTGGAAGTCCATTACTCCAAAAACGAACTGCTCGGGGCCTACTGCAACCTGGCGCCCATGGGCGGCAATATCGAGGGCCTGGCGGCGGCGGCGCGGATCTATTTCAGCAAGGAGGCCAGGCAGCTGACCCTGGCCGAAAGCCTGGCCCTGGCCGTGATGCCGCAGAATCCGGCCAGGCGGTTCGATTTCGACGCGGAACAGCAACGGGCCCGGCAACGACTGGCCGCTGACTGGCTGGCAGAGCACCCCGAGGACACCCCGGCCACCACCCTTGCGGATCAGAATTTTGCGAGCCAGCCTTCCCTGCCGTTTCTGGCGCCGCACCTGACCGACCACCTGCTACGCCTGGGCGGTGACGCGCCGGTGATCCAGGCCACGGTGGATCCCCGCCTGCAAAACGCCATTGAGCGCATCCTGCGGCAATACGTCACCGAGCGGCGGGACCGGGGCCTGGCCAACGGCGCAGTGCTCTTGGTGGACCGGCGCGACATGGCCGTCAAGGCGCTGGTGGGATCGGCCGGATATTTCAACCGCGCCATCGACGGCCAGGTCAACGGCACCCTTGCCAAGCGTTCGCCCGGCTCCACCTTGAAACCGTTTATCTACGGCCTGGCGATCGACCAGGGCCTGATTCATCCCCTGACCGTACTCAACGACGCCCCCACCGCCTTTGGGCCGTTTCAGCCGGAAAATTTCGATGGCCGCTTTGCCGGCCCGATCCCGGCCCGCGACGCCTTGACCCGCAGCCGCAACATTCCGGCGGTTTGGCTGGCCAACCGGCTGCGGAACCCGAACCTATACGATTTTCTCCGCAGCGCCGGCATCGCTCGGCTGCGGCCGGAATCGCACTATGGCTTGGCCCTGGTGCTCGGGGGCGGCGAGCTGACCATGGAAGAGCTGGCCGGGCTGTACGCCATGCTGGCCAACAACGGCCTGCACCGGCCGCTCCGCTACCGCCAGTCCGATCCGATAGTGAACGGCACGCCCCTGCTTTCGCCGCAAGCGGCATTCATGGTGCGCGACATGCTCAACACCAACGCGCGTCCGGCCGCCCCACGCGGCAACCGCCACCAATGGGAAATCGCCTGGAAAACCGGGACCTCCTGGGGATTTCGCGATGCCTGGTCCGTCGGCCTGGTCGGCGACTACGTGCTTGCGGTCTGGCTGGGCAACTTCGACGGCCACGGCAATCCGGCCCTGGTGGGAGTCAAGGCCGCGACCCCCCTCTTTTTTCGTATCGCCGATGCCTTGGAGCTGATCGCTGCGGACGGGGCGCCCGCACCGATCCAGCCGCCGCCCGGCCTCATCCAGGTCGAAGTGTGCGCCGCTTCCGGCGATCTGCCCAACCGTTGGTGCCCGCACACGGTGCCGACCTGGTTCATCCCCGGCAAATCGCCCATCCGCGTCTCCACGCTGCACCGGCCGGTGGTGGTAATGAACGATTCCGGCTTGGCCGCCTGCCCGCCCTACGATCCGGCCCGGACCCGGACGGAAGTGTTCGAGTTCTGGCCTTCGGATACCCAGCGGCTCTTTCGCGAGGCCGGACTGCCGCGCCGACTGCCGCCCGATTCCGCCGGCCGCGACTGCTCGGCCGCGGCGGAGGGTGCGGTGGTGGGTGAGCCGCCCCGCCTGTTGTCGCCGTTGGCCAATACCGTCTATACCTTGCGTTTGTCGCGACCCGAGGAAACCATCGCCCTGGCGGCGGCCATCGAAAGCGACAGCGAGCGGGTGTACTGGTTTGCCGATAACCGTTACCTGGGCAACAGCTCGGGCGACGCGGTCCTGCCCTGGCGCCCCGGCGCCTCCGGCCGGTACGAACTGACCGCGGTCGACAGCCAGGGCCGCACCGCCGGCCGCATCCTGGAAGTCGAATTCCTGCCCTGAACAACGCTTGCGCCGGCCGGTCGCTCCGGGGCCATACGCCCGGGCCCGTCTCTCCCACCGCAACCCATCGACAACCCATCGAAAAGATAGCGGCCGGAAAATTCGCCACTTGCATTTTGCCATGGAATGCAAACCATACTTTCATCCCGTCACGAACAAGAACTCTTCCCACTGGAGGTTGATATGAACAAAATAATGAGTGCCATCATGGCTGGCTTTTTTCTGCTGTTCGGGACCACCATGGCCATGGCCATGGATCACGATGTTAAAATTCACGAGAAAGAAGGCGTTGGCAAATATCTCACCGATGCCAACGGCAAGACGCTGTATTGGTTCAAGAAGGACACCGCCGGCATGAGCGCCTGCTCGGGGCCTTGCGTCGATAAGTGGCCGATTTATTACGGCGACGCCATCAAGGCGCCCAAGGGTGTCAAGGCTGAGGATTTCGGGACCATCACCCGGGACGACGGCAAGAAGCAGACCACCTTCCGCGGCTATCCCCTGTACTATTGGGTCAAAGATACCATGCCGGGCGAGACTTCCGGCCAGGGAGTGAACGATGTCTGGTATGTGGTCGATCCCGATCATTTCCCGCCCAAATGATCGCCCAATGACCGTCTGGAGCAACTGAGCCCGCCCCGCCCTGACCACAGGGCGGGAGGCGGTCCTCATTGCGGCCAAGGGCCTGGATGCGTCAAGGTCCTTGGCCGCGGAGACTCCTTATCGCTTGATCGACAAGCACTTGATCGGCAACGATCGGTGCTTTTTTTGTCCCGGCCACAGCCCCGGCCACGCGGTTTGTTACAATTTTCCCGCCCATTTTCCTACGGAAGACTTATCGTATCGACACGGACAAGCGAATCTACGCCATGCCGAGGAGGCATTCGCCATGAACACCCCAACGAATGAGACGTACCGGGATTGGACCATCACCGTGACACCGGGAAAAAATATGTGCTCGAATTTCAGCTTCGACATCACTTCGCCTTGCGGCCACAGCCAGCATGTCGCCATGGGTGGCGACAATGAACGGCGGGCGATGGAGCGGGCCAGGGAGATGATCGATATGGAACGGGCCATGGATGCGTCGGAGTCAAACTGAAGACGCCTTGGGGAAAAAGCGGATCCGTCAGCCAGTCCGCCCTCCCCATATCCATGGCTTTTTGCATAAAAAAACGGCGCCTGACCCACTGGGTCGGGCGCCGTTTTTCGTTGACGATTCGGCCGGCCGGACCGAATGGAGGCCAGAGCCGCTCATCGCCAGGGGCTGGCCTCAGCACCTTGGTTGTCTTCGGGAAATTCCCCTGAACAAAACAGATGAGCAGCCTGGACCGCAGGTATTTCCGCCGGGCTAGAATTTGATGATTTTTTTCGGGCTGCAGAGATGTTCGGCATCCGGGGACAGGCCGCCGCAACTGCCGCAGGTGTATTCCATGCCTCCCACTTTCTCCTCGCAGATCTCGCCGGTGGACGTGGCGCAAAAGGTCGAGGTCAACTCGTCGGTGGACGGGTTGCAAAGGGTATGGGCCTGATCCGCGGTCGAACCACAGTTCATGCAGGTGTATTTCATAACGAGCCTCCATTGTGTGCTCTTCGTTCCAGTTTGTCGCCATCGGCTGCCGATGGCTCGCAAGTACAGCAAGTTCCCTGACATCACCGCCAGATCACCTGCTTTAACCCTAAGCAAGCAGGTGATCCTTGTCAACTTAGAGCCCCCTAAGCGTGGTCTCTCCTGCTCTCCGCTCGATGCCTTGACATTATCTTTTCCTTTTATATATCATACCATATCTAAAATTACTGACAGCGACCGTGGAGAAGCATCCGATATTACGGATGGTTGCCGTCCCGCCCACGAATCCATCACTGCTTCGGAGGAGGAATGAAAGTTGAGCTTGGGCCGGTCACCCGGCTGGAAGGCCATCTGAACGTCAAGACAACCGTTGAAAACAAAGTCATCGTCGACGCCAAATGCGAAGGCGAGATGTTCCGTGGCTTTGAACGCATCCTGCAGGGGAGGCACCCCCTGGATGCCCAACAGATCACCCAGAGGATCTGCGGCATCTGCCCCTATGCCCACGGCCTGGCCTCCTCCTACGCGCAGGAGGAGGCCTACAGAATCACCGCTCCGGCCAACGGCAGGATTTTGCAAAATCTGATTCAGGGGGCCAACCATCTCTACGATTACCTGCTCAATTTCTACCAATTGAGCGCCATCGATTTCATCGATGTCACCGCCATCCTCAAATACACCGGCAAGGACCGCGACCTCATCCACCTGCGGGATTGGGTCAAGGCCAAGCTGGCCAACGGCAAGGCCCATGCCGCCGCCCCCTTCCTGCCTCGCTTGAGCGGCGACTATGTCGAAAACACCGACATCAATATCGGCGCGCTGAAGAACTATCTCGTCGCCTTGGACATCCAGAGGAAAAGCAACCAGGCCTCGGCCATTTTCGGCGGCAAGTTTCCCCATGCCACCTCGATTTTTCCAGGGGGGTGCACCCAGGAGGCCCGGATCGACCTGATCCTCGCCTACAAGGCCCTTATCGAGGAAGTGCGGGCATTCATTCTCGACACCTATCTCCCCGACATCATGGCCATCGCCTCCCTGTATCCGGCCTACTGGAACATTGGCGCCTCAAAGGGCGGCTTCCTGTCGGCCGGCCTGTTTCCCCTCGGAGCGGACCAGGACGGCAAGCGCCTTTTTTCCTCGGGATACGTCGCCAACCAGACGGCTGCGACCGCACCCTTCGACTGCAACGCGATCACCGAAGAAACCGCCCATTCACGCTATGCCCCCCACGGACCGGAAAAACTGGCGGCCGGCACCCTGGTTCCCGACCCGTCCCGGGGATATTCCTGGATCAAGGCCCCGCGCTACGCGGGCCAGGTGGCGGAAGTCGGCCCCGCGGCCCGGCTCATCGTCTCCTATCACCATCCCGAGGACCAACGGGTCCGGGGAGTGGTCGACGGCTATCTCAAGAAGCTCAACCTCACGATCTTTCAACTCAACTCCGTACTGGGCCGCCACCTCAGCCGGGGCATCAGCGCCACGCTCATCGCCGATTACCTGCTGGAGGCGTGCGAACAATTGACACCGGGCCAGCCGACCATGGCCGCGCACAAGATTCCGGCCACCGGCGAAGGGTTCGGCCTGACCGAGGCCTCGCGCGGCGCCCTGCTCCACTACCTGCGGCTGCGCAACGGGGTGATCGAGAAATACGAATGCGTGGTGCCCACCACCTGGAATTGCTCGCCACGGGATGGCAAGGAGGTGCCGGGGCCCCTGGAATCGGCCCTGATCGGCCTGCACGTTGCCTCCCCGGAAGAACAGCTGGAATCGCTCCGGGTGATTCATTCCTTCGATCCCTGCCTGGCCTGCGCCGTGCATTGACAGGAGCGCCTTATGGATGAGATCAAGATCGATCGACGGCAGGCCCTGCGACTGGCCGCCGCGCTAGGAACGATGTTCGGGTTTTCCGCCCTGCCCGAGCCGATTCAAGCGGCCCTGCGGCCGACCACCGCCGAGTCGGTGCCGAAAATTATCTACCTGCAGGGATTGTCCTGCACCGGTTGCTCGATTTCGCTGCTCCAGACCGCCACCCCCTCGCCCCTGGCCTACATCACCACCTATTCGAACCTGAGCTTCCATGCCGATCTGTCGGCCGCCTCCGGCCAGCAGGCCCTGACCTTGATCGATTCGTTCATCGATGGCAAGGACGGCGAATACTACCTGGCAATCGAGGGCGCCATCCCGGCCGGCATGCCGGAGGCGTGCATGATCGGCTCCAAACCCTTTGGCGAATACGTGGCGGCGGGCGCCAAGACCGCGGCCGGCATCATCGCCATCGGCACCTGCGCCTCCTTTGGCGGCATCCCCTCGGCCGAAGGCAATCCAACCGGATCGATCAGCGTGCCCGCCTTTTTGGCGCAACGCCACCTCGACAAGCCCCTCATCACCATTCCCGGCTGCCCGGCGCATCCGGATTGGGTCTGGCACACGATCACCCACCTGGTCAAGATCGGGATGCCGGAACTGACCAAATCCCGCTCGCCGAAGCTGTTCTTCGGCGGCAATTTGCACAACTCCTGCCCTCGCTACCATTGTTTCCAGGAGGAAATGTTCGCCGAGAAACTGGGCGATCCCGGTTGCCTGTTCAAACTCGGCTGCCTGGGGCCCATCACCTTTGCCGACTGCCCCACCCGCTGGTGGAACGGCGGCAGGACCTGGTGCATCGACGCCAACGCGCCCTGCATCGGCTGTGCGTCCCCCACCTTTGCCCTCCGCAAGGATTTCCCTTTTTACCGAACCGAATCTGAGTCGAGGACCACATCATGATACGCTCTTTTTCGCGGCTTCGTATTGCCACCAAATTCATGCTGTCGATCACGCCGGCCATGGTCGTTCTCCTGGTGGCGGGGTGTGTGCTGTTCGACCATTACATCAGCAGACGACTGACCGACTCATACCGGAAATCCGTGCTGATCCTGGCCGATTCCCTGCAGGAGGCGGTGAAAGGTTCGCTGGAACGGGGCCAGATGGACAATTTCCAGAAAATCCTCTGGAACCAGCGCAATATCGAGGGAATCGTCGACGTGTCGCTCTTCACCAAGGAAGGGCGGCTGAACATGACCTCCTCCAGCCTGATGTCGGCCGAGGAGATCAAGGGAAAAGCCATGGACAAGGAGCTGTTCGCCCGCTCTCGGACGGACAAGAAGCAGTTCGTGGCCACGACCAACGACACCGTGCTCATCGTGACCCCGCAGGTGTCGAACGCCGACTGCATTCGGTGCCATGTCGATTGGCTCCGGGACGAACTGGGCGGTGTTATCCAGCTCACTTACGATTTGCGGCCACTCAACGAGTCGATCCTCAGCCAGCGCATGATGCTTGTCTACGGTTGCGCCGGGCTGGTGACCATCGTCGGCATCCTGTTGTTTTTCCTGACCAGAACCATCACCAAGCCGGTGGTGCTCATGACCAGGACCATGCGCCTGCTCTCGGAAAACGACCTGACCGTCGCCATCCCCGGCGAGCATCGGCGCGACGAGATCGGCGAGATGGCCGCGGCCATTCAGGTCTTCAAAAACAACGCCCTGGAAAAGGACCGGCTGGAAAAACGGATACAGGCCATGGCCGTTGATTTCGAACAGAACGTGGGTTCGATCCTCTCCTCGGTCCTCGGCGAATTGAACAACATCGGCGATGCCGTTGCCTCGGTGATGGCAACCGCCAACAACACCGTCACGATTTCGGAAAAGGCCATGCAATCCTCGGAAGCCACCGCTGCGGACGTGCAGTCGGTGGCGGCGGCCATCGAGGAAATGAACACCACCACCAGCGATATCAGCGACAAGGTGCTGGAGGCGTCGACGGTCTCGGCCGGCGCGGTCGATGCCATCAGGAGCACCAGCGAGGTCGTCGACCGGTTGAACGCCAACGCCAAGGAGATCGAGGCCATCATTTCCATCATCTCCGATATCGCCGAGCAAACCGACCTGTTGGCCCTCAACGCCACCATCGAGGCCGCCCGGGCCGGCGACGCCGGCAAGGGCTTTGCGGTGGTGGCCTCGGAGGTGAAGGAACTGGCCAACCAGACCAAGCAGTCGACCGCCAGGATATCGGACCAGATCCGGAACATCCAGGGCGCGACCAGAGATTCCGTGCGCTCCATCGGTTCGGTCAACTCCACCCTTGAGAAGATCAACGCCATTGCCAAGGAAATCGAAATGGCGGTGTCGCAGCAGCAAAACGCTAGCGACGAGATCACCAAGAGCACCCAGTCGGTCGCGCTGGAGACCTCGGGCGTTTCCCGCAGCCTGAACGATGTCGTTGCCGCCACCGACGCCACTGGCCAGGCAGCCCGACTGGTCAGCGAGAAGATCGCCGCTCTGGTGCAGCAGACCGGGAAAGTCCAGGCCAATCTGGCCGATTTCGTCGCCCAGATCCGCGTGCGCGGCTAAAGCTCGCAACACGCAAACTCACCGACCGGCAAGAGAAAAAAGAAGGAAAAAGAGGAAAAACGAAGCCGGATCAGGCCGCGAGTCGTGCGGCTTGATCCGGCTTCGTTTTTATGGGTGCCGGCAACGGGCGCTCGCATCGCCGCCGGCCGGGGCCGTCACTGCCCGGCGAGCTTGACCAGGGCGTCTTTGTCCCTGTCCATGAACGGGTTCTTGCCGCTTGCGCTCAACGGCATGCCGTACACGATCCTGACCTCCTCGCCGAGGAGCCTCATTTCCAGCGCCGCCTGCCCCACGGTATACATGATGCGGTTGTCGACCCGGTGGTCCATGGCCACGCTGGCAGCGGACCCCATGGCGATCCCGAGATCGCCGGTGTTGAGCACGCAGGGATGTTTCGGGTGCTTGTTCTTCTCTGCGCAATCGGCAAAACCGCACATGCCGCAGGGGTGCAGCCCCATCGACATGATTTTGGTGCCGAACAGGACCAGGGCCTGGGCCGAAAGGATGTTGACCGCGTCCCGCAGGAAGAAATCGGGCAACTTGTCCCGCCGAGCCATGGTCTTGAGGGTGTCGGATACTGCGGCGATACCGTCCTTCTTCAACAGGGCGACGACCAGATTGTCCACTCCCTTGGCCTTCGGGGCGGTCCGCGCCGCGGTCATCATTTCCCTGGCCACCGCAAAAATCGATTCCTCGCGCAGATCCTGCTCATAATAGATGTTCATGCCGAACTCCTTGACGTCATTGTTCAATAATGCTCGGTACCACAGAGGCGGTAACCATCAAAAACCAAGGCCGGGCGCCTGCCCGCATCACCCGGCCTGATAGACCCGGACGAAGTCGATCGTCATGGTCTGCGGGAAGACGGTGGTTTCGTCGGGGTTGCCCGGCCAATATCCGCCCACGGCCACGTTCATCAACAGGAAAAAGGGGTGGTCGAAGGCCCACGGAGCTCCCTGGGGGATCTGTTCCCGGCTCAGTTCGAAGAACATCCGGTTGTCCATGTACCACCGGATGCGGTCCGGCTGCCAATCCACCGCGAAAACGTGGAAATCGTCGCGCACCATGGCTCCGTCCGCCAAGGCCAATCCCGTGCCGATCCCCTCGCCGCCGCAATATCCGGGCCCATGCACGGTGCCATGCACGGTGCCCGGTTCCCTGCCGATGTTTTCCATGATATCGATTTCGCCGCAGGCGGGCCACCCCACCTCACCGAAATTCTCGCCCAACATCCAGAAAGCCGGCCAAAGCCCCTGGCCGTAGGGAAGTTTGATCCGCGCCTCCACCAGCCCATAGGTGAAGGCGAAACGCCCGCGCGTCAACAGCCGTGCCGAGGTGAAGCGGGCCGGGCCGTACCAGCAGGTGCGCTGGTGCTGCTCGGTCTCCGGCACGGCCTTGGCGGTGATGACCAGGCAGCTCTGGCCGTCCTGGGCCGCATTCTCGGTGCTGTCGGTGTAGAACTCCAGCTCGCCGTTACCCCAGCCGCCGCCGCCCTGTTCGCATTCCCATTTGGCGGGATCGGGCGGCGTGCCGGCAAGCTCATCGAATTCGTCGCTCCAGACCAGGCGGAGCCGGTCGGCCGGCAAATCGGTCGAGGTGAAGGGAACAGGGGCGGTCGAACTCGTTGCGTTCATGGCAATGCACCTCACGGGTCAAAGAAATCGTGGACACGCATCCAGGGGGGCCAGCAGGGCCCTTGCCGCCGTGTGGCGCGCTTTCCCGGATCGGGTCCGCTCAAAACGGCAATTGCGGTTGGTATACCCAACTGGCTGCCACTTGGCACCAAGATATTGATGCGGCGGCCGCATCTCCTCCTCCAAGGATTTGGCGCAGGCAGCGGCCGATCGGGATCGCGCGGCACCCACCTGGCCGGCACGACCGCGTCGATCCGCGCCCGATGGCAACGAACCGCTCCATCTGGGCCGGATCGATTGACTGTTGCGGCCAAAAAATCTTTTTTGGGTTAGGGTGCGCGGAAAGGTTCCGCCCTCGTCTGGATATTTCGAACGATACCAACCAATAACAGCGGAGGAATGCATGATACGAGAAAAAATTGCGGTCGATATCGTCGCCTTGCCCGAGGTGGTGGCCATTGGCTTGAAAATCGACACCCATTTCGAACAGGCGGCCAAAGATTGTCCGGCCTTATGGCAGGCGTTCATGCCGCGCATGCATGAGGTGAACGGAAAAAGGCCGGAAGACTTTCACGGGGAATCCTACGGGATCAGCACGGACATGCAAGAGCATGGGGCTTTCACCTACTGGGCCGCCGTGCCCGGCGATCCGGACAACATCCCTGCCGGCATGCAGGCCGTGCGCCTGCCGCAAGGTGTGTACGCCCGCTGCTACGTGGCCTCCCTCGAAAAAATCGGCGAGATCTACACCTTCCTCTACCAAAGGTGGGACGCGGCGCGCGCCGGCTATGCGGTCAACTATGCCGCCCCCTGCTTCGAACGGTACGACGAGACGTATCTAACGGACGGCTCTTTCGCAATCTATGTTCCAGTCAACAAACAATAAGGAGAAAAGTATGCGGCAAAATGGAGTGTTGCACACCACAACCACCTGGTTGTGCGTTTGGTGTCTGCTGTTGTTCTGTGTTGCGGTGGATCGGGGACGGGCGGCGGAGCTGACCGTGGAAAGCCGTTCCAGTGTGGCGGCCGTTGCCCCCGGTGCTCCGGTTGCAATCAAGGTGTTGGTCGAAATCGCCGCGCCGGAAATCCCGCCTCAGGTCAAACGCCAGCCTTTGGCCATCAGCCTGGTCATCGATCATTCCGGGTCCATGTTTTCGGCCAAGAAAATGGAATACGCCATCCAGGCGGGCAAGGTATTGGTACGCGCCCTGGAGCCCCAGGACGAACTGGGGTTGATCATCTACGACGACAAGGTGACGACCCTGTATCCGCTGGGCAAGGTTCCGGACAAGGAGAAGTTGTATAAACTGCTGGATACCATCACCCCCGATGGGAGCACCTTTCTATCCGGCGGCTTGGAAGCGGGCGTGGGCCAATTGAAGGAACGCCGGTTCGAGGGCGTGAGCCGGGTCATTCTCTTGTCCGACGGGCTGGCGAACCAAGGCGTGACGGGGGCCGTGCCGATGGGGCAGTTGGCGGCCAAGGCACGCAAGCAAGGGGTGAATATCTCCACCATCGGCCTGGGGGCGGACTACGACGAGGATCTGATGCAGGCGGTGGCCCAGCAGGGAGGCGGCCAGTACTATTACGTCAACGATGTCGAAAACCTGCCGGCGGTCTTTCGCCAGGAGGCGCATCTGGCCGCAGCCATGTTCAGCAAGGATTTGACGGTTGCCGTGATTCCGGCCGTCGGGACGAAACAGCTCAAGGCCCGCGGCTACACCCAGGAACAGCGCGACGGCGCGCTCTATATCGACATGAGCAACCTCAGCTCCGGAGAAAAACGCCAGGTGCTGCTGGAAATGGAATGTACCCCGGCCAAGGGCGAGGCCCAACAGCAATTGGGCGTTTTGAAGTTCAATTACAAAACCGAAGATGGCCGGACCAAAAGCCAGGAAACCCCGTTGACGATCAACGTGCTGGAAGATGCCAAGGCCATAGCCGATGCCAATGCCAAGGCCGCCCCGGCAATACGCCAGGTGGAAGAGGAGGTTTTGCTGATGGATGCCTCGGAGGCGCATGTGGCCGCCATCGACAAACTCAAGTCCGGCGATGCCAAAGGCGCGAAGAAGATTCTTGAGGAAAACCAGCGAAAACTCGCCCCGGTGGCCTCGGGCAACAAAGCGATCGCCAGCAAGATGGAGCAATTGGCCGTGGACGAAAAACAGCTCGAGCGGGCTGCCGGCAATGTGTCCATGCAGAAGGAAATGAGCAAGAGCAGCAAAAGCTCGGCCTACATGTCCGCCCAAGGCAAGAAGGAGGGCATCATGCTGCGTAAGGGGGACAGCGGTTATCGGGTCGAGGCCTTGCAAAAAGCCTTGAAAGCAAAAGGATTGTACACTGGCCCCCAAGACGGCGTATTCACCGAGGCCGTGGAAACGGCGGTCAAGGCCAGCCAAAAGGCCAATGGCCTTGCCGAAGACGGCGTGGCCGGACCGAACGTCTTGAAACAATTGGGATTGTAGCCACCCGCGCAATCACGGTCAAAAATTCTCCCCTTGGCCACAAAAGGGCGGCCAAGGGGGGTTCCGGCCCCACCGTCAGAGAGTTTCCTCCCCTCTCGCCTCTCCTTGCTCCTCGCCTTGGCAGAAGCTTTTTGAACGCGCCTGCACAAAGCCGATAGCTTTTATTCCGCAGGCACGGGCGCCGGGGCAAGATGTTTTGTCAGTTTTTCGATCAGCAGATCGAAATCGATCGGTTTTCCGATATGGTCGTTCATCCCGGATGCAAGACAGGCATCCACGTCTTCCTTAAAGGCATTGGCGGTCATGGCGACAATGGGAATCGCCCTGGCTTCCGGTACATCCAGCGCACGTATTTTCCTGGTCGCCTCCAGGCCGTCCATCACCGGCATTTGCATATCCATGAGGATCAAATCGTATTGGTCCGGATGAGTCATGAACTTATGAAGCCCCTCTTGCCCATTGTGGGCAAAGTCCATGGCAACCCCGGTTTCCTCCAGGAGCGCTTGCACTATTTCCCGGTTCAATTCCATATCTTCAACCAACAGAACCCTGTTGCTTTTGAAAATTCCTTGCAAAGAACGTTGTTCATCGGGCGCAACATGTTCATGATGTTCACCGGAATGAACCATGCTGCCCATTATTTCGATAATTGCCGAGCTCACCAATGGCTTTTGAATGAATTTGTCCACTTTGGACTGAGTCGATTCGCTTTCAATGATATCCCACTTTGAAACAGGAACCATGATGACCCCGAAACTATCGGGTGAAATTTTCTTCATCTCATGGAGAATTTTCATTCCATCGAGATTTTGCACTAAATAATTGGCAAAGACGACATGATACGGTTCCGACGATACTGCATTGCGCATACTGTCAAGAGCCGAACTCCCGCTGGCGAACAAATCGTACTGTGCCCTCAATCGGGTCATGAGGCGGTCGAAATACGCCCGTATCTCCTGCGACTCATCCACAACAAGCACCCGGATATCCTTGCAAACCAAAGGTGCATGATACGGATGCCAGCTTGGTTGACTCGAGTGTTTCAAGGGGATAGTGAAAAAGAATCGGCTTCCTTTGCCCAATCCGCTGTGGACGCCAATTCTTCCCCCCATCATTTCCACAATTTTTTTGGAAATAGCCAATCCGAGACCTGTTCCTCCAAAACGACGGCCGATGCTGCCGTCGACTTGCTCAAAAGCATGAAAAAGCTTTCGGATGTGATCGGGATGTATTCCGATGCCAGTGTCTGAAACTTCAACATATATAACGCTTTCTTGTTCATTAACACGGCTATTGAGCTTGATGTTGAGATGGATAGATCCTCTTTCCTGCGTGAATTTAACTGCGTTCGACAACAGATTTGTTATCACCTGCGACAGCCTCAATTCGTCTCCAACAAGATCGTTTGGAATGGCCGGATCGATATCTACCACAAAATCAATATTTTTCTCTTCCGCCTTGATAGATATGACATTTATTATTTCTTCAATTTTATCATTCAATCGAAATTTATCGCTATTAATCTCAATTTTTCCCGACTCAATTTTTGACATGTCAAGAATATCGTTAATCAAAGCAAGTAAATGCTTAGACGATGAATTTATCCTCCCCAAGCAATACTGCATTTTACTACCATCCTTACTATCGATCCCAATTTTCGCCATGCCAATGATTGCGTTTAGCGGAGTCCGCATCTCATGACTCATCCTGGATAAGAAATCACCTTTGGCCTTACTAGCCTCCACCGCATGATCAAGCGCAGTATGTATATCCGTAATGTCTCGAAAAATTACCACCTTGCTAAAAATATCTCCATACTCATCTTTTTCAACATCAAGAGACATGTCATATATTTTTTCCACTCCAGACACATTCAATGTTATTATCTTACTTTGAAATTCATCTTCAAAAATATCTTTATCAATGAATTTGTTACTACCGTGCAGAATATCGTAAATTTTTCCACCTTGCGAATACTTTGAAATTTTTCTAAATAAATTAACCGCTGAATTGTTCGCGAGAACAACATCATCATTGTTATCGAGAAAAAAAATCGGAATCTCGATCGATTTAAATATTACATCAGATGCACCTTCAGCGGTAATATTCAAAGATTTATTCTTCTTCATTATGAAATACAGCTGCACAGAAACAATTAAAATTGCAACCGTTGTAATTGGAGGAAACTGATAATTGGTAAATGTTGGGAAGAAAAAATCGCATGCAAGCCCAGGAGGAGCCACTACAGCGGTGAGAATAGTAAAACTAATAGCCTGTTTTTTGTTGCGCTTATATCCAGCTCCAAACATCCACAAAATCTGTATCGCCAAAAACAACAAGACAACCAATGCACTGTATACAAATGAAATTTTAAAAATCAAGCTATCTTTATATAAGAATTGATTTCCATATTCAGTTTTTACAAAATACACTTCATTTGAAGTAATACATAATACACAAATGGCAAAAGAAATAATATACAGTGAACTTAATAATTTTTTATTATTCAATAATTTCGACTTGGCCAGGTACATCAAAAAATTCAACCATGTCACAAAAAAGAAACAACTCCCAGCATAACCTATTGCCCAAAACGTAAATATATAATTATGCGTGGTCGATATCGCCATAATTCCATACGATGCGCTCCATATCGAAAGGCAGGCGCACGCTATCATGTACGCTTGCCTGATTCTTGATTTCACATCCTGCTTGAATGCGGTAATGCCCAATGTCAAATATGACTGACTCGTCAAAACCAATATCAACAATATGATAGACTGCAAACTACTCTGTTCCATTTTATTTTGCCATATTCTATTTTATACTTGCAATATGCAAATGAACTTTACGAATCAGTTGTTTTTAACTAAAACTATATTAAATGTGAAGTTATCAATCATTGATATTCATTAATGAATGAAGAAATGAAAAACGTTATCGATCTTCCCCTGAATTTTAACGGATATAACCGTTGTGAATAAATATTTGTTGCAGTGATGGCGGCTGAAAAATTCGGTCCAATCTCTTCTGATTGCAAGTGGGTCGATCGATATGGAGAGCACCGGGAATGGTCGGTTGCAAGCACGAGTTTCTGTCCGGAACAATGGCGGACGGCAAGTGCGTCAAAAGCATATCTCGGTACAAACGCAACCATTGTTCGGAAAAACGTCGCAATGGTCCAGAACTGAATCGTTCCGGTCCGAATGATCTTTTTGCAACCGAACAATCTCCCCTCGAGAAGCCTTCCAGGCTTTCGTTCCTTCTACTTTTACGACTGGCAATGCTCCTCCTGATGGCATTGAGTATAGCAACCAACGTAAAAAAATAATAGATAGGTATATTTATCTACTTTCAGTTTGTCGGTAGCCACCATGGGCTGGCGCATAAAAAACGTGTTCCCCTGCCAAGGCCCTGGTGTTCGAACCGATTCTATTCATGCCGGCCATCCCGGCAACAAGGAAAAATTCGTACTGCCGACATCCCACAGCGTTCATCGTCAGTTGCATTTTATTGCACTCCGGATAGTTCACTTTTGTGCTCGTGGGAATGGCCAACGGAAAACGTTCGGCAAAATGCCAACGCAGGGCCGAAGGGCATCTCGCCTGCGGCAAACGAGCTCGCCCTGTCAGCCTGCTTTTGCAGCCATACACAACAACGCCGATTGCCAAGAGGAACCCTCTGGCCGGCATCGGTGGAAACCAGAAAGAAAAAGGCCTCCAACGACACGCGTTGGAAGCCTTTTCGGTTTGTAGGAGCAGGGAGATTCGACAGGACTGCATTCACCGGTCAAAGTTACCCGGAAAACCGCAAGAAACGCCGGCCCAATCTTGGTTGATCAAAATCTGTACGCCAAAATGACATATCCCACGTTAGCGTTGTAGTTCTGGTCATAGTATACCCCGCTGTAATAATCGCTATTATTGAGGATATACTTGTAATTCTCATAGGCAATATCGCTAAAATTGAATTTCTCGTACAGATATCCCACGGTCATGGACCAGTGGGCATCGAAAGCATAGATGGCCTTGGCCTCCAGGGTCTTCTTGGTGTAATCGTCCGAATCGCTGATGGTGACCAAATCCGTGTTGGTGTAGCTGTTGTTATATTTGACGCTGCCGTCGGATTTCTGGTACTGCCAGGAAATCCTGAACGAGAGCTTGTCGATCACCTCGGGCAGATCGAGCGTTATCCCGTAGGTCCAGAAATCGTCATCGACGAACTGGCCGTAGAGCGGGGTGGCGTCGGTCTGCAGGTTGGTGATCCGGTTGGCATCGGTCTCGGTGTACTCAAAACCGACATAGGTATTGAGCGAGGCTTTCTTGAAGGGCCGCCAAGTCATGTCGAGATACACATTCTTCCGTTCGTCGCTGGTCCGGGATTCGCGACTGTAGTCATAATCGTTTTTCTGGTAGGTGAAGTCCACCCCGAAATCCAGCCGATCAAACGGCGAGAACTCGAACCCCAGCTTGACTTCGTCCATGCTCTTGTTGGCGGCATCGAAGCGGATCACACCCTGGTTCAGGTAGGGGTCGTAGATGCCGGTGTAGTCCGAATTCCGTTCGAGATGCTTGTACCTAACGGTGCTGGTCAGCCAGCCCAACCAACTGTTTTTCAGCTTGGCAAAGAAGGTGTCGTTGGTCGTGGAGGCGGGATTGTCGTAGCGGTAGTACGTGCCCGGAAGGTCGACATAGGCGGGCAGCGGCGTGGAACGGTCGATGTTTTCATAGTCGTAGCCGAGACTGAACTTTGTCCGGTAGGGCAGTCGGTACCCCAGTTCGGCGCCAGCGGTGTTCTTGTCGTAGCTCAGCAGTTCCTTGGCGTTGTTTCCCTCGTCCGCGTTGTAGAAAATGTGGGTCGAATGGTTTTCCCGCTCCAAAAAACGGTAATAGATCCGGGTGTCCAGGCGCGGCAGCGGCTCGGAGACCAGGGCGGCAGAGAAAGAGGTGTAGTCGATGTCCCCGTCGAATTGGGTGCGGTTGAGTCGGTAGAAATCCGTGCCCATGGTGGCGGGGTTGACATTGATCTCGTTGGCCGAGATGCTGTTGGACAAATTGGTGTAGCTGGCGTTCATCGCCAGGGCCGACTTGAGCGGCAGCCCCCGCCAACTGAAATCCGCGGCCAGTTTGCCCATGTCGTTATCCGGATCGGTGACCGCACTCTGGACGATGTTGGCCGGATTGTTGCCGTCCGGGCTGGGATCGTCCCACAACAGGTACTTATTGTCGTTGGTGAACGAGCTGAGATAGCCGGTGACCGAAGCGGTGATGTTTTTACCGAGATAGCCGGCCTGCAGATTGAGGTTGTCGGTCACGTACGAGATCGGCAAGGGCACCTCGATGTTCTCGCGGACGCTGAACGGCCGCTTCCCGTCCTGCTCGCGCCGTTCGATCCCGAAATTGACGAAATAGGGCTCGGCCAGACTCACCTCCACCTGGCCGCCGTATTTCTTGTGCTGCACCGAGTAATCGAAAGTCGACCAGGTCGCGGTGCTGGTCTCGAACGAATTGGGGGGCGTGGCGGTGGGATCGGCGGGCACCATCAGGTGATTGGTGCCGAGTCCCCGGTAGAAGGAAAGGGCGTTGTAGGAATAATTGTGCGGCATTTCGTCGAAGTACAGGTTGTACTTGAACGAGCCGTACCTGCCGCCCTGGACGTCGACACTCTGGTCGTCGCGGCCGGGGTTGGCGGCATCCATCTGCAGGAAATAGGAATCTTTCAGGGCATCGAACTGCAAGGTCCCGAAAAGACCGTCGTCCATATCCCGGTATTCCTCGAATTTGGCGCTGTTGCGGCCGTCGACATCCGCCCCCATCAGGCCGAGCTCGATGCTCCCCCGATATTCGAACGCGTCGCTCTCGGCCAGGACCGGGGCGGGAACGACAAACGACAGGACCGACAAAGCGGTGGACACTTTTTTTATCATGGCTCGCCTCCTTATCGGCTGAAAGAGCGTCTGAAATTCGCCGAACCGTGCATGCTGTGATGGCACTCGACACAGGACCGGGCCACAAAGCGATTGCTCTCCTTGGCTCCGCCAAAACCCGACCTGTTGTCATAGGCCGCACCGTGATGGGAGCTGTCGTCGTGACAATCCTGGCAGATCACGTGAATCCTGTCCGCAAACAGATTCTCGTGGCGGCTGCCGTGGGGAGTATGGCAGATCAGACAATTCTCGTCCGCCGGTGGATGGACCCAGACAAAGGGGCCGCGTTTGTCGGCATGGCAGGTATAGCAGAGCAGATTGGGGGTTTCCGCCTTGATCATTCCCTTGGACATGGCGCCATGGACGTTGTGGCAGTCGCTGCACTTGACCTTGCCCTCCAGGATCGGATGCCGGGATTGCTTGCTGATTTGCGCTTTAATGTCGCGATGGCAGCGGAAGCAGACCGTGAGCTGGTCGACGGCGGCGCGCTGCTGCTGGTGGATGGCATGGCAGGCGGTGCACGGCACATCGTTTTTCTTGTGCTGCCCCATGTCCCAATAGGTCATGCGAGCCGTGGTGGCGTGGCATTTGAGGCAGACCCCGCTGATTTCCTCGGCCGTGTGCCCGGCCTGCTTGTCAAAGGCGAAAATGTCGACCCCTCGGCCGCCGCCCTTTTCCACATGGGACGCACCCGGTCCATGGCAGGTTTCGCAGGCATCCTGCGATTGGGGCCCTTTGACGTATTTCTGGAAATGGACCGAGCGGGCATAGCTTGCATATTGCGTCTCATGACAATCCTGGCAGGTGATCGCCCCGATGAAGCCTTTTTTGGTATCGGCGGCTTCGGTGGCATCGGTGGCGTCACCGGTCGACGGACTGGAGCCGAGCAGGAGCAGGCCGAGCGGCAAAAGCAGTACGGCAAAACAGATCTTCTTCATTGTTTCTCCTGGATGTGGTGGGGGATGAACGGCGGTTTTCCGCATCGCTTGCCTCAGGGCCCGGATGCGACCAGGCGGAAGCCGAGGGCATGATGGCCGAAATCGGGGGAAAGCCCGACCCGGTGCGAACTGCGGACCCCCAGGGGGCCGTTGCTCCAACCGCCGCCGCGCATGACCCGGTATTCACCTGCCCCGCGGTACACCGGATTGTCCTTCGGCAGTTTGGCGTAGGCCTCGCTGTTGTAGACATCCTCGCACCACTCCCAGACATTGCCCAGCATGTCGTTGAGCCCGTAGCCGTTGGCCGCGAAACTGCCGACCGGGGCGGAAACCGCATAGCCGTCGTCGCAGGCGAAAGTGGTCCATTTGGCCCATTGCTTCTTGGCCGTCAGGTCCGCGACATTGGCATACTTGCAGGCCTCGTCGGGATTGTTGCCCCAGAAGCGGCTCTGGCTCGAACCGGCTCGAGCGGCATATTCCCACTCCGCCTCGGTCGGCAGCCGGTAGGTCCGGCCGATCCGAAGCGAGAGCCACTTGGCATAGGCAACGGCGTCGTCCCAGGACACATTGACCGCCGGTTGATTGTCGTCGTTCAGGGTGCCGCCCTGGGCGCCGCCACTGGTATGCTGCGGCTTGAATTTTCGGTATTGGCCGTTGGTGACTTCAAAGCGGCCGATGGCAAAATCCGGCACGCACACTTCATGCACGGGCCGCTCGTTCGGCTCGCCGTCGCCGACCGAATCGCCCATCTGAAAGCAGCCGCCCTTGATCGGGACCAACACCATCCCGGCCGCCGCGTCGGCGGTGGAGGGTTCAGCCGAGGCCGCGTAGGCCACCTGGGCGGCAAGCATAAGGGGAAGGGAAAAGAATACGCCGAACCTCCTAAAAACCATCCTGCACCTCCTCTGTTCGATTGAACCACGCGGTTACCCAAACGCAGTGACAACGTGGCCGGGGTGCCGGCGAAGCGCCGGCCTGCACCTGTCGCGTTCTTTTCCGGCACCGGGCGCAAACAGCAGCGTCAATCGATGCCGGCCAACAAGATCCGGAGATTATGGTAGTATGGAGCAACAACCGGTTTCGCTGGCCAACCAGCCGAAACCGTTATTTTTTCAGAAAAAAAAAGAAACATGTCCTCGCCAGGCGCATCCGGCGCTCGTACGGCATGTTACATGGACCGCCAAAATCGGTGCGACGGCACCGAGAAGCGGAAGGCCTCATGCCTATCCGCCTGCCCTGCCCTGACGAAGGCAGGAATCGGCTTTTTCAGCTTGCTGCTGAATCGATTGCGAAGAAGAAAACAGCGTGGCAGGCGTCATTTAATAGCGCCCTCCACCACCTCCCGATACGAAAACCATAAAATCTGTAAATACGCAATATTATTTATGCGAACCAGAGAAAACGAGGTAGATTGCATTCAGAGTTATGCCGCATCGCTGCGGCCCGGTCCCGATCGGCACTGGCACCGAGATATCTCCGAATCTATTGCAATTCACCATATTATCCAACAAAAATTACCACTACCGATTTGCAGGATGAAATGTGCCCTGAAGACTGTCCGCGCCAAAGAGGATCGGAAAGAAGAACCAATAGGGAGACAAACAATGCCTGACCCGGCGAACAATCATCCTCGCCACCTGCTCGGCCTGCGAGGCTACTTTGGTCTGTTCTGCGCCGCCGTGCTCCTGGTGGCCGGAACCTGCATGACCGGCATCGGCTATCACGTGGT
Source organism: Desulfobulbus sp. (assembly GCA_031280615.1). Lineage (GTDB taxonomy): Bacteria > Desulfobacterota > Desulfobulbia > Desulfobulbales > Desulfobulbaceae > Desulfobulbus. The sequence continues at coordinate 249,644 of JAITGO010000017.1, read as the reverse complement.
CAACAGGACCATCAACGCCGCCGTGGAGCAGAAAGCAGACGCCATCGGGCGCAGCGTCGAACGGGTGCTCATCAACAACATCTCCCAGCCTTCACGGAATTTCGTGGCGGCCTTCAGCCATGGACCCGTTCCCCAAACCCGCTCACCCGAGGAGCGTACGCAATACCTCCCCCTGCTCCAGGCGGCTCTGCAGGCCTACCACCTTTTTGAGGAACTTTTCGTCGGTTACGACAACGGCGATTTTTTCCTGGTCAAATTGTTGAAGAACGAGAGGGACCGCCTCTATTTTGCAGGCCCTCCGGGCAGCGCCCTGCTGGTCCGCGAGGTTCGGGGCGACAGGGTACCCTCCTTAAGCGAATATTTTTTTTACGATGTCCAGTTGCGGCTTCTGGAAAAAAGAACCGATTTCTTCGACCAAGGCTACGATCCCCGATTGAGGAACTGGTACCAGGAGGCCATGCGCACCACGGGCCCGGTCGAAACCAACGCCACCCTCCTGGTCGATCATTACGCGGTGGGCATCTTCGTCGCTCAAAAAAGCCTCAACGGCCGTGCAGTGGCCGGATTGACTTTGCACGTGGATCAACTCTCTTCTCTGTTGGCAAGCGAACTCCCCACGCCGGGCTCGCGCCTGGCCCTGTTTCGCCCAGACGCCACCCTCCTGGCCTCTTCCCGGGGCATGCTCCTCAACAAGAGCGGCCACCAGAAACTCCGCGATGTGGAAGATCTTTCCTCGGTTATCCGGCAGGGTTTGAAGAAATACCAGCAGGGATTGCGGACCAGTAGCTTGAGAATCGAGAACGGTGCAAGCAACACCGGCCTGATAGTCACGGAAGACCAACGGGAATGGCTCCTGATCATGGAGGAGATGGAAATTTCGAACCAACCGAACGATTTCATGGTGTTGGCCATCCCGCGCGACGAACTGTTGGCCGCCGAGAATGTCTTTTGGCATTACACCCTGCTCGGCATGTTCGGGGTTATTCTGTTGGTGGCCCCGGTCGCCTGGTTAGCCGGACAATATATCAGCCAGCCTTTGCGGATCATGACTGCCCGCACCCACCCTTTCTACGAAAAACCGGATGACTTCGCACAGGGATATCCCCATTCGTACCTGTCGGAAGTGGCCTTGCTGACCCATGGCCTGCAATCCATGCGGGAACATCAGCAAAAATTCCTCGGTCTCCTCAGCATGGTCGGCCAAGAACGCGACCTTCATGTCCTGCTGCAGCGCATCCTCAAGGAAATAATCGCAATGGTCGATCCGGAAGGAGTTCTATTGGTTATTACCGATGGCAAAAACGGCTTAGATAAAGAGTTTCTCTTTTGCTGGGATGACGACGAGGTGACGGTGCTGCCGATGGCCTCAGTTAACCATTTACCCCGACAGACCTATGCGATCTGTCGGGCCATGGACGGCAATTGCACCATTCGAGACCGTATCGAACCTCACGATCCCCGCTCACGGCTGCCAGGGCCGGCTCCAGGTTTCAACGATCCCTCCGTTACCTGCTTACACCTCCTTTGCTTTCCCTTGCGCGACCGGATGGGAGCCCCGCTGGGAGGAATAACCTTTTTTAAACGCGATCGCGATGGTTCCGGAGGATTCTCACCGGAGGAAACCGCTTTCCTGGAAACGCTGGTGAAGGTCGCAGCTGTGGTCCTCGAGACCCAGACTCTCATCAAAAACCAATTCGACCTGCGGGATGCCTTCATCCGGATTTTGGCCGGGGCTATCGACACCAAGTCGCCCCATACCGGCAGCCATTGTGCCCGGGTGCCGGTTATTTTCCACATGCTGCTGGAAGCCGCCGATCAAAGCGAGGAGGGACCGCTCAAAGATTTCCGTTTGGACGATGCACTGCTTGAAGAGGCTCGATTGGCGGCCTGGCTGCACGACTGCGGCAAAGTCACCACGCCGGAGTACGTGATGGACAAGGCCACCAAGCTGGAAACCCTGTATGACCGTTTGCACGAAATCCGCACCCGCTTCGAAGTCCTGAAGCGCGACGCGGAAATAGACAGTCTGCGCGCCAGACTGGAGGGGGCGGATGCCCAGGAGGGGCAACGCAAGCTCGAAGAGATTTGGCAAGAGATCGACGACGATTTCGCCTTCGTGGCCGTCTGCAATATCGGCAGTGAATACATAAGCGACGAAGACCTGGCCCGCTTGGCGGCCATCGGCCGGCGCACCTGGGTACGTACCCTGGACAAACGGCTGGGCGTTTCGCGCGATGAGCGGGCTCGCATGGAGCAGGCCGGGGTGCCGGCTCCCCCGGTGCGGGAATTTTTACTGATGGACAACCGCGAGCACATTATTGCCAGAGGGCCCCAGGACCGCATCCCCCCGGACAATCCATGGGGCTTCAAGCTCAATGTGCCCGAGGCCCTGTACAACCGGGGCGAGCTGTATAACCTGGGCATCCGCCGGGGCACCCTGACCGAGGAGGAACGCTACAAAATCAACGATCACATCACCCAGACCATCATCATGCTGCACTCCCTGCCCTTGCCGGAACATCTCCAGCAGATACCGGAGATCGCCGGAGCGCACCATGAGACCATGGACGGCCGAGGATACCCGCGCGGATTGAAGCGCGAGGAGATGAGCTGGGCCGCGCGGATGATGGCCATCGCCGATATATTCGAGGCCCTAACCGCCTGGGACCGTCCGTACAAAAACAGCAAGACCCTGCGCGAGACGCTCGACATCATGGACGGATTCAAGCAGCGCCATCACATCGATCCGGATCTGTACGATCTGTTCCTCAAGGCCAACATTCCGCAACGCTACGCAGCAAAACACCTGAGGCCGGAGCAAAACGACATGGCCTGACCGGCCTTTCTTCGCACCTGTCGCATTTACTTGCGCCAGTCGAGCACGGCCGCGATGGGATAATGGTCCGAGGGGAAAAGATTGCCTTCGCGGCTGCGGTCGATCTGCGCCTCCACCACTCGGAAGTGGTCGGAGACCAGAATCCAGTCGATGGAGGTCCGCTCCTCTTCCTGGCCATAGGCATGGTAGGTGATCTCGTCCTGCCCAGGCGGCGGATGCGCCAGCCGGAAGGCGTCGTTCAGGCCATTGTCCCCGGTCAGCAGCCGGTAGGGTTCGCTGTCCTTGTCGGCATTGAAATCGCCGGTCAGGATCAGCGGCGTCCCGGAATCGACCCGATCGAGCCAATGCCGCAGACAGCGGGCATGATTGACCACCGCCTCGGGCTCGTAGTCGAGATGGGTGTTGACATAGGTCAGCTCCCGGCCGGTGGTCCGGCAGGAGAGCCGGGCCCAGCTCACGGTGCGGGCGTAGGCGCTGTCCCAGCTCATACTGCCGGGAATCTCCGGGGTTTCGCTCAGCCAGAAACAGCCGGAATCAAGCAAGGAAAACGCTGCCGGACGAAACAGCAGGGGCGCCATTTCCAAGGCCGTGTCGCCGGGGCCCTGCCGGTGGACGCCGTAAAAATGAAAGTCCGGCAGGCCCTGGCGGACAAAGGCGGCCTGGTCGTCGTCGCGGCACTCCTGAAGCCCGAGCAGGTCGGGACCGAAGGCCCGGATGCGGGCGAGCGCAAGGTGCTTGCGGTTGTGCCAGTGGTTTTCTCCATCGGGTGCCAGGCCGTAGCGGATGTTGAAGCTCATTACCCTGATCATGATCGCCTTGCCTCCGATTCACGAGGTTTGTTATTTGGCCCGCGCCAACATGGCGCGGATGCCCGCCATCTGCTCCGGCCGGCCCAGGTCCGGAATGATGCCCTGGTCGACGCAGTCGCGGTAGCTCCACTCAGGGGTGGTCTCGGTGCGGTAGGTCCAGAAAAACCAGCCGTCGCATTGCTCGAAGGCCAGGAGCTGGGCCGCGGCAAAACCGCGCAGGGCGGCCGCCATCTGGAATTCGTCCATGGCTTCGAGTGCGTGGTTGAAGGGGCCTTCCGCCCAGAGCGACACCACCTTCATGTCCAGGCCCAGGCTCCATTCACCGCAATAGACTCGATACCCCGATTCGCGGACGATGGTTGCGGCTTCTTCGCGCAACTCGCCGGCGCTCATCCGGATGTGGCCGAAGATGTCCAGGTCGAGGTCGCTGCGCACAAAGCACTGATAACGATGGATGTCGATGGCCACGTTCCGGAATTCCGGCGCCTGGAGAAAGCCGGCATACTCGCGGAAATCGCGGAAACCGTCGTGGAACACCACGGTTGTCCGCTCGGCCGGACAGTGGCGGCGGATGCGGTGATAGGCCTCGGCGGTATAGCGCTTGAGCAACTCGGTGGGGATATCCCAGCTCGGCTCGTTGAGGACCTGGATGCCGTGCAACGCCGGCTGGCTGCCGTAGCGCTGCGCCAGCTTTTCCAACACGTCCAGCGAATGCTCGATATACTCCTCTTTGGTGTGCCACTCGCACACGTCCAGGATGCCGCCGTTGTCAAAGCCGTTCTGGCAACCCGGCGCGGCATGGAGATCCAGCAGTACCCGCAGACCGCACTCCTCGGCCCACCGGAAGACCCGGTCGACGATCGCAACTCCTCCCTCGACAAAAGGATAACGTGCCTCGCCGTAAGCACGGTGGTAGGGATAGTCCTTGCCGAACAGCCAATGGCCGATGGGCAGCCGCACCGCGTTGACGCCCGCCCGGGCCAGCCAGGCAAAGTCGTCGCGGGTGATGAAGGTGTCCCAGTGGCGATGCAGCCGCCGCGTGGCCTCGACCTCGCCCAGCTCGGCGCAATAGGAGGTCTCGTCGGTGGCCCGGAGCCCCGCAAACAGGCTGGGGGTGATCCACTTCTCCAGCACCAGCCAGCCGCCGAGATTGACCCCGCGCAGTTTGCCGCCGTATTCGTTCACCGTTGCACTTGTCATGGAACCTCCTGTTTTCAATATTGTTTCTACAAAGCCAGATGTCGAGTGTAAAAGGCGGTGCCGTTGGCCGAATGGGAAATCGCCAACAAGGTGGCATCGGGCAACTGTTTGCAGATCAATCGCAGCATCCGTTTCTCGTCCTCGTGCTCCAGGGCATCGAAGGACTCCTGGAGAAAAACCCACTGGGGCCGGTTGAGCAGCAGGCGCACCATGCCCAAAAGTTGTTGTTCCTCCGGGGTGAGGAAGTTGGCCCAATGCTCCCGTTGGTCGAGCTGATCGATCAGGCGCTCAAGCCCCACCAGGTGCAGGGTCTGTTCGATCTGCTCCTGGGTGTAGACCCGGCGGGAAGAGGGATAGCCGATGGCGTAGCGCAGGGTGCCGGTGGGCAGGTACGGCCGGGCCGGCATGAAGAATAGCCGCCCCTGGCTGGGCAGTTCGATGGTGCCGCTGCCCCAGGGCCGTATCCCGGCGATGGCGCGGAACAGCCGGGCGCCGGTGACGGCGTTGCCGGTGAGCAGAACACGCTCGCCCTTGCCGATTTCCATGGAGATTTCCGGTGTCAGCGCCGTGCCCTGGTATTTGCCGATCCTGACCTGGCGGAAGGCGAGTACCGGCCGATCCGAGCAGACCAATTGGATGCGGTGCTCGATTTGGGCCACCTCCCGGTCCACGTGCTCAAGCGATTGCAACAGGCTCAAGATGCGCTCCACCGAGGCGCGCCACTCGGCGATCCCGCCCAGGTTGTTGGCCGGCCAGGACAGGGCCGAGGTCATGTGCTGGAAGGCCTGAGCGGATTGCATCAAAGAGCCCAGGGTAATTTTGCCCATGATGTAGCGGGGAGCGGAAATCAGGATCGGAAAAACCATGGAAAAGGTGGCGTAGCTGGTGCCGAACATCGTTATGTTCCGCCAGGCCGCGGTCTGGGTGTGCCAGACCTCCTGGATTTTGAGGAACAGGGCGCGGAATTGGTTCCGTTCGCAGGCCTCGGCGTGGATCAGGGCGATGGCCTGGCTGTTCTCCTGCGCCTCCAGCAGAGTGGCGCGAAAGTTGGCCTCCGCCGACTGGCGAGCATTGGTGGCGCCGGTCAGGGGCCGGCCCAGCAGCCAGCCGAACCAGGAGGCCAGCGCCGAGTAGATAATGGCAATCCAGACCAAATGCCCGTAAACGGGGATTTCGGCAAAGCCCAGATCGAGCGTCACCACGCCCGAACGGGACCAGAGCACGTCGGTGAAACCGACCAGCAGCAGGATGCTGTACAGCAGCGAATGGCCGAGGATGACCGCCGATTCGGTGGTCACCCGGCAATCCTCGGCAATGCGGCCGTCCGGGTTGTCGTGTTCGCCCGGTAAGGGGGTGATCAGGTAATGGCGGCCCGCATCCATCCAGCGGGAGAACACATACTCGGTCAGCCAGCCGCGCCAGGAGATCTGCAGGTTCCGCTTGGTGACCAGGTGGGTGCCGGTCAACGCCATCTCGGCGAAAAACAGGAGGACCAGCAAGCCGATCTGGACCAGCAGCCCCCGCATGGAATGCTGTTCCAAGGCATTGAACAGGGCGGCGCTCCACTGGGTCATCAATACCGCCATGACCATTTGCAAGACAGTGAGGAACGCCAGGAAGACGACGAGGCCCCGGACCTTCAGCTTGTGCTCGGAGCACCAATACAGTTTGGCCAGCCGCAGGAATTCAATGAAAAAATTGTTCGTGCTCATTGTGTTGGCTCATGGGTTGGAACATGTTGCGGGCATGGCCGCGAAGGGGCAAAGGGGGTGGCCGCAGGCCGGGCCGACAGAGACGCGGACAGGCACCACGGTCAGGCAACGCGGCCGGGCAAGGTGGGCAGGGCGTCCAGGTAGCGCCGCACCGTCTCGCCGCCAAAGCCGTTGTCCCGGATGATTTCCCGGTAGAACAGGGCGCTGGTCTTGGGGCTGCGCCGGAAGGTCTGGAAATCCACGGCCACCAGGCCGAAACGGGGGATGAAGGTGGTCCACTCGTAGTTGTCCATCAGCGACCAGTAAAAATAGCCGCGCACATCCACCCCGCGCTCCAGGGCCTCGTGCAAGGCGGAGAGATGCAGCGCCAGATAGACGATGCGGAAACGGTCGTCGGCGGCGCAGCAGCCGTTCTCGGTGATGTAGACCGGGTAATCGCGCAGCCGCTCCAGATTGGCGGTCAACCCTTCGGGATACATCTCCTCCAGGTAAAACCGCATCGGAATCATTTGCAGCAGCTTGTGGGCAAAGCGAGGGCCGTCCAGACCGGCCAGGCGGGCGTCGACCATGTGGCGGGTGTAATAGTTGACCGACCAGAAATCCAGGCTGCCCTTGACTTCGGGATCGTACTCGGCGTCCACCCCGGGATAGACCAGCTCACCGGTGCGCAGGGCATGAAAAAAAAACTCGTTGGTGGTGAAATCGGCAAAATCGGTCATGCGCCGGTCCAGATCGTCGTGGAATCGGCGGGGAAACCAGTGGATGAAGGCATGGGCGCTGCTCACCGGGGCCGAGGAATACCGCTTGATCAGGTGGTAGCCCAGGGCGTGCGTCCGCAGCATGTTGAATTTCAGCGGCGCGATGGCCGGGCCGGCGGTCAGCCCGCCCCATTGGTTGAACTCGTTGATCACGTTCCAGCCGCTGACCATGGAGCTGATTTTCGGCAGGAGAAAGGTGAGATAGCGCTCAAAAAAGCGGCGGTTGTCGGCCTTGTCGAAGCCGCCCAGGCGTTCGAACCAAAACGGATGGGTGAAGTGGTGCAGGGTGACGAAAACCTGGATGCCCTTCTGCACCAGCCGCTCCAACAGGTCGAGGTAGTGCGCCAGGGCCTGGTGATCCCACCGCCCTTCCACCGGCTCGATCCGGCTCCACTCGATGGACATGCGGTAGGCCCGGTGCCCGAGCGAGGCGATCAACTCCACATCGTCCCGGTACAGCCGAAAATGGTCGCAGGCCTTGCCGGAAGGGGCGCGGGTCGCGCGCTCGGGATCGTCCCGGTAAAACTCCGGCTGCTGCTCGTTGTGCCACGCCTGGGAGTGGATGTTGTCTCCCTCGATCTGGTGTCCGGCGGTGGCGCTGCCCCAGACGAAACCCTCGGGGAAGCGGATGGCGGGCAGGCTGAAGACGTCGTACATAAACGATCCCGGATGAGGTTCTCGGCGGGCAGGGGTTGGCGGCGCGGGGCAGCGACAAGGGTCCCGGCCCGGCCGGCTGCCACCGTGCCTTCCCCCCTGCGGCGGCATCAGGCGCCAGGCCAGTTCCTATAAGAAAACAGGTGGCAAGTCAATATCTTCTTACCTGCGGACCGCCACCAAGGCGACACCGGCGGCGAACTTACTCCTTGTCCCAGCGGACCGCCACCAAGGCGCCGGTGTCCAGCCCCTGGTCGCGGCCGCGCCGTTCGATTGCCGGGATGGCCTCGGGAGGATCGTCCTTGCCGAAGTGGATGGCGGTCGCGGTCTCGATGCGGACCGCGGGGGCGATGGCCCGCATGGCCGCCGGCGAACGGAAATGGATTTGGGCAAAGAGATCGTGCCCAGCCGCGCCCTTTCGCCGGCGCTGTTCGGCCCAGGGGCCGAGACTGTTGAGGGTGGTGACCACCACCCGACCGCCCGGCCGGACGACCCGGTCCAGCTCGGCCATTGCCTTGCGGCCGTCGGCGACAAAATCGATGGCAGTCATGGAAAAGACCTTGTCGAAGCTGCCATCGGCAAAGGGCAAGGCGCACACGTCGGCGCCAAGGGCAACAAAACCGCCGTCTCCCAGGCGGCCGACCGCCCCGGCCAGCATCGGGACCGACAGATCGATGCCGGCCACCAGGGCGCCCTTGGCCAGGACATCCGCGGTGAAGATGCCGGTGCCGCAGCCGGCGTCGAGCAGATGCTCACCGGGCCGAGGGTCGAGGAACGCAAGCAGCAAGTCGGTCTCGTAGCGCTTGACCATCCGGCCGACCGGGGTGGCGAACCAACTGTCGTAGCGGTCGGTCCAGGTGTCGAAGAGAGCGGGTTGCATAGGCAAGACGGCGGAAAAGGATGGGCGTGGATACTCAGGCCAAGAGTTCGCGGTAGGGATCGAGGGGCGGAAAGCAGGATTCGATATCGACCCGCGCCAGTTCGGCGGCAGCCAGGGCGCGCCAGGACGCATCCCGTTCGGCTGGCGGCGTGCCGCCTTCGGTTCCCCGGATGGCGCGCGCCACGGCATCGTCCATGCCCGCTCGTCCGGCTTCGGCCAGAAACAGTGCCCGCAGGGACGGGAAGTGGAAATCCTCGGCAAACAGATGTCGTTGCGCCGGCGGCAATCGTTCCGCCGTGGCCTTGATCCATTGGACAAAGGCCCTGGAAAAGGGCAGGCCGGCGTGCTCCCGGAGGGCTTTGTATTCCGAAAAAATCCGCTGTTGCGGCTGGGTCTGCCGCCGCGTTTCGATCCATTCGGGCAGCCCCAGCCGCAACAGCAGAGGATGGAGTGGAATGGACCGGGCCGCGATACCGGGACGCCCTTGCCCGGGGGCGGTGGGCTTGAGCAGGAAGAAATAGGTGCCGTCAAACCGGCGGATATCGTCCGGGGTGAGGAAAAAGATCTCGTCCCGCCGCGCGCCGGAGCAGGCGGAGATCAGGGGCGCCCAGAAATGGGAGGGTGCGCCGGGCTGCTGGAAGGCCTTGAAATTCGAGCGTTCGAACAACACAGCCAGGGCGTTGCGGGTAAAAGGTGGCGATGCTTGCAATACGGCCATGGCCAAGCGGCCGCGTAACGCGGCTCGGAAATCGTGTTTTTCAATCGCCCCAAAGGCGGTTATCGATTGGTCGGCCGGTTTGTCGGTCGACGGCCGTGGACGAGCATACCCGCTTTGGCCGTTCAGGCGCAAGGACCTGTTTTTCACGGCTACCGATATCCCGGCTGTTCTGGCCTCGGTTCCCGCGAAAAAATTTTCCGACCAGGCGATATTCACCTATCATCATAGAAAAAAGCGCGATACAATCCTTCCAAATCCTCCACCTGTCGGGAGAACAGGCCAGCCGCGAACCAATGGTTTCCACCTCGCGGCCCGGAGTGCATCGGCGGTGCCCCCCGCCAACAAGCCCGTATCGGGCAGGGGAAAAAACGACTTTCCAGAAGATCGGCAACAAGCGCCGTCGACCTTGTCCAGGACATCGTCGATGGGCGGATGATCGGGCATAGCACCCGGCAGGCATGCGGCGTTCCGGCCCGAACGGAGCCCACCGGGAGTTGTGCGCGAAAAACGATTATCGCTCGTTTGTCCGGGCGGCATGCACCCGTTCAGACGACGGCCCCAACCCTTTCCCCTCAAGGAGTCGACCATGCCACGCCATGCCTCGCACAGCTCCAAACTCGCTCTGTGCTGCCTGCTGGGTTCCGCCCTGCTGCCCGCCGGAGCGACAGCCGCCCCGACTGCCGCAATTCCGGGGCCGGAAAACACCGTCGCAGTGGAGACCTTCAGCAACGAGCACGCCAAGCTCAACACCGCCGACGCCTCACCGCTCGACCCCGGCCATTACGAACTGGAACCGTCCTTTGCCTATACCCATTCCGAGCGTTCCTGGGACGGGGGCGGCCATGCCCATGGCCGAGGACTGTTCCGAGAACAGCGGCTGGCCCTGTCCTTCCTCGCCGGCCTGGTCGAAGACGTGGATTTGAACATCAAGGGCGGATACAGCTGGTTGAAGGACAACGACAACGATTTCGACCCCAACGACGGCATGGCCGGCCCTTCCCGGGGAGCCGACTTTACCGATTTGGATATAAAAGGACGCTACCGCTTCTACAACAATCCACAGCGCCACCTGGCATTCGCCTACATCGCCGGGGTAACCATTCCCACCGGCAGCGATTCGGACCGCGACGACATCGGCACCAGCCAGGAATACTGGAGCTTCAATCAAACCCTGGCCTTGACCAAGGACTGGGGGCGATGGACGGCCAACGGCGATATCGGCTATGCCTTGCCCATCGGCAACAAACGCGCCAATGCCAGGGGTACCCTCGTCACGGACCTGGCGGTGGGCTATCAGGTCTTCCACTGGCTGCAGCCCGAGGTCGAGTTGAACTACAGCCACGATTACCTGGAAGGCGAAGACGACGCCCAGACGCTGGCCGTGACCGCCGGTCTCCTCATGCCGTACAACGCAACCTGGCGGGTGAACATCGGCGTGCAGCAGGGCATTTGGGGGGAAAATGCCGACAAGGCCACCAAGGTGCTGACCGCAGTCAAATTCGCTTTTTAGCGCATCTGCAGCCCTGCAGCCGCTTCATCGACGAAACAAGGCCGCGGCCGCCCTGTGGAAGGGAAGCCCTGGCCTTTTTTTCTAAAAATTTGTAACTTCTAGAAGTAGATCCTTATCCCCACATTGCCGCTCAGGCCGCCGACATCGATATCGCTGCCCCGGCTGCCGTCCAGTTTCTGGAAACGATAGACCCCTTCCCCGAACAATCTGAGAAAAGAAATCGGAGCCCATTCGAGCCCGGCGCCGAGATAGGCGCCGAAGCTTGAGTCGACATCGCTGCGGTCGGCGTCGGCATAGATGAAGGAAACCCCGGCCAAACCATAGGGATCCAGGTCGGAACGGGGCATCAGGTGCAGTTGCAGGCCGAGGTCGAAGGGTACCATGGTGACTTCGTCGCCGTAGGCCAGGGAACTCTTGTCGAGAAAATACACCCGCCCGTCCAGGATGAGGTGCTCGGAGATCAAGGGCATGCCGAGCCCGACGCCGAAACCGCCCTTCCCTTCGAGATCGCCATTGCCCCAATAACTGGCGAATCCGTACAGATCGATAGCCCGCGCCGGCGCAACGGCCCCCGCAATCATCCATGCCGCTGCGAGCAGCATTCCGGTCACTGTCCTTTTCATTGTCCAACTCCTGTTCGCTTTCATCGTTGCCCCACGGGCCACGGCATGGCGGCATCCGGAGGCGGATCGTTCCAAAACGGTTGAACTATACCGCAGAGTTTACTGTTGTTCCAGCGAAATGCTGTTTGACAATTTTTCTGTGCCCAGGGTGTCGTGTTGGTTGCCTCACCTCCTTGCCGTCGCCCGACCGTTCCCAGCCTGTCCGGGACAGTGTCTGGATGAACACATCCCCGCTCGTTTGGCAGCCGGCCTGGAACCGGCAGAAAAAGACGCATCTTGGGATGGAATGGTTATTTCCCTGGCAAATGGATTGATTTTTCCGGAAAACGGCGTATCAATCGCAGAACCGCGATGCAGACAGCGCATCGGGCAGGATGCGGCAAGGCGCCGCCCGAGTTCGATTCCGCGCGCGCAATCGCAGGTGCAGACGAAAACATGCCGATCCCAATCCGAAATACTCACCCGGCCGCTTGATTGCCCAATGGATCCAACGCCTCTCGAACTGCTCGCCCCCGCAAAGGATCTCGCCTGCGGACTGGCCGCCATTAATCACGGCGCCGACGCCGTCTACATCGGCGGCCCGCTCTTTGGCGCCCGGGCGGCGGCGGGCAACAGTCTGGCCGACATCGAGCGTCTGGCGGCCTATGCCCACCGGTTTCGCGCCAGGGTCTACGTGCCCCTGAACACCCTACTTGAAGACGGTGAATTCGAGCAAGCGGTGGCCCTGTGCCATCGGCTGCACGCGCTCGGTGCCGACGGGCTGATCGTCCAGGATGTCGGCCTGCTGGAGGCGGAATTGCCGCCCATTCCCCTCCACGCCTCCACCCAGATGAACAACCGCACGGTGGAAAAAGTCCGCTTTCTCGAGCAAGTGGGCTTTGCCCAGGTGGTGCTCGCCCGGGAATTGAGCCTGGCCCGGATTCGGGAAATCCGCGCTGCCACCACCGTTCCCCTGGAATTTTTCGTCCATGGGGCGCTGTGCGTCTGCTACAGCGGCCAATGCTATTTCAGCGAGATCGTGGCCGGCAGGAGCGCCAACCGGGGCCAGTGCGCCCAGTTCTGCCGCCACCGGTTCGACCTTTTCGACCGGGAAGGCCGGATCGTGGCGGAAAACAGGTATGTGCTTAGCCTGAAAGACCTGGATCTTTCCGCTCATCTAGCCGCACTGGTCGATGCCGGCATCCGTTCGTTCAAGATCGAGGGAAGGCTCAAGGACGCCAACTACGTCAAGAACGTCACCGCCGCCTATCGGCTGGCCCTGGATGCGCTTTTGCACGCGCGCCCCGACCTGGCTCGCTCCTCTTCCGGCCAGTGCGCATTTGCCTTTGTCCCGGACCCGGAGCGGTCGTTTCATCGGGGCGCCACCGATTATTTTCTCACCAGGCCAAAAAACCGGGCGGCAAACCCGAGCACGCCCAAGTCGACCGGCAAGAGAATGGGGCGCGTGCTGGCGCTGGATGCGGCCTCGTTCACCGTCTCCGGGGAAGAGACGATCCACAACGACGACGGTCTCTGCTTTTTCGACCCGCAGGACCTGCTGGTCGGCATCAAGGTGAACCGGGCCGAAGGGAACATCGTCTATCCCAGGGGCGGCACCGGCCGACTGCGGCTGTCCGTGGGCACGGAAATATACCGGAACCGCGACAGCGAATTCGACAAGGCCCTGACACGCAGCACCCTCTGCCGGACCATCGCGGTGCGGATGCGGGTGGAGGAAACGGCCGAAGGCCTGGGCCTGACCCTTGTCGATGAGGACGGGATCGTGTCCAGCACGTCCCTGGCAGTACCCAAACAGCAGGCGCGCGCGGCCGGCACGATCGACTCGGTGGCCCGCCGGCAGTTGAGCAAAAGCGGCGAGACCGTCTTTTCGGTCATCGAGGTCACGGTCGAGCTCCGGCCGGACCTCTTCGTACCCGCCGCCTCGTTCAACGAATTGCGGCGGCAGGGCTTTGTCGCCCATCTGCAGGCGCGGCTGCTGGCGTACACCCCGCCTGTCCGCCACCTGCTCCCCAACGCGGTTCCCTGGCCGGTTGCCGAGGTGGACTACCGGGACAACATCGCCAACCGCCACGCCGCCGCCTTCTATCGCCGCCACGGCGTGCGCCAGGTGGAGTACCAGGCGCTGCGGGCCGCCGATACGGTCGATTGCGCACTGATGACCACCAAGTACTGCCTGCGCTTTCAACTGGGGATTTGTCCGCGATCGGGCGGACAGGAAGAGGCTTCGGCCGAGCCCTTGATCCTTGCCGACAGAACCGGCCGCTATGCGGTCACCTTCGACTGTGCGGCCTGCGAAATGACCGTTCGGCGGCAGTAGCGGCCGCCGGACCGGCACCCATCGGTATCAGGGCGCCGGATGTATCGCTACCTGTCGCTGCAGCCATTCCCGCACCCGGTCGAATTCGCCCATGAACTGCGCCAAGGCTCGGCCTCGATGGCTGTAGGCCTCTTTTTCCGCCAAAGGGATCTCGGCCAGAGTCTTGTTCAATTGCGGGATGAGGAACAGGGGATCGTAGCCGAAGCCGTGCTCGCCCCGCCACTCGGTGATGATCTCCCCTTCGCATCGTCCTTCCCACGACAGGCTCGCGCCGTTCGGTACCGCCAGGGTGAGCACGCAGACGAAACGGGCGGCGCGGCAATCGACATCGGCCAGCTCCCGGAGCAGCCGTTCGCAGTTGGCCCGGTCGGTGGCCGCGGGCCCCGCATACCTTGCCGAATGGACCCCCGGCTGGCCGCCCAAGGCATCGACCGCCAGGCCGGTATCGTCGGCCAGACAGGGTACATTGAACGCTTGCGCGTAATGATGCGCTTTTTTATAGGCGTTCTCGTCAAAGGTGGCACCGTCTTCAACCGCCTCGGGCACAGGCGAAAAATCGGCGAGGCCGCGCAGCGTGAGCGGAAGATTGCCGAGCACTTGCCGCAGTTCCACGTATTTATGCCGATTGCCGGTTGCCAATACGATCACATTTTCCATATTTTTCATCCCCTTGCGCTGCTGCAGCCGCCCCAGGTCCGCCAATGTGGTCCCGCGATGCGGCCGGCACGGATTTATCCTTGTGTATTCCCATGTAACCGTAACATCTCAAACCAGATGCCATTTCACCTATCCAAAACCTATCCCTCCGTAATTTTATCCATTTTGCTTACAGCACCTTCTTTTCTTTGCCTTTACCGCTCCCTTTCCTTATTATAAGAATTATTCCTTTACCCTAGAAAAATTGATACTTTATCCTTGGAAGGCTTCATGACCTCGCCTCCGGACGACGACATTTCTACGCAGGGCACCCCGCCGATATCCCGGCTGATGCGGGCGATGCAGCGGCGATGGCGGCAATCCACCGGCTTGCCGGCCGATGACGACCTCGCCGCATCCGCCCAGCCCCCGGTCGACAATCGCTGCCATCCGCGCATCCCCATCAAGGCCACCCTGGTGCGGGTAACCGACGGCTGCCTGTGCGCCACGGCCGAGATCGACAACATCTCCCCGGTGGGCATCTGTCTGCGCAACCTGCCCGAACCGCTCTACCGCGACGCCGAAAGCCTGACCGTGTTTTCCAGCGACAACCCCGGTCTGCCGGTCCTCCACATCAAGCCTCGCTGGGAACGGACCGACTGGAGGGGCAAGATCATCGGCGCCACCATCGTCAACGTCTCCGAATCCTGGCAACTCTTTTTCATCCACGCCGCCGGCCGGATCGGCGCCTAGAATCCCTTTCCCTTCCCAGAGCACTTCTCCCAATACCGTAAGGACTTGTCCCTGCAGGCAATGCACCCTATTGTAAAAGAAAAGTAAAAGAAAAAACACGCACAGCATCTCCCTGTCGGGGCCGAATCCCCATTGTTTGCAAGGAGGTTCCCATGAGTGACTGGAAACGGATCATCATCGCCATCGACGATTCCTCCCGTTCCCTCAACGCAGTGGCCTATGTCGGCAGCATTGCCGGCCACCTGGACGACATCCACCTCTGCCTGCTGCACATCTATCCCGAACCGCCGCCCGATTACGCGCAATCCGGGGCCAGCTTGACCGACTACCAAATGGCGCAAGAGCAGCAGGCCCAGCTGTTGTTCGCCAAAGCCGCCGCGCTCCTCCAATCCTACGGCGTTGCGCCCCGGGCTATCGCCACCTGTTGCCGGATCGCCGGCCAGCAATCGATCAGCGCCGCCATCCTCGAACTCCAGACCGAAGAGGGATACGGTACGATCGTGGTGGGCAAGCGCGGCATTTCCAAGGCCGAGGAATTCCTGTTCGGCTCGATTTCCAACGCCCTCATCCACAACGGTCGCGATATCGCGGTTTGGGTGATCGGCTGATGATTCCCTATCAGAATATCGACATCCTGCCGGAACCCGAGGCCCGCAACCTGCGGGAACACAGGGTCACCCGCAGCCTGCGGCGCCCTTCCCGAGTCTATACCGACACCACCGATTTCACCGCCATCGACTACGGCGACGTCATCGCCGTGGAGGGCCGGTATTTCCTGATCACCTCCTACACCAAGGAGGGCCGGTTCGGGGTGGACGAGCAGATCAAGCCCTGGGTGCCGAAGGTGGTAGACCTGTCCACCCTGGCCCACTACATCCTCAAACTCGAGTTCAAGGAAACCTTTACCATGCGGCTTGGCCGGTTTGCGGTCACCTGTTACCGCAGCCCCGAAAAGGAGGCGCGCATCCTTCAACTGGTGCAGGGGCATCCCAACTTCATGCAGGGCGAGACCCTGGTGGATGCGGTCGGCAACAAGGTGCGGGTCCTAGTGCCGGTGGCCGGCAACCGGCTGGACAAGGTCATCCATACCGGCAGCAGCCACCACGACTATTTCCGCAACGAGTTGCCCGGTATCCTCTCCCGGTTCCTCGGCTGCCTGGAGGGGATCGCCTTTTTGCACCGCCACGGTTTCCGCCACGGCGATATCCGGCGGGACCATGTTTTCGTCGACCGCAACACCGGCCAGTTCTACTGGATCGATTTCGACTACGACTTTCACCTGCCGGAAAAACCGTTCGCCCTCGATCTGTTCGAACTGGGCAACATCCTGCTGTACCTAGCCGGGCGGGGCGACTTCCATCCCCGCGAGATCCTGGCCGACCCCGCCCTGGGAGAGGCGGTGGCCCATTCGCTGGTCACCGGCGATTTCTCCCTGCTGGCCCGCAACCGGGTGGCCAACCTCCGGAAGCTTTTTCCCTATATTCCCGACTCGCTCAACAATATCCTGCGCCATTTCTCGGCCGACACCGAGGTTTTTTACGAAACCGTGGAAGAAATCCACGCCGATCTCGCCGTCGTGGTGCAGCAATTGAGCAAATAGCTCCTGTCCCCAAAAGCAGCCGCTCCCCCGTCCGAACCCGGTCTTTTTTCCCGGATATCCGAAAACGATTCGGTCCGTTGAAATTGTTTTCAAGACAGGTGAACAATGCTATAGTGGTATGTTTAACCAGGTCTTTGAACCGCACCGTGTGCCCAACCCTGGTTGCCACCAGCCTTTTTCCACGTACAAATCATGGATCAGAAACCGAGCATTCCCGAGATGCGCCAGCGCATCGACCAGATCGACGACACCATTCTCGAGCTCCTCAAGGAGCGGCTTGAATGCGCCAAGGCCATCGGCCTTCTCAAGGATGAAACCAGCCGGGCCAAATGGGATCCCCAACGCGAGCTGGAAATCTACGAACGGTTGCGAAAAAGCAACAACGACGTCTTTCCCTACAAGGCGCTCCGCTCGATCTTCCACGAAATCATCACCACCTGCCGCCTGTCGCAGCGCAAGGCCTCGGTCGCCTATCTCGGTCCGGAAGCCACCTTTTCCCATCTGGCCGGGGTCAAGTACTTCGGGCAGACCGCCGAATACTTGCCCATGGAATCGATCGCCGAGGTGTTCGAGGAAGTGGAAAAAGAGCGGGTCAAGTACGGCATCGTCCCGGTGGAGAATTCCATCGAAGGTGCGGTCACTTATTCCCTCGACGCCTTTCTCCGGTACAAGGTTAAGATCTGCGGCGAACTCCAGTTGGCCATCACCCACAATCTGGTCAACCGCTCCGGCAACATCGAGGACATCCAGACCGTGGCCTCCCACTCCCAGCCGCTGGCCCAATGCCGCAACTGGCTGCGAAAAAACCTGCCCAACATCCCCACCCTGGATGTCTTTTCCACCGGCACCGCCGCCCAGATGGCCGCCAACAATCCCAACATCGGCGCCATTGCCAGTTCGCTGGCCATCAATACCTACGGCCTCCAGGTGGTGGTTCCGGGCATCGAGGACTATCAGGGCAACACCACCCGCTTTCTGGTCATCGGCCGCAAATCGCCCATCAAGAGCGGCCGCGACAAGACCTCGATCCTCATCGGCCTGATCAACCGCCCCGGGGCACTCAACGAGATTCTGACCATCCTCTCGGCCAAGAACATCGACCTGGCCAAGATCGAGTCCCGGCCGACCAAGGACAAGCAGTGGAGCTATCTCTTTTTCCTCGACATGATCGGACACATCGAGGATCCGGTCATCTACGAGGCCTGCAACATCCTCCGGCAGATCTGCGCCTATTTCGAGCTGCTCGGCTCCTACCCGCGGGCCGACGACATCAACCTCAACGGCCGCCTCGACTGAGGCGCCTTCCGGTACGCCGCGACCTCCGCCCCTATGTGCGCCCTCCTCAGTTGTCAGGGATTGACCAAGGCCTTCGGCGCCCAGGAATTGTTTTCCGGGGTCACCCTGGTCGTCAATGCCGGCGATATCGTCGGTCTGATCGGGCCCAACGGCTCGGGCAAATCGACCCTGCTCAAGATTCTGTGCGGCCTGGAGCAGGCCGACAGCGGCACGGTTTTCGTCCAGAAGCTGCTCCGCATCGGCTATCTGTCCCAGGAGGACGTCCTGGTCGAGGAAGCGGGCTGCGCCGACAACCTCTATGCCGCCTGCGCGGGCCTGGACATCGACGAGGCCGAGCGCTACAACCGGGTGAACGCCCTGTTGAGCCGAGCCCGGTTCCCGGACCCGCAACAGCCGGTCCGCCTGCTTTCCGGCGGCTGGCGCAAGCGGCTGGCCGTCTGCCGGGCCCTGGTCTGCCGACCCGACATCCTGGTCATGGACGAGCCGACCAACCACCTGGACATCGAGGGCATCCTCTGGCTCGAACGCCTGCTCGGCTCCACCCTGCCCGACAGTCCCGCCGCCGTGCTCATGGTCAGCCACGACCGGCGCTTTTTGGAAAACACGGTCAATCGGGTGATCGAGCTGGCCCCGGTCTATCCCGAAGGCTCGTTCCAGATACGGGGCGGCTATGCCGACTTCCTCGAAAAAAAGACCGACTACCTGCTCCAGCGGCAGGGTCTGGAGGAACGGCTGGCCAACAAGGTCCGCCGCGAGACCGAATGGCTGCGTCGCGGCCCCAAGGCCCGCACCACCAAAGCCCGCTACCGGATCGAGGAGGCCGGCCGCCTTCAGGACGAACTCGGCGAAATCCGCGACCGGAACCGTTCCCTCGGCCAGGTGGGCATCGCCTTTGACGCCACCGGCCGCCGAACCAAAAAATTGCTGACTGCCACCGGCCTGGAAAAGGGCTTCAGCGGCCAGATCCTGTTCTCCGACCTGGACGTCAATCTCACTCCCGGCCTGCGCCTGGGATTGCTGGGCCGCAACGGCAGCGGCAAATCGACCTTGATGCGGATCTTGGCCTCCTCCACGCGCCGCAGCGGCCTGTTGCCGGACACCGGCGCCATCGCCCTGGCCGACGGCCTGCGCATCGTCAGCTTCGACCAACGGCGCCAGTCCCTCGATCCCGACGCTACCCTGCGCCGGGCCCTGGCTCCGGAAGGCGACAGCGTGATCTATCAGGGCCAGTCGCTGCACGTGGTCACCTGGGCCAAGCGCTTCCTCTTCCGGACCGATCAGCTGGAAACCCCTGTCTACCGGCTTTCGGGCGGCGAACAGGCCCGCATCCTCATCGCCCGGCTGATGCTCCAGCCCGCGGACGTCCTCTTGCTGGACGAGCCGACCAACGACCTCGATATCCCCTCGCTCGATGTCCTGGAAGAAAGCCTGTGCGAGTTTCCCGGTGCCCTGGTGCTGGTCACCCACGACCGTTTCCTCCTCGACCGGGTCTGTAATCTGGTCCTCGGTTTCGACGGTGCCGGCCGGGCCGAGTATTTCGCCGACTACGACCAATGGCTGGCCGTGCTTGAGGAACGGGAACGGGAAGGAGGTGCCGACAGCCAGCCGCAGGCCAGGGAAAAACCGGCCGCCAAACCCAAGCCGGGCAAGCTCTCGTACATGGATCAGCGCGAATACGACCAGATGGAAGAAAAAATCCTCGCCGCCGAAGCCCGGCTGGGCGAGCTGGAAACGCTGATGGCCGCGCCGGAAGTGGTGGCCAATCCGGGCCAGCTGCAGCGGTATTGGCAGGAGCAGTTGGAGATGCAGGCTCAAACCGAGCTGCTTTACGACCGTTGGAACGAGTTGGAACGAATCCGCCAGGGCAAGACGGAGTAAAGCACAAAAACAGCCTGGCGGTCAGCCGCCGATGCGCGACATCCGGCCGTGGCAGTCGCTGCCGGAGCGGCGCAGCCGCTCGTCGAGATGATGTCCTTCGGGTTTGTTGCGGATGGCGGCCAGCAAGGCCTGGCGCAGGGCCTCGTCGTCCGAGCCGTCGCGCAGCACCGGCCGCAGGTCGATTTCATAATCGTGGAGCAGGCAGGAGCGGAGCCCGCCGGACGAGGTCAGGCGCAAGCGGTTGCACCGGCTGCAGAAATGGTGGCTGATCGGGCTGATAAAGCCGAGTGTCCCCACCGCATCCGCCCCGAGGCGATACACCTTGGCCGGGCCGTCGCTCCGTCCCTTCTCCATGGGGATCAGCTCGCCCAGGGCGGCGATGCGGGCCATGATTTCGTCGGTGCCAATATAGGTATCGGCGTTCCAGCGGCTGGATTCGCCGATGGGCATAAACTCGATGAACCGCACCTGCACCGGCAGCCGCCGCGACAGCAGGGCGAAATCGGTCAGTTCGTCGTCGTTGACATGGCGCATGGCCACCATGTTGAGCTTCACCGGGGAAAAACCGAGGGCCAGCGCTGTTTCCACCCCGCGCCAGACCTGGCCGAAACAGTCGACCCCGGTGATCGCCGCCACCCGCTCGGGCTTGAAGGAATCGAGGCTGATGTTCACCTTGGTCACGCCGGCCTCGTACAATTCCCGGCCGTAGCGTTCCAGCAGCACGCCGTTGGTGGTGATGCGGACGTCGTCCAGCCCCTTGATCCGGGTCAGGTCGCGGATGAACTGCATGACGTTGCGGCGCACCAGGGGCTCGCCGCCGGTAAGCCGGACCTTGGCGATGCCCATGCCCACCGCCACCCGGACCACCCGCAACAGCTCCTCGTAGGAGAGCAGTTCGTCGTGGGTCAGCTTGGTCAGGCAGCCGTTGGATTCCTCTTCGGTGACGCAGTACCGGCAGCGGAGGTTGCAGCGGTCTGTGAGGCTTAAGCGCAGGTAGGAAATGGGGCGGGCGAAAAGATCGACAAGTCCGGTTCCTGCTGAGGCAATGGGCGTTTTATCGTGTATCATGGACATGTGGTGCCTGGGTGGGACTGGTTGTCTTGCCCAGAGCGCGGGGACAACCTGGACGTACAGATAACACCGAAACGAGGCGATTGCAACCGGCGACCCATGCTTATCCTTGCCATTGAAAGTTCCTGCGACGACACGGCGGCGGCGGTTCTCGAACCGGAAAACCGAATTCGCTCCTCGGTGGTCAGCAGCCAGAACGAAATCCACGCCCGCTTCGGCGGCATCGTGCCGGAATTGGCCTCGCGCCGCCATATCGAAATGATCCGGCTGGTGGTCGACCAGGCCCTGGCACAGGCCGAGGTCGGCCTGGACGACATCGACCTGATCGCCGCCACCCAGGGGCCGGGCCTGGTCGGTTCGCTGCTGGTCGGCTTCACTTTTGCCAAGGCCCTGGCCATGGTGCGCGGCCTGCCCTGCGTCGGGGTCGACCACATGGCCGGCCACCTGCTGTCCAGCCTGCTCGAAGACCCGCAGCCGGCCTTTCCCTACACCGCCTTGATCGTTTCCGGCGGCAACACCTCGCTGTTCGCGGTCGACGATCCCCTGACCTTCACCCGCCTGGGACGGACCCGGGACGACGCCGCCGGCGAGGCCTTCGACAAGGTGGCCAAGCTGCTGGGCCTCGGCTATCCCGGCGGACCGGCCATCAGCCGTTTGGCCGCCGAGGGCGACCCAACGGCCATCGCATTTCCCCGCGCCCGGCTGGGAGCGGACAGTCTCGATTTCAGCTTCAGCGGCCTCAAGACCTCGGTAGCCGCCCAGATCGACAGTCGCCGCCGCCAGGACGCCGGCCCGAGCGTGGCCGACATCTGTGCCTCGTTCCAGGAAGCGGTGGTCGATGTCCTGGCCGACAAAACCCTGGCCGCGGCCGAACGGACCGGCCATCGCCGGGTGGTACTCGGCGGCGGAGTGGCGGCCAACCCTCGGCTGCGGACCGTGTTGGCCGAACGGTGCAACCGTAACGGGCTGGAGCTGTTCATGCCGGCACCGGCGCTGTGCACCGACAATGCCGCCATGATCGGCCTGGCCGGCTACTACCGCTTCCTCGGCGGCCAACTGGCAGAGGCCGACGCCGACGCCTATTCCCGCTCACCGCTCAATTAAAGACGCCATGACTGCCGGATCCACTCAACATCTCCTCAAGCGCCAGGGCTTAGCCCCCCACAAAAAACTGGGGCAGAATTTCCTGGTGCACGAGCGCACCCCGAAGCGGATCGTCGATCTGGCCGGGCTGCATCCCGACGATCGGGTGATCGAGGTCGGGGTCGGCCTGGGCGCCCTCACCCGGCCGCTGGCAGCAGCCTGCGCCCACGTCGTCGGCCTGGAAGCCGATGCCGGCATTGTTCGCCTGCACCGGGAACAGCAGGACCTGCCCGCCAATGTCGAGCTGATCCACGCCGATGTGCTCAAGGTCGACCTGGCCGCCCTGACCGCGCCGGGGCAGAAGCTGAAAATCATCGCCAACCTGCCCTACTCGATCTCCAGTCCTTTTCTCTTCCGCCTGATCGACCACGCCGAGCTGATGGATTTCGCCGTGGTCATGCTGCAAAAAGAAGTGGCTCTGCGACTGATGGCCGCCCCGAGCACCAAGGAATACGGCGCCCCCACGGTGCTGCTGGCCGCCTGTGCCGAAGTGCGGCCGCTGCTGGCGGTCGATCCGGCGGAATTTCACCCCCGGCCCAAGGTCGATTCCCTGGTGATCCGCATCGCCTTCCAGCCCCGGCCGGCACGGGTGCAGGCCCTGGGCGATTTCGACCGCGCCCTGCTGGCCCGGATCGTTCATGCCGCCTTCGGTCAGCGCCGCAAAACCCTGCTCAACGGTTTGGCCAGCGCCGGCCTGAGCCTCGACAAGGCCTCTCTGGCCCGCTGCATCGAATCCTGCGGCCTGGCCCCCTCGATCCGGGCGGAAACCTTGAGCCTGGAAGATTTCGTACATTTGAGCCGAGCGCTTGCGTCCGGCATCCCCGCCAATCCTTTCCCATCGCCCCCATCGCCATGACGAACCCAAAGGCTCCAGCCCCGCCCCAGATCAGTCCCTATGTCTTCCCCGTTCTCCTGGCCGGGCTCGGCCTCTGGTGTCTGTACGACGGCTGGTTCACCACCGACCCGGAGATGCTCAAGCACCAGCTGTTCAACCGAATCGCCAGCGGCGTCCTCCTGGTATGGGCGGTGATCGATTTCATCCGTACCCGCAAGCGGGACAAGGCGGAGCAGGCGGAACGGACCGCCCGTACCCCGGAATCGACCGAACACGACTGAGCCGGCCGGCGCGCCATGATCACCAACCGCCAGCTCCTGCTTCCCTACGCCCTGCCCTACCTGGCCTATGTGGGGATCGCCTCGATACCGGCCGAAATCCTGGCGCCGCACGTGAACTATCTGTGCCGCCTGGTCATCGTCCCCTTGCTGCTCGTCTGGGCCTGGCGCTGGTACTGTCCCCTCACCGGGCCCAAACCGGTGTGGGGATCGATCGCCATCGGCGCGGTTGCCGGCCTGGCTGGTCTGCTGCTGTGGCTCGCGCTGCTGGCACCTTTTGTCCATCCGGAAGAGGCCAGCCCCTGGACCGTGCAGAGTTTCCTGTTACGCCTGCTCAGCGCCGGACTGGTGGTTCCCCTGTTCGAGGAATTGATGATGCGGGGATTCGCCTTCCGCCTGGCCCTGCAATGGGATCAGGCCCGGCAAGCGGGACAGGCGACCCCGCTCCATGTCGCCCTGGACCAGCGTTGCATCGACGAGGTGCCGCCGGGCAGCTGGTCGTGGATGGCCATCGCGCTCTCGACCCTGGCCTTCACCGCCGGCCATACGATGCCCGAATGGCCGGCCGCCGTGGCCTACGGCCTCCTGATGGCCTGGCTCCTCATCCGCCGGCAGGATCTGATCGCCTGCATCACGGCGCACGCAATCACCAATATCTCCCTGGCCCTGTTTGTCTACGCCACCGATTCCTGGCATTTCTGGTAGCCGCCGACGGACCGCCCTGGCGGCTGGCAGCGGTTTGTTCTCTTTTGCCGGACAGCGTCATGCACAATTTCGTCTTTCATAATCCGACCAAGGTCCTGTTCGGCCAAGGCACCGTCGAGGCCATCGGCCCGGAAACCAGGGCCTGGGGCAGGCGGGCGCTACTGGTCTACGGCCGCGCCAGCCTGAAGCGCCACGGCCTGCACCAGCGGATTCTCGACTCCTTGCAGGCAGCGGGCCTTGAAGTGGCCGAGCATGGGGATGTGCGCGCCAATCCTTTGCTCACCCATGCCCGCCAAGGCATCGACAAAGCCAGGGCCCATCAAGCGGAGGTGATCGTGGCCGCGGGCGGCGGCTCGGTGATCGATACGGCCAAGGCCATTGCCGCCGGGGTCCCGGTGGCGCACGACCTGTGGAAATTCTTCACCGGCAAGAAAAGCCTCAAAGCCGCCCTACCGGTGACCACGGTGCTCACCCTGGCCGGTTCCGGTTCAGAGATGAACTCGGGCATGGTGCTCACCAACGAGGCCACCGGTGAAAAATTCGGCTTCGGCCACCGCCTGCTCCACCCCAAAGCCTCGATCCTCGATCCCCAGACCACCTGCACCGTGCCGCCCGATCACACCGCTTTCGGCGCGATCGACGCCATCAGCCATCTCTTGGAATTTTATCTGACCGCCGCCGACCCCGACACCCCGGTCCAGGACCGGCTGATGGAAGGCTTGATCGAAAACAGCATGGCCGCCTGCAACCGCTGCCTGTGCGATCCCCTCGACTATCACGGCCGCGCCAACCTAATGTGGACCTCCAGCCTGGCCCTCAGCGGCCTGACCGCCGCCGGCCTCGGCCGGGTCGGCTTTCCCATGCATCTCATCGAACATTCCCTAAGCGCCCTGTACGACGTCCCCCACGGCGCCGGCATGGCGGTGATCCTGCTCGGCTGGCTCCGTGCCCAACAAACGGCCCTGGCCCAGCGGATCGCCGGGCTCGGCCGGCAGCTGTTTGACCTGAACGAACCCGATCCGCAGCTGGCGGCGGCGCAGACCATTGTCCGGCTGGCAAACTGGCTGGCAAGCGTGCAGGCGCCGCTGACTTTGGACGATCTCGGCATTCCGGCGGCGGACATTCCCCGCATCGCCGGCAATACCCGCGGCCTGGCCCGGGTCTGGAGGCTGGCCGACTCCACTCCGGAACGGGTCGCGGCCATTCTCTGCCGCTGTCTGGCCCGACCGGACGCCGACAACGGCAATTTGCCGGGAGAATGGCGACATTCTCCATGACATTCAACGGTCAATGCGGTAAGTTGAACACGTTTTTGCAATCTTAGCAAACCGAGAGAGGCGCGCGAAAGACCATGGAGCACGACATCCCGGCCGGAAAGGCTGTACCGGCGGAATGGCTCAGCCATTTCGACCGCTACCTGATCAGCGAAGGAACGCACGAGCGCGCCTACCAGAAATTGGGGGCACATCTTGTCCGCCATGGGGAGGACGAAGGCGTCGTTTTCGCGGTGTGGGCTCCCAACGCCCGCCAGGTCGAAGTGATCGGCGACTTCAACGACTGGAACTCCGGCCTCCATCCCATGCATTCGTCCGATGCCGGCATCTGGACGCTTTTCGTCCCCGGCCTGGGCGAGCACACGGTCTACAAATACCGGATCACCACCCAGACGGGCGAGCAGCTCGACAAGGCCGATCCCCTCGGTTTCGCCATGGAGGAACGGCCGCGCACCGGCTCGGTGGTTGCCAACCTCGACCGCTACGTGTGGCGGGACCAAGAATGGGTTGCCGGCCGGCCGCAGCGCCAAGCCCTGGACGGCCCGATCTCGATCTACGAAGTCCATCTCGGCTCCTGGCGCCGGATGTCGGATGCCCGCTGGGGCCAACGCTACCTCACCTACCGCGAGTTGGCCGCCGAACTGATCCCCTATGTCCAGGAGATGGGCTACACCCACATCGAACTGCTGCCCATCGCCGAACATCCCTTCGACGGCTCCTGGGGCTACCAGGTGCTCGGCTTCTACGCCCCGACCTCCCGCTTCGGCAGTCCCGAGGACTTCATGTTCTTTGTCGACGAGTGCCACGCGGCCGGCATCGGCGTGCTGCTGGACTGGGTCCCGGCCCATTTCCCCAAGGATGGCGCCGGCTTGAACAACTTCGACGGCACCCAGCTGTATGCCCACGCCAATCCCTTGCAGGGCGAGCACCAGGACTGGGGCACCATGATCTTCAACTACAGCCGGAACGAAGTCCGCTCCTTCCTCATTTCCAACGCCCTGTTCTGGATCGACAAATACCACATCGACGGCCTCCGGGTCGACGCGGTGGCCTCCATGCTCTACCTCGACTATTCGCGGCAGGAAGGGCAATGGATTGCCAACGAGCACGGCGGCAGGGAAAACCTGGCCGCCATCGGCTTTCTGCGCAAGGTCAACGAAGCCCTGCACGGCGTCTTCCCCGGGGTGCTGACCATTGCCGAGGAATCGACCTCCTGGCCCATGGTCAGCCGGCCCACCTACATCGGCGGCCTCGGCTTCACCCTCAAATGGAACATGGGCTGGATGCACGACACCCTGAGCTACATGGGCAAGGACGCCCTGTTCCGCCGGTTCCACCACAACCAAATGACCTTCGGCATGCTGTACGCCTTCCACGAGAATTTCGTCCTGCCGCTCAGCCACGACGAAGCCGTGCACGGCAAGGGCTCGCTCCTCAACAAGATGAGCGGCGACGAATGGCAGAAATTCGCCAATCTCCGCGCCTATTACGGTTTCATGTGGGGCTACTCCGGCAAAAAACTGCTGTTCATGGGCGGCGAATTCGGCCAGTGGCAGGAATGGAACCACGACACTGGCCTGGAATGGATGGCGCTGGAGGCACCGAGCCACCGAGGCGTCCAACGCCTGATGCGCGATCTCAACCTGGTCTACCGCTCCGAGGCGGCCTTGCACCAGATCGATTTCGACTGGAGCGGCTTCCGCTGGATCGACGCCAACGATTCCGACAATTCCGTTCTTTCCTTTCTCCGCTTTGCCAAGAATCCCGAAGACTTCATCGTCGTGGTCTGCAATTTCACCCCGGTGGTGCGCCGGCAGTATCGCATCGGCGTCCCCAGAGCCGGAGCGTACCGGGAGCTGATCAACTCAGACCTCGCCATCTATGGCGGTAGCGGAATCGACAACGGGCCGGTGTGCGCCACCCTGCCCGAAGCCTGCCACACCTTTGACCAGTGCCTGTCGCTGACCTTGCCGCCCTTGACCACTTTGTGGCTCAAATTCGTGCATGACGACACCTGAATCTTTTTTTTCGTGACCTCAACCCTACGACCACATTCGCCATGAAAATCCGACTTATCCTTCTTTCCATCGCCGGCCTCGTCGCCTACGTTGCGCTTGCCAACTTCAACAGCAAGATCATCAGAGAAACCGAAACCCCCAAAGACCGGGGCCAGGTGGCGGCACCCCAGGTTCAAGCCGGCAAGCAGCATGCCGCACCGCCTCCCGCCGAGCAGCACAAGGCTTCGGTGCCCGCGCCGAACCAATTGACGGAGCAGCAACCGGTGGAGCAGCCCCAGGCGCAGGTGCCTGCCGATGGCAAACTCCAGCAACTGCAAGAAGAATTGGCACGGAAAGATCGGCAGATCAAGCAGCTGCTCGACGCTCAAGAGGCCATCGCCGCCAGAGAGCGCGCCCTCAAGACCGCCGCTGCCGATGCGCCCGACTCCCCGGACAGGCAACTGAAAGAGAAAGCCAAGAAAATCGAAGAGTTGACCGCAGAAAAAGGACAGGCAACCGCCGAACTGAACCGGCTCAAGACCCAGCTCGAGCAGCTCCGCCAGGAGTTGAAGCAGCAGCAGGAGCTGGCCACCGAGACCTCCGGCAAGATGCTCAAGGAACGGGACGACCGGCTGGCAGCCATGGCCGCCGACCAGGAGAAAAGCGCGGCCGAACTGAAGCGTACCAAGGCCGAATTGGAGCAGTTGCAGCAGAAAGTCGTGGCCATACAGACCGCCGGCAGCCAAATCGACCAAGCAGCCAAGGAAAAGGAAACGGCGCTGGCCGAGGCCCAACAGCAACTCCAGAACCAGCTCGGTGCCGCCAATCAGCTCAAGATCCAGATCGAACAGCTCCGCCAGGAGCTGAACCAACAGCAGATGCAGGCCGCTGCGGCCACCGGCAAAATCCTCAAGGACCGGGAAGACCGGTTGGCAGCCATGGCTGCCGTCCAGGAGAAAAGCGCGGCTGAGTCGAAGCACGCCAAGGCCGAATTGGAGCAGCTGCAGCAGAAGATCGCCGCCATGCAGACCGCGGGCGCGCAGAACGAACAAGCGGCCAAGGAAAAGGAGGCCGCGCTGACCGAGGCCCGGCAGCAACTCCAGAACCAGGCCGGCGCCGCCGACCAGTTCAAGGCACAGCTCGCCGAAACCGTGGACCGGCTGACCGCCACCAAAAGAGATTTGGAACAGGCTGAACACAAGGCCGAGGCCTTGATCCGGTCGGGCGCGGAGAAGGAACAGCAGGCCAATGCGCTGGCCGAGCAGAAGAAAGCGACGGAACAAGCGCTGGCCGAAAAAAAGGAGGCCTTGGACAATGCAATTCTGACCATCCAATCGCTCAAGCAGGAGATTGCCGGCCAACCCCAGGCCGTGGCCACGGTGCAACGCCTGCTCGATGAGCGCAATCGGGAATTCGACCGGGTGCACCAGGAGGCTGCCGGCAAGATCGAGCAGCTCGACCAGCAGATCGCCGCCTTGGGTAAGGACAAGGCGCAGGCCGCCAAAGAGCTGGAGCGGTGCGCCGCCGAGATTGAAAACAGCCGCAAGGGAGCCACCGAACTCGACGCGCTCCGGGCCAAGATGCAAACCATGCAGGCCGAAGCCGAGCACAACCTGGCGGCGGCCATGGAAGGCAAGGAAGCCCTGCAGAGCCAGCTCAAGGAAAAAGTGGCGGCGCTGGGCGGTGTCCAGGCCAAGATCGATGAACTGGCCGCCACGGTCACTTCGTTGCGCAATGAAAAACTCGGACTTGCCAGCCAATTGGAGGCCCTGCAGGCCGATAACACCAATCTGTTGAGCATGAAAAACGCCTTCGAGGGCCAGGCCGCCGCCCTGGCCCAGGCCGAGGGCAAGCTGCAGGAAATGGCCGCCCTGCAGGCGAAGAACGATGAAATGGGCAAGGCCATGGCAGAGAAGGACGCTGCCCTGGAACAGGCCGCCAAGCAGACCGAAACGCTGACCGCCCTGCAAGCGCGATTGGGTGAGACGGCCAAGCAGACCGAAACCAGCGACGCCACCATCAAGCAACTGGAGCAGGAGAAAACGGATCTGGCCGGCCAGCTGACCGCGGCCCAGGCACTGGCCCAGAATGTCGACGGCCTGAAAAAGGCCCTCGATGAAAAAAGCAATGCCTTGGCGCTCGCCGAGACCAAGGCCAAGGAGCTGGACGGCATCAAGCAGCAGATTGCCGCAATCGAAGCCAAGGCGACCGCCGCCCAAACCGCCCAGGTGGCCGCGGAGAAGAAGGTCGCCGAGAGCGAAGCCGCTGCCAAACGCTGCGACGAATCGCTGGCCGCAGCGGGCGACAAGGCAAAACAATTGGAGAGCGAGTTGGGCGAGGCCCAGAACCGGGTTAAGGAATTGACCGACAAGAATCAGCTGCAGGCGCAGCAGGATCTCGTGCCCACCCTCAATCAGCAGATCGCCACCCTGCGCAGCCAGCTGGACGAAGCGACCACCGCGGCCGAGGCCAAAAACGAGGAAACGAAGGCGGCCAACAAGAAAGCGCAGATCCTGCAAACCGAGAGAGACGGCTTGCAGCAGGAGCTTACCGCCAACCAAACGGCGATCAGCGAGTTGCAGAAACAACTGGAGGCCGCCAAGATCCAGCCGCGCCCGGCGGCGGGCACCCAGGCACCTCCTGCCGACAAGCCGGCCGCCGAGGCCGACAGCGACCGGGATGGCGTGCCCGACAGCGCCGATCTCTGCCCCGGTTCTCCTGCCGGTGTGCCGGTCAACGCCCTGGGCTGCCCGCAAGACAAGACGGCCATCGTCCTTGAAGGCATTGTCTTCTCGTCGGGTACGGCCAGTCTGACTCCGGATTCCCTGAAGAAACTCGACCGGATCGCGGCCGCACTGGCGCTGTCGCCCCAAACCAAACTCGAGGTCGCCGGCTACACCGACAACGTCGGCGACGCCAAGCGCAACCAACGGTTGAGCACCCAGAGGGCTCAGACCGTGAGCACCTATCTGAGCGGCAAGGGCGTTGCCGCCAGCCGCCTGCAAGCCAAAGGCTACGGCGCCGAAAACCCGGTCGGCGATAACGCCACCGCTGAGGGAAGGCAGCAAAACCGGCGGATTGAGCTGCACGTGCTAGCGCCGTGATCGGTATCCCGAATCTATGGCATAAAAAAAGCCCTGCCGGACGGCAGGGCTTTTTTTATACGTATCTCCCCGGGGTCCGGGCCGGAGGGATTCACATCAGCTTGGCCAACGCCAAATTGACCAGCCCGATGAGAAAACCGAGCAATGCCCCGAACAGATTGATGTATTTGAACTGCTCCTCCATGATCGAGAGCAGCAGCCGTTCGAGCTGAAGCAGGTTGAGCGAATCGACCTTGTCGGTCACGACCCGTTTGAGGTTCAAAGACTCCACCACCCCCGGCACTTCCTGGAGCAGCATCCGGTTGGTGGTGAGCACGATGTACTCGATCAGCCCCTGGCGGACGCCGTGGGGCACGATATCGTAGAGCCGGCCGATCGGCCGGGTGAGCAAGGCGTCGATCATGGCGTGCACCGCGGCGGCGACCATCCGTTCGCTGACGCTCGATCGCAACAGGGCCAGCCCTTCGCGCACAATCGTCTCACGCAGCTGCTGGCGTCCTTCCTGGTCCGGGAAGCATTGAGCGGCGCAATCGGCCAGGGTTCGCCGGCCTCCGTCGAACATATGCTCCAATCCGAGATGGAGCACGGCCCGCAGGCCGGTCAGGGCACCCTCGCTTCGGCACGCGGCCATGATCTGGCTGGCGCATTCCCGGCACAGACCATCCAACCGCTGCGCATCCACATCCGCCAGCACCGCATCGAGCCGCTTGCGCAAAAAGGCGTCGATGGATTCCTCCAGC
Source organism: Desulfobulbus sp. (assembly GCA_031280615.1). Lineage (GTDB taxonomy): Bacteria > Desulfobacterota > Desulfobulbia > Desulfobulbales > Desulfobulbaceae > Desulfobulbus. The sequence goes on along the minus strand of JAITGO010000017.1, from coordinate 218,317 downwards.
ACCGCCACCATCCGCTCCCCGACCTCGGGATTGCCGAGCCAGGCCGTCAGCCCTTCTTCCTTTTCCTCCAGATAGGCGCCGATTTTCTGCTCAAAGGTGTCGGCCTCCAGAAAACCCTTGGCCATGGCCCCCACCGGACCGAGGCCGTCGAGAAAGTGATCGATCCCGGCCAGGATGCCCGTGACTATCTGGGCACGCAGCACCGGATCGGCCAGTTGGGCCCCCATGCGCTGCAACAAGGGGCCGGCATGCTGCCGCAACAGGGACCGGACCAAATCGACCAATTGGGACGGCACCAGATCGCCGGCGGTCGCCCCGCGAGCGGCGGCCTGCCGCAGGCTTTCGCCCAGATGTCCGGCCAGCCATGCTTCGGCCCGTTCGCTGAACAGGATGGAGCGGATGAGCTCGTCGATGCGCAAATAGATTTCCCGCCTGGTTTCGGCGCCGAGCAGCGTCTCGATTTCCTGTTGTCCGAGCTCGTCCAGCCGGTCGGCCACGGCGGCGGTGAATTTTTCCTCGAACGCCTGGCCGGCCAGATAGTTGTTGACCCCCTCGCCCACCTGGTATTTCAGGGTCTTGACTCCCACCTGGAAATAAGAGCGAAAACGGTGGGGGATGAGTTCCGGCAACGGCCCGAAATCCCGGGCAAAGAGTTCGCGGACCTTGCGTTCGGCCAGCAGGGCGAGATGCTCCTGGAAGGGCTCCTCGGAAATGGCGGCGCCGATATCCTTGCTGGTCAGGAGATGACGGCCCACCATTTCGCCGATGTTGGCCGCCAGCTCGCGCCGCCGGGAAGGAATGACCCCGGGGGTCATCGGCACGCGGATGCCGAAAACGTGCCAGGGCCGCAGCGGTCGGAACAGCATGCGGATGGCGACCTTGTTGGTGAGGTAGCCGATGAAGGCCCCGATGCAGGGGTGGGCCAGCGAACTGAGCAGGGCGGGATCGAGAGTGAACACAGTGGTCTTTCCCCGAAGAAACGGTTACGACGAGAAGACGAGCGGCAACAGGTCCTCGGGCCGGGCGGCGAGGTGCTTCGCCCCGGTCCGGACCAGTTCGTCCCGGTCGCGGAATCCCCAGAGCACGCCGACCGCATCCATGCCGGCGGCATGGGCGGTGCGCATGTCGACACCGCTGTCGCCGACATAGAGAATCCGCGATGGGTCGAGTTGGAGTAGGCGGGCGATTTCCAGGGCCGCGGCCGGATCGGGCTTTTTCGGCACGCCCTCCCGCTGCCCGAGCAGGGGCTCGAAATGCCAGCGAGGTAACAGCCGCTCGACGCAGAGGCGAGTGAAGGCGTCGGGCTTGTTGGAAAGGACGCTCATCCGCACGCCGCCGGCACTCAGACGGTCGAGGAGATCGTCGATGCCGGGATAGGGAGCGGACTGGCGATGCCAGGTCCGGACGTAGGTTTCCTGAAACGCCGTCACCGCGGCCGCAACCGTTTCGGCGTCGCGCCGGCCGGCTGGGAGCATGCGTTCCACCAAGCTCCGCAGGCCGTCGCCGACAAAATGCCGATAGGCATCAACCGGGTGGGGGGGCCATCCCCGGTCGACCAGCACTTGGTTGGCTGCGGACGCCAAATCGTCCAAGGTATCGAGCAGGGTTCCATCCAGATCGAACAGGACAGCATGATACCGCATGGCAGACATTCTCCTTGATGCTCGTTCTTCCCTTGCGCCGCCGCAACCGCGGTCAGCACCTTGCGCCACGGGCGCCGGCAGTGGTGCCACTATAACCGGGCTTTTCTCCGAGCGTAAATGTTTTTTCCCATCCCCTGTCGCGGAAGCCTGTCTGCACCCTTTGCCGCTGTCTCCGGCACTTGCACGCTAGAGACTTGAAAAGATGAATATTTTGCGATATACAGTGGACAGGCGGGGTGCGGGACCGGATGTCCCGGTGTCTGCCCATGGCTTGCCCTGCCCCTCCTCATCCCTTTTCAGCGGCGCCCATCAATGAACCCGGAAAGCTCTCCGCCCCCCACCATGATTGACCTGATCAAGGTGAGCAAGGTCTATCCCCCCAATATTCAAGCTGTTTCCGATGTATCCCTGACCATCACCAAGGGGGAAGTTGTCTTTCTCACCGGCATGAGCGGTGCCGGCAAGACCACTTTGCTCCGCCTGATCAGCCGGATGGAAAAACCGACCAAGGGCATGGTCGACGTTGCGGGCATGGATGTGAGCAAACTGTCGGAGCGCGACATCCACCTGCTGCGGCGCAAGGTCGGCATGGCCTATCAAGATTTCAGGCTGCTGCCCGAACGAACCGTGGCCGCTAACATCGCCATTGCCCTGGAAGTGGTCTACTGTCCCCGCTCCCTCATCGAGAAAAGAATCCGGGAGCTCCTCGAACAGCTCGATCTGATGAGAAAATACAACACCCGTGCCGGCGAGCTTTCGCGGGGCGAGCAACAGCGGGTGTCCATTGCCCGCGCCGTGGCCAACAATCCCGAGATCGTTCTGGCCGACGAGCCGACCGGCAATCTCGATGCGGAAACCACCGCAAGGGTCATGGCCCTTTTCGAGCATCTCCAACGCAAGGGCACGACCCTGCTCATTGCCACCCACGACCGGGCGCTGTTCCAGAACACCTCGCACCGGGTCGTCGAACTACGTTTCGGGCGCATTTTGTCCCAGAGCAGAGCTGAAGGAAGCGACGACGATCTGTTCGAACTCGCGCCCTCCCTGCTTGAGGAGATCGAACCATGAGATTCTGGGCCGTCGTTGTCCGCCACGCCTGCCGCAACATGATGCTCACCTGGAAATCGCAGGGTATGACCCTGTTCACGGTTTCCCTGTCGGTGCTCATCTTTTCCTTTTTCTATCTCGTCTACGTCAACGCGTTGCATATCGGCGAAAAACTAGGCGACGACCTGCGGCTGGTGGTCTATCTGGACGAGGATCCCTCGCTGCCACTGCAGGAGGAATACCGGCATAGGATTCTCAAATTCGACCAGGTCGAACGGATCGAATTCATCAGCCGGGAGCAGGCCTTCAAGCGCTTTGAGCACATTCTGGGGCCGAACAACGACGTGCTGACCGGCGTGCCCACCGATTTCCTGCCGGCCTCGATTGAGGTCTACCCGGTCCGGACCTTGGACAGCCTCTCACGGATCAAACGATTTTCCGACTACCTACAGACCCTGCCCGGCGTGCTCAAGGTCCAGTACGGCAAGGAATGGATCGAGCGCTTTTACGCCTTTATCCAGTTGATGCGGGTCATCACCCTGCTTTCCGGATCGCTGCTGATCATGACCACCACCTTCATGGTCGCCCATACCATCCGCCTCACCCTGTTCGCCCGGCAGCAGGAGCTGGAGCTGCTCCGTTTGGTCGGTGCCACCAACAACTACATCCGCACTCCTTTCCTGCTGGAAGGAGCGCTGCAAGGGGGAGTCGGGGCGTGCTTCGGCCTGGGCGCCCTGCTGGTGCTCTACAACTGGATCGCCCTCCAGTTCGCGGGCCCGAACGCCATTTCCCTGCCGGCCTTTGCCTTTTTCAAATGGCCGGTGGTGGTCGCCATCATCGGCCTGTCCACCCTGCTCTGCGTCGCCGGCAGTTTTTCGGCGATCAGGCGGTTTCTCCATCTCTGATGCCGCCCGCCATGCCGACCCGCATCGTCCTTGCGCTCCTCCTGGCCTTCTGCCTGGCCATCCCCGGCCTGCAGGCCGCCGAGGCGAAAAAGAATCCCCCGGCAGGCAAATCTCCCGCCACCCTGGCCCAAGAACCTTCGGGCCAGCAGGAGGCTTCGGCGCAAACCAACATCATCTCCATCGGCAAACTCCGGGAGGAAATCTCCCGACACCAGGACAAAATCGAGCAGGCCGGCACCGAGGAGCACTCCCTGCTCGAGGAACTGGCAACCCTGGACAACAAGATCAGCCAGCGGAAGACGCAGGTGGCCGCCTTGCAGGACCGGGTTCGGGAACAGGAGCAGGTCATTGCCGCCAAGGAACAGGAACTGGCGGCTGTGACCCGGAAAACCGATGCGCTGCGCGAGCACCTGATCAAACGGTTGCGGTCCTTCTATCTTAACGACACCACTGGCTTTCTCAACGTCGTCTTCACCAACGCCACCCTCCCGGAAGTCATGGTGGCCAACGACGCCTACCACTCGCTGGCCACCTACGACCAGGCCCTGTTTGCCGAATACCGCTCCCGCATCGCCGAGTTGAGCCGGGCCAAGCGAGCCCAGGAACTTGAGCAGTCGATCCAGGAGCATTTCCTGACCGAAGCCGCCGCAGAAAAGGAGGCGCTGCAGCAGACCGCCTCCGAAAAGAACGCCATCCTCAAGCGCATCCAGACCGAGAAAGGATTGTACGAACAGGCGTTACGAGAGTTGAAAAAGGCGGAAAATTCCCTCGTTGCCACCTTGAGCAAACAGAGCCAGGGCCCCGAATTCGGTGCCTTCGGCTTCGGGGCGCAACGGGGCAAGCTGCCGCCGCCGCTCTGGGGCAAGGTGGTCCGCCGTTTCCGCGAACCACCCCAGGAAAACGAGGACACGACCTTCTCCCAAGGCATCACCATCCTGCCGTCGACCCCGGCGGAGGTGTTCGCCGTTTATGGCGGCCTGGTCATCTACGCCGGGTACATGAGCGGCTACGGCCGGGTCGTCATCATCGAGCACGACCAGGATTACTACACCATCACCGCCCGGCTCGACGACATCCTGGTCCAGGAAGACGACGAGGTCAGACAGGGGCAGATCATCGGCACCACCGGCGAGACGCTCACGCCTTTCGGCCAGGGCGCCTACTTCGAGATTCGCCACGGCACCCAACCGGAGAACCCCCTCGACTGGATTCGGTCCGGCGCCCTGCCCACCCGCTGAGCAAACGGCCGCGGCCATCGTTTTTCCGGAAAGGGCACAATAACCGTTGCCACCCCCGGTGTTTCTCGTTAAGTTGGAAAATTATAGAATTTCCCGGCAAATTTCCGCCCCTAATGGATTTGCGGACACAATCGGCGTCCCGCTTTCCCATCTTTGACTCCACCTCTGCCACCCGGTTTCGTTCTTGCCCCCATGAAACGCCTTCTTTCCCTTCTCCTCGTCGGTTTCTGCTGCATCTGGACTCCCGCCCTCGCCGACGAGAGCAAGCAGGAGCGCGACATCTACCGCGACCTGGAGACCTTTGCCAACGTCCTGACCCTCATCCAGCAGTACTATGTGGACGAGATCGACTCCAACAAGGTGATCACCGGCGCGATCAACGGCATGCTCGGTTCGCTCGATCCGCATTCGGCCTACATGACGCCCGATGATTTCAAGGATCTGGAAGAAGAGACCTCGGGCAGTTTCACCGGCATCGGCATCGAGATCTCCATTCGCGACGGCATGCTCACCGCCGTGGCCCCCATCGAAGGCACCCCGGCCGACCGCCAGGGCATCAAATCCGGCGACCAGATCGTCCGCATCAACAACGAACTCACCAAGAACATGACCCTGATGGAGGCCGTGAAGAAGCTGCGGGGTGCCAAAGGCACACCGGTCACCATCACCGTTCACCGCCAGGAATGGAAGGAACCCAGGGATTTCACCATGATCCGCGAGGCGATTCCCCTGGTCTCGGTCAAGTACACCGAACTGGAACCCGGTTTTTCCTATATCCGGGTCTCCAACTTCCAGGCCACCACCACCAAGGATCTGCGCAACGCCCTGAAAACCATCAAGAAAAAACATCATATCCTCGGGGTGATCCTCGATCTGCGCAACAACCCCGGCGGCCTGCTCGACCAGGCGGTCAAAGTGGCCGATCTCTTTCTCGACAAAGGCGTCATCGTTTCCACCAAGGGCCGCAACAAGGAAGAGCAGATGCAGTTCGAGGCGCATCCGGGCGACGGCTACGGCGACTTTCCCATGGTCACGCTGGTCAACGGCGGCTCGGCCAGCGGCTCGGAGATCGTGGCCGGCGCGCTCCGGGACCACAAGCGGGCGGTCATTATGGGCACCACCACCTTTGGCAAGGGTTCGGTCCAGACCATCCTGCCCCTGCCCGACGGTGCCGGGCTCCGGCTGACCACCGCCAAGTACTACACGCCCAGCGGCGAGTCGATCCAGGCCACCGGCATCAAGCCCGACATCGTGGTGCCCCTGACCACCCAGAGCGATTCGGCCGCCATCCCGGCGCCGCCTGGCAAGACCATCAGGGAAAAAGACCTGCCCCGTCATCTGGAAAACGACAAGGGTGGCAAGAAGCAATCCGAAAGCGCGGCCGAGCCGGCCGAGGGCAATGACGAGGAGGAATTCCAGCAGATGGAAGATATCCACCAGATTGCCAAGAGAATGGAGCAGGACAACCAGTTGCAGGCCGCCTTCAGCACCCTGAAGGGGCTTGCCCATTCCCCGGGGCAACGGCAGAAATAGTCCGCCACGACACGCCGGGGCGGCCGGCTTGGTTCAGGCAAGCCCCAGGTCGCGGAGCATGTTGACGTTGCCCGTCCAGTTTTTGCTCACCTTGATCCACAGGTGCAGCCGCACCCTGCAGTCGAGCAGGCGTTCTATGTCGACGGTGGCGCTTTTGCGGATCGCCGCCAGCATCGCCCCCTTCTGCCCCACCAGAATCCCCTTCTGAGAATCCCGTTCCACCAGAATCGTGGCCCGGATGACCACCGGATCGCCTTCCTCGAAGGTATCGATGACCACGGCGGTCGAATAGGGAATCTCGTCACGGGTCCGCAAAAAGATCTTTTCCCTGATGATCTCGGCCGCGATGAACCGCTCGCTGGCGTCGGTGGGGATATCGTCCGGGTAATATTGCGGCCCTTCGGGCAAGAGGGCCACCAATTCCGACAGCAGGGCGTCGACCTGCGTGCCGTGGAGTGCCGAGATGGGAACGATGGCGGCAAAATCGTGCAGCCCGCGGTACCAATCGATCACTGGCAGCAGCCGCTCCGGCGGCAACTGGTCCGTTTTGTTCAGGGCCAGCACCGCCGGACAGGCGATCCGCTCCAGGTAGCCCCTGAACTCATCGGCCCGCTGCTCCTTTTTGGGCGCGAGGGCTTCGGTGCTGTCCGCCAGGAACAAGACCGCGTCCGCCTCGGCCAGGCTTTCCAGTGCCACCCGGACCATCTGTCGGTTCATTTCCTCCCGGGCCGCGTGCAGGCCGGGCGTGTCCAGAAGAATGATCTGATAGCCGCTGCCGGTGACGATCCCCATGATGCGGTTGCGGGTGGTTTGCGGTTTCGGCGTGACAATGGCGATCTTCTGCCGCAGCAGTTGATTGAGCAAGGTCGACTTGCCGGCGTTGGGGGGACCGATAATGGCTACCACCCCCGAGCGGTGCGGTGCACTGTTCAATGGCACTCCTTTTGACGGCCGTAGCCGCATCGGTAAAGAAAAGCATGACAAAGAGAGGGAATCCTGCTATCCACTGTAAGCTTACCATGACCTCCCAACTTCGCAACGTGTTCCAATGATCGTTCCCGGCAGCCTCATAGAATTCATCGACGGCGGCAGGTTTTTCTGCGGCCTGGTTTCCGGCGTAGCCGAGAAGAAAATTCATCTGATCAGCCAGAACGGCCGTGAAATCAATCTGCCGGAAACCAGGATCCTCTGCGTGTCGGACCAGCTCTATCCCCGCGAAACCAGCCGGGAGGCGACCGCCGCCCTGCTGCGGGAACGCAGCGACGGCCGGCTTACCCTGGCCGGCAACATCGACCTTGAACCGCTGTGGGAAATCGTCTGCGAGGCTGCTGACAACGAATTTTCCGCCGAGTTTCTTGCCGAGTTGCATTTCGGCGGCGCAGTGGACGACGACCATCGGGCCGCCTTTTTGCGGGCCGTTTTCTCCGATCCGCTGTTTTTCAAATACAAAAACGGCAAGATTGTCGCCCACAGCCCGGAACAGGTCGATCACCTGCGGCTGCAGCGGCAGCGGGAGCAGGAAAAAGCGCTGCTCCTGGACCGGGCGGCCCGGGGATTTTTGGCAATTATGCGCGGCAACGCAAGCGATGAGTCCGACTGGCCGAATCGAACGCAATGTCTGCAATGGCTGGTGCAATCGGTCCTGTTCGGCAGCGAGGCCCCCGAGGACGAATTCATTCGCCAAGCCCTGAAAAAGGCCGGCCTGACCGCGCCCCAGGCCGGCCACGAGCTGCTGGTCAAGGCAAACATCTGGGACCAGGACGAAAATCTGGCCCTGCTTCGTTCCGACCAGCCGGTCGAATTCCCCGATCCCTGTCTCCAGATCACCGAAACTCTACGGGAGGCAACCGCCGAGGAGTTGCTCGCCGATCCCAAGCGCAAGGATCTGCGCGCCCTGCCCGTCCTGACCATCGACGGCACCGCCACCCGCGATTTCGACGATGCCATCCACATCGCCCGCCAGGAAAACGGCCAGGTGGAAATCGGCATCCACATCACCGACGTCAGCCACTACGTGCCGGTCAAGAGCCCGCTTTTTGCCGAGGCCAAGGAACGATCGACCTCGATCTATTTCCCCGAGGGGCACGTGCCCATGCTGCCCAAGCAGCTATCGCTCGATCTGTGCAGCCTGATTCTGGGCAGGGTGCGCCCGACTCTCAGCTTTCTCGTCACCCTGAATCCGGACAGCAGCCTTGTCCATTCCACCATCGTGCCGGCGGTGATCGAGGTCAAGCGCCAGTTGAGCTACCGCGAGGCGGACAGCCTGATCGACCGGGACCCCGAACTGGCGGCCCTCAACGTAATCCGCCAGCAGCTGCGGCAACAGCGGGTCGATCACGGGGCCCTGCTGCTCTCCCTGCCGGACGTCAACATCGATATCCGCGACCGCGACCACATCCATGTCTATCTCTCGCCGGTGGACACGCCGGCCCGCAACCTGATCTCCGAATTCATGATCCTGGCCAACGGCCTCGCCGCCTCCTACCTGGCGGCGCGGGAGGCGCCCGGCCTGTTCCGTTCCCAGCCGCCGCCGCGCAAACGCATCATCGCCGGCGTCCAGAACGCTCTCGCCGACATCGCCCACCAGCGGCGCTATCTGGCACGGGGCGAGCTGACCGCCCATCCCAAGCCGCACAGCGGCCTCGGCCTGAACAGCTACACCACCATCACCTCGCCGATCCGCCGTTTCCTCGACCTGGCCATGCAGCACCAGCTCAGCCACATGCTCCACGGCCGCGGCATCCTTTTTTCCAGCGAGGAATGCAAGGCTTTCGCCGGTATCATCCAGCAGAAGCTCGCCCGTGCCAATGCCATCCGCCAGCAGCGGCATCGCTACTGGATTCTGCGCTACCTCGCGCCCAAGGAAGGGCAGCGGGTCAACGGCCTGGTGGTCGGCGCCGGCCCGAAGCGGGTCAACCTGCTGCTCTGCGACTGCCTGTTCGATGTCGACCTGCCGCCCAATCCGGCTTTTCCGGTCGATCCCGGCGACATCGTCCGCATCAAGCTCGCCCGGGTGCGCCCCTTGGACAACGTCCTGCGGATCGAATGGTAACCACGCTCCTTGCGCCCGCCTTCCCTCTCCATCCACCGACGGCAGAATGGCCGGAAGCGGCGTTCCGGCCAGCCGGCAAGGTACGCCACAACCACTTCCCACCGGCCGAAACGGCGCTTGTCGTGGACAAATACCTGCCGATCAGGTATATGCTCTGGGTATATTTTCAGTTGATTTCCCCCCGAGCACAGACACCGAGACATTTGTCCCAGAGAATGAAATTTTTCGATATCCGGCTGCTCTTCCTCTGCGGCTTCCTGCTGGCATTCCATCCCGGACTGTCGCAGGCCATCGCGGAAGAAACACCTGAAATAAAAGATATCATCATCACGACCTCCGACTCCGATCTTCTGCTTTTTGCCACGGTGAAAAACGGTTTCACCGCAGCAATGCTCAACGATGTCCGCAGCGGCATCCCGATTGTGTTCACCTTCCACATGGAATTGATCAGGACCGATGGCAAGTGGTTCAACACCACCCTGGTCGAATCGGCGGTCACCCATACCCTTTCCTACGACGCGGCCAGCAGCACCTATAGAATCGTTCTCTCCGACCAGGGCGACAAAACCGTGACCACCGCCGACCTGGACCAGGCCAAGCTGCTCATGGCCGAACTCAACGGCGTCAAGGTGATCGCGCTCACCCAGCTGGTGCCCGATGCGCCCTATGCCATCCATTTCAAGGTGACCTTGAAAAAGGGTTCGCTGCCGTTCGGCATGCAGCGGCTGCTTCCCATTGCCGCTCTTTGGGATTTCGAAACCGATTGGCGAACCATCGAATTCCGGTACTGACCTTCCGTTCCGACGCCGATGCTCACCGCGGAACAGAAAAAAAAGAAGCAGCGGCTGGTACGGCTGGTCATCGCCTTCTGCCTCCTGCTGATCCCGGTGCTGGGCTATGTTCAGCGCGGCCTGCTCAGCGGCGATTTCAACCTGCCCCTTTCCAGCACCATCCTGATCTTTGCCCTGATCAACGTCAACGGCCTGCTGTTGCTGCTAATGCTCTATTTGGTGCTGCGCAACCTGGTGGAGCTGATCTTCGAACGCAACCAGAAGATCCTCGGCTCCCGGCTGCGCAGCCGGCTTGTGATCTGCTTCGTTTCGCTGTCGTTGGTTCCCACCGCCATCCTCTTTTTTGTGGCCCTGCGTTTCGTCTCCACCTCCATGGACTACTGGTTCAACGCCCAGGTGGAAGATTCGCTGCAATCCTCGCTCAAACTGACGCAGGCTACCCTCCACGACAGTAGCGAACAGGCCGAGTACACCGGCCGGCAACTCGCCTCGATTTTGGAAAGCGGCACTCTCGATCTGTCCGACATCAAGGCCCTGGAGCATTTTTTCTCCAAGACGCTTGCGATCGAACTGCCGGGGGCCCCTGATTCCATCCTCCTGCTCGACAGTGAGCGGAACCCGCTCGTCTCGGTCGCCGGTCCGCGCCTCCAAGCCATTGCCCCTCCCACTCCGCCTTCGGAGGCCCTGCGCCTGACCGCCACCTTCGATCGCACGGAAGTGGTCACCCAGAAAACCGCCCTGGGCGAGTTGATCGAGGCGATCGTGCCGGTGAAGGTCAAACTGGACACCTCGCAAACCTGGTTTCTGGTCACCTCCGTCCTGATCCCCGCTGCCCGGCTCGAGGCCATGCAGTCCATTTCCGAGGGGATCACCGGCTATCAGCAATTGGTCATGCTCAAGGCGCCGATCAAATTCAGCTTGATCATCATGCTGCTGATCATCACCCTGCTGGTGCTTTTCGGGGCGATCTGGTTCGGCTTTTACATCGCCCGCGGCCTCACCGGCCCCATCAAGAAACTGGCCGAGGCCACCCGCCGGGTCGCCGACGGCGACATGGACTTCATCGTCGAAAAAGAGGCCGACGACGAAATGGGCATGCTGGTCGATTCCTTCAACTCCATGATCGCGGAGATTCTGGCGTCGAACCGGCAACTGGCCCGGACCCACGAGGCGCTTCGGGACAGCAACGAAGTGTCGGAACAACGCCGCCGCTACCTGGAAACCATCCTCGAGAATGTGGCCGCCGGGGTCATCGCCCTGGACGAAAACAACCGGATCACCACGATCAACCGCTTTGCCGAGGAGCTGCTGGCCATCGAACCGGCCGCCTTTCTGGGCCGCGATTTCCATGCCGCCCTGCCCAAGCAGCATGCGGTGATCGTCGAGAGTTTCATCAGGGAGTTGCTGGCCAGCGGCAAGCCGACCATTGAGCGCCATCTGCGGGTGACCATCCGCCGGGGTGAAACCCTGTCGCTCCAGGTCAATGTGACCCGGATGGTGGACGACCGCCAGCAGCCCATCGGCATTGTCATTGTCTTCGACAACCTGACCAAACTGGAAAAGGCGCAACGGCTCGCCGCCTGGCAGGAAGTGGCCCGCCGGATCGCCCACGAGATCAAGAATCCCCTGACCCCCATCCAGCTTTCGGCCCAGCGGCTGCGCAAGCGCTACCTGGACAGCATCGGCGACAACCGGGACATCTTCGACCAGTGCACCGCCACCATCGTCAACCAGGTCGACGAGATCAAGAAGCTGGTGAGCGAGTTTTCCGACTTCGCCCGCATGCCGAAGCTGCACAAGGAGCGGAAAAACCTGGGACAGCTCATCCAGGAGATGGCCATCCTCTATCAAGAGGCCCACAGGCATCTGACCATCGTTTGCCGGATCGACCCGGCGGTGCCGGAATTTCTTTTCGACGGCGTGCAGATCAAACGGGTGCTGATCAATTTGCTCGACAATGCGGTTTCCGTTCTGGGAGACGGCGGCACCATCACCGTCACCCTCGAATTCGGCGTTGCGCCGGAACAGGTGCGGATGGTGGTGGCCGACGACGGCCCGGGCATTGCGGACGAGGTCAAGGTGCGGATTTTCGAGCCCTATTTCTCCACCCGCAAAACCGGCACCGGCCTGGGCCTGGCCATTGCCCACACCATTGTCAGCGAGCACGGCGGCACGATCCGGGTCGGCGACAACAGCCCCGCCGGCACGGTCTTTGCGGTTGAGCTGCCGCTGGATACCTGATATGATGCCGACGTTGTCCGGCCGGGCAATCTGCCGCGCTCCCCGGCCCTCCGCTCTCCACCTTTTTTTCCCGGCGTCCATCGCATGCCCGACACCATTTTGATCATCGACGACGAGGCCGCCATCCGCGACAGCCTCGCCGGCATCCTGGCCGACGAGGGTTTTGCGCCCCTGACCGCGGCCAGCGCCGAAGAGGGCTTGCAGTTGCTGGAAGAAAAGGATGTGCGCCTGGTTCTGCTCGACATCTGGATGCCGGGCATGGACGGCCTCGAGGCCCTGAAGCTGATCAAGCAGCGTTTTTCCCTGCCGGTGGTCATGATCTCCGGCCACGGCACCATCGAGACGGCAGTGCAGGCCACCCGCGACGGCGCCTTCGATTTCATCGAAAAACCGCTTTCCTACGACAAGACCATCCTGTCGATCAAGAAAGGGCTGCAACTGGCGCAATTGGAACGGGAAAACCAGCTGCTGCGGGAAAGTGGCCCAGCCCCGGTCAACATCACCGGTGCCAGCCCCCTGGTGATGCAGTTGCGGCAGCAAATCGAACGGGTGGCACCCACCGACGCCTGGGTACTGGTCCGCGGCGGTCACGGCACGGGCAAGGAGTTGGTGGCCCAGACCATCCACCGTCTTTCCCGCCGGGCACGGCAGCCGATGGTGGCGGTCAACTGCGCCGCCATCCCCGAGGAATTGATCGAATCCGAGCTGTTCGGCCATGTCAAGGGGGCCTTCACCGGGGCCTCGGAAAACAAGAAGGGCAAATTCGACCAGGCCGACGGCTCGACCCTGTTCCTCGACGAAATCGGCGACATGAGCCTGAAAAGCCAAGCCAAGGTGCTGCGCATCCTTCAGGAGCAGAAATTCGAACGGGTCGGCGGCTCGCGGACCATCGAGGTCGACGTGCGGGTACTGGCGGCCACCAACAAGAATCTGGAAGAGGAAATTGAGAAGGGCACCTTCCGGGCCGATCTCTTCTACCGACTCAACGTGGTCCCCATCGTGGTGCCCGACCTCGTGGACCGCCGCGAGGACATCCCCCTGCTGGTCGCCGATTTCGTCGATCAGTTCAGCCGCAAGGGCATCGGCGGCAAGCAGTTTTCGGCCTCGGCCCTGCAGTTGCTCCAGCGGCATGCCTGGCCGGGCAATGTGCGCGAGCTGCGCAACCTGGTGGAACGGCTGGTGATCATGACCCCGACCGACGAAATCGGGGCCGAGGACGTGGCCCTGTTCCTCGGTAACGCCCCCCTGCTGCAGCCCCCTTCCCCACCTGTCGCCGCCTCCTACCGGCAGCTCGACTACAAAGAGGCCCGACGCCGCTTCGAGACCGAATATCTGCTGGCCAAGCTGGAGGAAAACGACGGCAACATTTCCAAAACCGCCGAACAGATCGGCATGGAGCGCAGCCATCTGCACAAGAAGGTGAAGGCTCTGGGTATTGCGGTCAAATAATCCCGCTCGCAAGCCCGCCTTCCGCGCCCCAACAGGCCATTAACCGCAACAACCCTTTTTTTATCGAGGTGCCCCATGGTTTTTCCCGAATATCGGCCACGCCGCATGCGCCGTACCGAATCCCTCCGCGCCATGATCCGCGAAACCCGGCTGGCGCCGGAACAGATGATCTATCCCCTCTTTGTTCTGCCTGGCAAAGACCAACGCCAGGAGATTGTCTCCATGCCGGGCGTTTTCCGGCTGTCGATCGACCGATTGGCCAAGGAAGCCAAGGAGTGTCTGAGCCTGGGGGTCCGGTCGGTCATCCTGTTTGGCCTGCCGGAGAAGAAGGACGCGCTCGGTTCTGGCGCCTATGCCAAGAACGGCATTATCCAGCAGGCGATCCGTGAGCTGAAGAACAAGACACCGGAGCTGACCGTGGTGACCGATGTCTGTCTGTGCGAATACACCGATCACGGCCACTGCGGCTGCCTGGCCGGCAATGAGGTCGACAACGACGCCACCCTCGAATTGCTGGCCAAGACCGCCCTGTCCCACGCCCAGGCCGGGGCCGACATGGTGGCCCCCTCGGACATGATGGACGGACGGGTGAGCGAGATCCGCACCACGCTCGACGAAGAGTCGTTCCACATGGTGCCGATCATGTCCTACGCGGTCAAGTACGCCTCGGCCTTTTACGGGCCGTTCCGCGACGCCGCCGAGTGCGCTCCCCAATTCGGCGACCGTAGCGGCTACCAGATGGATCCGGCCAACAGTCGGGAAGCCCTGCGCGAAGCCACGCTCGATGTCGAAGAGGGGGCGGACATTCTCATGGTTAAGCCGGCTCTGGCCTACCTCGACATCATCGGCCGGCTGCACGACGAGTTCGACCTGCCAATCGCCGCCTACCAGGTCAGCGGCGAATATGCCATGATCAAGGCGGCGGCCGAAAAGGGTTGGATCGACGGCGAACGGGTCATGGCCGAATCGCTGCTCGCCATCCGCCGCGCCGGCGCCGACCTCATCCTCACCTATTTTGCCAAGGACATGGCCAGGCTGCTGGCGGAGCGGAAATAAAAAACGGAAGAGGGGCCGACGCGACTTGCCGGCCCCGCCCGAATCAGCGGGCAAGCCGGTTGACGAAGCAGGCCATCAGGTCCAGGGTCAGTTCAGGAAAGTCGAGATGGGGGGAATGGCCGCACTCCTCCAGGAGTAGCGGGGTGGCAGAGCCGCCGGACCGGGTGACGATGGCCTCCACCTGGGCCGGAGTGCCATATTGATCGTCCCGGCCCTGAAGGACCAGCAGCGGGACCGCAATGGACGGCAACAGTGCTTCGATGGACCAGGAGCGAAATTCGGGACTGGTCCAGGTTTCGGCCCAGGCGCGGAACAGGGTCTGGCTTTTTTCGCCATGGTAGCGACCGAGTCCTTTTCTGAGCTTGCCTTGCTCCCACGCCGCCAAGGCGTTCCGCACTCCCTCGACCGTCACCTCCTCGACCATGACATGGGCCGCCGCCGTGACGATCCCCAAAAGACCGCCGGGATTTTCCGCCCCGAAAATCAAACTGATGCTGCCGCCGTCGGAGTGGCCGATGAGCACGAAGCGCTGGCCGGGAAGCAAGGCGGCAAGGACTTTGGGCAACTCATCCAAGGCATATTCGTGGAGATAGCGGCCGGTGCGGGGGGAAACGAGTGCGGAGGACTGGCCATGTCCGAGCCGGTCGTAGACCAGGCCCGGACAACGGGTTCGGCTGCACAATTCCTGGGGAAAGCCGCCCCACTGGGCCACGCTGCCCAGGCCTTCGTGCAGGAACACCAGCCAGGGGCGCCCAGCGTCGCCGGTCAGTGATTCGTAATACAGTTGATGCCACTCACCCAGAACGAGATGGCTCATGGCGGGGACCTCCCCGGGACTTCACGAACATTCGCCAGCGCCGCCAGGCCCAGTCGCCGGCAACCGCCAGCGCGCCGCCGACAACATCGGCCGCCAGATCGTCAAGGCCGGCAAAGCGGCCGGGGATCAACGATTGATGGAACTCGTCGAAAATCCCATACAGCAGGCAGAACAGTACCGCCGCCCACCCGGCCAGCACGGGACGCCGCCGCTTCCACTGCGGGGGCAAGGCAAAAAGAAAAGTGGTCCCCAAAACCGCATAGACCAGGCAGTGAAGCAGTTTGTCGATGGAGTCGATATCCGGGAGGGTGAAGCTGTCCCCCGGCTGGTGTGACTGATAGAAAAGTGCCCCCATGGCCAGGACCAAAGGAAGCAGGCGATAGCCGTTGTCCAGCCGCTTCATGTCTGGTTATTCGGCCTCGGCCTCGGGGCCGCCCGATTCCACATGCATCTGGGCGAGCATCTCCTTCGGATAGCGTTTGTAGAGACGGCGGACGGCCGCCCGGATCTGCTGGACAGGCGCCCGGTCGAACCGGGTTTCGGTCTTGTCGGCATAGGAAGTGAGGAACAGCTGCCGGTCACGGATGGCGAAGGTGTGGCTGAAGTTGATCTCGATCGTCTCGGGATTCTCGTCGATGGGCACCTCCAGCCGTTCGCCGCCCCGGGAAAGCTGGACCGCATCGGATTCGGTGGCCTCGAGCAGCCAGGCATCCCCTTCTTGGTCGCTGTAAAACAGGAAAACTCCGAGTTCGTTGAAGACCTCCTTTTTTTCGCTGGCCTTGCCCTGGATTTTCTCGATGGCCGCCATCAGCGAAACCTTCATCTGGTCCACCGGATCCGTCGGGTTGTCGTTTGCCGCCGTCCGCTGGGCAGGCAAACAGCAATGCTTGTGTTTTCTGCCCGAGCCGCAGGGGCAGGGCTGATTTCTCCCTATTTTTCCCATTCCTACCGTTCCTCTCCAATTTAATTGATGCGGTGGCGAAGCGAACCGCTGTTGCCTTCACCGCCCATTTATTACCCTGAGCGGCTGAAAAAATTCAAGAAAAAGCGCACGACCGCCACGGCGGCGCCCTGTTTCCCTCTTATTGGCCCGCTTTTCAGGTGAACTGCACGCCAACGGCGTTGTAGCGCGACCAGATGGCTTTGAACTCCTCCTGATTTTCCAGCAGGATATCCACGAGTTTGGGGTCGAAATGACGGCCACGCTCTTCCCGGAAATGGGCGAACACCTCGTCCCAGGTCCAGGCCTCGTGGTAGACGCGCCGGTTGGACAGGGCGTCGAACACATCGGCAACGCCGATGATCCGGCCGTAAATGTGGATATTTTCTCCCTGCAATCCCTGGGGATAGCCTTGCCCATCCCACCGTTCATGATGCTGGAGAATGATGTTGGCCGCAGCCTTGATGATCGGGCTGGGCGAATTGATCAGCAGGTCGTGGCCACGGTAGACATGCGTTTTGATGATCTGGTATTCCTCCGGTGTCAGGGGGCCGGGTTTGTTGAGAATGGAATCCGGAATGCCGATCTTGCCCAGGTCGTGCGGCGTGGAGGCCAGTTTGAGCATCTCGGCCTCTTCCTCGCTCAAACCGTACTTAAGCGCCAGCAGGCGGGCGTACTCGGCCACCCTCCGGACATGGCTGCCGGTTTCGGCGGACCGGCATTCCATGGTTTCGGCGATGTGGAAGATGATCTCCTTCTGGGTGTCCTCGATGCCCTGGTGCAGGAAGAGGTTGTCGTAGGCCAGGGAAACATTGGTGAAAAACAGCTCCAGCAAATCCCGGTCGTTTTCGTCCAGCTCCTTGGCGATCTCGAAATAGAGGAAATTCTCCGAACCGGTCTGGCTCTTGAAATACCAGGCGCATTTCCCCCCTTCGCAGAAAAAGCCGTGCTGGCGGGATTGCGCCTGGTCCAGGGCGGTTTGGATCAGCTGGGTCTCCACCTCGGCAAAGGGCCGGTCGACGTACTGACCAAAGGCGCCGGTGCCCGCCAGCACCAGTTGCTGCCCCTCGATCCTCGATACCGTCAACCCCGAAGTGAACTGGCAGATGCTGTCGTCGCGCAGCTGCAGGATCGAGGTCAATTGCTGGAGCACGCCGCTGCCGAGCTGCTGCAGGGACTGGCGTTCGAAAATATCGGAGGAGGCGCTGATGATTTTCTTCAGGCCCTTGCGGTTGTTTTCGAGCGTGGAGATGAAGTGGTAGCTGCGGAGGGCCGAAATCACCGTGACCAGCATCTTGTCCAAGGTGAGTTCGGTTTTTTCCTTGTAGTCGTTGATGTCGTACTCCACGATCACCTTGGCCGCAGGCGCCTTGCCCGGCTGGCCGGTACGGAGCACGATCCTCACCGTGTGGTTGTTCAATTCCTCCCGGATGTAATGCACCAGCCGCAGGCCGCTGTCCTCGGTTTCCATGACCACGTCGAGCAGGATCACTGCCATGTCCTGGTGCTCGCTCATGATCTCCCGCGCCTCGCGGCCACTGTAGGCATGGAAGAAGGCGAAGCCACGGCCCAGGAAATCGATTCCCTTGATCATGTAGGTGGTGACGCTGTGTACGTCGGCCTCGTCGTCGACGATCAGGATCTTCCACGGATCGTCGGGAATCGCCGTCGGGTGGCCCGGACTGCGGGTCGGCTCGGGGGGTTCGTCCTTGAACAGGATCTCATCGAAATCAGACATGGTTCTTTCGCATCACACCGGCATGGTCATGACGAACACGGTCCCCTGCCCCGGCGTACTCTCGCAGGTGATGGTGCCGCCCAGGGTCCGGGTGACGATGTTGAAGACAATATGCATCCCGAGGCCGGTCGATCCCTGGCCACGGGCAGTGGTAAAAAAGGGTTCGAAGATGCGGTCGCGGATCTCGGCGGGCATGCCCTTGCCGTTGTCGGCGTAGCGCAACTCCAGGTTGCCGTCGGTGCGGCGCACCTCAATCCGGATGGTGCCCGCCTGCGCCGGATCGAAACCGTGGGTCAGTGTGTTGACGATCAAATTGGTCAAAATTTGCGAAAAGGCACCTGGATAGCTCTCGATCACCACATTGTCCTCGCAGACGATCTCGACGTGGGGATTGATGCTTTTCAGTTTCGGCCGCAGGCTGAGCAATAGCTCTTCGATATATTTTTTCACCTCAAAGGTCCGCCGCTGCTCCGAGACTTGGTCGGCGGCCACCATCTTGAAGCTGCGGATCAGGTTGGAGGCGCGATCCAGGTTCATCAGGATCATCTCGGTTCCCTCGCGGGAATCTTCGAGAAATTGCGTCAAATCCGAGCGCTTCATCTCTCCCTGGCCAAAAAGTTCGGCCAGGTTTCGGTTTTTCTCGGCCATGGTCGATCCGGCCGACAGGGCCACCCCGACCGGTGTGTTGATTTCATGGGCAACACCTGCCACCAGCTCGCCCAGAGCGGCCAGCTTTTCGGCCAGGACCAGTTGTTTTTGCATCCGCTGCAAGTCATTGAGCGTCTGTTGGAGGTTACGGTTGGCGCCGGCCAACTCTTCGGTCCGCTTGGCCACCCGCTCTTCCAATTCCTCGTTCAAACGGCGCAATTGCTCTTCGGCCAGGGAACGGTCGCGCTCCTTGCGTTCCAGTTCCTCGGCCATGCTGTCAAAGGCGGAGCCCAGCTGCCCCAGTTCTCCGGAACCGGCCTCGTCGCCGATGCGGCTGCTCAAGTCGCCCGCCTTGACCCTGCCGGTGGCTTCGATCAGGCGGTTCAGCCGTCGCATCATGGTCACCTCGCCGACACACCATGCGGTCACCAGGGCCAAAACCGTGGCCAACGCCAGCAGGCCGACGTTGCGGTTGATCACGGCGCGGGCCTCGCTCAGGGCCAGTTCCACCGGAATGCCCAGGCGAATCATCAGATAAGGAAAGGACGCCCCCTGGAAGTGCAGACGTTTGAAGCTGTAGAGGCGCCTGACCCCGTCCACCCCGGTCTCGAGGAAGGTGCCCTCTTCTTTGTGGCCGGACATACGTGCCACCATTTGCGGCAAGTCGCGGACCCAGGTGTATTTTTCGGTTTCCGGAAACCGGGTCAGCCGCATGCCCTGGGCATCGGTCAGGGTGAAGACCGACGCTTCCGGCAGGTGGGTATCGTAGAAAATGCGGCCGAAATAACTCAGATCGAAATCGGCCACCAGCACCCCGACGATCCGGTCGTCCGGCCCGACCACGGGTTGAACGAAATGGACCACGACCCGGCGCTTGGCTTGCACGAAGGTGTAATTACCCACGAAAAAGGAGCCGCTGTCCATGGCGGCACGGAAAAAGGGAGAGGCGCTGATGTTGGTGTCGGCGCCTTCCGGCGCGGCAACCAGCACCCGGCCGTCGGCATTGGCCAGGGAAAAGGAAACGTAGGCGGTATTGCTGGCGAGAATTTCAGGCAACAGGGTTCGGCAGGCGGCGATATCGAGGTTGCGGACCTCGGAAGACTTGGCCAGGGCCATCAGCAGCAAGCGGGCGTTGTCGACCACCCGTTCATGGTGGGCCGCCATTGCCTGCACCTGGCGCAGGGCATATCCCTCCTCCTCCTGGACCACCTGGCGACGCAACTCCCGGCCGGTGTAAAGCAGGATGGCCAAAGCCGGCAGTACCGCCAACAGCACCAGGACGATCAGCGTTTTCCGGATGGAACCAAAGAGAAAAGAAGGCATCGGTTTTCCCGTCGAATAATCAACAGTCGCAAAAATTATGCGCGGATTTTTCTATTATACCATGTTTTCTCGCAAATCACACAGTTAAGCGCCTCACCTTCCCGCAAACGAAGGGAGCGGGAGAGGCGTCGGATGGAGCCGGATCAATCGACCGGATGGAGAACCGAGGCTTCGAGCTTGCCCGTGCGGACCGGGACCAGCCAAAAGAGGGTGGGATGGGTGCGGATGTTTTCGGACAAGGCGTCGCTCAGCCAGTGGGAATCCTCGACCAGATTGTAGAAGACCGAATCGATGCCGATGAAGCCGTCGAGGAGATGGGTCAGGGTGTGCAACACCTTGGTCACGTAGCCCTGCTGCACCTCGAGCAATTGGTCCAGGGTGCGGACCCCTTCTTCCTTGAGATGGTCGAGCATGCGCCGGGCGAATTCGTCGTTGGCCGCCATGCCGTATTCGAGTGTCTGCCGGAACAGGGCGTCCTGCCCGTTCAGGATCTCTTCGACCCGAATGAAGAACTCCGCATAGTCGATCAGCTGATTATTGGCCAGGTAACGTTCGACATGCTGGCCGGCAAGCGCGGCCGATTGGGAACGGACGAGAAAATAGTGCGAGATAGGATATTCCATGCGCAAATGTCGGCGGATCACGAAAGAGAAGAAATGAATCTGCTGGAATGCCGTTCAAACGGTGGCGGCAACGGCTCGCACATAATTCAGGCAGTACATATCCTGAACACCGGCATATCCCATACTCATATTAACATACCAACTTTCATGCTGTCCATGACGGTCGCAGCTCCACAACCAGTGGCCTTGCCGGGCCGCCGAACCGCCGACCAGCTCCGGCCGCTCGGCCGACGGCAGCAGGCTGAGCAGTTCGTTGACCGTAGGCAGCCGCCAATTCCGGCATTCGCCATGGCCTTCTGCATTCAGCCGGTCCACATACTTGAGCGCACCGGCCAGGGTCAGGGGATACTCGCTGCTTTGGCGCTGCCACATCAGGCCGGTGGTCCGGTCGACAACCGCCTCCCTGCCTTCCTCCAACCGGTTGCACACCGGTTCCAGGGGACGGAAAAGCGCATTGACCGCGAAATGCGACCGGGCGCGGGAGCGGCAGACATTGACCGGTTCGCTCCGCAACCGCACCGGGATCTCGCCGGGGGCCGGAAGCGGGCATTCGATGGCCGGCGCCGCCGGCCCCAAAGAGAGCCGTTCAAAGGCGGCCAACATTTCGGCGGCGGACTGGAACCGCTCCTCCGGCCGCCAGCGCAGGGCTTGGCCGAAAAAATCGTCCCAGGAGCGGTCGTACTGGGGATCGACCAAGGACAGGGAGAAGCTCTGCATGCCGGGCAAGGTGCCGGTGAGCATACGGTAGAGCAGCACCCCGGCCGAGTAGAGGTCGGCGCGGCCATCGACGGTCTTGGGATTCTTGCGCTGTTCCGGCGGGGTATAGCAAGGAGAGCCGATCTGCATGTTGTCCGGTCCCGAAAAGGACACGCCTTCGACCAGGGCCATGCCGAAATCGCAGATTTTGACGGTGTCCTCGTCGGTGACCAGGATATTTTGCGGCTTGATGTCCCGATGGACGATGCGATGATGGTGCAGGAAATCCAGCGCCGCCAGGATCTGGCGGCCGTAATGCAGCACCTTGGCGGCCCGGATGACGCGCGAATCCTCCTCGATACGGAAGGTTTCGCCCATCATCTCGCCCAGGTTGTTGCAGATATAGTCCATGACGAAAAAGGGCCGGCCGCGCTGGTCGTGGTCGAAATCGTGGGCCGTGACCAGGAAGGGTTGATTGAAGGCTGCCATAGTCCGGGCCTCGGAGGTAAAAATCTCCCGCAATCGATCCAGGCCGAGGATATCCTCCAGCAGTTCGTTGGGATCGAGCAGCTTGATGGCCACCACCTTGTCGATCACCGGCACGATCGCCTTGTACACCGACCCCATCGCGCCCTTGCCCAGGCGGCGGATTACCTGATATCTGCCGATCTGTTGCATGCCCTCACCAATAGAGACGTTTGGCGTTACTTGCCGGGAATCCGCGCTCGCCGAGCAGGCGGATGGTCGTCTGCACATCGTAGGGGACCGAACGGATGTCGATGGCCGCTGCGGCCTGGTCCCAGATCATGTACTTGGCATGCCAGTCGACCAGGTCGCGCGGCTGGCCGACACTGCCGGGCTTGAGCAGGTAGCGTGCATCGGGCTCAAGGGGCACCTGCCCTATCGCCACCTCCTGGCTGGCCACCTCGGTGCCGGTCTGACGGTACCAGCCAAAATCGTGGGTGTGTCCGGCAAAGCAGAACCGTTCCGAATAGGAGGCAAACACCCGCTGCAGCCGGTTTTCGGTGGGTTCATAGAGATAGATGGTGGCCGACCGCGGCGGACAGCCGTGCACATACCGCACGCCGCCGTCGCAAAGTACTGCCGGAAGCGCTTCCAACCATGCCAGGGATTCGGGACTGAGCAGAGTTCGGGTCAGGGCGAGGGAATCGCGGGCCACGGCGTGCAGCCGTTTGCAATAGCTCCGGCTGAACAGTCCCAGTTCGTGGTTGCCCATCACCGACACCACCCGATGCTCGATCAGGGCCCGGACTACCTCCTCGGGTTCCGGACCGTAACCGATGTTGTCGCCGAGGGAAACGATCCGTTCCACCCCGGCCTGGGCCATATCGGCCAGCACCGCCGCCAGGGCCCGGTAATTGCCGTGGATATCGGCGAGAATTCCCAGCCGTATCGGCTTTTCATCGGGTCGGTCGACAGCGGGCATCAGGGTCTCCTGCCGCCGGTCTGCCTGAGCAGATAGGGGCCGCGGACATTGCCCAGAGCGGCGAAGATGTGCTCCTTGGCCCCCGGAACCTGTCGGTAGATGTGCTCGGCCAAAAGGTGGATATCCCGGCGTTTGGTTGCCTCCCGCAGGGGGCAGCGGGAGCGGACCGGCGAAAATTCCAGCTGGTGGCCGATGGTTTCGATCTCGCTCTTGTCCAGGTAGGCAAGCGGCCGGATAAGGGCCAGGCGGCCGGCAAACAGCTGCTGGCGGGGAACCATGGTGCTGATGTTGCCGGCACAGGTCAGATTGAGCAGGAAGGTTTCGATGATATCGTCGCGATGATGGCCAAAGGCGACGGTGGTGCAGCCGTGGTCGCGGGCATGGGAAAAAAGCTGGGTGCGCCGGCTGCGGGCGCACTGGAAGCAAAGGTCGTGGCCGCCGGGGCTGGCGGTCGCCACCGGGTCCGGGCGCCACCGGGCAGGCAGGATGTGCAAGGGCAGCCCGATCCGTTCGACGATTTCGCCGACCTGGATGGCCGCCTCACCCGGACCGCCTTCGCCGGGTTCCATGTCGACATGGGCGGCGGCCAGATCGTACCTTATGGGCGCCTTTTTTCGCCAGTCGGCCAGTAGCCAGGCCAGGACCAGCGAATCGATTCCCCCTGAAACCGCCACCAGCACCCGGTCGCCGTCGGCCAGCATGGCGTAATCATGCATGGCCCGGCCAACCCGCCGGTTCACATCCCTTGGCAACCGCACCGCGAGGCTACGGCCGGAGAAACCGATTATTTTCCTTCAAGATAGGGGCACTGCGCAAATTTTTCCTTCAACCCGTCGCGGGCCAATTCCTCGGCGGTCAACCAGCCCAAGCCCCGGCTTTGGGTCTTGGGCAAATTCAGCAGGTTTTCCATCAGCGATTGCTGCTGCTCGTCGAACCGGCCGTGGCACAGCACCCTGCCTTCCTTCACCTCGTACAGTTTGTAGGCAAAGGTGACCGCAGCCGGCTGCTTGACGCCGTACTCGCTGCCCACTCGCTCGACATAGCGGCTCAAGGTGGTTTCCAGCACGGCGTTGCCATTCTGCTGGGCGGCGATGCGGCGGGCCGCCTCCAGAGTATGGTCGGTTCCTTCCATAACTCTGGCCTGTTCGAGAGAGACGAAGCGGATGCCGGCCTTGCCGGCGAGCGCCTCTTTCAACAAGCCGGTCATCACCCCGCTACCGTCCTGGAGGATTTTTTCATCGGCGGGCGACACATTTTCATCCATGTCGGCGACCGGCTTGACGGGCAGCACGGCAATCCCGGAAACCGCGAAATCCGGCGCCTTTTCGGCCGACTCCAGATCTTTCTTCTGGGCGCAACCCGCCGCGGCCAGCAAGCAACAAATCGCCATTCCCATCTTCAACTGTGCCAATGCCTTCACGTTGTTCCTCCTTTATAAGTAACTAGCCACGGTATCGGCCAATCCGGTTGCTGCCTCTGCGGCCGCGCAATTCGCCACGCTTTTCTTCAATCAGTGCTAGAGCATGCCCTTGGACGAAAGCTGGCCGCTGACCCGCGAATCGGGCAGGACCGCTGCCGCCAATGCCCGGCCCAGCGCCTTAAACATCGCCTCGAGCATATGATGGCCGTTTTCGCCATGGAGCAGTTCGACATGCAGGGTCAGCCCGGCATGCAACGACAGGGCGCGAAAAAATTCCTTGGCCAGGGAGACGTCGAAATGCCCGACCTTGTTTTCCTTGAACTCCGCCCGGTAATAGAGAAAGGGCCGATTAGAACAATCGACGCAAACCCGGGCCAGGGTCTCGTCCATCGGCACATAGGCGTGACCATATCGACAGATACCCGCCTTGTCGCCCAAAGCCTTGGCAAACGCCTGCCCGAGGCAGATACCCACATCCTCAACCGTGTGATGGTCGTCGACTTCGATATCGCCTTTCGCCGCGATCTCCAGATCGAAAAAGCCGTGGACCGTAAACAGGGTCAACATATGGTCCAGGAACCCGACCCCGGTCCGAATGGTAGCGATGCCGTTGCCGCCCAGCACCAGCGCCAGTCGGATATCGGTTTCCCTGGTGGTCCGCTGCAGGCTGGCCTTGCGGATGTTTTCCGTCATGGTTTCGTTCCTCATCGCTTCCGGGCCGCTTTCCCGCTCCGCTTGCCCCGACGGCACAGCCATTTGCCCGGCCCGCGAAGAAATCCAGAATAATAAGTAAGTAAACCGGCATAGTATTCCGCTTTTTCGGGATTGGCAACAGTTCTCCACCGTTAGAAAGCGGTTTTTCTCCAGGGACGCGCCAGTTTTTGTTTCCAGACACAATTTTTTATTGACACAGCTTCGGCAAATTTGTTAAGTTCGTCGGCTGTTACGAAGAATCACGAGCGGGAATAACTCAGTGGTAGAGTGCAACCTTGCCAAGGTTGAAGTCGCGAGTTCGAATCTCGTTTCCCGCTCCACAAGAGACTCCCAGGTTCGGACCTCTGTTCGAGCCTTTTTTTTTCAAGTGTTGAGGCGCAGAGCATGAAAACCTACTACACGCCGGTGGACGAAATTGAGCGCAAATGGTATGTGGCCGATGTCGACGGCAAGGTGCTCGGACGTATAGCATCCGAAATCGCCCGACGCCTGCGCGGCAAGCACAAACCGACATTCTGCAATTTCCAGGACAACGGCGACTTTGTCATTGTGGTCAATGCGGAGAAGGTGCACCTCACCGGCAACAAGTGGGATGACAAGGTCTATCATCATCATTCCGGCTATCCCGGTGGCATCAAGAGCGAAACAGCCCGCGAGGTGTTGACCAAGAAGCCCGAAGAGTTGATCCGGATGGCCGTGCGGGGCATGTTGCCGAAGAACAAGCTTGGCCGGGCCCAACTGCGGAAATTGAAAGTATATGCCGGCAAGGATCATCCCCATCAGGCACAACAGCCTGAATTACTTGAGATTTGATTAACGGAGCACCAACATGGCCCCTGAACAGACATATGCGACCGGTCGTCGGAAAACAGCAATCGCCCGAGTCTGGATCACTCCCGGCAACGGTAAGGTTGCGGTCAACAAGATGGAAGCGGGCGAATATTTCGGCAACATCTATTTCGAGCCCAAAGTGGCCAAGCCGTTTGCAGTGACCGAAACCGTCGATCAGTACGACATTCTGGCCACGGTCAAAGGCGGGGGCAAATCGGCCCAGGTCGACGCCCTGGTACACGGTATCGCCCGGGCCCTGCAGGAACTGAATCCGGAAATGCGGTTGCCCTTGAAGCGAGCCGGCCTGTTGACTCGAGACCAACGCGCCAAGGAGCGGAAGAAATACGGCCAGCGCGGTGCCCGTGCCCGCTTCCAGTTCTCCAAGCGTTAATCGCGGTCTTCGGAGCTGTCGCGACGATTTTCTTCCTGCCCCACTGTATCTCCAGGGAATAACGAGGCTTCGTTATTCCCTTTTTTTTTACGATTTGCCCTTTATCTCCTTTACCCCGGAATGAGGAATCCCGATCATGATGCGAGTCGGCATTGTTGGAGCCTCCGGTTATACCGGAGTTGAATTGGCCCGGATTCTGGCCGGCCACCCGGACGTCCATCTTACCGTCGCCACCTCGCGGCAGTATGCGGGCATGCCCTTGGCCGAGGTCTTTCCCAACCTGCGCAAACGGGTGGACGTCCTCTGCGAAAATCTGCCGGCAGAGGAACTTGCCGACCGGGCCGATTTCTTTTTCACGGCCGTACCGCACAAAACGGCCATGGATATCGTACCCAAGCTGCTGGATGCCGGGAAAAAAGTGGTCGATTTGAGCGCCGATTTCCGCATCAGGGACGCTTCGGTCTATGAGGCCTGGTATCAGGAGCACAGCTGCCCTCACCTGCTCGGCGAGGCGGTCTATGGGCTGTCCGAACTCTATCGGGCCCGAGTCAAGGTCGCCCGATTGACCGCCAATCCGGGCTGCTACCCGACCTCGGTGATCCTTGCCCTGGCGCCGCTGCTTGGCGCCGGGATGATCGATCCCGCCACCTTGATCGTCGATTCGAAGTCCGGAACCTCCGGGGCCGGCCGGGCCGCCAGCGTGGGTTCGCTGTTTTGCGAGGTGACCGATGGTTTCCGGCCCTACAAAGTGGGCGGTTCGCATCGGCATATTCCCGAGATCGAGCAAGAGTTGTCCCTTGCCGCCAGCCAGCCGGTGACTGTTTCCTTTACGCCTCACCTGCTCCCCATCTCAAGGGGGATCCTGAGCACCATCTATGCATCCCTGACCGAGACGGGCAAGACCGCCGACCTGCATGCCCTGTACGAGCAAACCTATCGTGACGAGCCCTTCGTGCGGGTGCTGCCCGCCGGGACACTGCCCGCTACCCAGCACGTGCGAGGCTCCAATTGCTGCGATCTTGCGCTGAGCAAGGATGTGCGCACCGGCCGCCTGATCGTGATGTCGGCCATCGACAACATCGTCAAGGGTGCCTCCGGCCAGGCGGTGCAGAACATGAACCTGATGAGCGGGTTTTCCGAGACCGCGGGATTGATGGGCGCCCCCTTCTTTCCCTGATGCCCCGCACGATCCGGCTGCTGATCGCCTACGACGGCAGCGGTTACCACGGCTGGCAGCGGCAGCGGCAAGGGGAGCCGACCATTCAGCAAGAACTGGAAACCCGACTGTCGGCCCTCAGCCAGCAGCCGGTTACCTTGCATGGAGCCGGTCGCACCGACGCCGGGGTTCACGCCCTGGGCATGGTGGCCCATTTCCACACCTCCGCCACCATGCCGCTGGTGGCCTTTTCCAAGGGACTCAACGCCCTGCTGCCACCGGATATCCGCATTCTCGGGGCCGAAGAGGCCCCATCGCACTTCCACAGCCGCTTCAGTGCCCTCGGCAAGACCTACCGCTACGATTTTTTTACCGGCCCGGTGCAGTTGCCCGGCAGCCGCTTCTACCAGGCGCATTGCCCAGGCCCGTTCGTGCCGGAGCGACTGAAACCCGCGCTTGCCGTTCTTGTCGGCACCCACGATTTTTCCAGTTTCGAACGGTCCGGCTCCCGGGACAAAGAGGCCACGGACGGGCGCGGGGCGGTCCGCAGTCTCAACCGGATCAGCTGCGTGCCGGTGCTGGCGCGGCCAGGCCATTGGTCGATCCGCTTCACCGGCGACGGCTTTCTCCGGCAGATGGTCCGCATCCTGTCGGGCACGTTGATCGAGATCGGCCAGGGCAAGCGGCGGGCGGAAGAAGCAGCCGCAATACTTGCGGCCAGAGATCGTACCGCAGCCGGCCATACCGCCCCGGCCTGCGGCCTGTTTCTCGAAAACATCCATTACTCCCCACAAATTTTTTGTCCGCAAGCCCCATGTTCATAACCTGTTGCCCCCTGATTCTCGCCTCTGCCTCGCCCCGGCGACGCGAATTTCTTACCCGATTGGGCCTGGAATTCAGCATTGTTCCGGCCGCCATCGACGAATCCTGCGATCCGGCCGAATCGCCCTGGAATTTTGCCCGACGGATGGCGGCGACCAAGGCCAAGGCCGTCGCCGAGACCAAGCCGGCCGCCTGCGTCCTCGGTGCCGACACCGTGGTCGCCCTCGATGGCCGAATTTTCGGCAAACCCAAGAGCCCGGAAGAGGCGCTGGCAATGCTGACCACGCTTCAGGGCCGCACCCATCAAGTCATCACGGGTTTTGCCATCGTGGCCAGGACGCGGAACATCGACGAAGTGGGCGCGGTCACCACCAAGGTCACCTTCGGCACCTTTGCCGAACCGATTCTCCAGGCCTATGTCGCTTCCGGCGAACCCATGGACAAGGCCGGCGCCTATGGCATCCAGGGAATCGGCAGCTTTCTGGTGGATTCCATATCCGGATCGTGCAGCAACGTGGTTGGCTTGCCGGTCCACGCCGTTGTCCGTGCGCTTCTCGACCGGGCCCTCCTCCGGGCCGAATGATGGCGCGTTTGCCCGCTTTTGGTGCCCTTTATTGGCGGACATCGATGGTCGTGCCTAAGGCATGCCTGGTGCCTATCCTTGACTTCTGCAAAAATAGTGTGCTACCGTTTTTAATCCCCATTTGTCCGGACAGTGTCTCTGCAATTGCCCGGCAAGACATGTTATTTGCTTACGGTTCGCGAGCTTCCGCCATGATGAGCATCGGCCATAGCCACCTGTTTGACCATCTGTTTTCCTTGACCGGCTGTCCGGTTTCTTGCCCCGCCCTTTTGGCGGCCGGCGATGCAGACGCACGGTAGCAACGGAGCGCCCATGACCCCGTCCCCCAAGTCACCGACTCCGGAGAGAGGCGATCTTCTTCTCGATTTTCCGATCAAACTGTATACAGCTTTGCGGACAATCCGATTGTACCCGGCGACCGCCAATCCGCAGGTCCAGCGCTGCAACGACTTGGTGCTGCGTGCTTTTCAGGCGCTCCGGGCGCTCAGTCCGGGCAACGGTTCGGTGCCCCTCGCCTTTTCCGATGGCAAAGTTTTCGTCTGTGGCGAGCAACTGCCGGAAAAAGACCAGGCGCGCCTCCAAATCCAAGGCCTGATCGCCCTGTCCAACCGCTTCAATCTCTACTCCTTCACCTTTCATCCGTCCTTTTCCGCCACCCAGTGCGCCGCCTTCATCCAGACCGTCTCCGTGCTCCTCGGCGACAGGGACCTGGCGGAACCGGTTGCCGCCCTGCTGGCAAAGGCCGGCATCACTACTGTTTCCGCCGATATACAACGATACGTCGCCATCCGCGAAGGCGGGCAGATTGTTCAGGAGGAAGCGCTCAAGGTAGAACTCGGGGTCGGCGACGAGGAAGCGGCCGACTTGGTGCTCGGCAAAGCCGACCGGAAAACCGTCTCCGGGGTTTCGACCGAATTGGTCCAGGAATTGATCGGCCGGCTGCCTCCGCCGAGTACGCCCAACCAGCATCCGGAAGAGGTCACCCAAGGCGTGGTCGAGTTTCTCCAGAAGCTGGCCCGAAAGACCGATCGCCATCGTCAGGCCGCGGAAATCGAGCAATCCGCCCAGACTCTGTCCGAACTCGATCCCAGCCTTCTCGCCCGATTGGTCGCGTCCCTGCCGCCGACACCGGATGCGGATTCGGTGCTTCGTTCGGCCGTGCACCGGTTGACTTCGCGGCAGATGGACACCTTGATCGTCAACCTGATCGCCCAACTCGCCGCCACCGGAGACAACGACGCCTACCAAGACGGCGCCACCCCCAGCAACCCGCTGAACCGACTGGCCCGGCTGGAACAGGAACACACCCCGGAAATCCAGCAGACCATCGCCCGCAACATCGATGCCCGGCAGGCCCTGCTCAACCCGGATATCGCCACGGACCAGCTGCCCGAAAATCTGCTTACGCGGCTGCGCCAGCCGGAATGGTCGGCCTCGGTGCTGACGGCAACCGCCCGACAGATGGCCGATCCCCACGTGCAGGCTGCGGGCCAGGTCGATTTCCAGGCCTTTAACCGCCTGCTCGAACGCTACGAACAGTTGCTCGAACGCGAGCTCCAGGAGGTGGTCGCCCGCCAGGCCGGTGCCCAATTGGCCTCCATGGAAGGTTTGACACTGGGCAACATCCTGGCCCAGCGGTTCAAGGGCCTTTTCGGCGAGCAACTCTACCGCCAGATCATCCGGCAACTCTCCGAGGACAAGCTGGGGCGGCTGGTCAACCATTTCCAGGTCTTGTGCGATTCCGGCGACGAGGCGAGCGAGGCCTCGTTCAAGCTCTTGCAGGAAACTGTCCGGCGGGAGAAAAGGCGAGTCATGGTCGAGGTGTACCAACAGCAAAAGCTCCAGCGCGAGGAGCAAAAGCAGACCTCCCTCAAGAACCGGTTCGACGACCTTCTCCAAGGTGATTGCACGGTACTGGAACAAGCGGACCTGCAGCAGGCCCTGCCGGCCGAGGTCTGCGAGCTGTTGGCCGGCAACCGGGAGGAAACCGCCGATCTCTTTCTGGCTCAACTGGTGGCGGCCCTGCGCCACGAACGGCCGGCCATATCGATTGCCGCCTGCCACGGCCTGGCCGCCGCCGGGGAGCGGCTGGCCCTTGCCGGCCAGTGGGAGCGAATCGAAAGGCTGTTGCCTGCGCTCCAGCAAGGCATGCGGCTGGACGGCATCGACGAGCAGGCCGTGCAGCGAGCCATGGCGGCCATCGGCGGCCTGGCCGGCCATCACCTTGCCGAAGGACGCTTTGTGCAGGTAGAAGGGATCATCCAGATCCTGCACCAGCTCACCGGCCAGGATACCCCTGTCGAGACAGTGGACCACCTGGTCCGGAACCGGGCCCGCGCCACCTTGAAGCACCTCTGTTCGAGGACGGTGCTGGAAAATTTGATGCAGCAGTACCTCCATTCCGAGTCTCAGCAGGAGACGGCCGGCAACCTGTTGATCGCCATGGGGAGCGAATCGGCAAAATTCCAGCTGCAGCAACTGATCTCCAACGAGAGCCGGTTTGAGCGCAAACGGATCCTGGCCCTGATCAAGCAAACCGGCAATCCGGCCCTCTCCATTCTCCAGGCGCAACTACGCAAGGACCAGCCCTGGTACGTTGTCCGCAATGTCATCCGTCTGCTCGGCGAAATAGGTACCCCGGAGGTCTTTACCACGATCAGCCCCTACCTTGGTCATCCGGACCTGCGGGTCCAGCAGGAGGTAGTCGTCGCCGCCGGCAAGATCGGCGGAGAGGATTACAAGGATTTCCTGTTCCAAGCCCTGCATGCGGTCGACGATTCCCTGAAAATCAAGGTGGTCAAGCAGATCGCCACCAACCATAACGAGCGTTTTGTCCGTCCTCTGACCGATCTTCTCGAAAGTACCCGGCCTTTTCCGGGCAAGAACAAAAACGACCTGCAGCTGGCGTTGTGCAAGACCCTGGGGCAGATTGGCTCCAGGCGGGCCACGGCATCCTTGACCCGCGTGGCTCACAGCAAAAATGTCCTCGGGCTAGGTGGCTACACCGACGAGGTCCGGCAGGCAGCGGCCATGGCCCTTGAGCAAATCAAGACAAGCTCCGCGCCCCGGAAACGCGACGAAACAAACGACATGCCACCCGATGCGCCGGCCGGACCAATCCAGCCGCCAGTGGCCAAAGAAGACGCCATCCCCGTCCAGACCAGAGAAGAGGCCATTTTTCTCCTGGCCAGCCAGGGCGACAAGGAGCAGGCCAAGGAGCAGCTCTTCGATCTGATCGTCGCCACGGCCCGCGCCGGCGATTTTAAAAACGCCGAGCGGCTCAGGGAGCGCATCTACGAAATCGACAGCCTGGCTCTGGGCGAAATCATCCGTTCAGGCGAAATCATCGAAGAGGAAAAGATGGGTGCAATCAAGGAGGAAGATCTTGAAATCTGGTCCGATCTGACCGACCGGCTCACTTCCGAGGAATTCCAGACCGTGTATCACGAATTGAACGAACTCAGGTTCAGGCCGGAAGAGACCGTGGTCAACCAGGGGGACAAAAACGACGCGCTTTTCTTCATCACTCAGGGCAGCCTCAAGGTTTCCCACCAAACCGGTCCCCGTGAACTGTTCATCACCACCTTGAACCGTGGCCAGATTGCCGGCGAGAATTTCTTTGCCCCCTCTTTCTGGACCGTCACCCTCACCTCCCTCACCCCCACTCGCCTGCATGTCCTCAAGCAAGCGACGCTCGATGTCTGGAAAGAACAATTTCCCGGATTGCGGGCCAAATTGCATGCCTATTATCTCGCCTGCAACACCATCGGCAGCATGCTTGAGAAAAAAGGGCTGGAGCGGCGCCAGGACGAGCGGTTCACCCTGGCGCGCAAGATCCAGGTCCAGCCGGTCAGTAACCGCGACACCCCTATCGGCCATGGATTCCGCGCGGAAACCGCCGATATCTCGTATGGCGGCCTGGCCTTTCTGGTGCGGATCTCCCGCCAGGAAAATGCCCGGTTGCTGCTGGGCAGGCGGATGCAAATCGTCCTGCCGGTCGGCGGCAAACAGCAAACCCTGATCTTCAAGGGCATCATCATCGGCATCCAGCCGTTCCAGGTTCTCGAAAACGATTTCTCCGTCCACTTCAAGTTCGACCACCCCCTGGACCGGCAGAAATTACAATCCATCCTGGGCTGATCCGATCGTTGGGGTCAACCCGTAGCCGACAGCGCCATGACCGATCCCGTCTCCGAATTTTACCGCCGTCACCTCCCGCAGGCGCAGCAGCGCAACGGGACCATCCAAGCCCCCTGCCCTTTCTGCAGCCGGCAGGGCAAGCAGCCGGCAGGCATTGTGACCGTCCACCTCAACCCGGATAGCTTTTTCCACGGCTACTTCCGCTGCCTCAGCCACTGCGTGCCCGGCGGATTCCCCTTGCATTTCGCCAGGACCGGCGCCATCGCTCTGGCGGAGGTGCCGGGGTTCGACCCCGACCGCGACTATTTCGGCCGCGAGACCGATTATCCGGCTGCGAATCTCAATCAGGAGCTGATCGGGTTTGCCGACAAACTGACCGGGGACGCGCTCGAGTTCTTTCAACGGGCATCGCTCGCGCCCGAGATTCTGGCCGAGTTGCGGGTCGGCTACAACGGCCGCTACCTGGTTTATCCCTATATCCAGGCCAATGGCAACTGCTATGCCGCCCGGTGCGTCCATCCGGAGCGGCCCGAGGATTTCTTCTGGCACGGCGACGAGCGCTTTGCCGCCGAGCCGTTTCGCCTGTTCAATGTCCCGGAGATCGAGCACTGCGAAAACGGTGCCCTCTTCCTGGTGGAAGGCGAGCACAACCTGCTGCCCTTGAAGCAACTGGGGCTGCCGGGGCTCGCCGTGCCCAAGGCCGCGGACCTCGAGCACCTCGATCCCCAGCGATTGAGCTGGATCCGTACCGTTTTCCTCTGGGTCGACCACAGCGCCGAATCCGAGGCCATGGCCAGAAATTTCGCCACCCGAACCGGATACAAAGTGCGGATTGTCCGCTGGCCGGAGCAGGCCGCCCGGAACAGCTCCATCTATCAATTGGCCGTGGCCAGCGGCCCCCAATTCCAGCGCCAGGTCTTCACTCTGATCAAGCAGGCACGCGCCTTTTCGCCTTTCGCCACCCCGGCCGGAGAATTCCAGGGCTTCCGCGAGCGCCTGCTCCAGGAATCCGGCGACTCCTATGCCAACCTGACCAGCGGTTTTTCCAAGCTGGACCAGGCCCTGGCCGGCATCCACGGCATCAACATCATGGGAGGCACGCCCAAGGCGGGCAAATCGGCCTTTTTCATCCAGATCGCCTCGGACATGGCCCTCCGGAAAATCCCGGTGCTGTACTACGACTTTGAAAACGGCCGTCAGAAAATCTATCTCCGCATCCTCAGCCGGCTCAGCCGCCTTGCCATCGACCGAATTAAATCGGGCGCCCTGGCCGACGACGAACAAAAACGGCTGGCCCAGGCCGAGCACACGCTGCGCGCCATGCTCAATTGGCTGCGGGTCGTCAACGACCGGCGGCTTTCGCCCGAAACCATGCGGCGCCACATCGATTTCCTCCGCCATGAGACCAACAGCGACTATACGGTCGTGATCATCGACAGCCTGCACAAGCTGCCCTTCAAGGATATCAGCCAGCAACGCAGCGGCATCGATGGCTGGCTGCGCCAGCTGGAGGCGATCCGCGACGAGCTGGGGACCGCCTTTCTCGTGATTTCCGAGCTCGAACGAAGCCCGGACGGCCAATTCGACCGCCAACCCCACCTCGGCTCGTTCAAGGGATCGGGCGATATCGGCTATTCCGCCGACAACGCCATGGTCTTTCTGACCCAATGGGATCCGTTTGCCGACACCTCGCCGGAGCATCGCCGCAACGAACTCTGGCTGGTGGCCAGCCGCGAGCAGAGTCCGGGGCGGGTCGCCTCCTATCGGCTCGACTATCCCTACTGGGGATTCAGGGAAGAAGACGAGCCTTCTTCCTGATCTTCGGAAAATAGCCGACGCCACTGCCGGATCCGCTGCAGAGCCTGCTCGGCCCGGACCTGGCCGCGCATTTTCCTGGGGATTTTTCGGCCGGCAAGCGGCGGGAACAAACCGAAATTGACGTTGGACGGTTGGAAATGGGCGGGATCGGAGGCCATGAGATGGCAAATCAGGGCGCCATGGGCCGTGTCGGCCGGCGGAATCGCCACCTCCTCGCCTAAGGCCATGCGGGCGGCGTTGCCGCCGGCGAGCAGCCCCATGGCCGCCGATTCAATGTAGCCCTCGACCCCGGACAGCTGGCCCGCGATGAACAGGCCCGGGCATCGATGCAGCTGCAGGCTGGCATCGAGAACCCGCGGCGCGCAGACAAAGGTATTGCGATGGATGGAGCCCAGGCGGAGAAACACCGCCCGCTCCAGCCCGGGGATGGTTCGAAAGATGCGCTGCTGCTCGGGATAGGTCAGCTTGGTTTGGAAGCCCACCAGGTTGTAGGCCGTGCCCTCGCGGTTTTCCATCCGCAGTTGGACCACGGCGTACGCCAGCTCGCCGGTGACCGGATGCGCCAGCCCCACCGGCTTCATCGGCCCGTAGCGAAGGGTTTCCAGCCCCCGGGCGGCCATCACCTCGATGGGCAGGCATCCCTCGAAATATTTCGGATCCTCAAAGGCATGCAAGGGGACGGTTTGAGCCGTGCCGAACAGGCCCACGAACCGCTCGTACTGTTCCCGATCCATGGGGCAGTTGAGATAGTCGCCCGGCCCCTCCTCGTCCCAGCGGGATTTCCGGTAGATCACTTCCAAGTCGAGGCTGTCGGCATCGACGATCGGCGCAATGGCGTCGTAAAAGGCCAAGTGCGCATCCCCGGTCAGGGTCCGCAGATGCTCGGCCAAGGGCCCGGAGAGCAGCGGCCCCGCGGCCAGGATCACCGGCCCGTCCGTGGTTTCGGGAATGCGGACGGCCTCCTGCCGGCACACCGTGATCAGGGGATGGGATTCGATCGCGGCAGTCAGCTGGGCGGCAAATCGTTGCCGGTCAACGGCCAGGGCCTTGCCGGCGGGCACGGCGGTCCGATCGGCCGCCCGCATCACCAGCGAATCCAGCAACCGCATTTCCTCCTTCAGCAGCCCGGCAGCGGAATCGACCGCGTTGGAGCGGAGTGAATTGGAGCAGACCAGCTCGCCCAACTGCGCCATCTCGTGGGCCGGACTGAACGTGAGCGGCTTCATTTCCACCAGGGTCACGCCCACTCCCCGCTGCGCCGCCTGCCAGGCCGCCTCGCACCCGGCCAGCCCGCCGCCGATCACCGTGATCTTCCCCGTGTTGGCCATTGTTGTCTCCCCTTGCTCTCCCATAAAAAAAGGCAGGGTGAATGCTCACCCTGCCCGAACCGCACACATTGCCGCCAGCGGCATCAATAACGATAGTGCTCCGGCTTGAATGGGCCATTGGAGTCCACCCCGATGTAGGCCGCCTGTTCGGCGGTGAGGGTGGTCAACTGTGCTCCGATCTTGGCGAGATGAAGCCGTGCCACCTTCTCGTCGAGTTTCTTGGGCAGGAAATAGACCTGGCGGCCATAGGCCGCCGAATTGTTCCACAGCTCGATCTGGGCCAACACCTGATTGGTGAAGGAATTGCTCATGACGAAGCTGGGGTGGCCGGTGGCGCAGCCCAGGTTGACCAAGCGGCCCTCGGCAAGGATAATCAACCGCTTGCCGTCCGGAAAGATGACGTGGTCGACCTGGGGCTTGATATTCTCCCAGGGCAGCTGGCGAACGGCCGCGATATCGATCTCCGAGTCGAAATGGCCGATATTGCAGACAATGGCCTGGTCCGGCATCGCCTCCATGTGCGCCCGGGTGATCACCCGCAGGTTGCCGGTGCAGGTGACGAAAATGTTGCCTTTGGCGGCGGCCTCGTCCATGGTCACCACCCGATAGCCCTCCATGGCGGCCTGCAGGGCGCAGATGGGGTCGATCTCGGTCACCAGCACGGTGGCCCCCATGCCGCGCAGGGCCTGGGCACAGCCCTTGCCGACATCCCCATACCCGACCACCACCGCGATCTTACCGGCAATCATCACGTCGGTGGCCCGCTTGATGCCGTCGATCAACGATTCGCGGCAGCCGTAGAGGTTGTCGAACTTGGACTTGGTGACCGAATCGTTGACGTTGAACGCCGGCGCCAACAGCCGGCCCTGCCTGGTCATCTCGTAGAGCCGGTGGACGCCGGTGGTGGTCTCCTCGGAAATGCCCCGGATATCGGCCATCAGTTCCGGGTATTTTTCGTGCATGATCTGGGTCAGGTCGCCGCCGTCGTCGAGGATCATGTTGGGCCGCCAGTTGCCGGGCCCGAAGATGGTCTGTTCGATGCACCACCAGAACTCCTCCTCGGTCTCGCCCTTCCAGGCAAAGGTGGGAATGCCGGCCGCGGCCATGGCGGCGGCGGCATGGTCCTGGGTGGAGAAGATGTTGCACGAGGACCAGCGCAACTCCGCTCCCAGTTGGACCAGGGTTTCCATCAGCACCGCCGTCTGGATGGTCATGTGCAGGCATCCGGCGATGCGGGCGCCCGCCAAGGGCCTGCTCGCGCCGAATTCCTCGCGTAGCGCCATCAGGCCGGGCATCTCGGTCTCGGCAATGGCAATCTCTTTCCGGCCCCACTCGGCCAGTCCCATATCGGCTACCTTAAAATCTGTCATGGTGTCTCCCATGCCCCCTCCAAGCGAGGGCGCATTGATGGTTCAAGCAATAATCGCGCAAAAATCACAGCCCGGCGGCGGCGCGCAGGGCATCGGCCTTGTCGGTCCGCTCCCAGGTGAACTCGGGCAATTCGCGCCCGAAATGGCCGTAGGCCGCGGTCTTATGGTAGATCGGACGCAGCAGGTCCAACTGCTGGATGATCGCCTTGGGCCGGAGATCGAAGACCTGGCCGACCAGTTCCACCAGCCGCTCCTCCGGAATTCTCCCGGTGCCGAAGGTCTTGACGTTGATCGACACCGGCCGGGAAATGCCGATGGCATAGGCCACCTGCACCTCGACCTCGGTGGCCAGCCCGGCGGCCACGATGTTCTTGGCGACATAGCGCCCCATGTAGGAGGAGGATCGGTCGACTTTGGAGGGATCCTTGCCGGAAAAGGCGCCGCCACCGTGCGAGCCACGGCCGCCGTAGGAATCGACGATGATCTTGCGGCCGGTGACGCCGCAGTCGCCCACGGGTCCGCCGATCACGAACCGGCCGGTGGGATTGATAAAAAACTTGGTGTTGGCATCGATCATGTGGGCCGGCAGCACCGGCTTGATGATCTCCTCCCTCACCGCTTCCTGCAGATCTTCGTAACTGATGTCCGGGCTGTGCTGGGTGGAGAGAACCACCGCCTCGATCCGGGTGGGGACATTGTCCACGTATTGGATGGTCACCTGGCTCTTGGCATCCGGGCGCAACCAGGGCAGGATCCCGCTCTTGCGCACCTCGGCCTGCCGCTTGGTCAGGGCGTGGGCATAGGTGATGGGCATGGGCATCAGCACCTCGGTTTCGTCGCAGGCATAGCCGAACATCAGGCCCTGGTCGCCCGCGCCCTGATCGAGGTCGAGCCCCTTGCCTTCGTCGACGCCTTGGGCAATATCGGGCGATTGCTTGTCGATAGTGGTCAGGACCGCGCACGACTGCCAGTCAAAGCCCATGTCCGAGGAGTTATACCCGATCTCCCGAATGGTGTTGCGGACGATCTGGGGCATGTCGACCCAGGCGGTGGTGGTGATCTCGCCGGCGATCAGGGCCATGCCGGTGGTGACCAAGCTCTCGCAGGCAACCCGGGCGTGTTTGTCCTTGGCGAGGATGGCGTCGAGAATGGCATCGGAAATCTGGTCGGCAACCTTGTCAGGATGTCCTTCGGAAACCGATTCTGAAGTAAAAAGATGCTGGGCCATGAAGGTGTCTCCCGTTGGGGAATGAAAACGTTGAAAAAAAGAAGAGTGCCCTGCCCGATCCGGCTGACACGGCGCTCCGACAGGGCAACGAAAAACAAACTATATACTCAACAAACAAGGAAAATTCAATGCAAACAGCCGGACGGTCCGCCGGCTTTTTCATCCCGTTTCCATTCGCCGCCATTGTCCGGGAGTTCCGCCTTGTTTCGGATCTCCGCCGGCGGCGTTTGCCATGCAAGCCTAGCCGCAGATGGCATAGCCGCCGTCGACCACGATGGTCTGGCCGTGGATCATCGCCGCCAGGTCGCTACAGAGAAACAAGGCGGTATCGGCCACATCCTCCGGCCTGGTCAGTCGCCCAAGCGGCGTCCTACCCTTGGCGGCGGCCACGATTTCCTCGCGATTGGGAAATTTGGCGAGGGCGTCGGTCTCCACCACCCCGGCGCTGATCGTGTTGACGGTGATTCCCTGCGGCCCCAACTCCACCGCCAGATGCCGGACCAGCGATTCCAGCGCCCCCTTGGAAGCCCCCACAACCGTGTAGTTGGGCACGGCCCGGACCGCCCCGATCGAGGAAAGGGCGACAATCCGGCCGCCCGGCCCCATCAGGGGCAACGCCTGCTGGGCGATCAGCAGCAAGGCACGGGCATTGACATTGACCGCCCAGTCCCAATGCCGGCTCTTGAGGGCGGTGACGGGCTGCAGCACTCCTGAGGCGGCGTTGGAAACCACGATGTCCAGCCGGGAAGTGCGGCCGCGCAGTTCTTCGAACAGGGCCATCAGGCTCTCCTCGTCGGCGAGATTGGCGCGCATCGCCTGGCATTTTCCCCCTTGCTGCTCAATCGCGGCCACCACTTCGGCGGCATTGGTCCGGTGCCGAACATAGGTGACGATCACCTCGGCCCCCTGCCCGGCCAGCCGCTGTGCCACCGCCTTACCAATACCCCTCGAACCGCCGGTGACCAGGGCCACCTTCCCGTGCAAATCAATCATAGGACTTCCTCGGTCGCTCAAGCATCGGCAATGGGTCACCGGGTTTCACCGGCGCGCAGCAGTGCCCGCTTGATGGAATTCTTGATGAATCGAAAAAGATTGAAACGAATCGGCCCCAATGTTTCGGGGACCACAAAGTCACGGACCGCCAAATCGGCCGGATGTCTCAAGGGAAAGGTGAGTTCCTCCATGGTGGTTCCATTCAGCCCGGCCCGCCGGGCGGCATGCCAGAGGGGGCAGCGGTGCGGTTCGATGCCGAGCAAGGCAAGCAGGGCCGTGTCGACCGCCACCGGATCGACTCCGCCGACAAGAATGCCCAAGGCGTACGGGACACCGTGCACCGGTCCGGTCCGGTGCATGGCTGTCACC
Organism: Desulfobulbus sp.; assembly: GCA_031280615.1. Classification (GTDB taxonomy): domain Bacteria; phylum Desulfobacterota; class Desulfobulbia; order Desulfobulbales; family Desulfobulbaceae; genus Desulfobulbus. The sequence goes on along the minus strand of JAITGO010000017.1, from coordinate 177,967 downwards.
CCGTCCACCACGGTGCAACCGGCTGGCAAGGTGGCCAACAGCTCGATCAGCAAATCGGCGAATCGGCCGTCGCTTTCGCCGTGCACCATGTGCCACCAGGGTTTTTGAAATCCGGCCAGGCAGCCGAACAAATTTTTCACCGCCAGGGTCGCCAGCATCTGGGAATGGGCCTTGACCTTGGGCAGATTGACCAGCAGATCGCACTCCAAAGCCGCAGTGGCCAGGCCTGCCTTCTGGCCGCTTGCCAAGACGATCTCCTTGCGATGGCGAAATTCGTGCACCGGCACCCCGAGCCGCTGCAAGGCCGGCAGGGCGCCAATGGCCGCAAGAACCGCCCGCGCCGAACCAAAGGACGGGGAATCGCCGACCGCGACCCGGGCTCCGCGCGCCAGCAACCAGCGCGCCACCGCAACGATGATCCGACTGTCGGTGCAGGCCAGCAGCCCGTTCCTGGCGGTGATCAAATTGGGCTTGAGCAGCACCTTGGCCGTGCGCAAGGCCTGGTCGTCCGGCAACAAGGCCGTCAGCAACCCATCGACTGCCGGCTCCACCCGATCCGGTTCGTAGCAAGGAAGGGATGTCAGAAAAACAGAGGAAACAGCCGATCGCATGACCCAAAAAAAACCGGCTTGACCCACTGGGGATCAAGCCGGAAAAGGAGAGAAGAGATGAAGAAGTACCCTACATCTAGCATTTCCCGTGCCATTTTATCCACCGCGCTTTCGCATCGCAACAATCAAGTTATTTCGAGGAATTAGACGTGCGAACGAATTCAAAACCAGCCACATCTCCAAGGAAAAGAGTTAAATATTTTTAACCCAACGGCGGCCGAGGCTTGGTTTTCGCAAGAACATGCCGTTGAAACAGCGAATTAGGCGATCCACTTTTTTATACGTCTTTTACCGTATTCGTACTCGAACTGGATAGTATTTACCCAATGTTTCATTGCGGTCCACGGATCTCCAACGGAATCACCCGGACGCGCAGCACGCCCTCCTGCTGGGCGATCTTCTTCTGCACCTCTTCCGGGACCGGTCCCGCACAATCGATGATGTTGTAGCCAACCGTGCCGTTGCTCTTGTTGGTGTAGTTCATGATGTTGATGTGTTCGGCACCGAGAATGTTGCTGATCAGGCCGATCATGCCGGGCTGATCGCGGTTGATCACGGTCAGGCGGGTATGCACGTCCACGGTGGGGATGGTTTCGATATTGGGAAAGTTGACACTGTGGACGATGTTGCCGAACTCGAGATAGTGCTTGAGTTCACGAACCGCCATGGTGGCGCAATTTTCCTCGGACTCGGCCGTGGAGGCGCCCAGATGGGGAGTGAGCAGGATTTTCTCGTGGCCCATGAATTTCACCGAGGGAAAATCGGAAATATGGCCGCGAAGCTTGCCGCTTTCCAGGCCCGCCAGCACGGCGTCCTCGTCCACCACCGGGCCGCGGGCATAGTTGATCAGCACGCAGCCGTCCTTGACGAACTCGAGGAAATCCTTGTGGGCGACATACCCCCTGGTGTTTTTGTTGAGCGGGATATGAATGGAAATGAAATCGGCATTGCCCAAAGCTTCTCTGCGGGACCGGGTCAGGGTGACCTGGGGATCGAGATCGTGGATGTTGTCCATGGCCGGAAAAGGATCGAACCCCATCACCTTCATGCCGTGGTGCAAACCGGCATTGGCCACGCCCACACCGATCTTGCCCAGCCCAATGACCGCCAGGGTCTTGCCGGCCATCTCCTCGCCCTTGAATTTCTTTTTCCGGGCTTCCACCTCACGGTTGATCTCCTCGTCGGTCATCCCGGTCAGGCCCTGGCAAAATTCGATGCTCTTCTCGACGTTGCGCAGCCAGATGCCGAGCGAAGTGTACACCAGCTCCACCACTGCATTGGCGTTGGCACCTGGGGTGTTGAACACACAAATGCCTTTTTCCGTGGCCTCGTCCACAGGAATATTGTTAACCCCGGCCCCGGCCCGCGCCACCGCCAGCAGCGAGGAGTACTGGCCAAGGTCAACCTTGGAACTGCGGACGACAATGCCCTCGGGGTTCTCCTCTTCGGCACTGACCGCAAACCGGTCGTTGAACAGGCCCAATCCTTCTTTGGCAATGGCGTTGATGGTTTTGATCTTGAATTGCCTCATGGTTTCATCCTCATCGATATTAAAAACAAAGGGAAAAGACAAAAGAGCGGACGCTATTTTTCGCCATCGACGCCTTGGCAGGCCGCTTGAAACGAACCCGTAGCAGGTTGCCAGCGTCGTTCGGTCAACCTATGCCCTTGGCAGCAGTTGGACGGATGACAAAACGCGGTACCATAAAGAAAACACCAAAGACATGTCAAGAAAAAGGGGGGAGGAAATGCTCGGCATGGTGTCGGGAAAGGACGGGGCAATGCTCGATGCGGACCAGGATCGCGCTCTGCCAGCCGTTCTCGACGCCGCGGCCGCGCTCAAAAAATCCGTTGTACATATAGTTCGTTTTAATTATTGAAAAATTCCGGAATTTTCCGCATTTTCTTCCTGTTTTCCGGATTTTCACACATTGCCTCAACCCACCTTGTAAGATTCGAGAGACGAGTGCATCGCCCACCAAGCTGGCGCAACAAAAAAAGCCCGGCCAAAGGGCCAGGCTTTTATTCGTTTTATTAAAGAGATAAACTACTATTTCCGGCGCCTCCGCCCTGCAGCGGCCAATCCCATCAGACCGGTGCCAAAAAGCAACATAGTGGCAGGCTCGGGAACCGGGTCAGCGCTTTTGCCATTGTCGCCACAAGCAACGATTTTCGCGTAATCAATGTAGAAATCGCCCCATATGGCATCGATGCGTACATTGAGGGTGCCATCATGGTTAATATCGATCAAGCCGCCGATCGTGCCGCCTATTTCATTGGAAGTGAGTTTAAAATTATAGGATGTTAGATCGGCAAGCGGTTGCCAGATCAGCGCAACTTCATCTTTGATGATCCTATCCGTTTTGTCGTCGTAGAGGGCAATCGTCAGCTTATAACCGGTGACAACATCATCCCCTCCTTCGAAGATGCTGACAAATCCATCGTTACCGATATCCAGGAAAAAATTGAACGGATCGTTTTGCCCCCCGGCCTGCGCATAAATATCCGGGGTCCAATCAATCTGATCTTGCCAGGTTGCGGGGAGAGCCATTGCGCTTCCAGCCCAACCGATTACAGCCGCACAGGTAATTGCTGACAATACCTTTCTCATACTTCCTCCTTGCTTGGTTCGTTGACGATATTGACAAAAACACACAACGAACCAAAAGCAATATGCATGCCGTTTTATACATAAAATGCATTACAAACAAATACGCACTAACAGGTAGATGGCAAGCGTCAAAATCATAACGGAAAATACAGACCAAAATCACCTTGCATCTCCTGTCCGTTTTTCCGGAGCATCGCATCCGAATCAATCGCTGCCATTGCCTGCCCCATTCCTTGGGACTTTATCGTCCGGGCAGCGGTGTTGAGCCGGGTCAACGGAATCATCGCCCGCCGCAATGCCCACAATGCCTCATGTGGCCAAGGCTGCCATCAACCGCAATGCCAGGGAAGTGTTCCGTACCGCGTGTACCCGGAGGATGTCCGCGCCCTTTCCGGCGCACAGGGCGGACACCATCGCGGTCGGCCAATCCCGTTCTGCAAGCGGCACATCGAGCAGTTGGCCCAGGAAGGACTTCCGCGAATGGCCGATCAGTACCGGGCAGCCATGGCACTTAAACGCCGCGACATTGCGGAGAATGGCAAGATTGTGCGCCAACGTCTTGCCAAAACCGATGCCGGGATCGACCACGATGCGCGCGCGCGCGACCCCGTTTCGCTCCAGCCAGGCGATCCGCTCGAAAAAAAAGGCGTTGATTTCGACGACCACATCCTCGTAATGCGGATCGATCTGCATGTTACCGGGCGTGCCCTGCATGTGCATGATGATGACCGGACCGTCGAACGAGCGGGCCACCTCGATCATGTGCGGATCATGGCGCAGGGCGGAGATGTCGTTGATCATGGTGGCCCCAGCGGCGATGGCCTCTAGGGCGACCCGGGCCTTGGTGGTGTCGACGGCAATGGCAATGCCACTGCGCTGCCGGATCTTCCGGATGGCCGGGATCACCCGGGCCAATTCTTCGTCGGCATCCACGTGTTCGGCAAAGGGACGGGTGGATTCGCCGCCGACATCGATGATGTCGGCACCTTCGGCAAGCAGTTGCTCGATTCGGGCATCGAGAGCGGCCTCTTCCAACCATTGTCCTCCGTCGGAAAAAGAATCCGGAGTGACATTCAGGATACCCATGATGTTGACCTGTAGCGCCATATTCAACCTCCACAAACAAAAAGGCGGGCGCCGCCCTCTTGCGAAGGCGCGCCCGCTCCGGGAAAACGCAGTCTTGTGCTTTTATTACGTCAGGCTTCGGCTGTCTCCTCGGCCTGTCCCTCGACCTTATTATCCCGAAGTTCGGCGATAATCCGGTCCATATCCTCCAGCATGATGGTCTCTCGCTCCAAAAGCTCGTCGGCAATGGCCCTCAGGATGTCCATGTTCTCCTGCAGCAGGCGGGTCACCTTGTCGTGGGCCTCGACCACGATCTGCTTGACCGCCGCATCGATCTTCTGGGCGGTGAGTTCGCTATAGTCACCGCGTTGCTGGGCAATTTCACGGCCAAGGAAAATGTGTTCCTCTTTTTTGCCGTAGGTGAGCGGACCGATCTCCTCGCTCATGCCCCACTCGCAGACCATTTTGCGCGCCAGTTCGGTGGCCCGTTCGATGTCGTTGCCCGCACCGGTGGTGATCTCGTTGAACACCAGCTTTTCAGCCACCCGGCCGCCGAACAGGATGGCGATCCTGTTGAGCAGAAAACCGCGGGCATGGGTGTATTTCTCGTCCATGGGCAGCTGCATGGTCAGGCCGAGGGCGCGGCCACGGGGAATGATCGTCACCTTGTGAATCGGGTCGGTGTCGGGCAAGAGCCGCGCCACCAGGGCATGACCGGCCTCGTGGTAGGCGGTGATTTCCTTTTCCTTGGCGCTGACGATCATGGACTTGCGTTCCGCACCCATCATCACCTTGTCCTTGGCCCGCTCCAGCATGGCGGCATCGACCTCGTCCTTGTTCTCCCGGGCCGCCATCAAGGCCGCCTCGTTGACCAGATTTTCCAGATCCGCCCCGGAAAAACCGGGGGTACCGCGGGCGATCACCGCCATGTCGACATCGGTCGCCAGCTTGGTCTTCTTGCCGTAAATGTCGAGGATCATTTCCCTGCCCTTGACATCCGGCACCGGCACCACCACCTGGCGGTCGAACCGGCCGGGCCGAAGCAGCGCCGGATCGAGGACATCGGGCCGGTTGGTGGCGGCGATGATGATCACCCCGTCGTTGCCCTCGAAGCCATCCATCTCCACTAGCAGCTGGTTGAGGGTCTGCTCGCGTTCGTCGTGACCGCCGCCCAGGCCAGCGCCGCGGTGCCGCCCAACCGCGTCGATCTCGTCGATGAAGATGATGCAAGGCGCATTCTTCTTCCCCTGGCTGAACAAATCGCGCACCCGCGAGGCCCCCACACCGACAAACATTTCAACGAAATCGGAGCCGGAGATGGTAAAAAACGGCACCCCGGCCTCGCCGGCAATGGCCCTGGCCAGCAGCGTCTTGCCGGTTCCGGGCGATCCGGCCAAAAGCACACCCTTGGGGATGCGGCCGCCCAGTTTGGTGAATTTCTGCGGGTCGCGGAGGAAATCGATGATCTCTTCCAACTCCGCCTTGGCTTCGTCGATGCCGGCCACATCTTTGAAGGTGATTTTCACCTCCCCCTCGGCCTGCAATTTCGCCCTGGTCTTGCCAAAGGACAGTGCCCCGCCCTTGCCGCCCATCTGCATCTGGCGCATGAAGAAAAACCACACCCCGATCAGGAGCAGCATCGGGAACCAGGAGATGAAGATAGTCAGATACAACGGCGTCTCTTCCGGTTTCTTCACCTGGATATCGACCGCCGATTCGCGCAGCATGGGGATCAGGCCGGTATCGTCGGGAGCAATGGTCTTGAACGGGCGGCCATCCTTGTCAATGCCGGTGATTTCCGAACCCTGGATGCTGACCTTGTTGACCGTTCCCTTCTCGACACTGGACCAGAACTCGCTGTAGGTAATCGAACTGCCCTGGGTCTGCGGCTTGTTGAACAGTTGGAAAAGCAGAATCATCGTCAGACCGATGACCAGCCACATGCTGAGATTTTTGTAAAAGGTATTCAAAAAAACGTCTCCACTCGGTTGTCTATAGAAAAAAACAGGGGCCCTTGGAGCCTATCGCTTTGTTGTTCATCGAATAGTGATAATTCACTCTATAATAACAATCTTTTTTCAGTCAATGAACTTTGCGAATTCCTGGATAGTCTTCACCCCCACTTCCTTGTGCCGCATCGATTCCATGGCCATGGTCATGGCCAGGCCGCCCGTGATGGTGGTGGTGTAGGGAATGTGGTAGTCGAGCGCCGCCCTCCGGATGATGTACGAATCCTCCGTGGTCCGCGTCCCGGCCGAGGTGTTGAGAATCCACTGCACCTGGCCGTTCTGGATCTTGTCGAGGATATGCGGCCGCCCCTGGGAGATTTTGTTCACCTCGGAACAGGCGATGCCGCTCTCTTTAAGGCGGGTGGCCGTGCCCTGGGTGGCCAGGATGGCATAGCCCAATGCCTCGAGTTTTTTGGCCACCGGCACCACCGCATCCTTGTCGCCGTGGCGGACACTGACAAACACCGTGCCTTGCTGCGGCAATTGGGAGTTCGACGCCATCTGCGACTTGGCCAGCGCCAGTCCCAGGTCGTCGTCGATGCCCATGACCTCGCCGGTGGACTTCATCTCCGGCCCCAGCAGGGTATCGACGTTCTGGAACCGGTCAAAGGGGAAGACCGCTTCCTTGACCGCCCAGTGATGCAGCACCTTCTCGGTGGTGAAACCGATCTCCTTCAAGCTCATGCCCAACATCACCTTGGTGGCGATCTTGGCCAGCGGCACGCCCGAGGCCTTGGACACAAACGGCACGGTGCGCGAGGCCCGGGGATTGACCTCCAGCACGTACAAGGTCTGTCCCTGGACCGCGAACTGGACATTCATCAGCCCGATCACCCCCAATTCCCTGGCCATGGCCTTGGTGGCGGCGGTGATCTCGGCAATCATCGCTGCCGACAGGGTATGGGGCGGCAGGACGCAGGCCGAATCGCCGGAATGGATGCCGGCCTCCTCGATGTGCTCCATGATGCCGCCGATCACCGTCATGGTGCCGTCGCAGATCGCGTCGACATCGACCTCGATCGCATCCTTGAGGAACTGGTCGAGCAGCACCGGATGTTCGCTGCCGCTCATGCCGGGGATGGCCATGAAGCTACGGATGCCCTGCTCGTTGTAGACGATGCGCATGTCCCGCCCGCCCAGCACGTAGGAGGGACGCATCACCACCGGATAGCCGATCTGTCCGGCCACGGCCAACGCCTCCTCCAGGGTGTGGGCCGTGCCGTTGGCCGGCTGCCGGAGCCCCAGCTTCTGCAAAAACTGCTGGAAGCGCTTGCGGTCCTCGGCGCGGTCGATGGCATCCGGCGGGGTGCCGATGATCGGCACGCCTTTCCTGGCCAGGGGCACCGCCAGGTTCAAGGGGGTCTGGCCGCCGAACTGGACAATGACCCCGTCCGGCTTTTCCCGTTCGATGATGTTGAGCACGTCCTCGCGGGTCAACGGCTCGAAGTAGAGCTTGTCCGAGGTGTCGTAGTCGGTGGAAACGGTTTCGGGGTTCGAGTTGACCATGATCGACTCGATCCCGATCTCGCGCAGGGCAAAGGAGGCGTGCACGCAGCAGTAGTCGAATTCGATGCCCTGGCCGATCCGGTTGGGGCCGCCGCCGAGGATCATGATCTTCTTGCGGTCGCTCAGCCGGGACTCGTCCTCCTGTTCGTAGGTGGAATAGTAGTAGGGCGTGTAGGATTCGAACTCGGCGGCGCAGGTGTCCACCAGCTTGTAGACCGGTTCCAGGCCGGATTCGACGCGCAGGTTGCGGATGTCGTCCTCCGATGTCCCGGTCAGGTTGGCCAGCTGGACATCGGAGAAGCCGTACTGCTTGACCTCGTAGAGATAATCCCGGTCAAGGCCGACAAACCCCCGGCGGCGAATCTCCTCGCCCTTATCGACCAAGTGCTGGAAATTGTAGAGAAACCAGGGATCGATCTGACTGAGTTCGTAAATCCGTTCGATGGCCATCCCCCGGCGCAAGGCCTCGAAGACGAAGCTGATTCGCTTGGAATTGGGCCGGTTGAGGCCTCGATCGAGATCGTCCTGATGCAGGGCGGACATGTCGTCCTTGCCGTCGAAACCAAAGCCCATCCGCCCGATTTCGAGCGAACGCACCCCTTTTTGGAAGGCTTCCTTGAAAGTCCGGCCGATGGCCATGGTCTCTCCCACCGACTTCATCGCCGTGGTGAGGATGTCCTCGGCCTCCGGAAATTTCTCGAAGGTCCAGCGCGGAATCTTGACCACGCAGTAGTCGATGGTGGGCTCGAAGGAGGCGTAGGTCTCGCGGGTGATGTCGTTCTTGATCTCGTCCAGGGTGTAACCCACCGCCAGCTTGGCGGCGATCTTGGCAATGGGGAACCCCGTGGCCTTGGAGGCCAGCGCCGAGGAACGCGACACCCGGGGATTCATCTCGATTACCATCTGTTCGCCGTCGGCGGGATTGACCGCGAACTGGACATTGGAGCCGCCGGTTTCCACCCCGATCTCCCGCATGATGGCAATGGCCGCGTCGCGCATCTCCTGGTATTCTCGGTCGGTCAAGGTCTGGGCCGGTGCCACGGTGATAGAGTCGCCGGTGTGCACGCCCATGGCGTCGACGTTCTCGATCGAGCAGATGATGACCACATTGTCGTTCTTGTCACGCATCACCTCGAGCTCGAACTCCTTCCAGCCGAGCAGAGAGCGCTCAAGCATGACTTCGTTGGTCATGGAGAGGTCGATGCCCGCAGTGGCCAGCTTGTTGAGTTCGGCCCGGTTGTAAGCCACGCCGCCGCCGGTGCCGCCCAAGGTAAAACTGGGCCGGACGATGATCGGAAAGCCGATCCGTTCGCCCGCCTCCATGGCCTCGTCGACCGTGTGGACAATGGCCGATTCCGGCACCTTGAGGCCGATTTTGCGCATGGCGTCGCGGAATTCCTCCCGGCCTTCGGCCTTGCGGATCACCTCGATGTTGGCGGCCAGCAGCTCGACCTTATATTTTTCCAGCACCCCCATCTCGGCGACCTTGATCGCGGTGTTGAGCCCAGTCTGGCCGCCCAGGGTCGGCAACAGGGCATCGGGTCGCTCCCGCTCGATGACCCTGGCCACGCATTCGGGGGTGATTGGCTCGATATAGGTGCGGTCGGCCAAGCCCGGATCGGTCATGATGGTGGCGGGGTTGGAGTTGATCAGCACCACCTCGTAGCCCTCTTCCTTGAGCGCCTTGACCGCCTGTGCTCCGGAGTAGTCGAATTCGCAGGCTTGACTGATGATGATCGGCCCGGAGCCGATGATGAGTATCTTGTGTATGTCCGTGCGTTTAGGCATTGTCTCTCTTCTCTTCCTTTGTCGTCGGGCGTTCAGCCCGCCTGCTCCATCATTTGCATGAACCGATCAAACAGATATTCGGCATCGTGGGGACCGGACGCATATTCGGGATGGTACTGCACCGAGAATGCCGGCCATTCCCGATGGCGCATGCCCTCCAGGCTGCCGTCGTTCAAATTGATATGGGTCATTTCGACATTGTTGGGCAGGCTGGCCGGATCGACGCAGAAACCGTGGTTCTGCGAGGTGATTTCCACCCTGCCGGTGAGCAGGTCCTTGACCGGCTGGTTGCCGCCCCGGTGGCCGAATTTCAATTTGTAGGTGGTGGCGCCATAGGCTAGACCGAGCATCTGATGCCCCAGACAAATGCCGAAAATCGGCACCTTGCCGAGCAATTTCCTGATATTGTCAACCACGCCCCGCACCCCGGCCGGATCGCCGGGGCCGTTGGAAAGGAAAACGCCGTCCGGCTGGAGGGCGAGAATCTCCTCGGCCGAGGTGGTGGCAGGTACCACCAGCACCCGACAGCCCTTGAGGGTCAGAAGGCGCAACTGATTGTATTTGATGCCACAGTCGAGGGCAACCACCTTGAAGCCGGTACCTTCGGCAAAACCGTCCGCCGGTACCGGTCCATTGTTCTCCCAGCGGTATCGTGCGGCGGGGCCGGCCACCAGCGCCACCATGTCGCGGCCGACCAGTCCTTCCCAGGCACGGGCGCGGCGCACCACGGATTCCGGGTCAAGGTCTTCGGTGGTGATCAGGGCCTTCATGGCCCCGGTGATCCTGATCTTGCGGGTCAGCATGCGGGTATCCAGGCCTTCGACTCCCAACACCCCATATTTCTTGAGAAAATCGGCCAGAGTGCCCGTGGCCCGGTGATTGCTCGGCCGGTCCTGGTACTCGCGGACCAGAAAGGCGCGGAGGTGCACGCCCGCGGATTCCATATCCTCCCGATTGACGCCGTAGTTGCCGATCATGGGATAGGTCATGGTCACCAGTTGGCCGGTGTACGAGGGATCGGTCAACACCTCCTGATAGCCGCTCATGCTGGTGTTGAACACTATTTCGCCCACGGCCTCGCCGGGTCCGGTAAAGGACCGGGCGGTCATGACCGTGCCGTCTTCAAGTCCGATCAATGCTTTCATCGTGTTAATATCCTGAAAATGCAGAAGAAGTCGATCAGTAGGCAGCACCCGGGATGGCACCGCATCGTGACCGCATTGGTCTTGTTAGAGTAAGCACGGCCCTCGGTCCGGCCAATGAAGGCCGGTAAAAAAACCGGGCGCCGTCAGTGGGCCGCCAGAACCTTGCGGACCAGTTCCGCCTGGCATGCCACCGCCCCTCGTTGGCGGGCGGCCATGTCGGCGGCGTGGGAGCAGGCCGCCGCATACTGTTCCGGAGCGTTTGCGTGGACGCGCAGCAGATCGGCCAGCGCATGGCCATCGGCAACCTGGAAGCCGCCGCCGGTTTGGACAAGCAGATCGGCCGCGTCCTGAAAATCCTTCATGTTGGGCCCGAAATAGACAGCCCGTCCCCACCGGGCCGCCTCGACGACGTTATGCCCGCCCCTGTTGATGAGACTGCCGCCGCAAAAGACAAAATCGCCGCCGGCGTAGAGGTCGGCCAGATCGCCCATGGTGTCGACCACGACCACGTTGGCTCGGCGGGGCCGGTCCGCCAGGGCGGAAAAACGATCAAACGGCAAACCGACTCGGCGCAGCAGGGTCTCCACCGCAACAAGCCGCTCAAGATGCCGGGGTGCGATCACCCATACCGCCGGTCCCAGCGCTGCCAGAGCCCGAAAGCCTTCCAGCAGCTGTTCTTCCTCTCCCTCGTGCGTCGAGCCGCAGAGAAAAACCCGCTCGTTATCCACGCCGAGCCGCCGGCGGCTTGCCGCCCGGACCTGGTCGGTCGATACGGTTTCGATATCGTGTTTCAGGTTGCCGCAGACCCGGATGCGCGATTCCGGCACCCCCAAGGCCGCATATCGTCGGCCGTCGGCCTCGCTGATCACTGCCACCTGCTGAAAACCTTCCAACAATGAAGCCAGGTACCCGCGAATGCGCAGGTAACGGCGGAAGGACCGCGACGACAAGCGCCCGTTGAGCAGCAGCATGGGGATGCCCGCCCGCCTGGTCTCGGTGAGCATGACCGGCCAGATTTCGGTTTCAAGGCACACGTAGCAATCCGGCCGCAAAGTACGGAGGGCGCGGCGCACCGCCTGGGGCAGGTCGAGCGGCGCCATCAGGCAGATGGCCGCAGGCAGCCTGCTGCTGGCCAGACGATGTCCCTGCTCGGTGGTCGAACTGACCACGACGGTGACATCGCCCAAGGTATCGAGCAAGGCGCCGGTCAGGATAATGGCCGCCTGAACTTCGCCCACGGAGGAGGCGTGCAGCCAGACGGTTCGGGCACCGGCCCGGGCCGTCGGCTTCATCTCGGCATTCGTTCCGGCATACCGGCCCAGTCGTTGCGCCAGGCCATAAGCGAACCGGCCGCCGGCTGCCTTGAGCAGAGGCCGGAGCAACAGCAGAAGCGGATACACTCCGGTACCTAAACCTGTGTACAGTTGGTGCAGCAAGGTTCCCTTGCCCTCCCGCAGCTTTTGTTTCGTCGGCACAAACCTCTTTATATAACCGGGATGCCAGTGTACAGTCAAGCCCGTTTGCCAACGGGCTGGATTTGCGAACAGCGATCCGCCGTTTCGCCTGGGGACCATGTCCGTTCCGGTTGCACCATGCCGGCGGAGTCCCTATTGCCGGCGCCGACAGTCGCTGCTGGCGGCCATGACACCGCCTTCGTCCTTATTTCGCTCGATGCCCTCTCCGATCATGCAGCCTCCTCATTCCGCAACCCTCTGGGCCCTGCTCGCCGGTAACTTTGTCATCGGCTCCGGCGTATTGGCACCGGCGGCATTGATCAACGACCTAGGCCAAGCCTTCCAGATCGACGCCGCCGAGGTCGGCACCTTGCTGGCATACGGCGGCGCCCTGCTCTGCCTCCTGTCGCCGGCGCTTGCCTTCCTGTTCAATCCGCTGGATCGTCGCTACCTGCTGACCGGCGCCCTGATCCTTTTCGCCCTTGGCCACTTCGGCTCGGTCCTGGTCACGGACTTCGGCAATTTGCTCACGCTCCGCTTGGTCATGATCCCGGCGGTCGCCTGTTTCACCCCGCAGGCCGCCAGCGCGGTCTCCCTGTTCGTTCCGTCCCACCGCAGGGCCGGCGCCATCACGTTCATCTTTCTCGGCTGGTCCCTGGCGGCGGCCATCGGTATCCCGATGATCAACCTGATCGGTTCGCTGACCGACTGGAAGACCGCTTATGCCTTCCTGGCCGCGGCCTGCGCCATGGCGGCCGTCACCGTCTTTGCCACCCTCCCGCGGGGACTACGGGCCCATCGCCTCCCGATCGCCGCCTGGCGCAAAGTGCTCGCCTCGGCCAGGATATGGGCCATCCTCGCCGTCTCTTGCCTCGCCATCGCCGGGCAGTACATCAAGTACCCCTATATCGCCTTTGAACTCAAGAACGGGCTGACCGACAACCCGCCGACCATCGCCCTGCTGCTGGCCGTCTACGGCGGAGCCAGCATCCTCGGCACCATGCTCGCCACTCGGACGGTCGGCCTGATGGGGGTTCGCGCCACCGTGAGTTCCTTTCTCGCCGTCATTCTGCTCGGCCTGGTGTGCTGGATCGGCTGCCCCACCTTTCTGCCGCTGACCGGCGCGGCCTTGTTCATCTGGGGGATGGGCATGAGCCCGGCCATTGCCGCGCAACAGGCCCGGTTGATCGAAGCCGATCCGATCGCTGCCTCGGCCTCGACCTCGCTCAACACCTCGGTGGTCTATCTCGGCCAGGCCGGAGGCACCATGCTGGGAGGCGCCCTGCTGACCAGCGGCCAGACCGGGCTGGCTGGCACCCTGGCGGTAATGCTGCTGGCCGCGGCTCTAGGCATTTCGCTGCTGCTTCACCGCCGCCATGGCTTTTGATACCGTTGCCATCGTCGACGGGCGAGACTCTCCAACCCGCCCTCATTTTCATTGACAAGCAACCGCCGGCTTTGTATGCAGGCCCTGATTGCAGTTCCCGCCGGAAGCCGCGCCAGCGGCCCTCCTGGCCTGGGGACGCTCTGTTTGCCCGCCCCGTTCGCCGCCAAAGAACGGGAATTCCCACGCCCGGACACCACAAAGTACCACTGGAGATTTTCAATGAACAGACTGCTCGTTGCGCTGTTTCTGCCCGTACTGCTTTTTTGTGCCGGACACCCAGCATTTTCAGCCGAGGAAAAAAAAATGAAAGACGGACTGTATGCCAAAATCGCCACCAACAAGGGTGACATCCTGGTCAGGCTCCACTATCAAAAGACGCCGTTGACGGTCATCAATTTCGTCGGCTTGGCGGAAGGCACCCTGCACTTGGGCGGCAGCAGCAAACCCGCCGGGACCCCGTTCTACAACGGTCTGACCTTCCACCGGGTCATCGCCAATTTCATGATCCAGGGCGGTTGTCCGCTGGGAACCGGCACCGGCGGGCCCGGCTACACCTTCCCCGACGAATTCGACCCGAGCCTGCGGCACGACGGCCCCGGCGTCCTTTCCATGGCCAACGCCGGCCCCAACACCAATGGCAGCCAATTCTTCATCACCCATGTCGCCACCCCGCATCTGGACGACCGCCACACCGTTTTCGGCCGGGTGGTCGAGGGCCAGGAGGTGGTCAATAAAATCGACAAGGGCGACACCATCAAGTCCATCACCATCATCCGCGTCGGCAAGGAGGCGGAGGCTTTCAAGGCCGACCAAGCCGCCTTCGACGCCGCCCTGGCCGGGATCAAGGAGCGGGAGTCCAAGGCTTTGAAGACGCAGGACGACAAGATCAGGAAAATAATCAAGGAGCAGTGGCCCAAGGCCGTGCGGAGCGACTCCGGCCTCTACTCCCAGGTCGAGCAGAAAGGCGAAGGCAAGCCGCCCGCCGTCGGCACTACGATCAAGGCGCACTACACTGGCCGGCTGCTGCTCGGCAACCGCAAGTTCGACAGCTCCTACGACCGGGGCGAACCCATCGCTTTTCCGGTGGGCACCGGCCGCGTCATTCGCGGCTGGGACGAGGCCCTGAGCCAGATGACCAAGGGCGAAAAACGGACCCTGATCATCCCGCCCGAGCTGGCCTACGGCGAGCGGGGCGCCGGCGGGGTCATCCCGCCCAACGCCTGGCTGGTTTTCGACGTCGAGCTAGTCGATTTCTGATTGCCTTTCTCATCAGCCAATAAAAAAGGCGGGGATTGTTCCCCGCCTTTTTTATTGGTTTCCCGCCACGCCGCCGGATGCGGCCTTCAATAGGTCAGCCCCATGCGGTCCCGAGCCAGCTCCAAGGTCGCCGTCGCCCTGGCCCTGGCCTTTTCCGCGCCCTTGGCCAGCACCTGGCGCAGATAGTCGGGGTTGTCCAGCAATTCCTTTTTCTTGGCCCGGGCTCCGGCGAAATAGCCGTTGATCAGTTCGAACAAATCCTGCTTGAGATAGCCGTAGGCCGCGCCCCCGTTCACGTATAGTTCGTGCACCTCGCGCATTTTCTCCGGTGGTGCGAACAGCTTGAGCAGGGCGTAGAGGTTGCAACTGTCCGGATTTTTGGGCTCTTCGACCGGGGTCGCGTCGGTCTGGATGGTCATCACCCGCTTGCGCAGCTGCTTTTCGTCCAGAAAAATAGGGATGGTGTTATCGTAGGACTTGGACATCTTCTGGCCATCGAGACCGGGTACAATGGCGGTGCTTTCGCTGATTTCCGGATCCGGGACCACGAAGGTCTCGCCATAGGTGTTGTTGAAGCGGATGGCGATGTCCCGGGCCACCTCGACATGCTGCTTCTGGTCCTTGCCCACCGGCACCACCTGCGACTGGTAAAGCAGGATATCGGCCGCCATCAGCACCGGATAGGAGAACAGGCCATGGCTGGCCGGAACATTCTTGGCCACCTTGTCCTTGTAGGCATGGCACCGTTCGAGCAGTCCCATGGGGGTAAGGACGGACAGCATCCACGTCAACTCGCACACTTCCGGCACATCGGACTGCACCCAGAAGGTGCAACGGTCCGGATCGAGCCCCAGGGCCAGAAAATCGGCGGCGGCCTCGAGGGTGCCCTGGCGGAGCCGGTCGCGGTCGTGCACCGAGGTCAGGGCGTGGAGGTCGACGATAAACACGAAGAGATCCGCCGATTCCATGTGCCGGATCATGGGCTGCATCATGCCGAAGTAGTTGCCGACATGCAATTTTCCCGATGGTTGAATGCCTGAAAGTACTCGTTTCATTGGATGTCCTGCTCAAAGGTGGCGTTGGAAAAATGTGACCGGAGCGTTATAGCGCAAATGCAAAAAAAAGGGGAGCACGGAATGAACCGTGATCCCGATGGCTCCGGCAGGAACGAGACCATCTTGTTTCAGAATCCATAGGTGTTCAAAAAAGAAAAACCGCAGCAAGACATTGTCCTGCTGCGGTTGCACGATGTTATCAATCGTGTTCAGTCGCTTTACTTCACTTCCTCGAAGTCGGCGTCGACCACGTCGTCGTCATCCTTGCGTTTGCCGCCCGCTGCTCCACCGGCCGCGCCACCCGCTCCGGCACCGGCATCGCCGGCAGCAGGGCCGCCGCCCTGATTCTTGGCCTGGGCGTACATCAACTCGGCCAGCTTATGCGAAGCCTGGGTCAATGCCTCGGTGGCACTCTTGATGGTCTGGAGATCTTCCGTCTCCATGGCCTTTTTGAGGTTTTCGATCTCCCGTTCCACATTGTTCTTGGTTTCGGCATCCACCTTGTCGCCCAACTCGTTGAGGCTCTTGGTGGTCATGTGGATCATGGAGTCGGCGTTATTCTTGGCCTCGACCAGCTCCTTGCGCTTTTTGTCTTCCTCGGCATGGAGTTCGGCATCTTTCTTCATCCGATCGATCTCGGCCTCGGACAAGCCGGAGGAAGCGGTGATCCGGATCGACTGTTCCTTGCTGGTGCCCAGGTCCTTGGCGGAAACGTGGAGGATGCCGTTGGCGTCAAGGTCGAAGGTGACCTCGATCTGCGGCACGCCGCGCGGCGCCGGAGGAATATCGGCCAGTTCGAAACGGCCGATGGTCTTGTTGTTGGCCGCCATCTCGCGCTCGCCCTGAAGCACGTGGATGGAAACCGCCGGCTGATTGTCGGCCGCGGTGGAAAAGACCTGGCTCTTCTTGGTGGGCACGGTGGTGTTCTTCTCGATCAGCTTGGTCATGACCCCGCCCAGGGTCTCGATCCCCAGGGAAAGCGGGGTGACATCGAGCAGGAGCACGTCCTTGACATCGCCCTTGAGCACGCCGCCCTGGATGGCCGCGCCGATGGCCACCACTTCGTCGGGGTTGACCCCTTTATGGGGATCCTTGCCGAAGATGGCCTTGACCTTTTCCTGTACCTTGGGCATGCGGGTCATACCGCCCACCAGGATGACCTCGTCGATCTCGGACGGATTCATGCCGGCATCCTTGAGTGCGGTGCGGCAGGGCCCCTCGCAGCGGTCGATCAGGTCTTCCACCAGGGCCTCGAGCTTGGCCCGGCTCAACTTCACGTTGAGATGTTTCGGCCCGGATGCGTCGGCGGTGATGAAGGGCAGGTTGATGTCGGTCTCCATGGCGGACGACAACTCCTTCTTGGCCTTCTCCGCCTCTTCCTTCAACCGCTGCAGGGCCATCTTGTCGTTGCGCAGGTCGACGCCCTGGTCGCGCTTGAATTCGTCCGCCAGCCAGTTGACGATGCGCATGTCGAAATCCTCGCCGCCGAGGAAGGTGTCGCCGTTGGTCGACTTGACCTCGAACACCCCGTCGCCGATCTCGAGGATGGAAACATCGAAGGTACCGCCGCCAAGGTCGAATACCGCGATCTTTTCCTCGCCTTTCTTATCCAGGCCATAGGCAAGGGAGGCGGCTGTCGGCTCGTTGATGATCCGCTGGACGTTGAGCCCGGCGATCTTGCCCGCGTCCTTGGTGGCCTGGCGCTGGGCGTCGTTGAAATAGGCGGGCACGGTGACCACCGCGTCGGTGACCGTCTCGCCCAGGTACTCCTCGGCGGTCTGCTTCATCTTGCCCAAAATCATGGCCGAAATCTCGGCGGCGGTATAATTCTTGCCGCCCACCTCCACCACCGCATCGCCGCCAGGGCCCTCGACAATGGCAAACGGGCTGACGCCGATCGACTTCTTCACTTCCGGGTCGCTGAATTTCCGGCCGATCAGCCGCTTGATGGCAAACAAGGTGCGGGTGGGATTGGTGACCGCTTGCCGCTTGGCAATCTGGCCGACCAGTCGTTCGCCGCTGTCGGAAAAGGCCACGATCGACGGTGTGGTCCGGTTCCCCTCGCTGTTTTCAATGACCTTGGGGTCACCGCCTTCCATGATGGCCACGCACGAGTTGGTGGTCCCCAAATCAATTCCAATTATTTTCCCCATAATCCCTATCTCCTGTCCTCCTGTCCTTATCCCCGGCCATACGGCCTGATCAATCGTTCAAAAAATGGTTCTTTTATTCTATTCTACAGTGTTCTGAAACCGGACCGTGTCAAGCCGATTTTTCCGGACCGCTGGACACCACCACCTGGGCGTGCCGCAGGATCCTGTCCTTGAAACGGTAACCGCGGAGAAACTCGCGCAGGACATGGTTGGCAGCCACATTGGCGCTGGCCTCCATGGTCAGGGCATCGTGTTCGTCGGGATTGAAAGGCAACCCGACCGCCTCCAGGGGTTCCACCCCGAACCGCTCCAGGCTGGCGACCAGTCCCTTGCGGGTCAGCTCCACGCCCTGCACCATGGCCTGCAATTTCTTGCCGTCGTCTTCGGCGACAGCGCCTCCCTGTTCGATGGCCCGATCAAGATTGTCCACGGTGGTCAACAGATCGCGGAGAATGTTTTCACCGGCATATTTGAGCAACTTGCTCCTCTCGCGTTCCGTCCGCTTCTTGAAATTGTCGAACTCCGCGGCAATCCGCATCATCTGGTCGCGGGCATCCGCCAATTCCCGTTGCAAGGTCTCGGTTTCGCACTCCCTGTCCATTGCCGCCTCTTCGACAAGCACCGCCTCCTCCGGATTCTCGACCGCATCCGTCTCGCCCTGCTGGCCGACATCCTGTTCTTTCGCCTCTTCTGCCACCTCTCCTCCTTATCCCAATTATTACTGTCTCAGTATCCTTCAGGCCCGATTCGGGCCGGTCAAATCTGGTGCGAACAATAAGTATGGCAAAATCCAGTGTCAAGGGAAGGCGAGAAGGGTTCCAGAGGGGAAAAAGGTGCGATAACTATGAAGAATAACAGAGGGAAACAGAGGGCGGCATCCAAAAAAGCCCTGGGCGCCATTCGGCGGCCAGGGCTGTGGGCACAGGAACGACAGGGGAATCAGTGGTGATGGGGGCTGGTCGGGCTGGAAGCGACATATTGTCGGATGCCGCTGGCGATGGTGTTGAAAATCTCGACAAAATCCTCCTCGTTTTTCTCCAGCAGGGTGACGCGGAACCCGTGGAGCTCGGTGGCAAAGGAGGACAGCGGCACCACGCAGATGCCGGTCGCGGCCAAGAGATAATAGACAAACCGCTTGTCGGGCTGGATGTTCGAACCGGAAACCAGCTGCTCCACGGTTTCGCGAACCTCGTCGTTCGCGATGGGCAGGGTCTGCTGGTGGTTGAGCACCCCTTCCTCGAAAACCGCGCTCATGTAAAAGGCACCGTTGCTGCGGTTGACCAAAAGCCCCTTGACGTTTTTCAGGGTGTCGTAGGCCAGGTTGGAATACCGCTCATAGCGTTTGATCCGGCTCTGCAGATGCGCCTTGTACTGGGGATGCTGATTGATCCGGGGCAGGACGGTCTGCGGCAGGGTAGTCGAGCAGACCTCGAGCATCTTGGCGTTGAGGATCGACTGGACATAGGTGGCGAACATGGGGTCGCGGCGGCGGTTGTACACCTCGATCCAGCCGCAGCGGCTTCCTGGCCAGGGCATTTCCTTGGAGATGCCGCGCATGCAGATCGCCGGCACCTTGTTGCCGATCACCGTGCACAACGGTGCCGAAACCGTACCGTTGTAGGTCATGTTCTGGTAGATCTCGTCGCAGATGATGAACAGGTCGTTTTTCTCGCAGATCTCGACGATGGCCCGCATGACGTCAGCCGGATAGACCGCCCCGGTCGGGTTGTCGGGATTGATCACCAGAATGCCGGCAACCGCCGGATTGTACTTGATGTGGTTCTCTATGTCCTCAAGGTCCGGATACCAGAGATGGTTGGGATCGAGGATGTAGGTCACCGGCTGATCGCTGGCGTGAGCCGCCTCGGCCGAGCTGTGGGTCGTGTAGCTCGGGGTGGGCACGATGACCCGGGCGGTGGGCTTGAGGAAGCCGTATACCTTTGAAATCGCGTCGCCCAGGCCGTTGAAAAAAATGACGTCGTCGGCGTCGATCTGTGCGCCGCCGCGGCTGTTGGTGGTGGCGGCCACGTATTCCCTGGCCGCCAGCAGCCCCTTGGTCGGGCTGTAGCCGTAGGTGGCGTCCTCGTGGACCGCCTCGGCCACGATATCCTTCATCCAGTCCGGCACTTGTTCGCCCTTGGCGATCGGGTCGCCGATATTCTCCCAGTTGACCTGGACGCCCATCTTCTGGAGTTTTTCGCCGACACCGACAATATTGCGGATTTCGTAATTCAGCTCGCCCGCACCAATGTGTAAAATATCCGTACGCATACCGAGTTACCGGTCAGGATTCAATTGATTAGATAGAGGCGGGAAACCGGCGCCCCTCATCCCGCGCCTGTCGTCGCGGTTGTTAGGAGCGATTACCGTTCCCCCGGAAAAACAAGGAGGGTTTTTACCACAGAAAGAAGGGTGGCGTCAACCACCCTTTGCCGAAAAGCGCAGCAGGTCGGCGATTTGCCGGGCAGTGAGCGGCGGCGAACGAAGCGGTCCCTGAAACAGATCGCAGCCCTTGGCCCGGAGAAACGCGAGCTGCCGTTCGTGCCGGATGCCGTCGGCCAGCACGGTCAGTCCCACGGCGTGCCCCAAGGCGATGACCGCCGCGGCCAGATCGCCGTTTCCGTCCTCGTCGGCCAGAGCGGCGAGCAGGTCGGCCTGGACGGTTATCCGGCCGATTCGGAGCTGCCGCAGGCTGGGCAGCGGACAGTGCTCGATCCCGCAACCGTCCACCGCCAGCTGCAGGCCCAAGCCCCGCAAGCGTTTCAGTAATTCCTGGGTCCAGCCGGCGGCATGGGCCAGCGGCCGTTCCTTGACCTCGACGACCAACGATTCGGCAGGCAAGGCCGTATCGGCCAGGATCCGTTCGAACTCGTGAAAGCACTCGGGATGCAGCAATTGGCACGAGGCCAGGGGAACGGTAACCGGGACGCAGTCCAGCCCTTGGCCGCGCCAGGCGCGCAGATCGCGCCCCACCTGGTCCAGCAGCCATTGGCTGACCCCGGCCAGCATACCGCACTCGTCGGCCGCGGGTAAAAAGTCCCCCGGCTGCAACAGCCCCATTTCCGGATGATTCCAGGAAAAACACGCCTTCAGTCCGGCCACTCGTCCATCCGCCACCGCAAACTGGGGCAGATAGTCCAGGCACAGACCGTCCGAGGCCAACACTGCCGAAAACTGCCGCTCATCCAGTTGCGGCTGCCGACCCTGCGGGGCCATGTCGCGCCGGTAGAACTGGAACGTGCATCGCCCACTTTCCTTGGCGGCGTACAAGGCAATATCGGCGCACTTGATCATGCCCTCCAACTCGAGCGAATCCTCGGGATACAGGGCGATGCCGACGCTGGCGGCAATCGGAAGCTCGTGGCCGCTGACGCAAACCGGCGCGGCCAGGGCCGCCATGATCTTCTCGGCGACCACGGCCGCGTCCTCCCGGCTGTTCACCGCCTCAAGGACAAAGACGAACTCGTCGCCCCCCAGCCGGGCAACGGTGTCCGACTGGCGGCACTGGCGCTGCAGGCGCGCCGCGATCTCGACCAGCAGGTCGTCGCCCACATCGTGCCCCAGGGTATCGTTGACGGTCTTAAATTTGTCGAGATCGAGGAAAAGAACGGCAAGCTTGGTTCGGTTGCGCTCCGCCTTGTTGAGCGCCTGGGTCAGCCTATCCCGGAAAAGCAGCCGGTTGGGCAGGCCGGTGAGGGTGTCGTGGTGCGCCAGCCGATAAAGGCGCGATTGGCTGTCGCGCAGTTCCTGTTCGATTCGCAGCCGGTCGGTGACGTCCCGCGCCACCTCGATTATGCCGTACAGCTTGCCCTCGCTATCCTTGAGCGGCGAGACCTCGAGTTCGAAGGTGTTGTGGATGCCATTGCCGTGGAAGGAATGGTGCAGGACCTTGGTTGGCCGCAGCAGCTCGGCCACTGCCCGGACCGGGCAGGGAAAATCCGGATCGTCGCAGGGGGTGTCGACGCCGCAGAACAGCTGGTGGCACTTCCTGCCCACCAGGCTGTCGATCTCACCGTTGCCGCTCACCAGCCGGGCCGCCGCCCGGTTGATCAACAGCAGGGTGTAGCCGGGATCGATGACCATCACCGGATCGCCGGCGCTGTCGATCACGGTCTGGAGGAAATTGCGTTCCACGTCTCTGGCCTCGTGCAACTGCTGCTGCACCGCGGCCAGGGCCTGCTCCTGCCGCTTGTGCAGGGTGATGTTCTGATGGGTGCCCGTCATGCGCACCGGCATGTTGTTTTCGTCCCGCTCCACCACCCGGCCACGGTCAAGAAACCAGGAGATCTTGCCCTCCGGTTCCATCACCCGGTATTCGATCCGGTATTCCTCGGTGACGCCGGTGAGGTGCTGGTTGAGCACGGCCAGCACCCGCTCCCGATCTTCGGGATGCATGAAACGCCGGGTTTTCCCCGCGGCAGCGTCGCCTGCGCGGTAATCGAGCAGCTCCCACTGGTCAGGGCTGGTATACATTTCGCTGGTCTTGATGTTCCAGTCCCAGAGACCGGCCTGGGAAGCACGCAAGGCCAGTTCGTACCGCTCCTCCGCCTCCTTAAGTTCCCGCTCCCTGAACGTGAACTCCTCGAACAAAAAGAGTTGCCGCAGGGCATGGGCGATGGCCCCAGCCAGTTCGGCGACGGTTGCCGACTCGTCGGCAGCGGGATTGCCCCCGGACGGCAGCACGAGGAGCAAAAATCCGGACAGTTTGGAGTTGCAGCGAAAGGAGGCGCAAAAGGCCCCCGAAAAGGCCGTAAGACCGGTGGGGGTGCAGAGCGAGCAGTCCTCGCCCGTGCAGACGAAGACGTTCGCCGGGTCGCCATCCAGCACCCGGGCACCGCAAGGCGGCAACTTGCCCTCCCGCAGGGTGGCCATGATCGGGGCGGTGCGATCGCCGAACCCCGCCTCGGCGGTGACCATGCCGTCCGAGGTTCGATCGAGCAAAACCAGCAAGGCCGCGCGGTAGACGCCCGCACCGACGAACTGGTCGCAGAGGCCCTGCAACAGCGCCGACATGTCCCGCTCCCGGATCAAAACCCGGCTGACGGCGTAGCAGGTCCGTAGCAGAAGGATGGATCTGTTCAAATTCGGCTCGGCATACAGGAGGGAGAACAACGGGTCCGGAGTCAACATTCCGAACTATATAAAGAAGCACTTACAAAAATGCAACCATCTTGCAGGCCGGACAGCCGCCGCCACTGCATTTTGCAGGCTCAATTGATATTGTAGCTTTTCAACTTGTTCAAGAGGGTCTTGCGGGTGATCTGCAGCCGCCGGGCGGCTTCGCTGCGGTTGCCGCCGGTTTCTTCCAGGGTTTTGAGGATCAGCATCTTTTCCGCTTCCTTCAGGGTGGACGGCTCCTCCACCTCCTTGGAGACGTTGATCCCGGCCCAGCGCTGGATGGCCTGCGGCAGGGCCCCGATATCGAGATAATCGCCGCGCATCAGGATCACGCCGCGCTCGATCGAATGTTCCAGTTCGCGGACATTGCCCGGCCAGGGGTAGCGGTTGAGCACATCCATGCACTCCGGGGTGATGCCGCAAACCTGTCGGCCGTTCTTGTCGGCAAAGCTGCGGAAAAAATAGTTGGCCAGCAGCGGGGTGTCGCCTTGACGCTCCCGCAGGGGCGGTACCCACAGCTCGACCACGTTGAGGCGGTAGTAGAGGTCTTCGCGGAAGCGGCCCGCCGCCACCTCTTCCTCCAGGTCACGGTTGGTGGCGCAGAGGATGCGGACATCCACCCGGATGGTTTCCTGGCCGCCGACCCGCTGCAGTTCGTGCTCCTGCAGCACCCGCAGCAGCTTGGCCTGCATGCCCGGCGAGGTCTCGCCGATCTCGTCGAGAAAGAGCGTGCCGCCCTGGGCTTGGACAAACCGGCCCTCGCGGCGGCGGTCGGCACCGGTGAAGGCCCCGCGCTCGTGCCCGAACAGCTCGGATTCCAACAAGGTTTCGGCCAGGGCCGCGCAGTTGACTTTGATCAGGGGCCCCTTGGCGCGCAGGCTCTTGTGGTGCAGGGCCGCGGCCACCAGTTCCTTGCCGGTGCCCGACTCGCCGTTGATCAACACCGTGGCCTCGGTGGGAGCCACATGGACGATCATCTCCCACAACTCCTGCATCGGGGCCGACTTGCCGATAATGCGGCCGTCGTTGCCGAACGGCTGCCCGATGTCGTGGCTGTCGGTATCCCGCTGGCGGTGGCCCATGGCCACCTCGAGGGTGGTGCGCAGGCGGTCGAAATCGAGCGGCTTGGTCAGATAGTCGTGCGCGCCCCGCTTGATCGCCGCCACTGCGGAATCCACCGAGGAGAAGGCGGTCATGATCACCACCGGAATGGCGGGATTGATGGCATGGATTCTCTGCAGGGCCTCCATCCCGTCCATGGTGGTCATGCGGACATCCATGAGAATGGCATCGAAGGGCCCTTGCTCGACGGCGGCCACGGCAGTGGTTCCGTCGTCCGCCTCGGTCGTGTCCCAGCCCCATTCGGCTAACATCGACCGCAGCATGAAACGATGCACCCGCTCATCGTCCACAATCAACACTTTTGCCTTCGCCTGGATGGGCACCGTCTCCTTCCCCCTTGCTCATCTGCCTGTCCGGCTGTCCCTTGTCCCACCCGGCGTTCTCCGGGCCTCCATCTCGCAGCCATAAGATGCAAATCTCAGGTTGATCAGAGTAACATCAAACTGTTAGTATGCGCAAATGGAACATACGCTGACCATAAAAAAGGTCATTGCCGGGGGTAAAGGGCTGGGGACATTATCCGACGGCATGGTGGCGATGGTCCCGGCGACCCTGCCCGGCGAAACCGTGACGGTCCGGGAGAGCAAAAGCCATCGGGGTTACCTGGAGGCGCATTTGGTCCGGATTCTCGAAGCCTCGCCGGACCGGGTCGAGCCCCCCTGCCCCTACTACGGCCGTTGCGGCGGCTGCGATTTGCAGCATGCCGCCTATCCGGCGCAATTGGAACTCAAGCGGCTCATCCTGCGTGAATCCCTGGCCCGGGTCCGTCTGGAAGAGCCGCCGGAGCACCCCGCCCTGGCCTCGCCCCTGGCCTTCGGCTACCGCTCCCGCCTGCGGCTGCACCTCGACCGGTCGGGCCGCCTGGGCTTTCACGCGCACGCCAGCAACACGGTGGTGCCGGTCGACCGGTGCCTGCTGGCGGCCGAACCGATCAACCGGGTGCTCGCCGCCCTGGTCGAGGGTGGCTGGCCCGCGCGGCTGGCCCCCGAGATCGCGGCTATCGAACTGATCCACAGCCCGGCGGACGCCACCGTGGCAATGGTGCTCACCCCCCGTCCCCGCCAGCGCCCGCGGCAGGCCCCCCGCTTGCTCGACGCATTGCGTGCCCTGGCCGATGCGGTGCTCCTGGCCGGCGGCCCGGCCCCGGTCGTCTTCGGCCAGGATTTCGCCCCGGGCGGGCTCGGCTATCGCCTATGCTGGGACCACCGTTGCTTTTTTCAGGTCAACAGCCGACAAAATGCCCAATTGGTCGCAACGGTGCTCGAGTTCCTGCCCGTGCCCGCCCGGACCACCGTCCTCGATCTTTACTGCGGCATGGGCAATTTTTCCATCCCCCTGGCCCTGGCCGGCCTGGAGGTGACCGGGGTCGAACAAAACCGCGCCAGCATCCATTGGGCGCGGGTCAACAGCCGGGTCGCCGGCCTGGATTCCACCCGCTTCGCCGCCGACGAGGTCGAGCGCTACCTGCACGCCCTTATCGATGCCGGCGCCCGGTTCGACACCGTCCTCCTCGACCCGCCCCGCCAGGGAGCGGGCAAGGCCGCGCCCCTGCTACCCCTCGTGCAACCATCGAATATTCTTTCCATTTCCTGCGATCCCGCCACACTGGCCCGCGATCTTGCCCAGATCGTTGCCCATGGGTACCAAGTGACCCGCCTCATCCCGGTCGACATGTTTCCCCAGACTCATCACATCGAATCCCTAGCCCTTTTGGAAAGGATTTGACATCGGCAACCCGGCGGGATATTTTGCCGGATTCCTCAAGCCAAGCGCTTGTTTCTCCTGATACCCTCGACGATCCTGCCGCGCCTCGGCCGGGCGTCACCGACAATCCTTCTTGCAAACTACCCGATGGAAACAACGAGCAACCTTCTCAAGCAGCGGCGAGAAAAAGCCGAATCCCTGGCTGAGGCCGGAATCAAACTGTTCAGCAACACCTTCAAGAATCCCACCGCCATCGTCGACATTCTCCCCCTGGGCGAGAATCTGGAGGCCGAGGGCCACGACGAGTCCGGCGCGGTCTTCCGGATCGCCGGCCGGGTGATGTCGATGCGCAAGTTCGGCAAGGCCGCCTTTTTCCACCTGCAGGACACCGACGGCCGCATCCAGGTCTACGCCCGCCGCGACCTGCTGGGCGAGGAGCAGTTCAACCTGTTCAAGAAATGGGATGTGGGCGACATTGTCGGGATCGAGGGCTCCCTGTTCAAGACCAAGACCGGCGAGCTGTCGCTGGAGGCCGCCACCATGCAGATGATCACCAAGTCGCTGCGGCCCCTGCCGGAGAAGTTCCACGGCCTGACCGATGTCGAGACCCGCTATCGCCAGCGCTACCTGGACCTGATCGTCAACCCCGAGGCCCGGGAAGTGTTCCGGAAACGAGTGGAGATCATCCGCCTGATCCGCGAATTCCTCAACAATCGCGGCTTCATGGAGGTCGAAACCCCCATGATGCAGCCCGTGCCCGGCGGCGCCACGGCCAAGCCGTTCCGCACCCACCACAACGCCCTGGACATGGATCTCTACCTCCGCATCGCCCCGGAGCTGTACCTCAAGCGGCTGCTGGTGGGCGGCTTCGAGAAGGTGTTCGAAATCAATCGCAACTTCCGCAACGAGGGCCTCTCCACCCGCCACAATCCGGAATTCACCATGCTCGAATTCTACCAGGCCTATGCTACCTATCACGACCTGATGAACCTCACCGAGGAGATGGTCTCCTGGCTGGCCCACGAGGTGACGGGTTCCATGGACATCGCCTACCAGGGAACCCCGGTCAACCTGGCCCCGCCGTGGCGGCGCCTGACCATGGAAGAGGCGCTGGAGCAGATCGCCGGCATCGAGCGGGCCGTGCTCAGGGACGATGCCGCGGTCATGGCCCTGGCCAAGGCCAAGGGGATCGAGCTGCAGCCCGGCGCCGGCCCCGGCAAGGCCAAGACCGAGCTGTTCGAGCTGCTGGTCGAGGAGCGGCTGATCGATCCGACCTTCATCACCTCCTATCCCACCGAGGTTTCCCCCCTGGCCCGGCGCAACGAACAAGACCCCTTGATCACCGACCGCTTCGAGCTGTTCATCACCGGTCGGGAGATCGCCAACGCCTTTTCCGAGCTCAACGATCCCATCGACCAGCTGCACCGGTTCCAGAAGCAGATCGACGAACGCGGCGAGGACGACGAGATCCACCCGGTGCTCGACCGCGACTATGTCCGCGCCCTGGAGTACGGCATGCCGTCGGCCGCGGGCGAAGGCATCGGCATCGACCGGCTGGTCATGCTGCTGACCGATTCGCCCTCGATCCGCGACGTCATCCTTTTCCCGCAGATGAAACCGGAATCCGTCGAATGACCGGAGCGGCGCCAGCCCATGGCCTCCTTTGAATGGTTCGTCAGCCTGCGCTACCTGCGGGCTAAACGCAAACAAAAGTTCATTTCGCTGATCACCGTCATCTCCATTCTGGGGGTGGCGGTCGGGGTGCTGGCCCTGATCGTGGTGCTGTCGGTGTACACAGGATTCACCGAGGGGCTGCGCGACCAGATCATCGGGGTCAACGCCCATGCCCAGGTGCAGCGTTTCGGTGCCCCCATCACCGACACCGAGGCGGTCATCGCCAAGATCGACGGCGTTGCCGGGGTCGAGGCCACCACGCCCTATATCTACGCCCAGGCGTTGATCAGCTCGGCCACCCAGTCTACCGGCGTGGTTTTGCGGGGGATCGACGCGGCCAGCGCCATGCGGGTGCTCAGCATCGGCCGGAAAATGATGGCCGGGCAGCTGACCGACCTCGACAAACCCTTCGAGATACCGACCATTGTCCTGGGCCGCGACCTGGCCCGGCAGCTCCAAGTTGGCATCGGCGACCGGGTTCGGCTGATCTCGCCCAACGGGCCGCTCTCGCCCATGGGGGTCTTGCCCAAGGTCCGCACCTGCATGGTGGTGGGCATCTTCGAGACCGGCATGTTCGAGTACGACTCCACCATGGGATACATCTCCCTGGAGACGGCCCGCAGCCTTGCCGACCTCCGTCGGGGCGTGCACGGCATCGAGGTCCGGGTCAAGAACATCGACCAGGCCGACCGGACCGCCGCCGCCATCCAGGAAGCCCTGGGCAAAGGCTATTCGGCCCGCGACTGGATGCAACTCAACCGCAACCTGTTCGCCGCGCTCAAGCTCGAGAAACTCGGCATCTTCATCGCCCTGGACCTGATCATCCTGGTGGCGGCGCTCAACATCATCAGCGCACTGATCATGATGGTGATGGAAAAAAACCGGGACATCGCCATCCTCAAGTCCATGGGCGCCACCACCCGCGCGATCATGCGCGTCTTCTTCTACCAGGGTATGATCATCGGCCTGGCCGGCACCGTGCTGGGCGTGGCCGGTGGCCTGGGCCTCTGCGCCCTGCTCAAGCGCTACAAGATCATCGAGCTGCCGAGCAACGTCTACCCCATGTCCACCATGCCGATCAAGGTGGTGCCGCTCGATGTGACCGTGATCGCGATATCCGCCATTCTCATCACCCTGATCGCCACCTTGTACCCCTCGTGGAAGGCGTCGCGGGTCCGACCGGCGGAGGCATTGAGCTATGAATGACGACGCCCTCCTCAAGGCCGAGGACCTCTGCCGCTCCTACCGCAGCGGCAGCGACACCATCGTCGTGCTCGACCGGGTCGACCTTGCCGTCCGGGCGGGCGAGATGGTCGCCATCGTCGGGGCCTCGGGTTCGGGCAAGACCACCTTGCTCCAGATCCTGGGCACCTTGGACGCGCCGGACTCGGGACGGCTCTTTTTCCGCGGCCGGGAATTGACCGACAAGAACGAGCCGGACTTGGCCGGCCACCGCAACGCCCACATCGGCTTCATCTTCCAGTTCCACCACCTGCTGCCGGAATTCACCGCCCTTGAAAACGTGATGATGCCCGGCTTGATCAACGGCCGGCCGCGCGCGGCCCTCAAGGACAAGGCCCGGCATCTGCTGGAGCGGGTGGGGCTGGGCCAACGGCTGTATCACCGCAGCGGCGAGCTGTCCGGCGGCGAGCAGCAACGGGTCGCCCTGGCCCGCGCCCTGGTGATGGACCCGGCCCTGCTGCTGGCCGACGAACCCACCGGCAATCTCGACGCGGCCAGCGGCAACCGGGTCTTTGCCCTCTTGCATGAGCTAAGCCGCAATCTCGGCCTGGCGGTGATCATGGTCACCCACAACCTGGAGTTGGCCCGAGCCATGGATCGCTGCCTGACCCTGGCAGACGGCCGGCTGCAGGCCGATCGCCCGCTCTCCGACCCGGACGCGACTGACAACATAGCCACCTGATCCCACAATGCCGTATTAAGCCACACCCCATCCCAAGAGAGGAGATGCCCATGAAGTTCGCAGTTGTTGCAACAGTTGCAAGCGTTGCCTTGTTTGTTTCCGGCTGCGCCTCGGTTCCGATGACGAGCAAGGAACTTTCAGCCCAGGCAAAGCGCTTTGACGCTCCACCGGCAGGCCAATCAGGTATTTACATCTACCGGGACAGCAACATCGGCGGAGCGATAAAGAAGGATATCTGGATCGATGGTGAATGCCTCGGAGAATCCGCGCCCCAGGTATTCTTCTATAAATCAGTCGATGGCGACAGAGAACACGTCATTTCCACCGAATCCGAATTCTCCCCGAACCAGATCAGCATTTTCACCAAAAGCGGTACCAACTATTTCGTTCGCCAGTATATCAAGATCGGGGTATTTGTGGGCGGGGCCGACCTGGAGGTCGTACCATCGGAGCAAGGGGCAAGCGCGGTGCAGGAATTATCGTTGGCGCAAAGCGGCAATTGCAACAAGTAAGTCCTGACAATTTATTCAAGCCGGCAGGTTTTCAAGCCAAAGCCGCTTCGTGGTGCGGCTTGATGCGGGTGTTCGCGAGCTTCTCTCTTTTCGGAATCAACGGGCAGAAGAGCGTGGTCTTTTCTTTCCCAGCGCCACTCCAGCACGACAACGACATCATGGACCAGTCGAATCCGAGTCTCCAGATGAAAACCTCTGCATCCATTCGTCTGAAATGGGTCCGGTATTTCATCAAATTTGTCGTCCGCTACGGCCATTGGGATTTTTTCAGCGACTTCAACATAGAAATCAACACCTCCTGCAACAGGCGATGCGCCTACTGTCCCAACAGCGTATTCGAGCGGGGATTGATCGCCAACGAACGGCTCATGGATGAAGCGATCTACTGCAAGTTGATCGACGAGCTAGCCACGATCAACTTCAGAGGACGGCTCAGCCCACAACTCTACGGCGAGCCGCTCCTTGACCGCAGACTCGTCCCATTGATGGCGTACACCTGAAAAAAGCTGCCCAATGCCCATATCGTCCTTATCTCCAACGGCGACGTCTTGACCGTCGACACTTTCCACGCCCTGATTGCCGCCGGCGTCGACAAATTTTCCATCACCCAACACGGCGCGACGATGGGCAGCAACATACAGGCCCTCTTTGCCCATGTGGAAGGGAACAGTAACCTGACGCACAGAATCCGCTACGATCGTTTCGATCCGGCCACGCCGTTATACAACCGGGGCGGTTTGATTCAGCCCGCGGTGGTAAACACCACGCCTCGCTGCTCGGACCCCGGCAACCCGGTCGCCATCGACTATGCCGGCAATGTGATCCTGTGCTGCCACGATTATCATAGTTCCGTGATCTTCGGAAATATCCGTACGGAGAAGTTGCTCGACATCTGGTTTAGCCCCCGATATCGCGCCATTAGAAAGCAACTCAGAAATGGCGAATACCGGCTGCCCATCTGTCGAAAATGCGTTGGCCAGGCGTGAGCTTCGCAAACGCAGCCTGGTCCTCACCAACCCCCGCACCGCGAGAGGAATCCCCATGAATCGTTTTGCCCCCGGCACCGCACTCTTTCCCCTGATCGGTTTGTTGCTGCTGGCCTTGGCCGGCTGTTCCGCCAAGCAGTCCGAAAGCCGGACGACGACGCCGGAGGCCGCTCCTCCGGCCGCCATCGCCCCTTCGTCCGTTGAGGAGAATGCTCCGGAGACAGACGAAGCCGCCAACCGGCGCTCAGGCTGCCTCGATCCGGCGCAGGTGCGCAGAAGCGAACGCGACCGGGCCGCCTGCTATCGCCTCCAGCCGGCAACCACCACGGTGGTAAAGCGCCAGGTTCCGGCGAAAAGCGCAAAAAGTGCCCATGTCGCCAAGAAAGGGGAAAAAACCGCGACCAAGGCGCACACGGCCACTGAAACCAAGGTGGTACGGACCTCCGGCCGCTGCCAGCCGCAAAGTCTGATCTACGCCCGTTGCCGCACCGGCCTTGCCACCTGCAAGCTCGGCGACACTAGCCCGGTGCAGTGGTTTGCCTGTGCCGAGAAAAACGGCGCCGCCTCCTCCATCCCCCAGGCCGGCTCGGTCCTGGTGCTCGCCGCCAATGCCGGCCGCGGCATGCCCACCGGCCACCCGGTCTATGTCGAGGAGCTCACCAAGCATGAAAACGGCATCTGGCAGTTGCGCATCAGCCACACCAACTACGACCGCAAATGCCACCTCGACCAGGATGCCACGGTGCTGTTCGATCCCAAACGGATGACGGTTTCCTTCGAATCCGGCCCCTGGGCCACCTGGGCCAAAAACCTGAAGGCGCTCGGCTTTATCCAGCGTTGATAGACGACTCGGAACTACGCAACCAACTATCCGGGGCTCCGTCCTTTTCCGTTGCCACTTTCATGGCGGGACCTTAGTGTTTACCCCATCGGTCGAGCTCCCGAATCGCGGCATCGCCGGAAAGCCGGCCGGAGGCCGACCGGACCCTTTGATTGCCGGCGCAGGTGGCCCTTGCCCGTCCACGCAACCGACCCGGCGCCGGTTCATTTTCACTCTGCACGAAGGAGGACACGACCATGCATTTCCTGCCTCAAATTCTGTTGCTGACCACCGCCCTCTTCCTCGGCTCCTTCGCCGTTTCCCAGGCCCAGGCGCCCCCGACGCGGCCCCAGGTCCCCGGTTATTATCGTATGCAATTGGGCCGGTTCGAGATCACCGCCCTGTACGACGGCGCCATTCAACTGGATACCAAGCTCTTGCACAACGCCAAGCCGGCCGATCTGGATCGCCTGCTGGCCCGGATGTTCGTCGGCAATCCCACCATGCAGACCGCGGTCAATGCCTACCTGATCAACACCGGCGACCATCTGGTGCTGGTCGATACCGGCGCGGCCAAACTCATCGGTCCGAGCCTGGGCCATGTCGTGGACAACATGAAGGCCGCCGGCTATGAACCGGACCAGGTCGACACGGTCATCGTCACCCATCTGCACGGCGATCACATCGGCGGCCTGCGCGACAACCAGGACAAACCGCTCTTTGCCAAGGCCACGGTCTGGGTTCCCCAAGTGGACAACGACTACTGGCTTTCGGAAAAAAACGCCGCCTCGGCCCCGGAAAGGGCCCGCCCCAATTTTAAGCGAGTCCAAGACATCGCCACCCCGTACCTGGCCACCGGCCAGTGGAAGACCTTTGCCGCAGGCACAATGCTCGTTCCCGGCGTCAAAGCGGTCGAAGCCTATGGCCACACCCCCGGCCACACTGCCTATACCGTGGAATCGATGGGACAAAAGCTGTTGATCTGGGGAGACCTGGTCCATGCCCACGCCGTTCAGTTCACACGGCCGGAGGTGTCCATGGAGTTCGATGTCGACCAGAAGCAGGCCATTGCCACCCGCAAGGCCATCATGCAGGCCATGGCGGCCAGCCAGTCGCTGGTGGCCGGGATGCACCTGCCCTTCCCGGGCATCGGCCATGTCCGCGCCGAAGGCAAGGGCAGCTACGCCTGGGTGCCGATCGAGTTTACGCCAATGCCGCCGGCAAACAAGGAATAAGCCCTCATCGATCACTCATCGAGCCGTCCATAAAAAAGGCCGCTTCCCGACAAGGAAGCGGCCTTTGGTTTTGATGGAGGACAATCGGCCCCCCGTCGGTTCGGTGCAATCGATACCTTATCCGATATACTCCAGGGCGATCTTCAGCATCCGCCGGACCGGCTCGGCCGCGCCCCAGAGCAGCTGGTCGCCCACCGAAAAGGCACTGAGGTATTCGGGCCCGATGTTCATTTTGCGCAAACGGCCCACCGGAATGTCGAGGGTGCCAGTGACTCGGGCCGGGGTCAACTCCTTCAGGGTCTGTTCCTTGGTGTTCTCGACCAGGTAGACCCATTGGTTGTGGTTGGCGATGGCCTGTTCGATCTCGGCTAGCGGCACATCCTTTTTCAACTTGATGGTAAAGGCCTGGCTGTGGCAGCGCATGGCACTGATCCGCACGCAGCAGCCATCCACCGGGATCTGGCCGGGGGCCAGGCCCAGGATCTTGTTGGTTTCGGTGACGCCCTTCCATTCCTCGCGGGTCTGGCCGTTGTCCATGGCAGTGTCGATCCAGGGAATGAGGCTGCCGGCCAGCGGCGCCCCGAAGTTGGCGGTCGGATAGGACGCATCGCGCAGGGTCGCGATCACGTTGCGGTCAAGCTCGAGGATGGCCGCGGACGGGTTGTCCAGCAGGTGCCCGGCATTGGTGCCGACAACCCGCATCTGGTTGACCAACTCCCGCATGTTCTTGGCCCCGGCGCCGGAAGCGGCCTGGTAGGTCTGGCTGCTGATCCATTCGACCCAGCCCCGCTCGAACAGGCCGCCCAGGGCCATCAGCATCAGGGAAACGGTGCAGTTGCCGCCGATATATTTCTTGATCCCCTTGGCCAGGCCCTGATCGATGACCTGGCGATTGACCGGATCCAGCACGATGATCGAGTCCGCGTCCAGCCGCAGCTTGGAGGCGGCGTCGATCCAGTAGCCCTGCCAGCCCTTGGCCATCAGTTGCGGATATATTTCGCCGGTATAGCTGCCGCCCTGGCAGGAAAGGACGATGTCCATCTCCGCCAGCAAGCCCGGATTGTTGGCATCCAGCAGTTCATGGACCGTGCCGTTGACCTCCGGCCCCGCCTGCCCGGCCTGGGAGGTGGAAAAAAACCGGGGCTCGTACCCGGTAAAATCCCCTTCCTGCCGCATCCGCTCCATCAGCACCGAGCCGACCATGCCGCGCCAGCCGACAATACCAACCTTTTTCATATCGCTCTCCCCTTGGTGGTTATCATGTTGCGCCTGGTTCAGTGCAGGCGGAAATATCCCCTCAATTCATCGGCGATCACCGGCGCCGCCGAATACACCCGCAGCAGCTCGTCGCTCTCCCGGCCCGGATAGGTATCGGCGCCGATGATGCAGTCGATCCCCTTTTCCACGAATCGTTCCCGGGCGTTGCCGGCCAGGACTAGGTGGGTGGCCATCAGCATCACGTTCACCGCCCCGGCCTGGTAGCAGCGGTCCACGGTCTGGAGCATGGAGCCGCCGGTGCGGATCATGTCGTCGCAGATGATGGCGTTGCGGCCCCGAACCGCCCCGGACAGCTGGCCGACAATGGTCTGGTCGACATCGTAGCGGTCCTTGTTGGCAGCGGTGTGCGGGCAGCCGAGCAAGCCGGCCAGGCGCGCCACCCGCTTGGAAAAGCCGTAGTCCGGCGACACCAGCACGATATTGTCCAGCCCCATCCGGCGGATCTTCTCCGCCGCCACCCGCTCGGTCCACAGATGGCGGGTGCGCACCTCGCCGGTGTGGGCGTGCATCACCGATTCGGAGTGCAGATCGAGGAAGGCGACGTAATCCGGCCGGGCGCGGAAGATCTGCCGGGTGCGAGTGATCCCCTTGGGAATCTCGCCGGAATCGGGTTTGGCCCGCTCCATGGTCGAATAGCCCAGGTACGGGATCATCACATTGACCGACAGGGCGTTCCAGTAGCGGGCGCCGGCGATCAGGTCGATCAGTTCCTGATGGGCGGCGTCATCCTCGGTGGTGGCGACGATCACCAAATCGCAGCCGGCGATGTCGCGGGGAAAGGCGTGGTACCATTCCCCGTCGGCGAAACGCTTGGCGATCATCTCGGTCACCGAGATGTCCAGCTCGCGGGCCACGTCGGCGGCCATGCGAGCGCCCGAGCTGTTGGCAATCAGGACTATGTTCTTCCGTCGCGGCATACCGTGCCTCCTTGCCGGGTTGAGGTCAGGCCATAATTTCGCGGACGATCGCCTCTCCCATGGCCGAGGTCGAGACCGGGGCCACACCGGGGGTGGCGATGTCGCGGGTCATGATCTTCTGGTCGAGAATCGCCGCTACCGCCGCCTCGATGGCTGCGGCCGCCCGTTCCTGGCCGAGGCTGTACTTGAGCAGCATCGCCGCCGACAGAATCTGGGCAATGGGGTTGGCGATGCCCTGGCCGGCGATGTCCGGGGCCGAGCCGCCGGCCGGCTCGAACAGGCCGAACTTGGAGCTGTTGAGGCTGGCCGAGGCCAGCATGCCCATGGAGCCGGTGAGCATGGCCGCCTCGTCGGAGATGATGTCGCCGAACATGTTGCCGCAGAGCATGACGTCGAACTGGTGCGGGTCCTTGACCAGCTGCATGGTGGCGTTGTCGATGTAGATGTGGTTCAGCTCGACATCGGGAAAGTCCTTGGCCACCTCCTTGACCACCTCGCGCCAGAAGACCATGCAGGTCAGCACGTTGGCCTTGTCCACCGAGGTGACTCGGCCCCGGCGCAGGCGGGCGGCCTCGAAGGCCATGCGGGCGATGCGCTCGATCTCGGAACGCTTGTAGATCTTGGTATCCCAGGCACGCTCGTCCGGCCCGCTGCCCTCGCGTCCCTTGGGTTGGCCGAAATAGATGCCCGAGGTCAGCTCGCGCACCACCAGGACATCGAAGCCGTCGCCGACGATGTCCGGACGCAGGGGACAGGCGCCGACCAGGGCCTTGAACACCTTGGCCGGCCGCAGGTTGCAGAACAGGTCGAAGTGCTTGCGCAGGGGCAACAGCGCGGCCCGCTCCGGCTGCTGCGCCGGCGGCAGGCTCTCCCATTTGGGCCCGCCCACCGAGCCAAACAGGATGGCCTCGCTCTGCTCGCACACCTTCAGGGTCGAGGCCGGCAGGGCCTCGCTGTGGTTGTCGATGGCGATACCGCCGACGTCGGCCGCAGCATAGCTTAAGGAAAAACCGAATTTTTGCTGGACCGCGTCCAGCACCTTGATGGCCTCGGCCATCACCTCCGGACCGATGCCGTCACCGGCCAGGACCGCAATCGTGTGTGCCATAATGAACCTCGCTCAACAACGGAGCAATTCCGTGTGGATATGGTGGAAGAAAGAGATTTGTTACTACCAGATCGACCGCATTAATTCCAGAAAGAAGTATCACCCGCAACGGACCACGGCCAGCAGCCGGGGCGCGCCGGAAAACGGCAGGACGAACTCGCGGCTGATGGCAAGCCGCCACGGGCCGGCGGGCAAGTGCTCGAGCCCGACCAGGGCCTCCGGGCGGGCCAACATGAGGATCACCTCGGTCGCCGGGGCGGCCAGGGGCCGGATCAGCGGCAGGAAGGCGGCCGGCTCGGCCACGGCCCGGCTGGTGAGATGGGTGAAGCGGCCGTGCCAGGCCACGGCATGGGGCTCGATCCGGTCGGCCACTACCTCGACGTTGTCCAGGTCCAGGGTACGGACAATATGGCGCAAAAAACTCACCCGCTTCTGCCTCGGCTCCACCAGGGTGAAACGGGCGGCGGGCAGGACGCAGGCCAGAACCAGGCCGGGAAAACCGGCGCCGGTGCCGACATCGAGCAGGTGGAGCGCGCCGCCGCCCTCCTCCAGCAGCGGCACCAGGGTGAGCGCGTCGAGGAAATGGGTGTCGATGGCCTGTAACTCCGGGGTGTCGCGGGCGATCAGGTTGACCCGCCGGCTCCACTTCATCAGCTCGGCCAGATACAGCGCCAGCCGGTCGACGGCCGCGGCCCCCAGCCCGATTCCCAGGGCCCTGGCCCCCTCGGCGAGCAGTTGCCGGCTATCCTCGGCCAAGGCGGACCGCCACCGAATTGCCGTGCGCCGTCAGCCCTTCCAGGCCGGCCAGCCGCTGGATATGGTCGCTGTCGGCCTCCAGGGCTTGACGGGAATAGCTGATGATCGAACTCTTCTTCAAAAAGGTTTCCACTCCCAGGGCCGAGGCGATGCGGGCGGTGCCCATGGTCGGCAGGACGTGGTTGGGCCCGGCCACATAGTCGCCCGCCGCCTCCGGGGTCCAGTTGCCCAGGAACACGGCCCCGGCATGGCGGATTTTCGGCAGCCACTGCCACGGCTCGGCTACCTGCAGCTCCAGGTGCTCGATCGCGACCTCGTTAGCCAGGTCGACGGCCGCGGCCAAACTGTCGGCCACCAGGATCAGGCCCCGGTCGGCCAGCGCGGTGCGGGCGATGTCGGCCCTAGGCAAAAGCGGCAGCTGGCGCTCCAACTCCGTGCCCACGGCCGTGGCCAGCCGGCTGCTGGTGGTGATGACCATGGCCAGCGCCTGGGGATCGTGCTCGGCCTGGGCCAGCATGTCGGCGGCGACAAAGGCGGCCTCGGCGGTGTCGTCGGCCACGATCAACACCTCGCTCGGCCCGGCGAGCATGTCGATCCGCACCCGGCCCATCACCTGACGCTTGGCCTCGGCCACATATTGGTTGCCCGGCCCGACGATCACGTCCACCCTGGGGATGGTGGCGGTGCCGTAGGCCAGGGCGCCGATTGCCCAGGCCGATCCGACCTTGTAGACCTCGTCGATGCCGATCTCCCGCGCCGCCAGCAGCAAGGCCGAGCTCACCCGACCGTCGCGGCCGGGCGGGGTCACCATCACCCGCCGGCCCACGCCCGCGATCTGGGCCGGAATGCCGTTCATCAGCACCGAGGAGACCAGCGGCGTCGAGCCTTCCTTGCCACCGGGCACATACAGGCCGGCCGAATCCACCGGCCGCACCAACCGACCGGTGACCACCCCGTCGTCACGGGTCAGCAGCCAGGAATCCTCCATCTCGCGCTCGTGGAAGCGGCGGATGCGTTCGGCGGCAAAGCGCAGGCTTTTGCGGAGTTCCGCGTCGGCCTCGTCTTCGGCCCGGTCGAATTCCTCGGGCGTGACCCGCAAGCCTTCCCGGTTCATCACCGGGCAGTCGAACCGGCGGCAGTAGTCGAGCACCGCCGCGTCGCCTTCCTGGCGCACCCGATCCAGGATGGTGGCCACCGTCTCCCTGCAGGCGGCATCGGTCGCATCGGCAAAACGGTTGCGGATTGCAACCGCAATCCTTTGGCCCTCGTCGGAGTTGAGCGCTATGGGTGTGATCATGGCAATATTCCTTGGCGCACTTGGCGCGGCTTCAGGTGCGGCCTGAAAATGAAAAGTCGAAAAAAAGCCCACTCATATCCTCGGCCCAACCGGTTGTCAACTCGAAAGGACCGGTCCTCGGCTACCGGCCGGCGGCCAACAGGCGCTCGGCCGTTGCCAGAAAATCCTGCCACTGGGCGGCCAGCCGCCAGCCCGTCTCCAGGTCGACCCGGACAAAGCGCACCGTGTCCCCCGGCTTGACCTGGCCGATCCGCCAGAGATCGGCGGAAAGCACCGTGGCAATACAGGCATAGCCGCCGATGGTCTGCTCTCGGAGCAGCAGGATCGGCTGGCCGTCGCCCGGCACCTGGACCGTGCCCGGCACCACCGGCTCGGAAACGATGCCGCTCGGGGCGCCCGCGTCCCGTTCCACTGCCGGGCCGCTCAGCCGCAGGCCCATGCGGTCGCTGCGGGGGCTGACCGCAAAGGTTGTCTCGAAAAAACGGTCGAGTGCGCCTGCAAACAGGTGATCGTGCGGGCCGGGAATGGCGCGGAGCAGATGATGCTGCGGGTAGATCGGCGTCCAGGGCAGCCGGCGCGGCACCGTGAGCAATGCGCCCCGGCCGGCCGGCAGCAGGTCGCCCCTTGCCAGCAGGCGCCCTTCCAGTCCACCCAGGCCGCCGGCGAGGCAGGTCGAGCGGCTGCCCATCACCTCGGGCACGGCAATGCCGCCGGTCAGGGCAAGGTACCCGCGGCAGCCGTTTTCGGCAAGACCCAGTTCGAGCACATCGCCCGGCCGGACCCGCAACGAGGCCCATTGCCGCCGGGACGAGCCGTTGAGCCGCAGGCCCATGGCCGCGCCGGTGACCGCGATGTCGGCGGTCATCAGGCATTCGATCCGGGGACCGCTGACGGTCATCTCCAGGGTGGCGCAGGCGGTCGGATTGCCCACCAGCCAGTTGGCCACCCGGTGGGCATAGTCGTCCAGGGCGCCCGACGGCGGCACTCCCAGATGGAGGGCGCCGAATCGCCCCAGATCCTGGACGGTGAGGCCCAATCCAGGCGCAAGGATGCGCAAAGCCGGGCTCACCGTTTCGCCTCCCCGGCCAGGCGGTAGAAGGCGTCGGCCGAAATCGGCCGGAACCGGATGGCATCGCCGGGCCGGTAGGGAACCGGCGGGGTACGGTGGCAATCGAAGAGCAACAGGGGGGTACGGCCGATCAGTTGCCAGCCGCCGGGGCTGGCCAGGGGGTAGATGCCGGTCTGGCCGCCGGCGATGCCCAGCGAGCCGGCCGGCACCCGCTGGCGCGGGGTGGCCAGGCGCGGGGTGTGCAGCCGGGGATCGAGCCCGCCCAGGTAGCAGAAGCCGGGGGTAAAGCCGATGGCGTAGATGCGGTAGACGGTCCGGCTGTGCAGGCGGATGGCCTCGTCCGGGGCAAGCCGGTTGTGCGCGGCCACCGTGGCCAGGTCCGGCCCGAACTCACCGCCGTAGCAGACCGGAATCTCGATCGTGGTTGCCGGCGGCACCGTGGCCTCTTCGGCAAGGGCCTCGAGTCCGCGCAGCAGGTCGCCGAGCGCAGCCGGTTCCACCAGGTCGGGATCGTAGTGGATCGCCAAGGTGGCATAGGACGGCACCACCGCCTCGATGGCCGGATGGCGCGCTGCTTCGATCAGGGCGGCCATCCGTCGGACCCGCTCGTTGACCGCCGGATCGACCCCCTCGCCATAGACCGCGATCAACGCCCGGTCGCCGCTAATGCGGAAGCGAACGGCGGGCGGGCGATTGTCGGCTGTATCGTCCCGGTTGCCCATGGCCGGCTCAGGCCGGTTGCATCGGCCGGACCGCCACTCCGGCCGCTTCCAGGCCCCGGCGGATGGCCGCCGCCAGCGCCACCCCCTCGGGGTTGTCGCCGTGAACGCACAGAGTGCTGGCCGCCAGGGGCACGACGGTACCGTCGACGGCCGCCACCGTTCCGTCCATCACCATGCGCAGGGCCCGGTCCGCCGCCGCTTGCGGATCGTGGATCACCGCGCCGGGCAGACGGCGGGAAAGCAAGGCGCCCTCCGGGGTATAGGCCCGGTCCGGAAAGGCCTCGAACACCATGACGATGCCCTCGGCGGCGGCAATGTCGGCCATGCGGCGGTTGTCCCGCCCGGCCAGGCCGACCAGGAGCAGGTTGCGGTCGATGCGGGCCAGGGCTCCGGCCATGGCCCGCACCAGCCGCTCATCCTGGGCGGCCCGGTTGTAGAGGGCGCCGTGCGGCTTGACATGGCGCAGCGCCACTCCCTCGGCCATGCAGAAGGCCTGGAGGGCGCCGATCTGGTAGGTCAGGAAATCGGCGATCTCCTCCGGACTGCAGTCCATGTCCCGCCGGCCGAAGCCGAGCAGGTCGGGCAGACCCGGATGGGCGCCGACGGCCACGCCGCGTTCGCGGGCGAGCCGGACCGTCCTGGCCATCACGTGGGGGTCGCCGGCGTGGAATCCGCAGGCGATATTGATCGAGGAGACCGAGGCGACGATCTCCTCGTCCCGACCCAGGCCATAGGCGCCGAACCCCTCGCCCATGTCGCAGTTGAGATCGATCTGCATCGCTGCCGTTGGTTGCCCGCTCCGGCTCATTCGGAAGCCCGCAGCGCCTGCAATTCGCTTTTCACCGCTGCCAGTTCCTCGCGCAGCGCGGCCACGGTCTGTTCCAGCGCGGCCAATCGCTCCTCGGCCGGCGTCGGCGCGATCCGGACCGGTTGCGCAATCTCCGGCTCCGGCCCGTCCGCCGGGGCCGCCAGCAAATGAACGGCCCGTTGTTCCTTCTGCCCAGGCTGCCGGGGAAGTTGCGCCGCCAGGCCCAGCTCGATCAGATGGTCCAGGGTGGCGGCCGCCTGCTCCAGACTGTCGAAGGGGCACAGCGAATCCGCCCGGAGCCGCAGTTCGCCCGCGGTCTGCGCCCCGCGCAGCAGCAGCACGCCGAGCACGGCCGATTCGCGGCTGCCGAGGTCGTGATCCTTGGCAAAGGCCTGCCAATACTTCGGCACCCGGCCGGCATCGCTCTGGTAGACGTAGCGCCGCTCCTTGAGCGACCGCAGGGCCGCCGACATCGTGTCTTCGTCCAGTTGCATCACCGGCGTCCGGTTGGTTTTCTGGTTGCAGGCGTTGAGCAGGGCGTTCAACGACAGGGGATAGTATTCCGGCGTGGCCAGCTCCTTTTCCATCAGGCAGCCCAGCACCCGGATTTCAACGGCATCGAGATCGATATTCATGGATCGG
Source organism: Desulfobulbus sp. (assembly GCA_031280615.1). Classification (GTDB taxonomy): domain Bacteria; phylum Desulfobacterota; class Desulfobulbia; order Desulfobulbales; family Desulfobulbaceae; genus Desulfobulbus. The sequence continues at coordinate 136,234 of JAITGO010000017.1, read as the reverse complement.
ACCCAAACGGCAAAGGTTGTTTTCAAGCCGGTCGCCACCGGCCGGATGCGCCGAGGAAACCGTGGGACGCGGGCATGGTACCCGGCCGGCATTCTGAATGAAAATATCGGTTTCGCCAGTTTTTGAAAACGATATCTTCCGGCCGGCCGCGTTTTTATCCCGGCATCGCCCCTGGGCCGGCGGAGGATGGCAGGCCGCACCCTCTCCTGGCCGGCCGGACCGCAATGGGTAAAACCGCGCATTTTTCCGGCATCGGCCAAAGAAGTGCTTGCAAGCCGGCGACGATCCCGAGATAGTGTGTCTTTGACCGGCGCGGCCCGCGTCCCGACATGGGGGATGCAGGCCGCCCCCGCCACCCGCACCCTTCAAGAGAGGCCCGGAACATGCCGTTTGCAGAAGATGAAGACAGCTTGCCTGCCATGGAAATATTGAAACGAATCGTCCAGATCGCGGCCACCTGCCTCGGCCTTGCCATCATCGTCATCGGCCTTTTCTATGCCATGGACGTCTTCCACCTCATCCTGACCATGCTCAAATCGCCGACTACCCTTGCCGAACCGGTCCGGGAACTGGCGGACAGCTTCGGCGGCCGCGCCTTTGACATCAAATTGCCGGATCGGACCATCCCCCTGGCCAACCTCATCGCCCTGACGGTGTATTGCCTCGGCGTGCTGGCGGGCGCCTTGTTGACCATGGCCTTCATGCAGACCGGTGCCAAGATCGTCTCGCTGACCGCCGGCGACCGCACCGCGGTCAAGCAGATGCTGCAAAGCGCCTTTGGCAGCCGCAGGCAGCCCAGATCGCTGCCGCCGGAGCCGGAAGAGCGCCGGGGACCGCGCCGCGTTTGAGCGCCCCGCCGCCCTTTTTTAGTGCCGGCTATGACCCAAGCGCCGGACCGGCCACGATTTCATTTTGAGACACCACCGGGTCGGACCTGTTTCAAAATGAATAGCCCCGGCCCAAGGTGACCCGCAACATCCAGTTCTTCCGATCTTTTCTACCTCAAAAACCTGGCACCGTTCTTGCTGATTGGAGTATTGCCCGCCCCGCATCCCGGCCCGTGCCGGAACGCTGCATGATCGCAGCCGGCCGGCGGCATTGAGACTCCCTTTGCACTACAGGTTCGCAGTGAAAGTACTTCTTGGCATTTATCAGGACAAAGAAGCCATCGACGATCGACTCAACGCCCAAGGCATCGACGGGTGGGACGCCTGCCAGGTCGGCCCGTTCGCCTCCCAAACCGAGGCCCTGGAGTGGATGGATTACATGGCCGAGCGGCTGCAGCCGCATGCGGTGGAACGATTGGTCGTCAGCCATCCCCCGCCCTCCATCTGGTACGGCATGACGCTGGCCATGGAATGAGGCGGACAAGCCGGACAACAGACCATACCCAACGAGGAACCGGCCCCATGTCGAAGATTTTTGCCATCGGCGACATCCACGGATGCCATCGACAACTGGTCGCCCTGCTCGCCCGCCTGCCGCTGGACCGGTCCGAGGACACCCTGGTCTTCCTCGGCGATTACATCAACCGCGGCCCGGATTCCCGCCGGGTGCTCGACACCCTGATCGGCCTGCAACGCAGCTGTCGCCGGGCGATTTTTCTCAAGGGCAACCACGAGCAGGCCCTGCTCGACTACGATCCGGACAGCGGGCCCAGCGGCTTGAGCCTGCTGCGGGCGATGGGCATCGAGGCCACGGCTGAGAGTTACGGGGTTCCGCTCGGCCGCCTGGCCGACCTGTCCTGCATGCCGCCGGAACATCAGCAGTTTTTGTTCGATCTGCGGCTCAACTTCACCTGCAACGGCTTTTTCTTCACCCACGCCGACTTCGATCCCGCCCCACCCGCCACCGCCACCACCGTCGACGAAACCCCTCGGCAACGGATGCGGCGGCACCAGGCCGAAACCCGACTTTTAGCCAGCCGCCGCCTGGGCCGGGAGGAGGCCCTGCAACCGCCGCCGCCCTGGACCGTAGTCTTCGGCCACCTGCCCCACGCCACCCCGTTGGTCAGGCCGGACCGCATCGGCATCGATACCGGCGCGGTGTACGGCAACCTGCTCACCGCCGTGCAGCTGCCGCAGCGGATCTTCTATCACGCCTGATCGCTCCGTCCGATCTCCTCCGCCTCCATCGCGGCCAGGATCTCCAGGCTGTCGAACCGGCCGGCAAGAAAGGATTCGGCCAGGTGCACGGGAATGGCATCGTTGGCCATCGCGCCGTCGAGAAAGCGGCTGAAACCGAACAGCCGGCCGATCATCGCCAGCTGGCTCGCTATGCGTTCCTTGTCGGCGCCGGCAAGCGAGGCGGTCACCAGGTCGCCGGTCACGGCGGTGTAGAAGCCGTTGCGCTCGAGCACGTGCTGGAAGAAGACGGCCCGCCGCCGGCTGCGCTCCAGGCCCGCACCGCCGCCCTTGAAACGGAAGCGGATGTAGTTGGCGTGGGCGTCCCGGCCGCAGACCGCGTCCACCAGCACGAAATGGAATTCCACCCGGGCGTTGAGGTTGAGATAGTCGCGGGCGACCAGGGCGTAGTTGAAGGCGCCCGCCGGCCGGGCCCCGCGGCCGTCGAGCAGGGTGCGGGAGGCGATTCCGGACAGGGCCTTGAGGTCGGAGGGCGCGTGCCAGCGCAGGCCGGGGGTGGTCATGCCGTCGCAGAGGGCGGCCAGCGGTGCGGACAGCACATCCTCCCGGTCCAGGATGCGGCGCAAGGCCAGGCGGTGCCGGTTGGATGGATTGCGCCGGAGGATGCCGCCGCCCAGGTCGACGACCAGAAAAGAAAAGGGCACCCCGATCTCCATGGGCCGCAGCAGGCCGCCGGCGTCCTCGATCACCCGGTCGCCGGCGGAAAACATGGTCAGGACCGCCATCTCGTGGGTGTAGCGGACGATGTCGTGGATCGAGCTGCATTCGGCCAGGGAAAAGGTGGGGCCGTAGGCGTCGGTGAGATTGAGGGCCACGATCTGCCGGCGCAGATTTTGGCGGACCGGCGACAGGTCCAAGGCCGGAGGCGGGCGGGAGCGGCCGTCCTCCCTGCCCTGTTCCGCAGCCGCAAGCCGCTGGCAATGGCTGGCCATGGTTCGCCGGCAAACCGATTCCGGCGCCTCCAGGACCAAACCGTGGTCGGCGTCGACCAGGAGCCATTGCCGGTTTGTAAGATCGACCAGGCCGGTTTGCACCCCGGTCAGCATCGGCACCGCGCTCTCGCGAGCCACGCAGGCCAGATGATCGGTGGGATTGCCCATGTCCACCAAAATGCCCGCGCAATGGGGCAGCAAACGGGCGGCATCGACAATGCTGTGCGGCAGCGCCAGGATCAACGGCCCTTCGGCCAGGATCAGCGGCAGCTCCGCTTCCAGCCGGTGCAGCTCGGAGATCGAGCGGATCAGTCGCACCCGACCCACCGCCTTGCCCGTCGAGGCGCACAGGCCGGTGCCGAGCGGCTCGGTCGGAGAGGGCACCCTGGACCGCGGACCAAAGGCGGCCGCCAGGCGCAGGGGCCTGGCCTGGAGAATGCGCAGGCCGGCTGGGGTCCAAGCCCATTCCACATCCTGGGCCATGCCCTCCAACCCCTCGATCATGCGGCCGACGGCCACCAGTTGGGCGAGTATTTCCTCGGTGAGCAGGGGTTGCTCGGCCTCGGCCGCCGGCACCTCTTCCCGGCGCAGGCCACCGGCCGGATCGGGCACCTCGCGCCAGGTTTTACGGGCGACCCGCTGCTCGACCGCCGGCGCCGTCGATGGTTGCGTCGATGGTTCCCCCTGCCTTGCCGCGGCCCCTTCGCTCTCCCCGCCGAGGCTGCGCAGGGGCCGGTAGATATCCGCCGGCACCGTTCCGCCGACCGCAGTGGTGCCCAGGCCCGGAACCGCGCTGACCAGCATGCGGCCGCTTTCCGGCCGGGACGGATCCACGGTGAACAGCACCCCGGCAGCGGTGGCCGGAACCATGGCCTGGACCAGGACTGCCAGGTCAAAGTCAAAGGGCGGCAAGCCGGCATTGAGCCGATAGACGATGGCCCGGTCGCCGAAGCCGCTGGCGATCACCCGGCGGCAGGCATCGTGCAGGGCCTCGGCACCTCGGATGTTGAGCAGCGAGGTGAACTGGCCGGCAAAGGAATGCTCGATCCCGTCCTCGCTGGCGCCGCTGCTGCGGACCGAAACCGCCAGCGGCTGTTCTCCGTCCCGCCCAGCCCCCTCTTCCCGCGCCTCCAGTTCCCGGTAGGCTGCGGTCAAGGCTGCGGCCGCCTCCGGCGGCAGGGGCGTCTCCAGAATCAGGTCGCGTATTTTCGCCGCCGCTGCCAGAGGTTGCAGGCGGCCGATCTCGACATCGCGCAGCAGGGAGCGGATTTGCCCGCCCAGCCGGCCGCTGCGGAGGATATTTTTGCAGGCCCGGACCGTGCAGACAAACCCGTCCGGCACCGGCAGGTGCATCTGCCGCAGCCGGGCCAGGTTGATGGCCTTGGCCCCGGCCTGGAACAGGGTCGTTGCCTCCAACTCATCCAGATCGATGCAGACCCTGCGCGCCAGGGTTGCCTGCCCCAGGTTGCGCAGTTCGGCCTGGATCCGCTCGCCCAGCCGGCCGTGGAGGACGTAGAGGCCCTCGTGGCGGCCGTCGGCCAGCAGGTTGAGGCCGTCCACCAGCTCGTTGCTCACCCCGAGCAAGTCGTCGATTGTGGCCCGGATATCGGCCGGTTCGGCCCGGTGCAGCTGGCCGTCGAGGTTGACGATCAGCTCCAGGGCCTTGCCGTTGTTCTCCAGAAAAATGCGAAAGGCGTGGTAGCGCGCCTTGAGCCCGGCCAGGGCCCTCTGCTCCCGGGCCTGTCGATGCCGCGTCAGCCACCCCCAGATCGCCTCAAGACGCTTCATCGCCGGCCTCCCACAACTCTTGTGCGCCGAAAGGCAAAAGAAAACCGGCGGCAAAGATGGCGAACCGTTGCGCCAAATCCGCCTCGCTGCGCATGTTGGTGTCCTGCTGCCGGGTAAAGGCGGTGAGCGCGCCCAGGGCCAGCAGGGCCGCCCGGAGCAGGTCGGGCTCCATCAGCTTGAGCCGGGCCACCACCAGATCGCCCTTGACGCTGGTCTTGAACTCCATGGCCGCCAGCACCTTGGCGACGAACCGGGCCCGCCGGCCGCGCCGCTCCGGATCGGCCAGTCCGCCGACAAAGCGGAAATAGACGTAATTGCGGCTGATATCCTCGCCGAGATAGGCGTCGACGACGCTGAAGTGATAGCCCAGGCGCAGGCTGAGGTTGAGGTATTCGCTGCCGACGATGGCCAGGTTGGTCCCCAGGGTGTCGGCCGGCGCGGCGAGCAGGCCCATGCTGTGCGGCATACCGGCCAGAATGTCGCGCAGCCCCAGGCTCGGCGCCTCGGAATTGCGGGCGCGGGGATCGGTCAGGCCTTCCAGGAAGGCGACGAACGGCGCGGACTCGATCCGGTCGGGCCGCAGCCGAAAATCGGCTCCGGGCTGGATGCCGCCGCCGACATCCAGGACCCGGATATCCAGCGGCAGGTCCAATTCCAGGGGCCGGGTGCGCAGCGTGTCCAAACCGGGGCGCCGTTCCTGGAAATGGGCCAATTCCTCCACCGCCCGCTCGTGGCAGAAATGGATGATATCGTGGAAGCTGCGGCAATTTTCAGCGGTAAAGTCCGGGCGTTGCGGATCGAGCAGGCGAAGCGGCAGGATAAAGCGGAGCAGGCGGCGCAGCATCCGGTATTCCCGGTCCTGGGGCGTCAGTTCCATGTCCATGGCATCGAGGCGCAGCATGGCCTCGACGATCCCGCCGTAGACCGTGGTTTCGCCGCCGTCGACCGTGACCGCGGTGCCCGGCGGCAGCAGGTCGAGGGCATCGGACAGGCCGAAGATCGAGGGCAGCCGCAGTTCGCGGGCCACGGTGGACAGGTGGCCGGCGGCCGAACCGAACTCGGTGACCAGGGCGGCGGCCCGTTGCAGGATCGGGGTCAGGTTGGGCGAGGCGTACCGGGCCACGGCCACGGCCCCGGCCGGAAAGGTCTCCGGGTCCGTGGCCTCGTCGACATGGACCACCGGGCCGGCTCCCACCCCGGACTGGCCGGTCTGCCCGCCCTGGCAGACAATGGCCGTCTCGTCCAGTTCGGCGGCGCCCGTGACCAGGCCCGGATCGGCCTCGCAAGCCAGCGGCCGCAGCCGGGCGATGCGGCAGGCACCATCGTTTTCCAATTGCCAGCGAATCTCCAGGGGGGCGCCGAAAAAACGCTCGAGCAACATGGCGCTTTCGGCCAGATCGCGCAGCAAGCCCGGATCGACCAAGGCCGAGCCCCGGCCCAGGTGCGGTTGCTCCATCGAGGCCGCCGAGGCAGGGCGGCCGTCGGCAAAGCGGTGGCCGGCCGGCCGGGCCGCAATATGCGACCGGAGCAATTCGAAGGGATGGGTCCGCCGCAGCAAGAAACAATCGCCCGGCGCCTCCGGCAAGGACGCGATCTCGATCACCAGGCCGTCTTCGGCCGCCAAAGGATTACCGGGCAGGGGCCGGGTATGGATCGTGCCCGCCAGCACCGGCGGCGGCTGGGGATGAACGAACAAGACGCAATGCACCGGTTGCGGGCCGTCGGCCGTCGGTATTTCGCCGACAAGCTGGACGATCCGCTCCAGCCCGTGCAGCAGCAATTCGGCCGCGCCGCTCTCGCCTTCCTCGTCTTCCTCCTCCGCCCGTCCGGGCTCCGGATCGACCAAGACCATGCGCTCGGCCACCGCGTCCCCCGGACTGTCCAGGCGCACCAGCGACACCTCCGGCCGGTCCCGATCCGGACTGAGCAAAAACGAGCCCATCTCCTGCAAGGGACTCTCGTCTTCGTCGATCCGGCTGGCCACCACCGCCACCGGCACGCCGGGATGGGCCGCCGCCAGCTGCCGCAGCTGCCCGCGCAGAGCGATTCGCGCCTCCGCCAGCCGCAGGCCCCGGCCAGTATCGGCATGGTTGGAATCGGCATGGTTGGAATCGGCATGGTCGGAATCGACAAGCGCCAGGGCGCGGATGCCCTCCTGGGTCACGGCCAAGCCGTCCACCGGCACGATCTGGGAGGAGGCGGGCAAGGCCGCAAGGCAAACCAGGTCCATCCCCACCAGGGGCTCGTGCTCCCAGCCGATGGCCCGCAGAGGGAGCACCGCCTCGTCGGCCAGGGCGCGGATATTGTTGGCCAGGATGTCGTCGAGCAGGGTGCGGATATCCTGATAGCGATCGTACAGATCGACATGGCGGTTGCCGGTCAGGGCATTGAGGCTGTAGACCACATGGTGCACCCGGTGGGCGATGCCGCTCACCGAGGATTCGAGAAAGGCGCGGTCAAAGATGTATTCCCCGCCCAGGGCCCGCTCCATCTTCGCCATGTCCTCGAGGATGGCGTTGTTGAGCAGCAGGATGCGCTTGAAATTGTTGAACAGGGCTTGCAGGCGCCAAAAATCGATCTCCTGCCGCGCCGTTCGTTTGTCCGCCTCCAGCCCGCGCCACCACTGCCGGAGCGCCGAAACCGTGTCCATCGCCTTATGATCCGGAGTCGGCCGGCAAGTCCCGGCGTCTGTCCTCGATCCGTTTGACGCAATCGAGGATGTCGCGCAGCTTGAACGGCTTGGCGACGAAGTCGAAGGCGCCCTTGCGGTAGGATTCCTTGGCGGTCTCCAGGGTGGCGAAACCGGTAATCACGATCACCTGGGTCGCGGGCGAGGAGGCCTTGGCGCCATTGAGGATCTGAAGGCCGTCCGCCCCCTCCATCTTCAAATCGGTGATGACGAGGTCGAAGACGGCCTCGCCAAGCCGGGCCAGGGCCTGGCCGCTGTCGGTGAAGGTCTCGACCGTGTGGCCCAGCTTCTGGAAGGCCGGCTTGAGCCGCTTGCAGACGATGGGCTCGTCGTCCAGGATCAAAATCCGCAGCGGGGCCGCGGCCTCGTTGGTTGCCATCGTCCTATTCTCCAAGACATGCCTGCATCGTCTGCAGGAAAAGTTCCACATGGTGGTCGACGTCGCGGTCGGTGTGCATGCGGGCGTCGAGCTGGCGGGTGTAGCCGACCAAGCCGCCCAGCATGCGCATCCGCCGCGCCATGCGCTGCTGCGAGAGTTTTTTCAGGCGGCCCACCACCAGGTCGCCGTGAATTTCCACCAGAAAATCGTAGTGGGCCAGCACCCTGGCAATGAAGGTCGCCCGCCGCGAACGGCGGATGAACTCGGTCACCCCGCCGAGAAAACGGAAATAGATGTAGTTGTCGTTGATCTTCTCCGCGATGTAGGCGTCGACGATGGTGAAATGATAGCCCAGCCGCATGTTGATGTTCATGTAGTGGTCCAGCACCACCACTAGGTTCCGGCCGATCTCCTCGGGCCGGGCCATGGTGGCGGAAAAGGTGCGGGTGAAGCTCGACATGAAGCTGCTCAGGTCCACGGCCACCGGCTCGGTGCACCACATGCCCATCCCGCCCATGCCCTCCAGCAGCTCCTTGAGCGGCAGGCAGACGATCTGCTCCGGGGCTATGGCCGGCGATTCCGGCGGACAGGTGGTGCCTCCGCCGCCGTCGATCACCATCAGGCCCAGCGGCAGCTCGGTGGTCAGCCGCTTGGGCGCGGACAGCGAACGCGCGCCCTGCTTTTCGCTGAGATGGATCAGCTCTTCCACCGCCTTTTCGTGGATATAGCGGGTGATGTCGTGGTAGCTGCGGCAGGCGGCCGACGTAAAATCCTCGCCCTGGGGATCGAGCAGATGCAGCGGACTGATCAGCTTGAGCAGCCGGCCCAGCAGCCGATACTCATAAGAGTCCTCGAACACCTCCTCCTCGATCAGCTCGAAGCGGTCCAACGCGCCGATGTTGCCACGATACACGATATTCTGGGTGGCATCCAAGGTGATTTCGTCGCCGGTTTTCAACAGGGAGGTGGCGATTTCGGCATTGACCACGGTCGGCACCCGGTACTCGCGGGCCAGGGTGGCCATGTGGCCGGTGGGCGAGCCGACATCGGTGACGATCCCCTGGGCGATGGGCATGACCGCCGAATAGCGCGGCGAGGTGTAGCGCGACAGGAGAATGGCGCCGTGGGGGAAGGCGGCCAGGTCGCGGTCGTTCTCCACCAGAAAGACCTTGCCCACCGCGATACCCTGCTGGGCGACGAATCCCCGGCCGGAAAAGACGATCTCGGCGTCGCGGGTGGCCTCGGTGATGCCCTGGCCGGCGACGGCCTCCACATGGATGCGCAGCGGCCGCGACTGGAGGATGACCAGCCGGCCATCCCGGTCGAAGGTCCACTCAATTTCCTGGGGCCGCTTGTAATAGCGCTCGATGCTCATGGCCGCCCGGGCCAGCTCCTCCATCTGCGCGGGGTTCATGCTGACGCTTTTCCGGAGGACGGCGGGCAATTCCTGCCACCTTGTGCCGCCGTCCTCCGCCTGGACCAGTTGCCGGGGCTTGTCGGCCACGGTCACGCCGAGCGGCGGATACGGCGGCCGGCGGTCGAGGAGAATGGTATCGGTGGAGGCATCGCCCTGTACCACCGGGGCGCAGAGGCCCCAGACCGCGTTGACCAGCATGGCGCCCTCGGCGGCCTGCGGGGCATAGGTATGGAGCACGCCGCTGACCAGCCCCTGGACCATCGCCTGGCAGCCCACGGCCATGGCGGTCTCGTTTTCGAGGAAGCCCTTGCCCAGGCGGTAGCGCCAGGCCTCGATGCCGTAGGCGCTGGCCACCACCTGCCTATAGGCATCGATGAGTTCGTCCCGGCCGAGGTTGAGTAGCGAGCGGTACTGTCCGGCAAAACTGCTGCTGCCGTCCTCGCCCCAGGCGCTGCTGCGCAGGGCCACCTTGAGCTTGCGATTATGCTGCCGTTTGGCCAAGGCATCGAAGGCCGCGAGGATCTGCTGGCTGAGCCGGCGCGGCATGGCGGCGGCCAGGATGCGTTGCTGCATCTCCTCCGACAACTGGCGCAGATCGTCCAGGGCCTGCTCCTGCCAGAGGCGGGCTGCGGTTTCGGTCCGGTCGAACAGGTTGTTGCGCTGGAAAAAATCGAAGAAAGTGCGGGTGGTGATGACAAAGCCGTCCGGGACGGGCAGTTCAAGCCGCCTGCGGATCTCGCCCAAGGTGGCCATCTTGGCCCCGGCCAGCTCGCTCTGTTCGCACCCGATCTCGGTCAGTTCGGCCACCGGCCCGCCGCCGGTGAGGATGTGGTGGCCGGCCAGTTCCTCCTGGATGGCGTAGCGAATCCGCTCGAAGGCCACGAACAGGTCGGCGTTCTGGTGCTGGTTGAGGATGGAGTAGTCGGAGATCAGCTTGAAGACCTGGTCGCCGAGTTTCTCCGCGGCCTCGGCGATATAATGTCCGTCGAAGATATACTCGCCTCCCAGCTTGTCTCCCATGTCCGCCATCAATTCCAGGATGAGGTTGTTGCGTTCGAGGATGCTCTGAAATTTCTTGAAGAGCACCGTAAACGGCAACGCCTCGTTGGGAGGTCGCCAGAAGGTGAGCAGTTGAGCCAGACGATTGGCCATGACGGCACCCGATCAGTGGGGTTTCTTGCTTTGACAGACCAGCCCGATCGCCAGGCCGCTGAAGATGGCGACCACCGTGGCCATGATCCCGTAGAGCGCGCTTTTTTGCGAGGCCAGCTCGCTCAGCCATTTGGGGAAGCCGGTCAGGGCAGCCGCGATCGCGGTCTGCGACTGGCCGACCACGGCCCCATTTTTCAGGGCAATGGCCTCCACCCGGTATTCCCCCGGTTTCAGCGAGGGCGGCACCTTGATGTGGGCAGTGAACCGTTGGCTGGCGCCCGTGGCTGCGCTTAAGGATACGCCTTCGGCACTTTCCCGGTACAGTCCCTCATGCTCCTTCAGCCGCAGGAGTTCGTGGGGGATGTCGATCAAATCGTCCGTGCCCTCCTGCTTGACGCCGATGGTCCCGACCAGGGATTCGAGCCGGTAGGGTGCGGCCCCCGCGCCCATCTGCGGCAGCGGCCGGGAACCGCTGACCAGGTATACGCTGGGGACATTGGTGGCGATCACCTTGCCGACATTCATCCACAACAGGCCAAAGACCTTGCCTTTTTCGCGCAGGTGCAACTCGTTTGCGGTGCCGGTCAGGCGGACGATCACATCCGCCCCGACAGGAACGCTGCCGGTCACGGTGAGATCGACGCCACTGTACTGCGCCCCCATGACGATGGCCGACGGACTGAGACTCAGGGCGTCGGTGGCGGCCGAGGCCGGGTCGGGCGCGGCCAGGATCAGCACGGCCAGGATCAATCGCCCGCAGTAAGCGATCAGGTTCGCGTACATGTCAGTGTCCTCCGGCATAGGTCAACAGGATGTCCGGCCGGGCCAGCAGGTCGTAGAGCATCTTCACCATGACGATGAGCACCAGCGAGGCCAGCAGGATCTTGAGGTGTTCGCCGCCCAGCTTCTTGCCGATCTTGGCCCCGGCCTGGGCGCCGAGGGCCGAACCGAGCAGGAGCAAGAGGGCGAGGACGAAATCCACGGTGTGGTTTTTCGCCGCCTGCATCACGGTGACGTTCATGCAGGTAAAGAGAATCTGGAAGAGCGAGGTGCCGACCACCACGTGCATCGGCATGCGCAGCAGGTAGACCATCACCGGCACCATGATGAAGCCGCCGCCGACCCCCATGATCGCGGACAGGATGCCGACCAGCGCCCCGAGCAGGAAGGGCATCAGGACCGAAAGCTGGATGCCGGAACGCCTGAAATCGACCTGGAAGGGCATCAGCCGGATCGTTTTGGCGTAGAGCGATTCCTTCGGCGGCGCCTCGTCCGAGGTCCTCCTGGCGGTCTTGCGCATGGCCTGCAGGCTTTCGAGGAACATGTAGCCGCCGACGAATCCCAGCATCAGCACGTAGGTGACGCTGATCAGGAAATCGGCGTTGCCCATCCGCCGCAACAGGGCGATGATCTGCACCCCCAGGGTGCCGCCGGCAACGCCGCCGATCAAGAGCAGCAGCCCCATCTTGATGTCCACGTTGCCCTGCCGGAAATGGGCCAGGGTGCCCGAGGTCGAGGCGCCGACGATCTGGTTGGAGTCCGAGGCGGCGGCCACGGTCGGGGGAATGCCGAGCATGATCAGCAGCGGGGTCATGAGAAAGCCACCGCCGACGCCGAAGATGCCCGACAGCAGGCCGACCACGCCGCCCAGACCGAAGATGGCCAGGCAGTTGACGCTGGCCCCGGCGATGGGCAGGTACAAATTCATTGAAAGACTCATGTCATCCTCTTTGGTATGCAACTAGGGTTTTCATTGGCGCCACCACTTCCAGCTTGCACGTCAACCGGTGCCGGAGGGCTCGCAGCGCAGCGGCATCCCTCGCCGCCGAGCGAGCGTCTTTGCCTCGGGTCTCGTGGACCAGCAGCGCTATCTTGTGCTGGTTGACGAAATTGATCACCTCATCCTCATACTGCCCCTCCGTCATGAAATAATTGATGGCGAGCCCCTCGGCCTTGGCCGCCGCCAGGTGCAGTTCCAGCCGCTTTCTGACCGATTGCCGGCCGCTCTTCTCGGTGGCCCGTTCCTGGCCCATTGCCGCCGGCATGACCAGCAACACGTACACCAGCACCTGGATGCGTTTGGCCAGAGAACAGGCGTGGGAAAGCGCCTCCCATGCCCCGTGCCTGCCGTCGATTGCCACTAAGATCCTTTCCATTGCATTCCTCGTTTACAGTCAGCAAAGCAAACCGGATGCCAATAAAATTATCCTAGAATTATCGGAATGTTACTCTTCAGATGGAGCCAGTGGGAAGCCGTCGATATTTCATTTTGAAACCAACCCGTGTATGCTTGCCGGCAATTGTTTCAAAATGAAAAAAAGATGGAACAGGAGAGGACATGGCAACGGATATGGGCGCACTGGCGCGGCAGGCGGTACGGGCGGGGTGGCGGCTGGTCAATCCCGGATCGATCAAGGGCAAGATCCTCACCGTGTTCTCGGCGGCCTTTCTCTCGATCATGGCCCTAAGCGCGCTCAATTTGTGGAACATCGGCACCCTCAAGGAACGGCTGCTGCTCAGCGAACGCTACGACGATTTGCTCAACGACATTCTCGAGGCCCGGCGCTTCGAGAAGAATTTCTTCATCTACGGCGACCGCCAGAGCCTGCAGGAGAGCAAGGAATATCTGGACCGGATCGACGCCCTGGCCGCCGGCCTCTCCCCGGACCTCACCCGGTTGGTGGGCCGCGAATCGTTTACGGCCTTCGTCGGCAAGCTGGCGGATTATCGCGCCACCATGGAACGCCTGGGTGCCGGCAACGGCAATTCGCCGGACCGGCTGCGCAGCCTTGGCAAGCAGCTCACCGGCGAGGCCGACCGCTTCCGCGAGATCAAACGCGCCCGCATCCACGCCGCCATCTTGCGCATCTCCGCCCTGCCCTTCGCCTTCCTGCTCATTTTCCTAGCCCTGATGCTGCCCGTGGTCCTGCTGATCTCCCGGGGGCTGTTGCGCCCGTTAAACGTGATCACCGGCACCACCCGCGCGGTGGGCCGGGGCGATTTCAGCCCGATCCACTACGACGGCGTCCGCCTGGAGGAGATTTCCGGCCTGATCGAGGCCTTCAACCGAATGGCCAGGGAGCTGGAGATCCACCAGGAAGACCTGATCCAGGCCCGCAAGATCGCGGCCATCGGCACCTTCACCGCCGGCATCGCCCACGAGCTGAACAACCCGATCAACAACATCGTCCTCACCGCCGACAGCCTCAAGGAAGAGCTGGAGGGCACAACCGAGGCGGAAAACATGGAGATGTTGGCCGACATCCTCACCCAGGCCGAACGGGCGGCGGGCATCGTCAAGAACCTGCTCGACTTCAGCCGGACCGAGAAACCGGTGTTCAGCGAGCTTGCGCCGGAGCGGATCGTCGCCAGCAGCGTCGATCTGGTGAAAAACCAGTTCAAGACCGTGGGGATGCAATTTGAAACATCGATCGTCCCCGGCCTGCCGCCCATTTGCGGCAACCTGGCCAATCTCCAGCAGGTGTTCACCAACCTCCTGCTCAACGCCATCCAGGCCTCGCCCCAAGGCGAGACCATCCTCCTGCGGGTCGAGCATGCCGACCGGCCGGGCTTCCTCAGTTTCGCGGTGCAGGATCACGGCAAGGGTATCCCCGAGGAAATACAGCATAAAATCTTCGAGCCCTTCTTTACGACCAAGGAGGTCGGCAAGGGCACCGGCCTGGGGCTGGCGGTGAGCTATTCGATTGTCAAGCGCCACGGCGGCACCCTCGCGGTGCACAGCGAACCGGGCTGTGGCGCCACCTTCACCGTGCTCCTGCCCCATGTGGCTCGGAATTCCTGCAACGACCTGCCTTGGGGGAGCGTATGAACAAGCTGCGGATTGCGATTGTCGACGACGAGGAGATTGTCTGCCGCCGGCTGGGCCAGGCCCTGACCAAGGAGGGGTTTGCGACCGAGGCTTTCATCATCGGCCGTTCCTTTTTGGAACGAACGATGCAAGAACCCTTCGATATCGTGCTGTTGGATTTACGACTGCCGGATATCGACGGCCTGGAGATCCTCCGGCGCGTCAAGGCCTTGTGCGTCGAGACCGAGGTGATCGTCGTCACCGGCTCCAAGAGCGTGGAAAGCGCGGTCGAGGCCATCCGCGGCGGCGCTTTCCACTACGTGGTCAAGCCGGTCAACCTGGCCGAGATCAGGCTCATGGTGCAAAGCGTGCGGGAAAAAATCGCCATGCGCCGGGAGAACCGGCGCCTGCGCGAGGCGCTCAAGGGTGAAGCGGGCCTGAGTGCGATCGTCGGCAACAGCCCGGCTATCCAGGAGCTGTTCGCCCTGATTCGCAAGGTGGCGCCGGTGGACTGCAACGTGCTCGTCCAGGGCGGCAGCGGCACCGGCAAGGCCCTGGTGGCCAGGGCCATCCACCAGTTGAGCCCGAAAAAGGACCAGCCGTTCGTGGCCTTCAACTGCGGCGGCTTCACCGACGAGCTGATCAACAGCGAGCTGTTCGGCTACGAGCGCGGCGCCTTCACCGGCGCCACCGCCACCAAGGTGGGCTTGCTGGAGTCCGCCGCCGGCGGCACGGTTTTCCTCGACGAAATCGGCGAAATGCCGCTGGCGATGCAGGTGAAGCTGCTCCACGTGATCCAGGAACGGGAAATCCTGCGGGTCGGCGGCACCAAACCGATCGAGCTGGACATCCGCATCATCGCCGCCACCAACAAGGACCTCAAGCACGAGGTGGAAGTGGGCGCCTTCCGCGAGGACCTCTATTTCCGCCTCAACGTGGTCACCATCCACCTGCCCATGCTGGCCCAGCGGCGGGAGGACATCCCGCTTCTGGTCCGGTTCTTCATCGAGAAGTACAGCCTGGCCTTCCACAAACAGGTTGGCGGCATCCAGCCGCAGGCCCTGGACATCCTGTGCAATTACAGTTTTCCCGGCAATGTCCGCGAGTTGGAGAATATTGTCGAGCGAGCCGTGGCCCTGACCGACGGCAACGAAATCGGCCCCCAGGACCTTCCCGGCGATCTTCAGGACCTGGAATTCGATACCCTGGAAGGCGACGGCCTGCTGACCCTGGAGGCGATGGAACGGCGCTATATCGCCAAGGTCCTGGCCAGCACCAACTACAACAAGGGCATCACCGCCCAGATCCTCGACATCCCCCGCACCACCCTCTGGCGCAAGATCAAGGCCTACGGCCTGGAAGAGCGGTGATCCGGCACAATCGCACGGGACGCGGTGGGCAGGGTCAGGTTCGGGGCGAACAGCAGGAGCGGCTGGGGCGGCACATGAGCCGGCGGCCGCAAAACAGGAGAGCGCCGAGCGCGGCCGACGGCATCCAGACCCAATACAACTCGGACAGCAGCACGGCGATGCCCCGGCCGGACATGAAGCGGGCGATGCTCAAGGGGCTGACCTCGATCACCTGGTACGGCGCGAAAAAACGATGGCCCGAGAAGGGCCAGAACAGGGCCACGCCTTTGCCGCCGGTGGTGCAGGCGTCCAGCAGGGCATGCGAAACGATGGCGAACAACAAAAACCAGAAGCTTGCGCTCCAGGGCACCCGGAACCGGCGCAGGATGGGCGCGGCGAGCGCCGCGATTGCCAGGGCAAAGACGATGGAGTGGCTGAAGCCCCGGTGCCCCAGGTCGGCGGCGTAGGCGATGCCCAACTTGAAGCCGACCACATCGAGGTCGGGCAGCATGGAGGCCACCACGCCGCAGGCAAGCAGCGGTCCGGGCACGATGCGGCGGCCGAGCCCGAGGCCGACGGCCAAGGGAACGGCCATGTGGGTGATCACGGTTGGCATATCGATATCCTGAAGCATGCGGGGGAGAAAACAAGCGCGAGGAGTTACCGGAAAACGCGACGGACGTCAAGGGCTTCATTGCTCGCAGCGGGTGGCGGGATGGCATGGACATCGGCAGACAATCTCTGGAATCGGTGGCTAGAGCCGGCGGAGGCGACAAATGCCATTTGGTGCTTAGAGTAAGGGAACAACCGACTCAACCTGTCCCTTTCTTCCCTTGCAGGAGGTGCTGGCATGGAAACATTCGAGAAATCCGATCTTGCCTATGAATATGACTGGTCGCGGTACGAACGGGACGATTCCCGCATATCCGGCTCGCCGGATACCACCGCGTTCAACAGGAAAGAAGGCCGGGAAATGCTGTATCTCATCAATCAACTGGCCAGCCACCTGGCATACGGGGTGGACGGTTTCGGCAACAGGGTGGAAAAACTGCTCCACGACCACCTGCCCACGGAAATCCGCAGCCAGCACGAGGTGATGCGGTGGCTCAGAATCCACTGGAGGAGTTTTTCGGTTCATTGAGGCCCGGCTGTCTTCCTGGGGTATTTTTTTGATAACACATCGAAAAAACAGGATGTTGACTGTTCCGCCTCAGTTGACAAAGGACAATCGAGCTGTTTGCAGTAAGGACTCCGAAGGAGCCGCTTTGTCTTGAGAGAGCATCGGGGTTACGCCTGCCAGGCAATTGCGAGTGGGTTTGTCAAAGGCTATGAATACTTCCTTGAGGGCATGCGGTAAGGAGAGGGACTGGCGATCATTGAGCGCGCTCCTGCGAATCAGGAGCAGCCAGCAGAAGTCGCCCTTTCTCGGTGAGACGATACTGTTGCTTACTGCTGCGGGGTTTGTCCGGAATGGTCATTTCGATCAACCCGGCCTCCAGGGCCGGTTGCAGGTAATGGTGCTGAAAACTGTCACGGTGGCGCAGCCCTAGCCGTTCCTGCAATTCCTGGCGCCTGAGAGTACCTTCGCAGACCGCCAGCAGACGACGGACTTGCCCGGTGACTTCACCGGTCACTTGCCCGGATAGTTGCCCGGTAACTTGCCCGGTTATTTTCAGGCGATACCGTTGTTTGCTGTTGTTTGGTTTGTCCGGGATGGTCATTTCAATCAACCCGGCTTCCAGGGCTGGCTGCAAGTAGTTGTGCTGGAAGCTGTCGCGGTGGCGCAGTCCTAGCCGTTCCTGCAATTCCTGCCGGCTGAGAGCACCTTCGCAGACCGCCAGCAGACGACGGACTTGCTCGCTGACTTCTCCGGTCACTTGTCCGGTAACTTGCCCGTCAACTTGTCCGGTGGTGATTGCCTCGGCTTTGCCGCTCTTTTCCGGACGCCAAAGGGTGAGGATGAAACAGCCCATATCGAGCCGAAATTCCGGTGGACGCAAACCGGCGGCCTTGCACAGTTCGGCCATCTCCAGAGTACCGGAACCGACTTTTTCAATGTAGTGAGCCAGAAACAACGGCTCGGCAATCAGCGGGTTGGTGGGGATGGAGGGGTGGGGCCGAGTGAGGCTAGCCAGACTCAGGGGCGGTCGCAGTTCACCGGGGTTCCAAATTTCCAGCCTATCGGCAAAGAGCATCACCTGCACGCTGGCGTTGCTGGTGTAATCGCGGTGGGCAATGGCATTGACCAGGGCCTCGGCCACCACCGGTTGGGGAATCTCGTAGCTCACCGGCGCCTGCGGTCCCCGCTCCCGTGCCCCCACCATGCGATCGAGCTTGGACATGACGAAATCCATCGCCTGATCGGCCAGTTCAAAAACGGTGCCCTTGTAGATATGATAGGAGGGGATCGGCTTGCGTAGCTCGGTGCCGTGAAAATGGGCGCATTTCACCTCGGAGGAAAGGAGAAAGCGCTGCGGTGCCTTGCCAAACAGCAGGATCGCCGCATGGGAAGGGGTGCCGCCCTCAAGCAGGTTGAGGTGAGTGAGCAGATCGGCCGGGGCGGTGGTCTCGGGCAGGGCAAAGTTGCGCTGCAGCTTGGCCCGGCTGAGAAACCAGCGCATTTTCTCGGACGAAAGATCATCCAGGGTAGCGCGGGAACAGCCGGCCGCATCAAAAGGCAGGGTGCGAATATCGCCGTTGCGTTCGAGAAAATTGACCAAGCTGGCATAAATGGAGGCGGTCAACTCGGGTATGGAGTTGACTCGACGCCGAACCACCTGGTCGCCGACCTTGCGCACCAACTGTTGCATCTTCGGGTGGCGGGCGGTGTCGTCGCTGCCGAAGACGAAAATCAGCCGTTCCTTACCGGTCGCAGTGGCCCGGTCAAACTCCCGCTCGGTGGGAGAAATCCCCTCACTGTCCTCAAATCCGTAACTATTGCCCAAGAGGCCGATGTAGAGCACACAGTGGTCAACCTCCTGAAGATAGATCTCATCGGCCCGTCTGCCGGAGGCCGGCAGGGTTTCAAATAGAAAGACCGTGAAAAAACGGCTGAGCAGCGGATTGTTGTCGATGAAGTCCTTGACCGCCCGCCGTTCGGCGGCCAGTTCCTTTTGCACGCTGCTGAGGAAGATAAGGGATTTGC
This sequence comes from Desulfobulbus sp., assembly GCA_031280615.1. Lineage (GTDB taxonomy): Bacteria > Desulfobacterota > Desulfobulbia > Desulfobulbales > Desulfobulbaceae > Desulfobulbus. The sequence continues at coordinate 117,431 of JAITGO010000017.1, read as the reverse complement.
TCATTGATGCGGCCATTGCTACTCAGTTTCCATCTCCTTCCAGGTGATGCGGAGATGTTCTGCTGGGGTGAGCCGCCGCGCCGCCCTCGGTAAGGAACCGAGGAGCAAACGTCTCAATGACAATGTTTCACACCCGACGGTCTGTAGCCCGGAAGAAAAGGACCGGGCGGTTCGTGGAAAAATTGTCTCCAGAAACCGTAGCCCGGTGGCATCCAGGAAGTCGCAATCCCACCGGCCGGCCTGGTTGGCTTGACCAAAATAGGCAACGACCAGACGCAAAGTGCCGAATTGCCCGGGTGTGGTTGATGTTGCGGTCATTATATTCGATGGTTGCGATTGGCAATGTTCACGTGGACACTGTCACTGACTTTGTTTCCCTGCATGTGGAGCAATTTGAACATCCCCGGAACAGTTGACCAGCATTACTTCCTTTTTGGGTAGTTCTCAAGAGCATCTCTGCCCCGCAACTGGGGCAGCTTGTTGCTGCCGGAATGGAATCCGTCGAGGCTCGTGACGGTTCCTTCTGAGATGTGGATTAGCCTTGGCTTCACCGTTTCCCCACCAGAATGCCGGCACCGTTGGGCAGATCGACCGGAATCCGGACCACCTCCCGCAGCCCGGCCTGTCGCATCATGTGCCCCAACTCCTCCTGGCTGTACGCCTGCCCGTCCGGGGTGCCGATCAGCATGTTCAGCGAAAACAGCGTGGAATGAAGCGGCGAGGTCCGGGTATCGTCCAGAATGAACTCCTGGATGAACAACACGCCGCCTTCGCCGAGGGCCTGGGCCGCCTTGGCGACAATGGCCGCGCCTGCCTCCGGCCCTTCGCTGTGCAGGAGATGGGAGATCCACACCGCGCCGAAGTCGCTGCCGAGAAAGTCGGCCTCGGCGTCGCCGCCGACAAAGCGGACGCGCCCGGCCAGATCGAACCGGTCGATGGTTTGCTCGGCCAGGGGACGGGTGGTGGGCAGGTCGAACACCACCGCGTTCAGTTCCGGATTGCGCAGGCAAAAATGGATGGCATAGGTGCCGGGTCCGCCGGCCAGGTCTAGCAGTCGGCGGCGGCCGCTCAGGTCGATAGCGGCGGCGACTTTCGGCGCCAGTTGCATCGCCAAGTTGAACATGCCGAGCAGGAAGCTCTCGCGCTCGGCCACGTCGCTCTGGTGGGAGGAACGCTTACGGACCGGCCCGCCGCTACGCACCGCCTCGTCCAGCTTGCTCCAGCCTTCGACCAAATGGTGATGATGCAAGATGATGTGGCCCAGGTACGCGGGGGACTGCCGGGCCAGATGTTCGGCGCTAAACGGAGTGGCGGCAAAGCGGTCGCCCTCCTTGGTCAGCAGTTCCATGGCCACCAGGGCATGCAGCAGCATGGCCAGGCCCCGACTGTCGACCCGGAGCTGCCGGGCAAGCTCGGCCGCGGTCACGGGCGCGGTCGCCAGCGGGCTGAAGACGTCCAGTTCGACCCCGGCGTGCAGGGTGCAAGGTTTCCAATAACCGCTGGCCAGGGAGAGAAGTTCGGGGATGTTCATGGCTGATGATTCCTGTCGTGGTTGGTTGATTGCATGCATTGCCCGGCATCCGGGTACCGCCCGGCGGGGCGGCCGTCATCCCGCGTCGAAGGCGAGGCACCCGGCATCCGGTCATCGCTCTTGCCAGCGGGGGTTGCGTTTTTCGAAAAAGGCCTGCACCCCTTCCTTGGCGTCCTGGGTGGTGCAGAGCCGGGCAAAGGCCTCGTTCATCAGGTCGAACTGGCGTTCGTAGGGCAAATCCTCCGAGGCATAGAACCCTTTCTTGGCGATCTGGATGGCCAGCGGGCTCTTCTTGGCCAGGCTCTCGGCCCAGGTTTTGGTTTCGGCCTCCAGCGCCTCCTTTTCCACCACCCGATTGAGCAGCCCCATGGCCTGCGCCTCCGGGGCCTTGATCAAATCGCCGAACAGCAGCAGTTCAAGGGCCTTTTTCCGCCCCACGCACCGGGCCACCGGAATGACCGGCCCGACGCAGTTGAGGCCGACATTGATCGCGGTCAGGCCCATTTTGGTGTTGCCGGCGGCGATTGCCAGGTCGGCGGCGGCCACCAGTCCCATGCCGTTGGCCACGGCCACGCCGTGCACCTGGGCGATCACCGGTTTCCTCATCCGGGCGATGGCCAGCAGCGGCTGCTCCATGTGCTCGATCCATTGCCGGTATTCCATGGCGCTCTTGTCGGCCAGCTCGTTGATGTCGATCCCGGCGCAAAACGCCTTGCCCGCGCCCTTGATCACGACGACCCGCACCGCGGGATCGGCGTCCATGGCCCAAAGCGCCGAGGCCAGTTCCCCGGCCAGCAGGCTGTTGAAGGTGTTCAACTCATCCGGCCGGTTGAGGGTGATGGTGCCGACCAAACGTTCGCTCACCTCCACGATCACATGCGTGTATGCCATTTGCCGCCTCCTGTTCGATGTTCTTTCGTTGCAGACTCCGTCCGCCGGGCACGGCTCGCCCGAATCCCGACAAAGCCCATCCTGTCTCCCCACGACCGCTGCGCGCTGCGGCCACCCGCGCTGCTAGGGTTGTAGCAGCTTCAGGCCCAGGGGATATTCGATCGCACGCCGGGCGGAGCAGTCCGCCAGTTCGTGCACGATCACTTCCAGCACCTGCCAGGTCTTGACTCCGGCGCGGATGCAGCCGGTGACGGTCTCGCCTTCCCGGCCGCAGGCCATGTGCATGTGCACCAGCGGCACCCCGTCCTCGTCGCAAAACAGGGTGCCGACCCCAGCCACCTCGTGGGCGTGGCTCAACTCCCGCTGCATCGGTTGCAGGGGCAGGCCGCGGTCCTCCTTCGGCCCGACCACCAGCCGGCTACCGCTGTCGGCGCCGCCGACCGCGATCAGCGAAGCGGCCCCGATCCCCTGCTCCAGGGCAAACCGCTCGATGGTTTCATGGACAATATCGCCGTCCTCCAAACGGAGCACGAACACCCTGCCCGGCCGGGCTTCCGAATATCGCATTCTCTCACCTCACGAATATCGTTCGTCTGTTCCGGCCTTGCCGCCGCAACCGTTCACCGATCGGTCACCGCGGCAAGCAGCCGGAGAATATTGCCGCCCACCACTTGGCCGTACTCGTCGGCCGACAGATCCAACCGCTGGATCTTGCGCAACTCCTGCGCCGGGGTGCCGAACGGGAAATCGCTGCCGAAAAGCAGCTTGCCTGCGCCATAGCGTTCGACGAAATGACGCATGTCCACGGTCGAGGCCAGGGCCGAATCGGCGTAGACGTTGGCGCGCTGCCAGATGCCGGCGCTCTCCAGGGCTCGGTAGGAGCCGTTGAGGCCGCCGAGGTGGGGAATGACGATCACCGCCTCCGGTGCCAGCTGTTCGATGAACCGGAGGGTGTTGGCGTAGCTCTCCTCGAGCACCACCGGCAGGCGCCGCCGGGTGATGGCCTCGAGCATGGCCGCGCAACGGGGATCGTCGTAATGGTATTCGGGCTCGCAGGAGTGGCGGTGCCACTTGATGCCGCGATAGGGGTGGCGCAATTCGTCGACGGCGAAATCGTTCCAGACGAACAGGTACGGATAGATGGAGGCGTCCTGTTCGGCCAGGCCGAGCAGGTAGCGGTTGGCCGCCCTTCGAGTCCGTTGCCAGGCGTCGTTGTCCTGGAAATGGTAATCGTCGCGGTCGTAGATATCCTCCACCGGGGCGAACAGGCAGGCATCGGCAATGCCCGCCTGCGCCAGCAGCGGCGCGATGCGCTCGAAAGGAAGCTCCGAATGCTGTACCCCGCAGTGGATATGGCTGTCGACAATCCGTGGCGTGCCCATGGCTTTCCCCCTTGCGCGAGCGGCCCAGGCCCTCGGTTGAGGTTTTCTTTCTTTCTGCCTATCCGAACTGCCGGGACCCGGGGTACAAAAAAAACGCGCAATGTAAAAAAAGCTGGCCGGATGGGACTAGTACTTGAATTCCGCCGGGGTTTCCTTTTATACTGCGTGCTTTCGCAGGCAACACCCCTCGCGCCGGATTCCGGGGAGCGCAGCGGCACCCCTGCTCACCGCGAAACCTTCATTCGGCCCGCGCCGGCCAGGGCACCTGTTGCTTCATGATCGTTCTTGCTCTTTCCTGTCTCATTTTCTTCGTCTCCAGCCTGATCCAGGGCCTGACCGGATTCGGCGGCGGCCTGGTGGCGCTACCCCTGCTCTGCCTGATCATGGATGCCAAGCTGGCCGTGCCCCTGGCCATCCTCAACGGCACGATCATCGCCACTACCATGACCATCGGCCTGCGCCGGATCATGGATCGCCGCAAGATCCTGCCCATGCTCGTCGGTTCCCTGCCCGGCATCCTGGCCGGCACTCTCCTGCTCAAGGTGGCCGACCCGGTCGACATCAACCGGGCGATGGGCATCATGTTGATCGCCATCAGCGCGATCAACCTCACCTTCAAGCCCCGGCCCCTCAACCCGCATGTTTTCTGGGGCTATATCGCCGGGTTCTTCGCCGGAACGATCTCCGCCTCGGTGGGTGCGGGCGGGCCGCCGGTGATCCTCTACGCCACTTCCACCGACTGGAAAAAGAATGAGATCAAGGCCACGCTCACCGGCTTTTTCGTGCTCAACAGCTACATCACCGTGGCAGTGCACGCCTTTAGCGGGGTGATCACCCGCGACATCCTGACCTCCTTTGCCGTGACCCTGGGCTTCGTGCTCCTGGGCACCAAGGCCGGCTCCGCCCTCGGCGGCCGGATCAATCGCCAGAGCTACTTGCAAGCCATCTACCTGCTCTTGATCGTGCTGGGCGTGGTGATGCTGATCCGGTAAGCTACCGCCCCGCTCCCCGCCAACCGAGAATCGTCAGCAGCGCCCCGCTCCTTCCAGGACCTCCCGGATCTTGGCGGCGAGCGCGTTGAGCGCAAACGGCTTGTGGATGAAGTGCACGCCCTCGTCGAGCACCCCGTGCTGGGCCACGACATTGGCGGTATAGCCGGACATGAACAAACATTTCAATTCGGGGTTGGCCGCCACCAGGTTCCGGGCCAGCATGCGGCCGTTCATGCCGGGCATGACCACGTCGGTCAGCAGCAGGTCGACGGCCTTGCCGTGCTCCTCGGCCAGGCGCACGGCCTCCTCCGGTCCGGAGGCGGTCAACGCGGTGTAGCCCAGCCGGCGGAGCATGGTCGCCGTGATCTCGAGGATCATGGGTTCGTCCTCCACCAACAAGACGGTCTCGCTGCCGGAAGGAGCCGCCGGCGGCTCGGCCTCGGCCATGGCCTCCGGTTCCCGTTCTTCGGGATTGTCCAGCCGGGGCAGATAGATCTTGAAGGTGCTCCCCTGCCCCGGCTCGCTGTAGACGTTGACGAACCCGCCGTTCTGCTTGACGATGCCGTAAACCGTCGCCAGACCGAGTCCGGTGCCCTTGCCCAGCTCCTTGGTGGTGTAGAAAGGCTCGAACAGCCGGGTGAGGGTCTCGCCGGACATGCCGCAACCGTTGTCGCTCACCGCCAGCCGGACGTAGTCGCCCGGCACCCCGTCGACATGCTCGGCGCAGTAGCGCGCATCCAGGGCCTCCGCCGCGGTCTCGATGGTGATCTTGCCGTTTTCGCCGACGGCATCCTTCGCATTGACCAAAAGATTGACCAGTATCTGGTCGAGCTGCGAGGGATCGATCCGCACCCGGCCGGCGTTCTGGCTCGGCAGCCAGGCCAGGTCAACGTCTTCGCCCACCAGACGCTGCAACATGGTCAGCATCTGGGCGACGGTGGCGTTCAGCTCGAGTTCCTCGGGGGCAACCGGCTGCTTGCGGGCAAAGGCCAGCAGCTGTCGGGTCAGGTCGGCCGACCGTTCCGCGGCCTGGCGGACGCTCTGCAGGGTGGCATAGAGCGGATGCGCCGCATGCATCCCGGTGAGCGCCAGCTCGCAATGGCCGATGATGACGCCGAGCATGTTATTGAAATCGTGCGCCACGCCGCCGGCCAACTGCCCGATCGATTCCATCTTGCGCGCCTGGTTCAGCTGCGTCTCCAGCTTGTTTTTTTCCTCCTCGGCCCGCTTGCGAATGGAAATATCGTTGAACAGGATCGCCATCCGGCCGGGCGACATCTGGAAGACGTGCAGCTCGAACAGCCCGGCGATGGTAATGTCGGCATATTCGAACCGCTCGTTCTGCCAGCTCTCGCCGAATTCGGCCGCCCGGCGGAAGCGCAGGGGCACCTCGGTGGCATGGATCGCCGGCAGGATCTCCTCCAGGGTCTTGCCGACGAGCCGGGAGTGCTCCAGCCCCAACAGGCGGTCGGCGGCGGGATTGGCGCCGGCCAGGACCAGCCGGCCATCGGGAAGCAGGTCGTAGATATGGATGCCCATGGGCGAGGCCTGGACGATGTTGCGGAAGGTGGCTTCGCTGGCCTGTAAGGCGGCCTGCGCCTGCCGGCGTTCGGTGATGTCGATGGCGTATCCGGCGACCAGGTTGCGCTCCCCCAGCTTGATCGGGAACTTGATAGTGGTATAGGTGCGGCCGTTGAGTTCCATTTCAAGCCGCAGGATTTCCCCCTGGGTGACGACCAACCAATCGTCTGCCGTCATCTTGGCGGCAAAGGGTGCCGGAAACAGCGCATTCACGGTCTTGCCGAGCATCTCGGCAACCGGCAGGCCGAACATCTCCTCGCAGTTGTCGCTGGCTTTCAGGACTGTGCTCCCCGCGGGGCTCACTTCCCGGATCAGGGCATAAATGGGCGAAGTCTTGATGAACTGGGTCAGCAGTTCGCTGGTGGCCAACAACTCTTTTTCCACCCGTTTGCGCACGCTGATGTCCGCATGGATGCCGATCATCCCCAGGGGCTTGCCGGCGGCATCGCGGGTAACCACCCGGCCGCGATCCAGAATCCACACCCAATGGCCGTCCTTGTGCCGCATGCGGTACTCGCGGTCATGGTCGGCCGCCTCGTCCCGGGCGCACCTGAGCAAGGAGGCCCTGACCCGCTCCAGGTCGTCGGGATGCACCAGCTTCCTCCAGGATTCGCCGATATGGGGCATGAGCTCACTCAGGGTGTAGCCGAGCATCCACGTCCAGTTGTGGTTCACCACGACCTCATTGGTCTGCACGTTCCACTCCCAGGTGCCGATCTGCGAGCCCTCGATCACGAAGGCCAGGCGTTCGCGCTCTCGGCGCAACGCCTCTTCCGCCAGCTTGCGGTCGGTGCTGTCACTCCCCACGCACAGGATTTCGCCGACCCGGCCCTGCGGGTCGCGCAGCGCCTTGCTGGCCCAGGTGATCCAGACGCGCGACCCGTCCCGGCGCATGTTTTCGCTTTCATCGATCACAAAGTCGCCGGCCTGTCCATCCGCCTCGGCAAGACGCTCCCAGAACCTGTTGCCGGGCAGGTCGTGCGGCGAGAGAGTCCCGACCAGGTTGCGGCCGGCCACCTCGTCGAGGGTGTAACCGAAAAAACGCTGCGCGAATTCATTGAGAAAGAGAATCCGACCGTCGCGATCCATGCGCAGGATGATCGAGCTGGCGTCTTCCACCAGCCCGCGATACCGCGCCTCGCTTTCCCGCAAGGCCCGCTCGCTGTTCTCCAGCTCGGCCGTGCGCCGTATCACCGCCGCCCGCAAGGTCCGGTTCCAGTAGAACAGGCCGGCAATCGCCAGGCCCAGGACACCGGCGCCGACCAGCAGCGGCACCACCGGCAGCTCCGGCAGCAGGGGCTGGGACACCCATTTCTTGTCGATACGCTCCAGTTCCTCAGTCGAAATCCGGGCAAATCCCTCCTCGATCTCGCGCAGCAGCCCATTGTTTTTCTTTTTGACCGCCCGGTGGAATGCGCCGATGTTGATCGGTGCCGACACCTTGAAATCGTTGCGGATGCCGTGTTTGTACAGGTAGTGGATAATCGGAGGTTTGTCGGCGACGAACACGTTGACCCGGTGCTCCCGGCCAGCCTGGACCATCGCCTCGTACCCCTTAAACAGCATCAAACTGTCGATGCCGTTGCTCCGCAGCAGTTCGGCGGCGGCATCCCCTTCCTTGACCCCGACCACGAAACCCTGCAAGGAATGGATATCGCCGATTTCGCTTATATTGCTGCGAAAGAACACGGAAACCTCGATATCGGCATAGGGTTTGCCGAATTCGAGCCACTTCTGGCGCTCCTCGGTCACGAACGCGGTGTCGATCACGTCGAACCGGCCCGTCTTCATCCCGGCCAGGGCATCCTGCCAGTCCAGGGCGGTCATCTCCACCCGGATGCCGGTCTTCTCCTGCCACAGCCGCCACCGGTCGGCCAGAATACCCTGGATTTTCCCGTCCCCGTCGATAGAGATGTAGGGCGGATAGTTGCTGTCCAACACCACCCGGATGGTGCGCGCAGCACCGCCATCGGGGCTTGCGGCCCGACCTCCGGCAATTGGGACCAGAGCGAGCAACAGCAGGACGAGACACCAGATACAGCTGTGCCGTTGCAAGCTGTTTCGAAGAAAACCGCGGTTCATGGCAACAACATTCCGTTCACAATGCGTTTTTCAAAAAGAGGCGCCGTTTCGGCGCCTGGTGGTGGCCGTGCGGGATGGCCCGCGCAAGGCATCTTCGGCCGAAAGAGGCCCGGCGGCTGGCTCCGGCTTCATCGGCCGCAGCATTTCTTGAATTTCCTGCCGCTGCCGCAGCGGCAAGGATCGTTGCGGCCGATCTTGCCGCCGCGGGCCGCCGGGTCTTGGTCCGGTTCGAGGATCTGCCCGGCAACATACAACCAATGGCCCTCTTCCCGGACAAAACGGCTGCGTTCGTGGAGGGTGATCGCCTCGGTGCCGGCCAAGGCGGTGGCCACGAATTCGACCAGGCCCTGGTCATCGTTCTCCCCGCCCTGCTCGGTCGCCACGATCCGCAGGCCGCACCAATCCGGCTGGGCCGCAAGCGCCAGATCTGCCGGCCGGGTGGACGGATGCCAGGTTCGGTCCAGATAGGCCCGGTTGCGCTCGACAAAGGCGGTGTAACGCGAGCGCATCAGCGCTTCCGCGGTCCGGGCCTGCGCCCGGCCGGCCAAGAGCGGGCCGCAGCATCGGCCATAGGCAAGGCCCGAGCCGCACGGACAGGGCCGGTCGACCGGCCGCTCTTCAGCCGCTTCAGCCGCCATGACGATGGAACCACCGCTCCACTTCCTGGGCGGTAAAGGTCTTGAGCACCGGCCGGCCGTGGGGGCAGTGGGAAAACACCGCCCCGGCCTCCATCTGGGCCAGGAGCTTGAGCATCTCCACCGGCTGCAGGCGATTGCCCGCCTTGATCGCGGCCTTGCAGGCCATGGAGGCGAGCAGGTCGCCCACCGCCTGGGGGACGGGTCGGGCCGCATCGCTTCGCATCGGTCCCCGCAAGCCGTCGAGGATCTCGCGGAGCAGTTCACCGGGCTCGACATGACCGACCAGGGCCGGAGCGGCCTTGATCACCCAGGTGGCGTCGCCGAACGGTTCCACCGTGAATCCCAAGCCGGCCACCTCGTCGCCGCGTTGCTCCAGGGTCTCGGCCTGGGCCGGAGACAGCTCGACCGTAACCGGAAACAGCAAAGCCTGTTGCGGGATGTTCGCCGCCAGATATCCCTGCAGCAGCTGGCCGTACAGGAGGCGTTCGTGGGCCGCGTGCTGATCGATGACGATGAACCGCCCTTCCCGTTCGCAGAGCAGGTAGAGGGAAAAGAGCTGGCCGATCAGGGTCAGCCCCGCGTATTCATGGCTGGCGTGGCCGGGTTCCGGTCCGGCCCAGGGGCTTTCCGGCAGGAGCGGCCCTTGGGCCGGAGTGGTTTGAACCGGCGGTTCTTGCGAGGACAAGCGCAGTGGCGACTGAGGCGACGGGGGCGGCGGTGCCATCGATGGTGCTCTTGCCGGTGTCTTTGCCGACATTATCGGCGGGGCGGACGGCAGGAGCGGCTGGGTCGCGGCCGGCTCGGCGCTAACCAGGGCGGGGAAATCCGGCCAGGCGGCGGTTGGCTCCGGATCGGCCGGAGAGGACGCAACAGGCTGCGAGGATTGCAACGGCGGGGCGAACAAGCTGGTGCGAAGGTCGCGCTGGTAGCCGGCCATGGCCCGGCGAATGGCGTCGGCCACGAAACGGTGCACGGCCTCGCTGCGGCGGAACCGGATCTCGCGCTTGGCCGGATGGACATTGACATCCACCTGATCGGGGGAAACGGCCAGCCGCAGGACCCCGGCCGGCTGATACCCCTTCATCAGGAATCCCTGCATGCCTTCGTTCACCGCGTGCCGCAGCATCGCGTCCTGCACCGGCCGGCCGTTGACCAGCAGCCGCAGGCGGGCGGCGGTGGACGGCGCGGTTTCCGGCAGCAGCAGAAAGCCGTCCAGAGCCATGGTTCCGCTCTCGGCTGCGGCTTCGGCCGCAAGCGGCACCAGCTTATCCCGGTAGCGGAACACCTCGCGGACCCGCCCTTCCAGGTCCGCGCCCTGCCGGTAGTCGAACGTCGTCCGGCCGTCTGTCTGGAGGGTGAAACCGGTGGCGGGATGGGCCAGGGCCTGGTTTTTGACCACCTCCTCGATGTGGTGCATTTCGGTGCGCGCCGATTTGAGGAATTTTTTCCGAGCCGGCATGTTGCCGAACAGATGGCGGATCTCGATCACCGTGCCCCGGCCGCATCCGTCCTGATGCACATGGCGCAGGGTGCCGTAGCGGATCTCGGCCCGGGTGCCCAATGCCTGGTCCTGGGGCCGGGAGAGGATGGTCATCCAGGAAACCGAGGCAATGCTGGGAATGGCTTCGCCGCGGAATCCCAAAGTGGCGATGGCGGCCAGCTGGGCCTCCTCGCGGATTTTGGAGGTGGCGTGCCGTTCAAGGCACAGCAGCACGTCGTCGCCGTCCATGCCCGCCCCGTTGTCGGCCACCCGCAACAGGCCGCTGCCGCTGCCCTCGACCTGGATGTCGATCCGGGTGGCACCGGCATCGAGGCTGTTTTCCAGCAGCTCCTTGACCACCGAGGCCGGCCGCTCCACCACCTCGCCGGCGGCGATCTGGTTGGCCAGTTGTTCAGAGAGAATCCGTATGCGCGACACGACCTACCGTGGTTCTGGAAAAAGAAAAAACCTGCCTCGAAACCGTGCCACTCCGGGGGACCAACCGGTACCTTGCAAAGAACTCCGTGCTTCAAGGCGCCATTCATGGTACTTATTAATACGACTATCGATTCCGGCAACCGCTGCGGTGGCGCACCGCCGGTCGAGCCGGTCCATCCATGAGTGCAACACTACCGTTTCTTTGAGTTCTTGTCCACCACACCCTCGGCATCAACGGAACTTCCCCCCGAGCCTCTCCCCTTTCGCGGCCGGATTCTGGACGAACGCCATCTCACCCGGATGGTTCTCACCATCGCCGCCCTGGTGACGCTGCTTTTGGGCACGGTTCTGGCCTGGATTTCCTCCTTGCCCGATATTCGTTCGCTGGACGACTACCGGCCCCAGGTGGCGACCATGATCCTCGACCGCTTCAACCGGCCCATCGACGCCATTGCCAGGGAATTCCGGATTGTCGTTCCCTACGACAGCCTGCCGCCCCTGCTGCCCCGGGCCTTTGTCGCCGCCGAGGACAGCCGCTTCTGGGAGCACGACGGCCTCGACCTGTGGTCGATCGCCCGCGCCGCCTTCAACAACGTCCGCGCCGGCCGCCGCAGCCAGGGAGGCTCGACCATCACCCAGCAGGTCACCCGCGCCCTGCTCCTTTCCCCGGAAAAAAGCTATCTGCGCAAGATGGCCGAGGCGGTGCTCGCCTTCCGGCTGGAACGGATGCTGACCAAGGAGGAAATCCTCTCCATCTATCTCAACGAAATCTACCTCGGCGAAGGGGCCTACGGCGTCGAAGCCGCGGCCCGCACCTATTTCGGCAAGAAGGCCAGCCAGCTGACCCTGGGCGAAATCGCGCTGTTGGCCGGCCTGCCCCAGTCACCCAGCAACTATTCGCCGCTCAAGCAGCCCGAGGCGGCCAGGGCCCGGCAGCGTTACGTGCTCAACCGGATGGCCGAAGACGGCCTCGTCACCGCCGATGCCGCACGGGCCGCCTACGAAGAGGGGCTGCCCCTGGCCGGCCACTGGCGCAAAGCGATCAACGGCTATTTCGCCCTCTACGTCCGCCAGCAATTGCTGACCGTGTACAAGGAGGCCGATCTGTACCAAAAGGGGCTGAGCGTGGCCACCACTGTCGACGCCCAGCTTCAGGAAGCGGCGGCCAGGGCCGTCCAGGAGGGCGTGGCCGGGATTGCCGGCCGCCACCCCGGCGAACCGGCGCCGCAAGGGGCCCTGGTGGCGCTGGATGCCGGCAGCGGCCGCATCCAGGCGATGATCGGCGGGGTGGACTTCACCGAAAATCAATTCAATCGAGCGGTGCAGGCCAACCGGCAGCCCGGATCGGCCTTCAAGCCCCTGCTCTATGCCACCGCCCTGGAACAGGGCATTTCGCCGGATGCCGTGTTCCAGGATGCGCCGATCACCCTCTACAGCGGTAACGGCAAGCCCTGGCAGCCGCATAATTTCAAGCGGGAATACCGGGGGCCCATCACCCTGACCGAGGCATTGATCCATTCCAGCAACGTGGTCGCGGTCCGGCTGATGCAGCAGGTGGGGCCGCAGAAGGTGATCGCCACCGCCCGGAAGCTGGGGATCAGCGCGCCGCTCGATGCCGACCTGTCGCTGGCGCTCGGCTCCTCGCCGGTGTCGCTGCTGGAACTGGCCGCCGTCTACGCCGCCATCGCCAACCGGGGCGAGTACCACGCCCCGGTCGGCATCACCAGGATCGGGGACCGGCGCGGCGGTTTCACCCCCTGGCCGCAGTCCGCGGGCAAGCAGGTGCTGGCACCCGCGACCGCCGCCTGGCTGCAGACGGCCATGGCCCAGGTGGTACGGCGAGGAACGGGCAAGAACGCCGCCGGGGTGATCGGGGCCAGCGGCAAGACCGGCACCACCGACAACCAGGTCGACGCCTGGTTCGTCGGCTCGGCCCGGGATCTGACCGCCGGCGTCTGGTTCGGCCACGACCGCGACATGCCGCTCGGCGCCGGCGAGACCGGCGGGCAGGCAGCCGCGCCGGTGTGGAAGCAGTTCATGCTCCAGGCGGCCAATTAAAGGGAGTGTCCATGACCATCGCCAACGACCGACTCCTGCGCATCCTGTACGAAGGCCGCCCAACCGACAAGCTGGCCACGGCCGAGGCCCTGCATGCCGAGCTGGCGCCCCGCCTCAAGGCCTTGCCGCCATTGGCCGACGAACTCGACGGCCTGCGCCTGGAGTGCCGGGCGCTTGCCGGCCAAATGGTGGCCATGCAACTGGGCCGGCTGTGCAGCCGTTGCGCCGCGCGGCCGGACGGGGGGTGCTGTAGCGCGCTTATGGCGGACAACACCGACGCGCTCCAAATCCTGATCAACCTGTTGCTGGACGTTCCGGTGGCCGTGCATCCGGAGAGCGGGGGAAATTGCTGCTTCCTCGGTCCCACGGGCTGCCCGTTTTCGGCCAAGCCGATCTTCTGCCTCAACTACAATTGCAGCCATATTCTCACCGGCGCCGCGCCGGCGGACCTGGCCGTCTTGTATCGCCGGGCCGCCGCGGTGCTCAGCCGCCAGACCCGCATCGAGGCCCTGCTGCTGGATGCGGTGCGGGACCGGGTTCGTCCGGCACCGTAAGCCCATGATCGTTTTCTTGTTCCTCTGGAGATCGCCATGCCCATCAGCGCCACCATTGCCACCGCTCTCGGCGATTTTCTCCTGGCCGCCGACGATACCGGCCTCTGCTGTCTGGACTTTCCCAGGGAACGATCCACCGCCCCGCCGCTCCCGGTGGAGCGGGTGGCGCATCCGCTTCTGCACGAGACCGCCAGGCAACTGCTGGCCTATCTCGAGGGCTCCCTGACCGATTTCGACCTGCCCCTGTCGATCCACGGCACCGCCTTCCAGCGACAGGTCTGGGAACAGCTCCAAACCATTGCCTACGGCCAAACCATGACCTACGGCGAGCTGGCGGAACGGATCGGCGGCCGGCAAAAGGCCAGGGCCGTGGGCGGTGCCGCCCATGTCAATCCCATAAGCATCGTCATCCCTTGCCATCGGCTGATCGGGGCGGGCGGCAACCTGACCGGATTCGGCGGCGGTCTGCCCATGAAACGAACCCTGCTCGACCTGGAACGCACGGTGAGCGAACGCATGCACGACAACAGCTAGCTGACACTCAACCCCCATTCTATCCAGGGAGGATAAACCCATGGTGAATATTATCATCGGCTCGATCGACCCCCTCGGCTCGCTCCCCAGCAAACCCGGTCCCACCGGCTTGCCGGTGGAGGCGGAATTGCTCCATGTGCGCGCCCCCCGCCAGCGCCTCGTCGGCCCCCTGGGCCAGGAACGGCGCAAACAGCAGCGCAAGGATCCATCCAACGGCAAGGTGCTCACCCTGTTGATCAACGACAGCGCCAACCTGCCCAAGGATCTCGACACCCAAAAATACAAGGTGATCATCCGGTTCATCAAAAAATAGCGCGGCCGAATTCCGGAGCGGATACCCTGGCCGAACGAGCAGCATCGACCGGCGACTCGGTACCGATGCCGCCCGCACCTTTGGCTTGCGCGAATTCCCGCTCTGCCGCATATAACTGCCCGGCGATATTGCCATCTCGCCCGATTCCCCTGCCTTCCTTGCCGGGTCGGCGGCCTTCCGCCGCCATCGCTCCGCCCGCAACCTCCCGGAACCGTTGAAAACACCGGGATTTTTTCTCTTGACCGATGAAAATCCGACCGGGTATTTTTGCCTTTGGCGATCGATCGGCACCAGCGAATCAACCCCTGCCCCTGCAAACGGATATGCATCCTTCCTCGCCCTGGAATCCAGCCGAACCGATCGAATTCGAGACCAGCCGCCTGCGTCTGCGGCAATGGCGGATTGCGGACCGCGAGCCCTTTGCCGCTCTCTGCGCCGATCCGCGGGTGATGGAGTTCTTCCCCTCGGTACTCTCCCGCAGCGAGAGCGATGCCTTGGCCGAGCGCGCTGCCGCGCTGATCGCAAAGCGCGGCTGGGGCTTCTGGGCGGCGGAGCTCAAAGCCACCGGGCAATTCATCGGCTTTGTCGGCCTGCACACCCCCACCGCCCAGCTCCCCTTTTCGCCCTGCGTCGAGGTCGGCTGGCGGCTGGCGTTCGCCCATTGGGGCCAAGGGTTGGCAACCGAGGCGGCCACAGCGGTTGTCGCCGTCGGTTTCCACACGCTGCTGCTTGAGGAAATCGTCTCCTTCGCCGTTGTCGGCAACCGACGCTCCCGGGCGGTGATGGAACGCCTGGGCATGCGCCCTTCCGGCACCTTCGAGCATCCGCAGCTGCCGGAAGGCAGTCCGCTCCGGCTGCACTGCCTCTACCGGTTGTCAAAGGATCGGCACCCATGACGGCCGCCTGCCCCGGCCAGGCAGGCGCGCGCAAAATAACGGCCGACAGGGCATTGACATTGCCCGGGAGGAAACCGTGGACCGCATACTCATCGGCAAAGGGGAGACGGTTGTCGATCTGCCCGCCAAATACGGCAATCGCCATGGCCTGATCGCCGGCGCCACCGGCAGCGGCAAGACCATTTCACTCATGGTCCTGGCCGAGGGTTTCTCGCGCCTGGGCGTGCCGGTGTTCATGGTCGACGTCAAGGGCGACGTCGCCGGCCTGGCCGTGGCCGGCAGCCCCAACGAGAAAATTCGGGAGCGCGCCCTCCGGATCGGGATCGAGGGCTTTGCCCCGGAGGCGAGTCCGGTTTTATTCTGGGATGTGTACGGGCGGCAGGGGCATCCGCTGCGCACCACCGTCAGCGAGATCGGCCCGACCCTGCTGGGCCGGATGCTCGAACTCAACGAGACCCAAACCGGCGTCCTTGAGATCGTGTTCAAACTGGCCGACGACCAGGGCCTTTTGCTGCTCGACCTCGACGATTTGCGCGAAATCTTAGGCTTTGTCCTCGAGAACCGCCAGGAAATCTCCTCGCGCTACGGCCTGGTCAGCAGCCAATCGGTGGCTGCCATCCAGCGCGCCGTCCTGGCCCTGGAGCGGGCGGGCGGCAGCGCCTTGCTCGGCGAGCCGGCCCTGGAACTCGCCGACCTAATGCGCACCGATCTGAGCGGGCGCGGCATCGTCAGTATCCTGGCCGCGGACCAACTGATCCTCCAACCCCGCCTGTATTCGGGTTTTCTGTTGTGGCTGTTGTCGGAGCTGTTCGAGAACCTGCCGGAAGTGGGCGACCTCGATCGACCGAAGCTGGCCCTTTTCTTCGACGAGGCCCATCTGCTCTTTGCCGACACCCCGCCGGCGCTGCGGCAAAGGGTGGAACAGGTGGTGCGGTTGATCCGCTCCAAGGGGGTCGGGCTCTATTTCTGTTCGCAATACCCCGACGATCTGCCGAACGAGATCCTCGGCCAGCTGGGCAGCCGCATCCAGCACGCCCTGCGCGCCTACACTCCCCGCGACCAGAAGGCGGTCCGGAGCGCGGCCGAAACCTTTGTGCCCCGCCCCGGCCTCGACGTGGCCGAGGCCATCTCCCGGCTGGGCGTCGGCGAGGCCCTGGTCTCCACCCTTCAGGAAAACGGGGTGCCCATGCCGGTGGAGCGCACCCTGGTTTGTCCGCCCCGCTGCAAAATGGGCTCGATTACCTCCGAAGAGAGGGCAACGGTCAGAGCCCGCAGCCCGCTCGGCGGCAAGTACGACACCCCCATAAACCGGGAATCGGCCTACGAAATCTTGCGGCGCCGCGCTTCGCAAAAAAGTGACGGCCCGGTCGCGACCGGGCAAACCGCACCGCCGGCGGCGCCGGAAGACCGGGGCCTGCTGGGCGAGCTTTTATGGGGAACCAAAGGCCGCCAGGGCCTGGTCGAAACCATGGCCAAGCAGGCGGCGCGCACCGTCGGCAGCCAGGTCGGCCGCCAGATTCTGCGGGGCCTGCTGGGCGGCATCCTGGGCGGCTCCCGCCGGCGTTAGTCCGTTTCGTTTACACCGCCCGCCGAGGCTGCGGCATCGTCAATCACGACTACGGAGGAAGAGAACCATGCGATACGGTTTTTTAGGATTGGGCATCATGGGCAGCCGCATGGCGGCCCGTTTGCTACGCGCCGGCTTCGATGTCACGGTCTGGAATCGGGATGCGGGCAAATGCCTCCCCCTAGTCGAGCTCGGGGCTAGGCAGTGCGCAAGCCCCAAGGAGGTGGCCGCCTCGGTCGACATCGTGTTCGCCATGGTGGCCGATCCCCAGGCCAGCCTGGATCTCTGTTTCGGCGCCGACGGGGTGTTGGCGGGCATCGGACCCGGTAGCGGATATGTCGACATGTCGACCGTGGATCCCGCGACCTCGCGGCGCATCGCCGAGGCGGTGGCAGCCAAGGGCGCCCGGTTTTTGGAGGCGCCGGTCTCGGGCACGAAACAGCCCGCCGCAGACGGCACCCTCGTGATCCTCGCCGCCGGTGACCGCGATCTGTACGATCGATCCCTGCCGGCCTTCGAACGGATGGGCCGGCTGTCGTTGCATCTGGGGGACGTCGTCGGCCAGGGCGCCAAAATGAAGCTGGTGGTCAACCTGGTGCTCGGCACCATGATGGAGATTCTGGGCGAATCCCTGGCCCTGGGCGAGAAATGCGGCCTGGCGGGCGACCAGATCCTACAGGTGCTGGCCGAGGGCGCCATGGCCAACCCGATGTTCCGGGTCAAGGGCCCCATGATCCTCACCGGGGACACCACCACCAGTTTTCCCCTCAAGCACATGGAAAAGGATCTGCGTCTGACCCTGCAACTCAGCCGGGAACTGGAGCAAGACCTGCCGGTGGCCGCAGCGGTGCACGCCGTCTTCGGCAAGGCCCTGGCCGAGGGATACGGCGACCGGGACATCGCCGCCGTGGTCCGCAGCCTGTGATCGGGCGATGCGGGCCAACGGGGAAAGCCAGACAAACGAAACCGCTCAACCCACCAGGACTACAGTGAGTTTCGGATAAAGAGCGCAAGGTGCCCGCCGGCATGGCCGGGTGGGCGAGCTTACGGCAAGATGCCCCGGTCCGGGGCAACGTTTTCATTGAAGGCCCATAGCGGCAAGGAGAAGGCAGCATGGCACCGGCAACCGTCTATTCCATGGATTTGAATGCAAAACGATCCCAGGGGATTCTCCCCAGGCTCCGCATCCTGATGCGCAAGGCTGGCCTGGAGGGCATCATCGCCAAGGACGACCTGACCGCCATCAAGCTGCATTTCGGCGAGTTGGGCAACACCGCCTTTGTCCGGCCCCTGTTCGTCCGGCCGGTGGTGGAGGCCATCAAAAAGGCGGGCGGCAAGCCCTTCCTGACCGACGCCAGCACCCTCTACGTGGGGGAACGAGGCAACGCGGTGGATCACCTCAACACCGCCGTGTACAACGGTTTCGGCTACTCCTCGATCGGGGCGCCACTGATCATCGCCGACGGTCTGAACGGCCGGGAGGAAATCGAGGTGCCGGTGGAATCGGCCCATTTCAAGACCGCCTTCATCGGCGCGGCCCTGATGCACGCCCATGCCCTGGTCTCGGTCGCCCATTTCAAGCTCCACGAAATGGCCGGCTTCGGCGGCGCCCTGAAAAACGTCGGCATGGGCGGCGGCTCGCGGCGGGGCAAGATGGCCCAGCACAGCACGGTTTCGCCGGTGGTGGCGGTGGAAAAATGCATCGGCTGCGGCATGTGCCTGCCCCAGTGCATCCACGGGGCGCTCAGCCTCGTGGAACGGAACGCTGCGGAAAAGGCAAAAGCCCCCAACCCGAAAATCACCCGCCTGGCCCGGATCGACAAAGAAAAATGCGTGGGCTGCGCCATGTGTCTGCACGCCTGCAAGCAGGGGGCCATCGAGGTGGACTGGGCCGGCGACATCCCGGCTTTCCTGGAGCGGATGATCGATTACGCCGCCGCGGCCCTCTACGGCAAGAAGGAAAAATCCCTGTTCATCAATTTCCTCACCCAGATCTCCCCAGCCTGCGACTGCCATTCCTATGCCGACGCACCCATTGTCGGCGACATCGGCATCCTGGCCTCCACCGATCCGGTCGCCCTGGACAAGGCCTCGGTGGACCTCATGAACAGGCAGCCGGTCCTGCCGACCTCGTGTTTGGCCAAGAAGGCGGACACCACCGACAAGATCCGCGCCGTCTATGCCCATATCCCGTGGGAGCACCAATTCGCCTATGCCGAAAAAATCGGCCTGGGCACCACCGAGTATACACTCACCGCCATTTGAGCCCCCCAGGAGCGGTGGCTTCGGCGGCAACAACGGGCGGAGCGGCCGGTGGCGGCCATGCGCCTGCGGCAATGCCCGGTGCCCGACTCATTTATTCTTTCTCTGTGAGGAAAACGTCATGACGGAAGACAAGAACATCACCGTGACCTGTCCCAAATGCGGCATCAAAATGAACAACCCCGGCAGTTGGTTCAAGAAACCCGGCAATTGCTGCCCCGGCTGCCAGTTGCGTTTTTCGACCGAGCGATTCAAGCGCTCTATCGAAGAGGCCGAAAAGCTGGCCTAGTTCGGCCACGGAAACCCCCCTCCACCTGTGGACCAGGCCATTGGCACAGGTGGAGGGGAAGTGAAAAGTACTTTACGGCCACTGGCGGGGCATTGCCTCTTCTTCGCGCCAAATCGCTTTCATATCCCAACGTCCGCCCGATTATACCATCGGCAGATATCGATCTGCCTGCCCCGGCAAATTGGAAAACAGCCTCTTCAGAGGCGACTGCCGGGTAAAAAAAGCTCTTCATTTGGAGAAAACCATGATTCTTGTGCATACCGAATTGGATGGAAAATTGGGCTTCATCACCTTGAATAACGCGCCCAAGCGCAATTGTTTGAGCAAAGCCTTGATCGACGAACTGGTCGAGGCCCTCGATCGACACCACACATCCGGAGCCTTGGCCGTCGTTTTACGCGCGCCCGCCAACAGCACGGTCTGGTCCGCGGGCCACGACATCGGCGAATTGCCCGATCCCTATCGCGATCCCCTGCCGTACGAAGAACCGTTCGAGTCCCTGTTACGCCATGTCCAGGACTATCCCCGGCCGATCATCGCCATGATCGAGGGCGGCGTTTGGGGCGGCGCCCTGGACCTCGCCCTTTCCTGCGATATCCTGATCGGGTGCGAAAGCGCCACCTTCGCCATCACCCCTGCCAAGATCGGCGTTCCATACAATCCTTCCGGTTTGATTCATTTCATCAATATCCTCGGACTGAACAAAGCCAAGGAACTCTTCTTCACCGCCCAACCGATCTCCGGCCCGGAGGCATTGCGCATAGGTTTACTCAACCATCTGGTTCCGGCCGCGGAACTCGAGACATTCACCAAGGAATTGGCCACCAAGATCATCAACAATGCGCCCTTGACCGTCTCGGTCATCAAGCGCCAATTCCGCCTGCTCACCCGCGGCGCCACGCTCACGGCCGAGACCTTTGAGCTGATTCAATCGGTGCGGCGAAGCGTGTACGACAGCCAGGACTATCAGGAAGGAATTCGAGCCTTCAAGGAAAAACGCCCGCCCCGCTTTCAGGGCAAGTAACGCCGGAGGCTTGTCGATACTGCCGCCGATAAAGGCCGAAGCCGTTTGCCCGGCGGCAAAAAAAAGCCCCCCGACCGCGATGCGATCGGGGGGCTTCGTTTTTTCGGGTACCGGCCGGGATCAGAACGGCCGCATCACCCAGATGCCGCAGGGGCAGGTGTCGGCGCAGAAGCCGCAGGCAATGCATTTGTCGTCGTCCGAGACGTACTCGTAATTCACCCCGTCCCGGCCGGGGAGGATGTCCCGGCGGGAGATGGCGCCGGTCGGGCAGACGGTCTCGCAGAGGTGGCAATCGCGGCAGGAACCGCAGCTCAGGCAGCGGGCGGCCTGCTGGTCCTCGGTGGCGCCTCGGTCGGTGACCGGATCGTAGTGGGCCAGGGTCAGGTCCTCGTAGCTGATCAGCCGTTGGTGGAAAGGCAGCCAAGGTTCGCCCCTGAACACGGCCAGCAGATATTCGGCGGTCCGCTTGCCGGCCCCCAGGGCATTGGTCGCCAGACCGGGCCGCTCGACGTCGCCCACCGCCAGGATCTGGGGATCGCTGGTCCGGCCAGCCTCGTCGGTCTTGATCCAGGAAGCGCCCCCCACCTTGACCACTGCCACCGACTCGGGCAGAAAGGGCAGGCTGGGGATGTCGCCGATGGAGATGATCACGGTCTGGGCGGGCAGCACGGTGCCGTCGGCCCCGACCAGGCCCTCGGCGGTGACCTCGCGGGTCATGAACGGCCACTTGAAGGTGGCGCCCAGGGTCTCGGCCGCGATCCGCTCCTTGCCGAAGGCCAGCGGTTTCTGGATATCGACCAAGGTCACCTCCTCGGCCCCCAGTCGGTAAGCCTCGGCCGCGACGTCGCAGCCGACATTGCCGGCGCCGATGATCACCACCTGCCTGCCGGTGGCCATCGGCTGGTCGCTCTTGGCCGCCTTGAGGTACGCAAGCGCGGGCACGACCCGCTGATGGCCGGGGAAGGAAAGCGTGCGCGGCTGATGGGTTCCCACCGCCACCACCACGTAATCGAACGTTTTTTTCAATTCTTCGACCGTATCCCGGCTCAGGTCCGCCCCCAGGCTGACCTGGAGGTTTTCGGTCTTGAGGAAACGGTCGATTTCCACCTCCCACACCGCCTGGGACAAACGCTCCCAGGGAATGGTCTGGGCCAGCTTGCCGCCCAGCTTGGTGTCGCGCTCGAAGATGTGCGCCTCGACCCCGTTCAGGGCCAGGTGCCAGGCCGCGGCCATGCCCGACGGGCCGCCGCCGATGATCGCCACCTTCTTGCCGATGGCCGGCTTCGCGGCCGGCGGCGCCACCGCCTGGATCGAGCGGCCGAGCACCGCGGCGTCGATGGAATAATCGATCTTTTCGCGGGAGCAGTTCTGGATGCAGAGATTGGGGCAGATGGTGCCGCACACCGAGGCCGGCAACGGGGTGTAGCGCAGCAGCATCTCGTAGGCCTCGTCGGTGCGGCCCTCGCGGATCAGGCGCAGGCGGTCGACGGTCGGAATGTGGATCGGGCAGAAGAAGGTGCAGGGCGCGGCCGCATCGCGGTTGGCCCAGAACGGCTTGCGCCGCCGACATTCGCCCGGCTCGACCACCCCGATCGTCCCGCGCTCGAGTCCGGGGGCGATATCGCGCAACGGGTCGCCGCCGCCGAAGCCGCGGTCCCAGATTTGCCGCCGGAATTCGGTCATGGGCATGGGGCCGGAAAAAATCAGAGCCCGCTCCTGGGGAGTGATGGCCGTCAGCACCTGCCATTCCTTGCGGACCGACAGCTTCGGCAACAGTTCGCCCCGGTCGAGGTGCGCAAGGAATTCGGGCAGCCGCTCGATCAGCCACTGCCACTCCTCTTCGTTCGGCGCCCCCAGCTTGGCGTTGGTGGTGGCATAGGAACCGTCGGTCTTGCCCCGATAGTAGATCTTGCCGCCCACCATGCCGACGCAGGGCCGATAGCCGAGCACGTTCTCCGGATTTTTGGCCTCGATCCCGCACACCACCCCGACGCCGCCGCAGTTGAACTCGGCAAAGGTATCGCCCACCGAACCCAGCACCCACATCTGCGGCCGCTCGTAGTCCGGGTTCCATTTGGTCATGGTCAGGCCGCGGGCCCCGATGGAGCCACCGATCATCACCCGGCCGCCGGCCATGGCGTTGCAGACGCCGTTGGTGGCATCGCCCTTGACAACGATATCGGCGCCGATGTTGAGATAGCCGACATCGTCGGAGGCCGAGCCCTCGCATACGACGGTCGCGCCGGGCAGGCCCATGCAGCCGAGCCGCTGGCCGGCCGGTCCCTTGACCCGGATGGTCAGCGGTCGCTCCCGGGAACCGAGCCGCAGGCCGATATTGTGCTGGCCATAGGATTCGAGGATCAGCTCGTCGGCGATGGCCGCGGCCGCCCGGACCTCTTCCTCAAAAATCTTGGATGAAATCCGCTGGTTATTGGCGCCACGGCCGCGGATGGTGAGAACGGTGCGTTGTGAGTCGCTCATAATGTCAAAGCCCTGTCTTGAAGACCTGTATCAGCAAATGTAGTTGATCTGCAACCGCTCGGCGATGGCCTTGTCCTCGATGCCCAGCGCGTCGGACATGCCGATGGGCAGGCTCTGGGAACGGCCGAGCGGGGCCATGATCTTCTTGATTTCGGTGCGGATCGTCATGAACACGTCGACCACCCGCTGGGCGACTTCGTCGGGATCGAGACGGCGGTAGAGTTTGGGATTTTGGCTGGTGATGCCCTTGGGGCACAGGCCGACGTTGCAGACGTTGCAGCGCCCCATCTCGTTGCCCAGGCAGCCGGCGCAGGACTGCATGATGTACTTGCCGATGTGGACCCCGGAGGCACCGAGCATGATCAGGGCCATGCCGTTTTGGGTGACATTGCCGTTCTTGCCGACACCGCCGGCGGCGAACAGCGGAATTTCGTTCTGGCGGCCCTGGCGGACCAGGTCCAGATAGCATTCGCGCAGGTTGGAGGCGATGGGATGGCCGGTGGCATCCATGCTGACGTTGTAGGCCGCGCCGGTGCCGCCGTCGATGCCGTCGATCAACAGGCCGCCGGCATAGGGATTGCGCACCAGGTTGTTGAGCACGGACTTGGCCGAGGTCGAGCCGGAGACCTTGGGATAGACCGGCACCCGGAAGCCGAAGGCCATGGACATGGTCTGGATCATCTTCATGACGCTCTCCTCGATGGAATAGAGCGTCTGGTGCACCGGCGGCGACGGCAGGTCGACGCCCTCGGGCACACCGCGCAGCCGGGCGATGAGCTTGCTGACCTTGAACCACATCAGCAGGCCGCCGTCGCCGGGCTTGGCCCCCTGGCCGTACTTGATCTCGATGGCCGCCGGGTCGCATTGCATCTCGGGGATGGCACGGATGATTTCGTCCCAGCCGAAATAGCCGGAGGCGATCTGGAGGATGATGTACTTGAGAAACGGGCTCTTCAGCACCCAGGGCGGGCAGCCGCCCTCGCCGGTGGCCATCACCACCGGGATGCCCAGCACCTCGTTGCAGTAGGCCACGCCCTGCAACAGGCCAAGCCACATGTTGGGCGACAGCGCCCCGAACGACATCGAGCCGATGACAAAGGGAAAAATCTCCCGGGTCGGCGGAATCCACTCCCCGGTCAGTTTGCGGCGGAGGAACTCTTCCGGCGGCAGCACCCGGCCGAGGATGGTGTTGATGTTGAACTCGTGGCGGCCCGCGTCGAGCGCCGGATCGGTCAGCATCGAGATACGGCCGAACTGCATCCGGTCCAGCACGGTCCGGCCGGGAACATTGCGCCGGCCGCCCCGTTTGTGGGCATCGCCCTTCTGGTTGAGGTGGAAGACCGCCCGGTGCTCGTTGTCGTTGGCATGCGGTCCGATGGCCTCGTTGGGGCAGACCGAGGCGCACATGCCGCAGCCGATGCACCGCTTCTCGATCACCGTGTTCTGGCGGATGCCGGTGAAATGGCGGTAATCGTTGCCTCGCCGCTTCTGTAGGACATCGAGCTTGGGCACCCGCTGGCGAAAATGGGAAAGCGAGATGGCCCCCACCGGACAAACGGAGGTGCAGCGGCCGCACAGGGTGCAGCGGTCCTCCCTGTGCTCGATGATCCAGGGAAGGTCGTGGTAGGTCAGGCTGCTTGGGGAAGAGTGAATCGATCGAACTGAGACCATATTATGCGTTCCTTGCGTTCAGGCGGAATGATAACGGTGTGCTCGCGCATGGGCTGGAAATCGAGGGAGGGGTTGCGGTCCGGCACCAGGGCGTCGACCCCGCACATCTCCGAGGCGATGGCCCAGGCGCCGGGCCGGCCGCCGACCGTGGCCGGCCGCATCTTTTTCTGATCCATCACCAGCAAGCAGGTTTCGTCGGGCAGGGTGCCGATGACCGCGTTGGGGCCGTCGATGATCAGGCGGCGGCAGGCGGTGCGCAGTCCTTTGAGGAAATCGCCGTTGGGGTGGACATCCAACTCCTCGGTCTTCAACGGGGTCATGACGTGCTTGTACAGCTCCAGCGGCAGCTTCAGCTTTTTGGTCACGTAATGGAGAATATGGGTGAAGGTCTCGGAATCGGAGTGATAGCCGAGATAGCCGGGGATGTTCTTGCCCAGCAGCCATTCCTTGATCGGGACGAAGGCGGTGTTCTCGCCGTTGGTCATGGTGGCGATGCCCTGGATGAAAAAGGGATGGCAGGCGTAGAGGTTGATGCCGTAGTTGGTGTTCTGCCGTCCCTGGGCCATGACCACCCTGGCCTTGAGCCGGCCGTCGGCCAAACCGAGGGCGTCGCCCACGGCCAGCGGCCAGCCCACTTCCTTGATCATCACCACGTCGCGGTACAAGGAAAAGACGGTGATATCGCCGCCATGGGCTTCACCGTCCCGGCGGATCGCCAACCGGGTCTCGAGCAGTTTGTCGTCGATCTGCTCCAGGCTCAGGTTAGCCCAGGCCTCCGGAATCCGGTACACCCGCACCAGATAGGTGAACCGGTCCCCGGCCTCGATCAACTCGGGCCGGCGCTCGAACTCGTGGGCGTATTTGACCCGGAAGCCCTGGGCGCCCATCCAGTCGGTCAGCCGGTGGAAGGCAGCCTCGGTGTGGGCGATGCCGGAAAGAACCACGTGGTGGGGCTTGAGTTTGAACTCGTCGAATTCCACGCCCCGCAGCAGCAAGCCGAGGCCGCTGCCGTCATAGCCTTCCTGCATGGCCTCCATGGCGGAAAGCACTTCGTAGGGGGAAAAGGGGATATCTGCGCTTTTGAGAGCTAATCGGCACATGGACGGCTCCTGGACGGTCGTTCGCAATGGCGGGAGCGACAATCACGAATAAAAATACACAAAATTGTAAGATTAAATACGATTTTGCAATTGTTTATTCACAGAATTGCAATCTGTGTAAGAAGGAGCATTTACTGAAAAGGGGGGGGCTTGTCAAGCGCTAATGAAAAAGACGTAGCGGGGAAAGCGGCAGGGGTTCGCCATGGGGCTCCATGGCGAACCGAGGGGAGAGTGTCGAGCGGTTATTTGTCGGCGGAACCGGTTATTTTTCCGACCTGTTCCAGCGATTCCCTGACCTCGGCGATCTCCTTGACCACCGGCAGGCTTTTCTTGAGATCGGTGGCGGTTTCCTCGACCTCGTTCAACCCCTTTTTGAAGGAGCCGATGGCCTTGCCGAGACCGGCCCCGATTTCCGGCAGTTTTTTACCGCCGAAGAGGAAGAAGACAATGACCAAAATGACAATCAGTTCAGGAATTCCAAGTCCAAACATGGCGGCACCGGGGGGGGGGTGAAGGGGAGAGAAGCGGCGAAAGGCCGGATCAGGCCTCTTTGTCCTTGTCGTTGTCCAAGGTTTTGGGGTCATCCTTTTTGACCGCTTCCTTGAAATTGCGGATACCCTTGCCGATGCCGCTGCCGATTTCCGGCAGCTTGCCGGCCCCGAAGATAATGACGATAATCACCAGAATAACGATCAGCTCAGGCATTCCGAGTCCGAACATGACGACACCTCATATAGAAGAAGCGAAGAAGAGCGAAAGGACTTGATAATAGCATTCCGGCCGATTCCCTGTCAACCGCCATCGCGGCCCCGGCGGAACCCGGCCCCGATCTCGGCGGCGCGGGCCAGGATGGCCGGCTCGTCCAAGGTGAGCAGCCGGCGGTTTCGCATCACCAGGCGGCCGTTGATCACCGAGTGGATCACATCGCTGCCCCGGGCGGCATACACCAGATGCGAGGCCGGATGATACAGCGGGGTCAGGTGCGGCTGGTCGAGGTCAAGGACAATGCAGTCGGCCTTTTTTCCCAGCTCGATGCTGCCGATCAGGCTGCTGGCGCCCAGCACCCCGGCCCCGCCCAGGGTGGCGGTGTGCAAGGTGGTTTCGGCGTTCATCGCCGTGGGATCCATCCGCTCGACCTTGTGGATCTTGGCGGCGGTGTTCATCTCGCCGAACAGGTCGACATCGTTGTTGGAACTGCTGCCGTCGGTGCCCAGCCCCACGCAGATCCCCGCCTCCAGCATCCGCACTACCGGGGCGATGCCGGAAGCCAGCTTCAAATTCGATTCCGGACAGTGGGCCACCTTGACGCCCCGCTCGGCCATAAGGGCGATCTCCTCGGCCGTGAGCACGACGCAGTGGCCGGCCACCACCCGCGGCCCGAGCAGGCCGAGGGCCTCGAGATGCTCCACCGGGGTACGGCCGTAGCGTTCGCGGCAGGTGCGCACCTCCTCCTCGTTTTCGCTGAGATGGATCGCATACAGCGCCTCTTCCTCCGCGGCCATGGCCCCCAGTCGAGTCAGCAGGTCCGGCGAGCAGGTGTAGACCGCGTGCGGGTCCACGGTGGCGGTGATCAGCGGGTGGCGTCGATACCGGGCCAGCAGGTCTTTGGTGTAGGCAAAGCCGTTTTCCAGCGCGCCGTAATTGGGCGAGGGGAAATCATAGAGCACCTCGCCGATCCAGGCCCGGATGCCCGCCTCCTCGGCGGCCCTGGCCACCTCGCCGGCAAAGAGGTACATGTCGCAAAACGACGTGGTCCCGGACTTGATCATCTCGCAGATCGACAGCTGGCTCCCCAGGTGCACGACCTCGCCGGTCAGGGTGGCTTCAACCGGGAAGATGTAGTCGTTCAGCCACCGCATCAGGGGCAGATCGTCGGCCAGTCCCCGGAACAGCGACATGGCCGCGTGGGTGTGGACGTTCACCAGGCCGGGCATGATCAAGCCGTGCGGTTCGGCGATCACCTGCGCTCCCGGAAAGCGGGCCAGCAGCCGGTCGGCGCTGTCCACCGCCAGGATGGTGTCGCCGCCGATGGCCACCCCGCCCCGCTCGATGAGCGGCCGTTCCCGGTCCATGGTCAACAGGTAGCGTCCGGTGAGGATGAGGTCTGCCGCGATTTCGGTCATGGAGTCAGCTCCGCCAAGGTTTGAATGATCAGCTGCTGCAGGCGCGGTTCGGCCCTGCGGGCCGCGGCAATGATATCCTCGAGCAGAATCGGCTGGAAGTGGTCGGGATCGTTGACATTGGCCACCACCGACAGGCCCAGCACCCGCATGCCCGCATGCAGGGCCACCAGGATTTCGGGTACCGACGACATGCCCACGGCATCGGCGCCGATCGTCCGCAAAAAACGGGTTTCGGCCGGTGTTTCCAGGCTGGGGCCGGGGATGCAGACATAGGTGCCGCTGACCACCTCGTCAAGCCCCAAGCGGCCCGCAAGACCGAGCGCGAGCTGGCGGAGCTGGGGATCGTACGGGGTCGACAGGTCGGGAAAACGCGGCCCCCATTCGTCGATATTGGGGCCGCGCAGGGGATTGTCGCCCAGCAGATTGAGATGGTCGGCCAGCACCATGATGTGGCCGGGCCGGAAAGCGGGATTGAGGCCGCCGCTGGCATTGGTGATGATGGCGACCCGCGTCCCGACCAGGGCCAGGGTCCGGATGGGAAAGGCCACCTCGCGCGCCGCGTAGCCCTCGTAGCAGTGGAAGCGCCCTTGCAAAATAGCGACCCGCCGGCCGGCCAGGTTGCCGATCACCAGGTTGCCGTCGTGGCTGGCCACGGTGGAACGGGGAAAATTGGGCAGTTGGGCGTATGGCCAGGAACAATCGACATCCATGGCCTTGGCCAACTCGCCAAGCCCGGTCCCCAGCTGGATCACCACCTCGGGCGGCTCGGCCACCCGTTCTCGGATAAACGCGGCCGCTTCCTCGACCTGCTCCCGGTATCGGTTCATGTCAATCAAGGCGGTCGCGCTCCTGTGCCAATGGATTATCGATTATTGCAGGGCATTGGCCGCGACAAAATCCCTGATCGCGCCGAGTTCGGCATCCAGCACGGCGCAACGGCTCTCGCGGCTTGCGAGTTCGGCCAGGGCGGGCGGCAGTGGCGGCTCGCTGCCGATGGCCCGGGTGACGGCCGCCCCGAATTTGGCCGGATGGGCGGTGGCCAGGCAGACCACCGGCCGAGCCGGATCGCGCAATTCAAGGGCCGCCTTGACGCCGACCGCGGTGTGCGGATCGAGCAGGTAGCCGTATTGCCGGTGGAAGTCGCCAATGGTCGCCAAGGTTTCCTCCTCGGAGACCGAACGGGAGCGGAAATCCTCGGCCACCCGTTGCCGGCAGGCGGTGAGATCGAGCCGGCCGGTGGCGGCAAATCCTTCCAGATCGCGCTGGACCGCGCCGCCGTCCTCGCCTCGCAGATAGTAGAGATAGCGTTCGAAATTCGAAGCGATCTGGATATCCATCGACGGGCTGCTGGTCGCCTGCACCTGGCCGAGGGAGTAGTCGCCCTCGGTCACGAACCGGGAGAGAATGTCGTTGGCGTTGGTGGCCAGGATCAGGCGGTGGATGCAGCCTCGCGGCAGCAGGGCCTTGGCGACATAGCCGGCGAAGATGTCGCCGAAGTTGCCGGTGGGCACGGAAAAATCGATGCTGTCATGTCCCAGCCTGCGCAGCTTGAGGTAGGCGTACACATAGTAGACCACCTGGGCCAGGACCCGGGCCCAGTTGATCGAGTTGACCGCCCCCAGCCGGTAGCGGTCCCGGAAGGCGAGGTCGTTGAAGATGGCCTTGACCAGGGCCTGGGCATCGTCGAAAGTGCCGCGGACCGCGATGTTGAACACGTTGGGATCGAGCACCGTGGTCATCTGCAGGGCCTGGATCGGGCTGGTGCGGCCGTGCGGATGAAGGATGAAGATGTTGATGTTGCTCTTGCCGCGCACCCCGGCGATGGCGGCGCTGCCGGTGTCGCCCGAGGTGGCGCCGAGGATGTTCATGAAACCGCCGGTGCGGGCCAGTACGTACTCAAACAGGTTGCCGAGCAGCTGCAGGGCCACATCCTTGAAGGCGAACGTCGGGCCATGGAAGAGTTCCAGGATGTACACCTCGCCCTGTTTGGTCATCGGCGTCACCTGGGGATGGGCAAAGCTGGCATAAGCCCGCTCGACCAGGTCTTCGAGATCGTGCTCCGGGATGTCGTCGATGAAGAGCGAGAGGATTTCCTTGGCCAGATACTGATATGGCAGGTGCTGCCAGCGGTCGAGCATGCCGGCGTCCACCGTCGGCAAGGTCTCGGGCAGGAGCAGGCCGCCGTCACGGGCCAGCCCCATCATCACCGCATCCTGAAAACGCAGGGGCGCGATCCCACCCCGGGTGCTGATATAGCGCATGGTATTTCCTTTGATTGAGGCGGTCAGACCAGTAAGCTCTCCCCTTCCATTTCGGCCGGGCGAGGCAGTTCCATCAAGGCCAGGAGCGTGGGCGCGAGATCTTTCAGTGCCCCGCCTTGCCGCAGTTTCCTGTCTTTAAACCGGTCCGCGACCAGAATGCACGGCACCGGATTGAGGGTGTGGGCCGTATACGGGCCGCCGGTTTCCGGATCGACCATCTGCTCGGCGTTGCCGTGGTCGGCGGTGATCAGCATCACCCCGCTCCGCTCCCGGACAAAGCGCTCGATTCGGCCGACACAGCGGTCGACGGTCTCGCAGGCCGCCACCGCCGCCGCCATCACTCCGCTGTGGCCGACCATGTCGCCGTTGGCGAAGTTCAGGATCACCAGGTCATAGGGTGTCCCCGCCGCTTCCTTCTCGGCCAGGACCCGCAGCAGGGTGTCGGTCACCTCCTCCGCGCTCATCTGCGGCTTGAGGTCGTAAGTGGCGACGTCGCGAGGCGAATTGATCAGAATGCGGTCTTCGCCCTCGTAGGGCACCTCGTTGCCGCCGTTGAAAAAATAGGTGACATGGGCATACTTTTCGGTTTCGGCGATCCGCAGCTGGCGCCGCCCGTGGCGGCTGACCTCCTCGCCCAGAATCCGGGTCAGGCTGACCGGAGGAAAGGCGACGGGAAAGGTGAAATCGGCCTCGTATTCGGTCATGGTGGCGAGCACGAGCAAATTCGGCCGGCATTCGAGGTCAAAGCCGTTGAAGTCCGCATCGCCGAAGGCATGGCACAGCTCGCGTACCCGGTCGGCGCGGAAATTGAAAAAGATTACCGCGTCGTTGGCCGCGATCCGCCCCACGGCCCCGTTGCCGTCGACCAGCACCGTGGGGGTGATGAACTCGTCGGTTTCGTCCCGGCCGTACGCCTCCCGGATGCAGGCCAACGGATCGGCCGCCGTCGGCCCCTGGCCGCAGACCATGGCATCCCAGGCCTTTTTCACCCGGTCCCAGCGTTTGTCCCGGTCCATGGCCCAGTAGCGTCCGGATATCGACCCCACGCGGCCGCAACCGATACGGTCCATGGCCGCAACCAATTCCCCCATGAATTCCAAGCCGCCGGTGGGCGGCGTGTCCCGGCCGTCCATGAAGGCGTGCACCACCACCTCGATCCCCTTGCCCGCCGCCAGCTCGATCAGGGCGACCAGGTGGCGGAGATGACTGTGGACGCCGCCGTCGGACACCAATCCGCACAGATGCAGCCGCGAACCCGCCTGCCGCACCCGGTCCATGGTGTCGTTGAACACCGGATTGGCGGCGAACTCGCCCAAATCGATGGCCCGGTTGATGCGGGTGTAGTCCTGGTAGACGATCCGGCCGGCGCCGATGTTGAGGTGCCCGACCTCGGAGTTGCCCATCTGGCCTTCCGGCAGCCCGACCATGCCGTTGTGGGCAATGAGGGTGGTGGTGGGGAATTCCCGACTCAGCCGGTCCACGTTCGGGGTGTCGGCAACGAACACCGCGTTGGTGTCGACGGGTTTACCGACGCCCCAGCCGTCAAGAATGGTCAGAATAATCGGAACAGGAGCAGACATGATGCACCTCCGGAAAGGTTATGCGCACGATTCGTCGGCCAGCAGGGCGTCCACGTCGAGCTTGGGGGCATCGTGCCACAACCCCTCAAGATCATAAAATTTCCTGTTTTCATGATAGAAAATGTGTGCCACCACCGTGCCGAAGTCGAGCAGAACCCACAGCCCCTCGCGCAGGCCCTCGCTGTGCCTGCTGCTGACCCGCTTGGCATGGAGCTCGCCGGCGATGGCCTCGGCCAAGCCCTGGACATGCCGGGTGGACCGGCCGCTCATGATGACGAAATAATCGGTAAAGGAGGCCAGGCCGTTCACATCCAGCACCACCAGATCCTCGGCCTTGGTGTCCGAGGCGATGCGGGCGCAGATCGCCGCCAGTTCCTTTCCTTCTCTTGCCGCGTATTCTTTCTTTAAATGTCGCATGATTTCCTTGCTGGCTGCTTTCCGAGACTTAAGGCCCGGACGCGCAGCACCTTGTCAACGATCAATCCTCCCGGGCATCCGAGGGCGGGGAGTCCTTGTCGGCATCCTTAGCCCGCCCCTTCTTTTCCCGGGGAGGAAATTCAAAACTCAACTTGCCCTTGGCATCGAGGAGCAAGAAGGCGTCAAACGGTTTTTTCTTCTTGGAGATGAAACCGTTGATCAAACCGGTGCGGCCGGTGGCCAGCAACTGGCCGATATGCTCACGATCCAGCCGGCGGCCCAGAATGATCTTCGAGATCCGCAACCCGTTTTTCTGGTCGCCTGCCAAGGCCGATTCCGAAAGGAACCCGACCGGGGTCTCGAACACCTTGGTCTTGTCGATGGGCGATTGCCCCAACGGTTCCTGGCTGCGGATTTCGTCGAGATCGAATTCGCCGGAGTCGGCGAAGATAAACTCCACCTTTGAATGAACAATATGCACCGATGCGGTAAAGGGCTTGCCTTTTTTCGAGCGGAAATCGCTGAACGGCCCCACGGTTTCGCCCTTGATCAGGGCGAGGATCTCCTCCCCGGTCATCACCCGGCCGCCCAGCACCTTGCGGATGACCAACTTCTTGTCTTCCGACTCGTAAGCCGAAGCCGTTTCGTAAAAATTAATCCCGTCGACCGGGGAAAACGGGGCCTGTTTCCGCTCGCCGCCACCCTCCTGCTTAACCTTGTTGACAATGGTCCCGGTCATGGCCCGAATTTCGTGCATGAACTGGTCCCGGGTCATGGTGCCGCGCAGAATCTGGTTGAGCTTGTACTCCCACTCGCCGGTCAGTTCGGGCGACGCCAGGACATCGATCTGCCTGGCCTCCAGCAGGCTCAGCAACTCGAAGGCCTTGCCGGTGGGCTCAAGCTCCCGCTGCTCGCGGACGATGTATTTCTCGTTGATCAGCTTCTCGATGATCGCCGCCCTGGTGGCCGGGGTTCCCAAGCCCCGCTCCTTCATGGCCTCGGCCAGCTCCTCGTCGTCGATCAGCTTGCCCGAGTTTTCCATGGCCGAAAGCAGGGTGGCCTCGGTGAACCGGGGAGGCGGCTTGGTCTGGTGCTCCTGCCGATCGATTTCCCCGCAGCGGACCTCGGTACCGGCCGGCAGGGCCTGCAATTCCTTGTCGCCGTCCTCCTCGCTGCTCGCCCCGTAAATGGCCCGCCAGCCCGGCTCCACCAAGATCTTGCCCTCGGTGAGGAAGGTCTCGCCCTCCACCAGCGACACCCGCCTGGTGTTGTGGTAGACCGCAGGCGGAAAAAAAACGGCCAGGAACCGCTGCACGATCATCTGGTAGATCTTCTGTTCGGGTTCGGACAGGGTCTTGGGCAGACCGGTGGTGGGAATGATGGCGAAGTGGTCCGAGATCTTTTTGTTATTGAAGATCCGCTTGTCCGGCTTCAGGTACTTCTTCGCCAGGGCCTCGGCGGCGAACCGGCCGAACTGCCACTCCTGCTGCCGGACCATCACCTGCCCGGCGGTGGCCAGGTAGTCTTCGGGGAGACAGCGGCTGTCGGTCCGGGGATAGGTGATCAGCTTGTGCCGCTCGTACAGCGACTGGGCCAGGGCCAGGGTGTTCTTGGCGGAAAAGCCGAAGCGGCTGTTGGCCTCGCGCTGCAGCAGGGTGAGGTCGTAGAGCGGCGGCGCCCCCTTGGTCGATTTCTTGCTCGTCTCCTCCACTGCGGCCGGCTTGCCGGCGCAGCGTAGAACAATGGCCTTGGCTTTTTCCTCGTCCCAGATGCGGTTGCGCCGCCCCTGGTTCTGCTCGTCGTCCTTGGCAAAATCGGGATCGATCCAGACTCCTTCGTAGGCGGCCGCGCCGCAATCGAAACGGGCGTGCAGCTCCCAATAGGTCTGGGCCACGAACTCGCGCCGCTGGATTTCCCGCTTGACCAGCAGCGACAGAGTCGGGGTTTGCACCCGGCCGCAGGGGGTCTTGCGGAAGCCGCCGAACCGGGAATTGTAGCAGGTCAACGCCCGGGTGGCGTTGATGCCGATCAGCCAGTCGGCCTCGGAACGGCACAGGGCCGTGTCCTCCAGCGGCCGCATCTCGCTGTCCTCCCGAAGACGGCCCAAGCCGTCGCGAATGGCGTCCAAGGTCATGGACTGCAGCCACAGGCGCTTGATCTGCTTGCGTTCCACCGAACTGTTCGCCGCCTGCTTGAGGATGTATTTGAAGATCAGCTCGCCTTCGCGGCCGGCATCGCAGCCGTTGACGATCACCTCAACATCCTTGCGGCGGATGAGCTTGGTCAGGGCGTTGAACTGGGCCTTGGTCTCGGGCAGCACCGTCAAGGGAAAGGATTCCGGCAAAATGGGCAGGCTGTCGAGCGTCCACTTGTGCAATTGCGGATCGATCTCCTCGGGATAGGCAATGGACACCAAATGCCCGATAGCAAAGGAGATGACGTAGTCGTCGCTTTCGAAATGGGTCTTGGCCTTGGTGAATTTCCCCGGAAGCGCCTTGACGATGTCGGTCGCAACGCTCGGCTTTTCGGCGATGATCAGTGTTTTTCCCATAAAGCGGGCGGTGTCCTTACGTGTGCAGGGCGGAAAGAAAGGTGCGGAGGTTGGCGTGCCATCGTTCGGGTTGATCCAGGTAGCAGGGGTGCGAGGCTTCGGGATACATTTCCCGGCGCGCGTCCGGCAGGCTCGCCAGGAGGATCTCGCTATTGGCCGGCGGCGAGACCTGGTCCGCCCCGCCCCAGATTATGAGGCAGGGAGCGGCGATGTTGGCCAGGTGCGCTCGGTTTTCCTCGACACCGACAGCCCCGACCAGGACCAATCCGGCCACCTGTCCGGGATGGGCGATGGCGAATTCAAGGGCAATGCGCCCTCCCATCGAAGGGCCGACGAGGATCGCTTGCCCAAGCCCCAGCCGGTCGAAAAAACGGGCCAAGGCCTCGATCGGGGCCAGGTCGCAGGCCGGACTGCGGCCGAAACCGGGCATGTCCACGGCCAGCACCCGCAGGCCCAGTTCGGCCAGCACCTCCAGCGTGCCCAGCTCCCGCCAGGTCGCGGCCTGAAATTTCATCCCGTGGAGCAGGATTATCGCCCTGCCCTCCGGCCGGCCGCATTCGAGGCAGTGGAGTTCCAACCCACCGCAATCGACTGTTTTTTCCGTGATCTCAAACATGGTTTCCCTCGATGACAGGTATCGCTTCTCCACCAGGCGGAGGCTGGCGGTGCCACAGAAGTAAGCGACCGGCGCGGCTTTGTCAACCGGGAGAAACGCAGTCCCGTGGCAGGCCGAAAAAAACAGCGAATCCGGCTTATCCTTCGGAAAAAATTCGGGAACGGAAACGGGAAAGGCGCTCCCCGGCGGCTTGGCCGGGGCCAGGCGAAAAATACCCTCAGCGCAGCGTGGTCGAGGGCGTCCCGGTGCCGGTTTTCGGAGGCACATAGGCACCGCCGCCCGCAGCGGGACGGGGTGCCGCGCCGCCGGCCTCAACCGCCCGCAGCTCGGCCTCGATTCGGGCCAGATTCTTCTGCACCCGGTCGGACAGTCCCGATTGGGGATACTTCACCAGGATGCTTTGCAGCAGATCGCGCGAGCCCAGCAGCAGCTTGCGTTTTTCCTCGGGATCGCGGTTGTTGCTGGCACGGACGAACAATTCCGCCGCCTTCTGGCGCAGATCCTGGGCCGCGAGCTTGGAGGCCTCCTCGAGTTGGGGCCGGGCCTTGGCTTCATAGGAGGTTCGCTGCAGCCGGTTGAAACGTTCGATCGCCTTGTCGTACTCCCTGGCCTGGAGCAAGGCCACGCCCCGATCATACTCATCCTGGAGGTTTTTATCGCTGACCGCCGCGATCGGCCCGCCGCCGGTTACGGGCACGGTGCCGGTTCGAGACAAATCGCCGGGCACCTGGCCCGTTGCGGGAAGCTGGGGTTGGCCCGCGGTCCGCTCGCCGGCTTGCACCTCGATCCGGGCAACGCCCTGATTGATGAAGTTATCGGCCTGTTGTTTCGTCGCCTTCTTGATCAGGTTAACATTGGGGACCAACATCGACGCCGGGTGAGCCTGCAAGAATTTATCGGCCCGCTCGGTCACGTTAAAGCTGTCCCGCTTGGGCACATAGGCCAGGTAATTCTTGAGCAGAGAGCAATACTCCTTCATTTCGGACGGCGGGATGGTGCTCGCCGGCATCAAGGCGGCGAGCTGCAGCCCGGCCCACTCGTCCCGCTGCGCCCCTTTTTCGATGGAAAGCCGGATCAACTCTTCATAATTTTTCCGAGCCTCGTCGTAGGCCTCCAGACCGAAATCCAGATCGGCAACGCTTTGCAAAACCCGGAGCAGCAGCTCGTCCTGGCCCTGCTCCCGCCGCATCCGGTCGAGCAGCTCGCTCAGCACCCTGAAGGCCTCGGCCTCTTGATGGCTCTTCAGCAACGCCTGCCCGTACATAAAAACGGTCTGAGCCGCAGGCACCTGGCCGGACGACGACGCGTTCTGGGCGTAGAGATTGATGACCTGCCCGTAGTCGCCACTGTCGAACGCGGCCTTGATCTGGGGATCGGGCGGTGTGGCGGCCGAAGACTGGGCAGTGTTTTTCAGCTCGGCCAGGAATTTGCCGCAACCGCTTTCGAGGTAGTCGATATCCTGCTGGTTGAGCTGCAACAGGGAATTGCCGGCCAGCAGCTGGGCCGCCTCGATCCGGGTCTCCTGCTGCAACTGTTTCTGGAGGGCGTTGTATTCGAGCAGGATGTGCTGGAGGTGAGAGCGGCACTCGTCGATCCTGTTCAGTTTTTCCTGCGGCAGGTTCATGCCCGCGGTCTTCCGTTCGACCTCCCGCCACTCCTCCACCCGTTGCTCATAGGCGCGGATGCGGCCATTGATGGAGCTCATCACCGGCATCATCACGTCCCGCCGCGCCGCCTCGGTTTGGGGTTGATCCGTTTTTTGCTGGATCGCGGCATCGCGCCTGGATCGGCCATCGGCCGGATCGACCATGCCGCTGTCGAACGCGCAGCCCGAAAGAAATAGGCCGCCCAGACAGAAGGAGAGCACCAGCAATTTGCACGATGGAAATCTTGAAGGCATCATGGAGTTGTCCGTTGTAGGGAGGTCGAAAGTGATAAAACCGGAAGGGAATTCCTGTGGTCCCGGAACCCGGCATGCCCTGTTTTCTCCGCGCATGTTCGAGTCGATGAAACGGTCGCCGCCACCCGCAGCGGACAGCGGGCAGGACCGGCAAAAAGCAGGCTATTCTCCCCACTTCCCGCCGGGTTGTTTCAAGTAAGCAGAGAAAAGAATACGGCAGGCAAGATAGCAAATAAGCCGGTGCCAAACAATCGCTTTCTCCATCTGAGCGGAAAAACATGCCTTCGGGACGGTGGCCGGACACTGTCCCGAAGGCGGCAGTTCAGCGATTTCGCCAGTAGGGCAGAAACAGGCGTTCGGGTTCGAACCGGCCGCTGGCACCCACCGCGCCGAAGCAGAGGCTGGCGGGCGAGCCGGGCGCCGTGGTCTGGCGCAGGCCAGCGGCGCCGGTCATTGCCCCGCCCTGGTTGGGGGCCACCGGCATGAACACCTGTTTCACTTCGGGATACTGCAAAGACAGGCCGTTGAAGGTCAGGTCCACCGGATCGAGCCGATCGGCGATCTTCTCGGTATCGAGCACAGCCTGGGCAATGGCGCTCCAGGCCGGGAGCGCGCCCTGGGAACCGGTGACCCGGAATCCGCGCCGCACCATGGTGGCATTGTTGTCGAACCCGGCGTACACGCCCACCGTGTAGCCGCCCTGGAAACCGATGCCCGATTGGTCCGGCGCCAGTGCCGGGACGTAGCCGACAAAGGCCGAGTTGCGGTAGTCGTTGGCCGTCCCGGTTTTGCCCAACAGCGGATAGGGCTGGTTCAGCTTGGCCAGGATCTTGTTCCGGTCGGGATCGTCGCTACGGAGCCGGACATGCTCCAAGGCATAGCGGCCGGTTCCGTACGGGATGACATTCTGGAGGATGTTGCTGACCCCGGCCGCGCTCTTGGGATCGAACACCCTGGTCCTGTAGACCTGGCGGGAATAGACCACCCGTCCCTCGGGGGTCTCGATCCGGTCGATGATGGCGGCGCCATCGGGGTCGACGTGGCCGTCCAGTTCGGATTGGGCCAGAGTCGGGGCATCGGCGGCATCGTGGCGGTTACCGGTGATCATCGTCTCGTAGGTGCGGGTGATCTCGGACAACGAGACCACGTTGGAGCCGAGCGGCAGCGACAGCACCGGCTCGAACCTGCTGTTGATGCCACACTCGCGGGCCAGCTGCACCAGGTACTGCAACCCGAGCATCACCCGGAAATCGCGGACCTCCCCCAGCACGTCCAGAGAATAGAGCTTCTCCGGATTCAGCTTGCCCCGCTCGTTTCCCAGCTGGTTCTCCACCTGCTGGACGGTCGTGGCCGACACCATGCCCTCGAGTTGAACCCGCCCCAGCCAGAAGTCCTCGAACTCGCCGGGATCGAGGGCAATCAGTTGATCGACCACCTCGTGCACGCTCAATGGCGTCCAATTGGCGGGCAGATCCGGCCGCAGGGTGAAAATGAAGCGGCCGGCCCCGTCCCGGACCAGGTGGCCCGCGGCATTCGGCAAGGCCGGTGTGCCGGGGTCGTCGAAGGCCGCATCCGGATTGACTGGCCGCGTCCCACTGCCAAGCGCCCGGCGATAGGCACCTAGGGCATCGACCAGGGAGCGCAGGTGCTGGAAATCGTCGTATCGCATCTGGGCCAGCCGCCTGTACTCATCCTCGCGATTATCGAAGACAAAATCCGGTTGCAAGGCCCGCACCGCGTTGCCAAAGGCGGCATAGTCGAGATACTGGCGGGAAAGCTGGATGCCGAAATGATCCCGCATGCGTTCCCGGTAGTGCTGGTAGGCCTCGACTCTTCCGTCCTCGTCGATCCGAGGCGCCATGTCCACCTTGGCGGCCAGTTCGCGGATCATCGGCGGCGTCAGGTGGTCGGTCAGATGGTAGAGCAGCCACACCGCGGCGACATTCTCCGAGGTGACGCCGGCCCAACTCAACGACACCGAACCGAAGGGACTGTCGTGGTCGGGTTGCGGCGCATACGGGCGGTTCATGAAGACAAAGGTGTCCCGGCTGTTGCTGATCATGTCCACCGGGCTCCAGCCCAGCTGCAAGGCCGCGGCAAAGAGAAAGGTCTTGAAGGTCGAGCCCATCAGCCGCTTGGCGGTGGTGGCCCGATTGAAGTTCAGGTTGGACATGCCGCCGCTCATGGCGCGGATCGCCCCCTCCTGGAGGACAAAGGCGGCACCCTCGACCTGCGGGTAACGTTCCAGGTCGAGCAGCACTTTGCCGTGCCCGTCGTTTTCCCGGACAGCGACGTACACCTTGTCCCCGGCCTGCATCTGGCGGAGCAGGGCCTTGCGGTCCGCAGGCGACGCGGTTTGGGCACCGCGGCTGAATCTGGCGTAAGCGTCCGCCATCCGGTTCAATCCGGCTGTATCGACGATACCCTCGGCGCGCCCCTCGTCGAAATGCACGCGCACCTCTAACCCCTTGTCGCGGCTTTCCCCGATATCCTTGATGGTGCCGAAAACGAAATTGCCCGGTAGCAGCTCTTCGTCTCCCTGGTATTCCAAGGCCTTGTATTCCTCCTGCACCATCGCCCGTTCATAGCCGCGTAGGCGCACATCGAGTTGGGAGAGGTGGCGGCGCAGGCCTTCGACGGTCTTGCGCTGGAGCGGGTGGTCGAGCGTGGTGATGATCCTGGCACCCGAGGTCGCGATGTTGGATATGCCGTTTTGTTCAAGAATATCGGCGATGAACGGAGTGCTTAAGCCTTCCCGGACCAGGTCCATGGCCGTATTTTGGGCATAGGACATCTTCCCTTGCTTGAACACCAGCTCATCGAGGTTCAGGCCCTTGTATTCCTCCTCGCCGAGCAAGTGATTCTTGCGCATCTGGCCCAGCACGTAGCGGACGCGCTCCTCGCTTCTCTGCCTGACTTCGTCGGCATTGGCCAGGTTTTTCTTCAAGAACGGGTTGTAATAGTTGGGCCGCTTGACGCTGCCGGCAATGAAGGCGCATTCCAGCAAAGTCAGGTCCTTGGGTTCCTTATCGAAAAAAAAGCGGGCCGCCACGCCGAGGCCGTGACCGTTGCCGCTGACAAAGAACTGGTTGGTGTAGAATTCGAAAATTTTCTCCTTGCTGTAGCGGTGTTCCAGACGCAGGGCATACAACAGTTCCTTGAGCTTGGCCTGGAGGCTACGCGATTCCCGCTTAAACAGGTTCTTTGCGGTCTGCTGGGTGAGGGTGCTGCCGCCCTGGACCACCTTGCCCGCCCTGAGGTTGGCCAGCATCGCCCGGCCTATCCCCGGAATATCAAGACCGAAGTGGCTGAAAAACTGGTTGTCTTCGGCGGCAACCAAGGCGTTGACGAAATTTTTCGGAATCTGGTCGTAGGTGAGATATTGGCGGTGGATGCCCTCGAACAACACGCCCAACTTGTCTTGGCCGTCCCGATAATACACCGGGCTTTCCCGCCCAAGGATTTCGTTGATGGCCGACTCCTCGATTTCCGGAGCAGGCACCAGGGCCACCAGGTAATACAGTCCGCCGGCTCCTATCGCGGCGGCAAGCAGAGAGGACATCAACAAGAACAGGAAACAATATTTGATCAATTTCAGCATAATCCCAACGCGTTCCCAACGAAATCACGGAGAGCGGCAGAGCGTCTCTCTACTTCAACCATGTATTTTTACAGGCAATATTCTCATCGACAATTTGACCGACCCTCCATTCGCCAGCCGGTGCGCCGTCGGTGAAAACGCGATGAGGTTTTTAGCATGTTCGGCAAAAAAAAAGTGCTTTTTTTTCTCTGTCGCCAAAAGCAAACTATGCCCTTACTCAAACGAACAGCTGCCGGACAGCCCAAACCGGCTTCAGCAGACAAGATCCTGTCCACGACACCCGACGGAGCCATTGTATTATTTTCCAAAAATACACTTAGTTATTAACAAAAAATCGCATGATGGCCCCCAGGAACTTCTCAGCGCCTCCCCGGTTTGTCCCTGTGCACGAAAAAACGGAAAAAAAAACGGCCGCAGAAAAAAATCCAAGAAAAAAAATACATCCCAACAGGGCAAAACAACGCAACCAAATACTTTTGCTTGTCATTCTTTTGGTTAAAAGTTAAAAAGGCACATTGTTCATGTCCGTTTTGTGTTCAGCATCTGATTGATCGCAGAAAATACAATATTGTTTCAATGCAATATAAGGTTGCATAAACCCGACTACTCCATATGAAAATATTGCCGAATCTGCTGACCCATTGTCTCGTTGCCCTCCTCTGCCTCTCCTTCACCGCCTGCTCCTCGCATAACAAAAAAACAACCCAGCTTCCGCCCGCAAACGAGGTCGTGCTCACCGACAACCAGGACGAAGAGATCTCCTCGGCCGAACCGGAAGAAACCGCAGCGGAAGAGTTGGAAGCCCTCAATGCCCCCGGCGCCTGGGAATACGGCATCGGCCAGACCTACTCTCTGGAAAAGCTGGGCATTGACTCCAACAAATACGACTTCCCCATCATGGTGAACAAGCAGGTTTTGTATTATCTCGAATTGTTCCAGGGAAGACAGAGGAATTACTTCACCCAGTGGCTGGCTCGGTCCTCCATGTACCGGCCCCATATCGAAGCGGAACTGAAGAAGGCCGGTCTCCCCACGGACCTCGTCTTCCTGGCCATGATCGAATCGGGCTACAATCCGTCGGCCTACTCGCCGGCCAAGGCGTGCGGCCTGTGGCAATTCATCGAAGGGACGGGCAGCCGATACGGCCTCAAGATCGATTCCTGGGTCGACGAGCGCCGGCAACCGGAAAAGGCCACCAAAGCGGCGGTGCAGTATCTTTCCAACCTCTATTCCCAATTCGGGGACTGGTATCTGGCCGTGGCCGCGTATAACGCGGGCGAAAAAAAGATCGACACCGCCTTGAAGAGAAACAATGCCACGGATTTTTGGGAAATAGCGGCGACCGAAGGCATTTTCATGGAAACGAAGCGGTACGTGCCGAAACTGATTGCCGCCATCATTATTGCCCGCAATCCGGAAAAGTACGGATTCACCGACATAGCCTATAAAAAGCCGCACGAATACGAGACCATCACCGTCCCCGGCGGGGTCAGCCTCGAGGTGGTGGCCGCCACTGCCAATACCTCGACGAAAGAATTGCGGGCACTCAACAATGAATTGAGAAAAGGCCAGGTCCCCCCCAGGAGCGAGTACACCCTGCGTATTCCCGTGGGCACCAGAGAGTTGATCGCCGGCAACCTCGACAAGCTCCGCCCGGTGACCACGACCGTGTACGCCACACATACGGTCAAAAAGAACGAAACCCTGGACAGCATCTGCAGTCTGTACAATATCAGCAAGACCACCCTCCTGAAAGCCAACAACCTGAGAAGCGCACAGTTACCGAGGGGATTGCGTCTCCAGATCCCGACCACCAGTACCAAATATGTGGTTGCCAAGGACCGGGACAGACAGTCGGAAGACCGCCTGGCCAAAAACAACGGCAAGGATAAACGGCAACAGCAGTTGGTGAAATACACCCTGAAATCCGGCGAGACTCTGGCGTCGGTCGCCAAGCAGTATCGCGTTTCCCCCCAGCAGATCCTGCGATGGAACAAACTCTCCCAGGCAAGCAAGGTCAAGCCGGGGCAGCAGTTGGCGCTCTACACTTCGTTTCCGGTGCCGAGTCTTGCCGAGAAGCCTGAAGTCAGGGTAGATGCCAGCAAGGCCGATACCACTCTGACAGCCGCTGCCACCAAGATCGCTGTGGCCAAAAGCACAGGCAACTCCAGCAATAAACCTGCCGCGGTTCCCACCCTGGAAAGCACCAAAAAACAAAGCGTTGCCAAGACGACTCAGCCGACTCGCGACCAGAAAGCCGCCCAACCGACCGTGATTGCGCAGACGGCGAAGAACCAGCCTCCTACCTGGTAC
Organism: Desulfobulbus sp.; assembly: GCA_031280615.1. Classification (GTDB taxonomy): domain Bacteria; phylum Desulfobacterota; class Desulfobulbia; order Desulfobulbales; family Desulfobulbaceae; genus Desulfobulbus. Next base: position 74,305 of record JAITGO010000017.1, on the reverse strand, counting down.
GTGGTCAAGAACGGGGATACCCTGGCGACCATTGCCAAGAAATTTCAAGCTTCGCCCCAAAACATCCGCACCTGGAACAAGCTCAGCAACAATGCCTTGCAAACGGGTGACAAGCTGATTGTCAAGAAAGGATAAGGCGTACCTTACCCGGCCGGGGGCTTCGCAACGCCTCCGGCCGTTTTTTTCGCAGCATCTCTTCCTCCCTCTTTTCTTCCTTTTTCGTGTTCGCCACGTCCCGAAAAATCGGTTAACCGGTACCTGCCCTCAATGATTGCCGCGCCTCCGCGCCAACAAGGCGGTTTTTCCTTGCGACCAACGGTTCTGCTTACCGGGGTCACCGGCTACATAGGCAGGCGGCTGGAAAAAGCACTTCGAGGGCGCAAGGATATCACCTTGCGCCTATTGGTACGCGACGCCCGCAAACTGGCCGACGACACTCGGCAAGGGGCGGAAATTTGCCAAGGCGACGCTATGCACCTGCCCGTGCTCCAGCAGGCGCTCGCCGGTGTCGAAACCGCGATCTATCTCGTCCGTGCCAGGGGGACAGGACAGGACAGCCGCCGTCTCGATCAAACCATGGCTACGAATTTTCTCCAGGCATGCCTTGATCAAGGAGTCGGGAACATCATCTGCATCGGCGCTCTTGACCAGCCGGACGACGATGCCCGGTGCGCTGCCGTTGCTTCCAGCACTCCTTGCCGGATACTCTCCGGCAGACCCGACCGAATCCGTACCCTTTGGCTGCGGGCCGGCACCATCATCGGTTCAGGCAGTTGTGGCTTTGAAATACTCCGCAATCTGGTACGGAACGCACCACTTGTGCCGGTGCCTCGCTGGGGTTTGCTTCCGACCCACCCGGTCGGCATCGACGATGTCATGGCCTATCTCGTGGCAGCACTAACGCATGATCATCCCGGCAGCACGCAAGTCGATATCGACACCCCGCCGCTGACCTTCATGGACATGCTGCGCCAGACCGTCGCGATCATGGGCCGCAGCAACGTGCCCATTCCCATTCCCTTTTCAATTCCCCGCCTCAGTTCACTGGGGCTGGCCGCCGTGACACCGGTCTCACGTCCGGCAACCGAGGCCTTCATCGCCGAGCTGCAAGCCGCAATCCAGGGGCAACAGGCTCGTGCCAGTACATTTTTCCCGGAAATCAGTCCAGCACCTTTCTCCCACATTCTTCGGCAGGCCCTTGACGAAACGGAAAACGATCTGGTACCTAGCCGTTGGTGCGATGCCAGCGACCGCGTTCTAGCGGATGTCGGTGGCCAGATCGGCACGGCGATCTGGCGCGATCGACGCATCCATGCCCTTGCCGGGGCAAGGCCGAGGCAGGTTTTTGCCTCGCTTCTGGTCCTGGGTGGGACGAGGGGCTGGCTGACCTGCAACTTGCTTTGGCAAGTACGCGGGTTGATCGACAAGGCAATCGGCGGCCCAGGCCTGAATCGAGGACGCCGGCAGGCCTCAAGGCTTCGGATCGGAGATGCCCTCGATTTTTGGCGGGTTGCCGACCTGGTTTCCGACCGGCGCTTGCTGCTGCAGGCGGAAATGAAGCTTCCCGGCAAGGCATGGCTGGAGTTCGAAGTCCGGCGGGAGACCTTGATCCAGACCGCTTTTTTTATTCCCCACGGTCAGCTGGGCCGGCTTTATTGGTACGCGATGCTGCCATGGCACAGCCTGATCTTTCCCCGGCTCTGCCGCAGGATCGTGGAACGGGCCCGGGTCGTCGCACCACCCGGACAGATGCCCGGCTCCTTACCCGGCAGCAGTATCCCCGGAACGGACGACCGGCCGGCATGAGCAGTTCGGCCAGGACGGTTGCAAACGCGACCGCGTCATTTCAAAACCAATTTCAAGACCGCAAGGAAGAGTCAGAGAAAATGAGCGAGCAAACCGATACAGCGGTGAAGCCGGTCGAGTTGACCGGCCGGGAGAAAAAGATATTGCGCGGCCTGGGCCACAGCCTCGAACCGGCGGTCTACACCGGCAAGGAAGGGCTGACGCCCGCCCTGGTCTGCTCCATGCAGGCAGCGCTCAAGGCGCATGAACTGATCAAGGTCAAGATCGGACAGAACTATCCGGTGGAACGGAATGAAGCCGGACAGGAATTGGCCGAAGCGGCCGGTGCCAGCCTGATTCAGGCCATTGGCCGAACACTCCTTTTGTACCGGCCGAATCCGGATCTTCCGGAGGCGCGCCGGATATCTCTGACATCCGGCGCATCCCTTCGACAGACGGAAAAAAACATGCGGAAAGGCAAGGCGGCGACGCGAACCAAAAAGCCCTGAACATGGCCTTCTTTCACCGGTCAGGGTGCGTGTTCAGCCGGCTTGTCCCAGGAGAGCGGAAGAAGGCGTTTGCGATTAGAGATCGCCCCGATCGAACAGATCGCGGCGATCCTCGACAAACCAATGAATGAATTTTTCCAGGCCGTTTTGGAGGAAGCGGTCAAAATCCCAGGGATCGTTCGACAGCATCTTGCGGCAATCGTTGCGGATCGCGTACACGTAGGCATCTTCCTCGGAGCCGTCCGCCATGGTCACCTGGACGATAACCCGCTCATACTTGTCACCTTCGAAGGCGTCGAGTTTTTCCATGGCCTGCTCGTCCAGCCCCCAGTACAGCTTGCCAGAAACAACCGAATCCGTTTGGTGGGTGATGCCGGGATATTCGGAACCGCGGACGCGATACCGGGCCCAATGGTGCAAGGTCGCCTCCCTGCCCTCATAGGATTGGCCGGTGACGGCCTTCATGACCAGTGGCGACTGCAATGTTCCATAACAAAATAGTGCTCTCGTATTCATTCTCTCCCCTGCTGTTCATTCAACATCTGTTGCCCACACGTCTTCTTCGCGTCGCCAAACCCGTTTGCCGCTCGTATCCCTCCTCATTTCCGTCTTTTTCGTCGAAGATAATTTTCCATGCCGATGCGGCTCCGCGGTTTTTTCCGCCAGCCGGTCTTCGGCGCACCTGCGACCGGGCCTCAATCGTCCCTCCCAGGACTTCCGGATCGCAGCGAAACTGGTAAAATTACCAGGGTAAAATACCCTACCATCACCGATTTTCCAAGAGCATAAGAGCATATCAAAAAAATCGAAACCCGGCCACAGACAGGCCTCGGGACCGATGCAAGCCAGCGGAAGCGGCCCGGGCATTCCATCTCCGCCCAGTTGCAACCGCCACGATCGGACCGGATGGCGCCCTGTCATTTTCTCCTGTTCAACGGCAGCCAGGTTGGGTATGATGTCCCCTTTTGCAGCACGGCTTTCCCCAAAAGTCTTCTTGTAGACGCCCAAGCTGCGGCAGAGCCGCAAACCGCGTTATCCCTTTTTTTCGAGAGCCGCTGCCGCGGGCCAGACCGCGTACAGCCGGCCTACTTCCCCATCCAAGGAGTCAAGATGAGCAGCCTACAACAATGTGATCCCGAACTTTTTGCCCTGATCAAGCAGGAAGAGCAGCGGCAGAAAGACAAGATTCGCCTGATCGCCTCGGAAAACTACGTCTCCGGCGCGGTCATGGAAGCCACCGGCTCGGTGCTGACCAACAAATATTCCGAGGGATACCCTGGCAAGCGGTATTACGAAGGCCAGCAGTACATCGATCAGGTGGAGAGCCTGGCCATTCAGCGGGCCAAGGAGCTGTTCGGCGCCGAGCACGTCAATGTGCAGCCCTATTCCGGCTCACCGGCCAACCTGGCGGTGTACCTCGCCTTCCTCAACCCCGGCGATACCATTCTTGGCATGGCCCTGCCCCACGGCGGCCACTTGACCCATGGCGCCAAGGTATCGATTTCCGGCAAGTATTTCACCGCCGAGTCATATTCCCTTGATCAGGAAACCGGCCGCCTCAACTACGACAGCATTCGCGAAAAGGCCCTGGCCTGCCGGCCCAAAATTCTCATCGCCGGTCACTCCGCCTATTCCCGGATTCTCGATTTTCCCGTATTCCGCGAGATCGCCGATGCCTGCGGGGCCCTGCTCCTGGTGGACATGGCCCATTTCGCCGGACTAGTGGCGGGCGGGGTCCATCCCTCGCCCATCCCCTATGCCGACGTGGTCACCACCACCACCCACAAATCGCTGCGCGGCCCCCGGGGCGCCATGATCCTGTGCAAGAACGAATACGCCGCCGCTATCGACAAGGCGGTGTTCCCCGGGCTTCAGGGCGGCCCGCACAACAATACCACTGCCGCCATCGCCGTTGCCCTCAAGGAAGCCTCCACCGAGGCCTTCAAACAGTATGCGTCCCAGGTCGTCAAGAACGCCCAGGTCCTGGCCGACACCCTGATCGGCCGAGGCTTCCACCTGGTGACCGGCGGCACCGACAACCACTTGATGCTGATCGATCTCACCAACAAGGGCGTGACCGGCAAAATCGCGGCCAAGGCCCTGGATGCGGCCGGCATTGTCCTCAACTACAACGCCGTTCCCTACGACACCCGCAAGCCCTTCGACCCCAGCGGCATCCGCCTTGGGACTCCGGCCGTCACCTCCCGCGGGTTCAAGGAGGAGCAACTGGTGCAAATCGGCAAGTGGATCGACGCAGTGGTTGCCGATCCGGCCAACAACGCGCTCCAGGCCGAAATCGCCGCCGCGGTCCGCCAGCTCTGCGCCGGTTTTCCCGCGCCGGGCTTGGAGTCTGTCGGCTGACAGCCGCTCAGCAATCCGCAATAAAAAAGGGGACGCCGTACAGCGTCCCCTTTTTTATTGCTCCAAGCTTGTTCAGTGCAGGGTTTGCACCACGGTGCTGGCAAAATCGATGAACCTGGCGGGCAAGGCCCCGAGCAGGGTGATGGCGAGCACCAGCACTACCCCGGCCAGTTGAATGACCGGATTCACCGCGACCCGCCCGGCCTGTTCTCCGGGTTCGACCGTGTAGGCCGCCTTGACTACCGAGAGATAATAGTACAGCGCAATGGCGGTATTGATGGCCGCCAGGCAGACCACCACCACATGGTGTGCCCGCAGTGCCGAGGTCAAGATCATGAATTTGCCCATGAAGCCGACAAAGGGCGGGATGCCCGCCAGGCCGAAAAGGCCGACCGCCAGCACGAAAGCCAGCAACGGCTGCCGCTTATACAGGCCGTTGAAGTCGTCGATCCTCAGGTTTTCCCCTTCCTGCGAAACATTGCTGATCACCAGGAAACAGGCCAAATTCATCAGCACGTACCCGGCGATATAATAGATTGCCACCCCGTAGCCATCGCGGTCGAGGGCAAGCAGGCCCAGGAGCACGAAGCCGGCGTGGGCGATGCCAGAAAAGCCCAGCATCCGCTTGATGTCCTTTTGTACCAAGGCGCTGAGATTGCCGTAAAACATCGAACAGAGCGCCAGCACCGCCATCAGCTCAATGAGAAACTGGGCTTGGCCGGTCGGGACGGTGAGAAAACGGATCAACAGGGCCACCGCGCCGAATTTCGGCAGGGTGGCGATGAAGCCGGCGGTTTCGTTCGAGGCGCCCTGATAGACATCCGGCACCCAGAAATGCAGGGGGAAGACCGCCAGCTTGTAAAAGAAACCGGCCAAAACCAGCAACACCGCAACCAGCACCGTGGGTTGCACGTTGCCCTTGGCAAGGAAGGCGATGATTTCCTTGAGATAGGTGGTACCGGTGAGCCCGAACAGCAAGCTCATGCCATAAAGCATGAAGCCGGTGGCCATGACGCCGAAGAGAATGTATTTCATGCCCGCTTCCATCTGCACCCGGCTGCCGGTGCGGTCGTCGCGCATGGGCACCAGCAGATAGAGGGCAAAGGAGGAGAGCTCGAGCGAGATGAAGATGGCGATCAGCTCCACCGAACTGACCAGCATCATCAGGCCGAGGACGCTGAGCAGGAGAAAAAGATAGTACTCCGGACGGATCTCCGGGTTGATTCCTTTCAGGTTCTGGCCAAAGATCAGGAGCAAGGCCAGGGAGAATCCGATCAGCGCCTTGAACAGCTGCGAGTACGAATCCACCTCATAGGCCCCGTAAAACAGGCTCCCCTTCGACTGGAACGCGAGCAAGGCGGCCGCGAAGGTTGCAAGGCCGAAAAGCACGGCCACCGACTTCGCGGTCCGGACCAGGGGCGTTTTGCTCAGGCTGACAAAAAAGAGTGCCAGCGCACCGGCAGCCAGCACTAATTCGGGAAGAATAACCATAAACGTTGCCTTTCTTCGTGTTGTCTCAGCAGCGATCGCCCAGGACGATCGGGAGAGTGACCAAACCAAGCGGATGCGCAATCATTTCCACAGCACCGCCGCGACCTGTTGATGCTGTTGCCAGTGGTGCAGCTGATCGAGCAGGGCACTAACCGAGGTGTGCATCAGGTTGAGAAAAGGTTGCGGTCCAAGACCGATCCAGAAAACAAAAAGCAGAAAGGGGGTCAGCACGGCAATCTCGCGCAGGCCGAGATCGGTCAGATAGGACTGATCCGGATTGGCGGTTCCGCCCCAGACGACTTTTTGCAGCAGGCGCAGCATGTAAGCCGCCGCCAGGACCGCGCCGGGAATGGCGGCCAGGGCCAGGAAGGTATTGTGCTCGAAGGCCCCGGCCAGCACCAGAAATTCGCCGATGAACGAGTTGGTCCCCGGAAAGCCAAAGGAAGAGAGGGAGAAAAAGGCCAGGAAAGTCACGAACCAGGGCATGTATTTGCCCACTCCCGCGGCCAGCGCCAACTCTCGGCTGTGCGTCCGCTCGTAGATCATGCCCACGCACAGAAAGAGCGCACCGGTGGTGACGCCGTGGTTGATCATCTGCAGCATGGCGCCTTCTACCCCCCGGCTGTTGAGCACGAAGATGCCCAAGGTGACGAACCCCATGTGTCCCACCGAGGAATAGGCGATCAGCTTTTTCATGTCCTGCTGGGCAAGGGCGGTGAAGCCGCCGTAAATAATGCCGGCGATCGACAGCCAGAGGATCGGCTGGGCCAGAAGCATGGTGGCGTCCGGCGTGATCGGCAGGCAGAAGCGGAGCATGCCGTAGGTTCCCATCTTGAGCAGGACCGAGGCCAGGATGACCGATCCGGCGGTCGGCGCCTCCACGTGGGCGGCCGGCAACCAGGTATGGAAGGGAAACATCGGCACCTTGATGGCAAAGGCCAGAAAGAAGGCCAGGAAGACCAACACCTGAAAAGTAAGGGAATAGGGCTGCCACATCATCTCCGGGATGAAGAAGCTGCCCGATTCGAGATAGAGGGCGATGATGGCCACCAGCAGCAGGACCGAGCCGGCCAAGGTGTAGAGGAAGAACTTGATCGAGGCGTATGCCTTGCGAGGGCCGCCCCAGACGGCGATCAGCAGATACATGGGAATGAGCATGAATTCCCAGAAGATGTAGAACAGGACAAAGTCCAGGGCGACGAAGACCCCGACCATGGAGGTTTCCATCACCAGCAGGCAGAACATGAACGGGGCCACCCGCTGCTGGATGTATTTCCAGGAGGCGAGCACGCAAAAGGGCATGATCAACGTGGTCAGCAGGACCAACAGGATGGAAATGCCGTCCAGGCCGACGATGTAGTTGATGTTCAGACGGGGGATCCAGGCATAGGCCTCGGCGAACTGATACTTGCTGGTGGTTTGGTCGAAGCCGAACAACAGGGGCAGCGAGCAGATCGCGGTCAGCGAGGTGATCAGCAGCGTCCATAGCCGGGCAAAGGTCTCGTTGTGGAAGAAGAGCAGCACGATCGAGCCGGCCAGCGGCAGGAAGATGAGAAAACTGAGCAGGGGAAAACCCTCTTTGATAAGTAGCAGATCCATTCTTTTTCCCCTTAGAGCAACTTGGAGACGACAAAGGTGACCAGCACGACCGCGGCAAGCGAGGAAACAAAGAACAGGGCGACCTGGATCTGGCCGCTCTGGAGCACCCGCACCTTGCCGCCCAGGGCTCGCACGCCACGGGCAATGCCGTCGACCACCCCGTCGATGGCGTTCCAATCAAACCAGCTCCAAAAACGGCTGACCGTCATCAGCGAACCGATCCCGACCACTCGGTAGGCCTCGCCCCAAGCGGTGTCGAACCACTGCAGCGGATGCCTGACCAGCCAGAGAAAGGCGCAGCCGAGCTGGCGATAGAGCCAGTCGATGTCGAGACAGATTCGATCCACCGGCTCCACGTATCTCTTGAGCAGGAAAAAGGCCAGGGCGGCAAAACCGAGCAGCTGCAAGGTTTCCATCAGCTGATAGGCCGTGTACGGCGTGTAGTCGACCGCATGGGGCAGCAGGGCGTAGAGAAAGCCGGGCGCGGTTCCCACCAAGACGCACATGGTGGCCCCCAGGGTCATGGCGATGAGCATGTTGCGCGGGGGATCGGCCGCCTTGTCCCAGGTGGCTTGGCTGCACTTGTTGGCGCCGAAGAACAGGAAATAGGGCAGCTTGAGGCCGTTGTACATGAAGGTGCCGGTGGCGCCGAGCATCAGCAGCCAGACCGCCCAGTTGAGATGCTGCTCGAAACCGGCGGCGATGATCATCGACTTGCTGGCATAAGCCGCAAAGAAGGGGGCGGCGGAGATCGATAGGCAGCCGATCATGGTGAAGAAGAAGGTGGCCGGCATTTTGGCATGCAGACCGCCCAGTTCGGTGAATTTGCTTTTGCCGGTCATGTACAGGACCGAACCGGTCCCCATGAACAGCAGGCTCTTGTAGAGAATATGCGCCACGGCATGAGCCACGGCGCCGTTGATGGCTAGGTCCGTGCCGATCCCAATGCCGGCAACCATGTAGCCCACCTGGGAGACGATCGACCAGGCCAGCAGTTTGCGGATGTCGTTCTCCATCACCGCGTAGATCACGCCGTACAGGGCCATGATCACCCCTAGCACCACCAGGATCTCCATGCCGGCGCAGGACCGGGCCAGGGCATACACGGCGGTCTTGGTGGTGAAGGCGCAGAGGAAGACCGCGCCGTTGAACGAGGCCTCGCTGTAGGCCTCGGGCAGCCAGGAATGGAGCGGAACCACGGCGGCGTTGAGCCCGAAGCCGATCATGATCAGCCAGGTGGCGAGTTGGGGATGGCTGACATCGAGCAGGTCAAAGGCGATGTTGCCGGTCGCTTGGTACCGGAGCAAGATGCCAGCCAGGAGGATGATGCCGCCGATGGTGTGGATGACCAGGTAGCGGTAGCCCACGGCCAGCGAATTCGGCCCCCGCCTGAACCAGATGAGGAAAACCGAGGCAAAGGCCATCATTTCCCAGAAGAGAAAAAGGCTCAGGTAATCGCCGCTGTAAATCACCCCCAGGGAACCGGCCGCATAGAACCAGGCGGCCATGTGCTCGCCGGCCCGGTCGACGTGCAAGCCGTAGAGGGTACCGATCACCGCCATCAGCGCCATGATCAGAGCAAAGACGGTGGAGAGCTTGTCCACCCGGCCGAAGACCAATTGCCAGTCCAAAAAGTTCACCAGGCCGTGGTTGCCGGCCAGGGCGGCATTGTACAGCACCGCGCCCAGGCCCAGCAGCGGCACCAGGAAGAGATAGGGCCGGCGCAGCGGTCCCTGGATGAAAGGCAGCAGCAGCGCGCCCGCGATCAAAAACAGGGAGGGGTGGAGAAAGCTGGAGGTCATTCTTCTTCCTCGCAGGGTAAAAGGGTGCGGTCATACACATCGACCCGGGCCTGGATGCCGGATCGGCCGAACCAACGGGCCACTCCGATGATCAGGGCCGCAGCCGCAAAACCGAACAACGACCAGAAAAAGGGCACGCGCCGCTCGGCCCAGGAATGGGCATGCTGGGTATCGACGAGCAGCGAGGCCACGGCAATGGCGGCCAGCAGCACGAGGCAGACCGTCACCACGGTTTTCAGCCGGGCTTGGAGGTATGCGATCAGCGTGGTCATCCTGTCACCATCCAAACGAATTGCATCATGAAATTGGGGTAAATGCCGATGATCACCGAAACGGCGACCGCTATCAGCAAGGGAATCAGCATGCTCAGCGGCGCCTCCTTGATCTCGGTCTCGGCCTGGCCCGCCGGCCGTTTGCCGAAAAAGGCCTTGTAGGTCACCGGCGCGAAATAGCCGACATTGAGCACGGTCGAGGCGATGAGGATCAGCAGGATGCCCACCTGGTGCGCCTCCATCGAGCCCACCAGCAAATACCACTTGGAGACGAAACCGGCCACCGGCGGCGCGCCGATCATCGACAGCGAGGCCACGGCAAAGGCACCGAAGGTGAACGGCATGGTCCTGCCCAGGCCGCTCATCTCCGAAATGTATTTTTTGTGGGCAGCAATGTAGATGGCGCCGGCGCAGAAGAACAGGGTGATCTTGGAAAAGGCGTGGTTGACGATGTGAATCAGGCCGCCTTCGATGGCATGGGGCGTCAGCAGCGCCACGCCCAGGATGATGTAGGAGAGCTGGCTGACCGTGGAATAGGCCAGCCTGGCCTTGAGATTGTCCTTGGACAGGGCGATCATCGAGGCGACGATGATGGTGAAGCCGACGAAATAGGCGGTGGGGATACCCAGGTTGAGCCGGTCCATGGTGTCGACGCCGAACACGTAGAGCATGGTGCGGGTGGTGCAGAACACGCCGACCTTGACCACCGCCACCGCATGCAGCAGCGCCGAGACCGGGGTCGGGGCCACCATGGCGCCGGGGAGCCAATGGTGGAACGGCATGACGCCGTTTTTGGCGAAGCCGAAGATGCAGAAGATGTAGAGCATGGTCACCATCCAGCCGGGGGCTGACGTGGGAATGATGCCGGTGTTGATGTTATGCGGAAAATCCAGGGTGCCGGACAGGACATAGATGAGGATCAGGGCCGGCAGGAGGAAGAATTTGGCGGTGGTGGTCAGGTAGACGATGTATTTGCGCGCCCCTTCGTAGGATTCCTCGTCCTGGTGATGGGCGACCAGCGGGTAGGTGCAGACCGAGACGATCTCGTAGAAGAGATAGAGGGTCAAGAGGTTGTCGGCAAAGGCCACGCCGATGGCGCCGAAGATGGCCAGGGCGAAGCAAGCGTTGAACCGAGTCTGGCAGGGCTCGTCGTGGGCCCGCATGTAGCCCATGGAGTAGAACACCGCGATCACCCACAGTGACGAGGCGACCAGGGCGAAGATCATGGCAAAGCCGTCGGCCCGCAGGGTGATCGACAATCCGGGCAACAGCTGGAAGATCGGAAAGACGAGGGTTTTACCCGCCTTGAGCGCCGGCACGAAGGAGAGAACCGTGCCCAGCAACAGCACCGAGGCGCAGGAGGAGACGAACTCGCGCAGGTTCGGTTTGTTTTTCAGGGTCATGACCACCAGGCTGCCGAACAGCGGGATGAGTACCGCCAGCAGCAGGTAGGGGTTGTCGACGACGTCGGTGGTGGAGGCAACGAGATCCATGGATATTCTCCCCGCTTAGCCTTGCAGATCGACCAGGTCGTCGGTCTCGATGGACTTGTAGTTCCGGTAGACCGCGATCATGATGCTGATGGCGATGGCCGCCTCGGCGGCGGCAATGGCCATGATGAACAGGGTGAAAATCTGCCCGATCGCCGGGTCGGGAGCCAGGAAACGGTTGAAGGCCATGAAGTTGGTGGAGGCGGCCGCCAGGATGAATTCCGAGGAGATCAGCATACCGATCACGGTGCGGCGGGCCACCATGCCGTAGACCCCGAAGGCGAACAGCAGGGCGCCGATCACCAGATAGGTCGAAAGGCAATTGTAGAGATTGAGCAGTTGCATCGGTTAGTTTCTCCCCCTCTGCGCAAGCACCAAGGCGCCAATGATGGCCAGGAGCAGGACGATGGAAATGAGTTCGAAGACAAAGCCGTGGCTAGTCAAAAGCGACAGTCCGACCGCCTTGATGTCAAAGCTCCCCTGCCGGGGAAAAACCTGCCACTCGGTCTTCAGCCCGAGCACGGTCAGGGCGGCGAAGATCAGGGCGGCGACGCTGAAGGCCAGCGGGCCGGCCAGGAGGCCGCGCTGCTTTCTGTCCGCGGTCTGCTGTTCCTCGGGCGTGGCCATCATGATGCCGAAGGCGATCAGGATCGAGACCGCGCCGACGTAGATCAGCATCTGCATCATGGCCAAAAATGGGCTGAGCAGAAAATAGTAGACCCCGGCCAGGCCGGTGAAGCAGATCGCCAGGCCGGAAACGGCCCGGACCAGCCGCCGGGCGCTGACCGCGATGGCCGCCCCGGCCACAACCAGGGCCACGGTGAGCAGGAAAACGATCCCGACCATGCCCTCGGCGGAAAAAAGGGCCGGGGCATCCGCCGGCTGACAGACTAGCGCTTGCATCTGTTCTGATCCTCCAGCCTTTGCATGAGATCCATGATAAAGTCATTCTTGTCGAAACTGGCCAGGTTGTATTCCCTGGAAAACCGCAAGGCGTTGAAATTGCAACTCTCGACGCAGGAGCCGCAGAGGCTGCACTTGGTGAAATCGAGGATGTAGCGGGTCAGCACCTTGCCCTTGCCGCCCTCGTTCTTCTTGCCGTCCAGGCTGATGCACACCGAAGGGCAGGCCCGCTGGCACATGCCGCAGACCACGCAATTGGGCTCGCCGGTCTCCTCGTTGCCGATCAATTCGATATGTCCCCGAAACAGCGGCGTCATAGTCGGCACTTCCCAAGGGTACTGCTCGGTCACCACCGGCCGGAAGAACTCGCGGGCGGTGATGGCCAGGCCGGTCACCAGGCTTTTGCCGCCGGTCACGATATCGCTCCAATACCCGCTCATACTCAAAACACCTTGATCAGGGCTGCCGTTACCAGGAGATTGGCCATGGAGAACGGAATCAGTATTTTCCAGGAAAGATTGAGAAGCCGGTAAATCTGGGTCCGGGGATAGGTCCAGCGGATCCAGATGAAGGTGAAGATCAGAACATAGATTTTAAGCAAAAACCACCAGATGCCGGGAGTCAGGCCGAAGGGGCAGTCCCAGCCGCCGAGGAAGAGGGTCGCGGTCAGGCAGGCGCCGACCACGATGTTGAGATACTCGCCCATCATGAACAGGCCAAATCCCATGGAACTGTATTCGGTCATAAACCCGGCCACCAGTTCGCTCTCGGCCTCGGCCATGTCGAAGGGGGCTCGATTGGTCTCGGCCACCGAGCAGATGAAAAAGATGATGAACGAGATCCACATGGTCAGGAAATGTCCGTGCTCCAGGCGGAAGATGTTCCAGTGCCAAAATCCGCCCTGTTGGTCGAGGGCGATCTCGCGCAGGTTCATCGAACCGGAGATCATCACCACGGTGATCACCGTCAGCAGCATGGGGATTTCATAGGCCAGATTCTGGGAGACCGAGCGGGCCGCGGAAATAATGGCGTATTTGTTGCCCGAGGCCCAGCCGCCAAGCAGGATGGCAATCATGCCGATCGAGGCCAGGGCGAAGAGCAGCAGCAGCGACAATTCCATGGCCCGGGCGCCGATATTTTCCGAAAACGGGATCACCGCCAGGGAGGTGATGGCCGGAATCATGGCCAAAACCGGCGCCACCCGGAAGATGATGCCGTCCACGCCCTGGGGCACCAGCAGCTGCTTGCTCATCAGCTTGAGTCCGTCGGCCAGGGGCTGGAGCAGTCCCGCGAACCCCGCCTCGCAGGGTCCGATGCGCCGCTGGATGCGGGCCGCGCCCTTGCGCTCGCACCAACCGAGCCAGGCGGCGTTGACACCGGCAAAGGCCAGGAGCCCCACCAGGTACAGCAGGGCGCGCCACATACTTGTTTCCATCGTTTCCTCTTTCGGTCAGCGATCGATTTCGGGGATAACCAGATCCAGGCTGCCCATGAAGGCCAGGGCATCCGCCAGCAGCATGCCTTCGGCTACTTCGCCGAACAGGCTTAAATTGGAAAAGGTCGGCGACCGCAGTTTGAGCTTGTAGGGGTTCTTGTCGCCGTTGCAGACCAGCCGGTGGCCGAGCGAGCCCCGGGCGGTCTCCACCGCGGAATAGTAGTAGCCGGCCTCGGGCTTCAGCACCTTGGGCGCCTTCCCCATCACCGGGCCGGCGGGGAGCTTGTCCAGGGCCTGCTCGATAATTCGCATCGATTGCTCGATTTCGTGCATCCGCACCATGTAGCGGGCCATGGAGTCGCACTCGTCGAAGACCGGTACGTCGAAATCGAACTCCGGGTAGACCGAATAGGGCTCGTTCTTGCGGATGTCGTAGTCGATGCCGGAACCTCGGGCCACCGGGCCAGTGGCGCCGTAGCGGCGGCATTGCTCGGCGGAGACGAAACCGATGTCCTTGATTCGCTTGATCAGGATGATGTTGTGGGTGACCAGGTCGTGGTAGAGGCGGGGCATGCGGCCGCGCAGGCGCTTGATGAAATCGCGGGTGCCGGCGATGAATTCGTCGTCGATGTCGTTGTAGACGCCGCCGAACCGGAGGTAGCAATAGGTCAGGCGGGAACCGGTGACCCGCTCCAGCAGGTCGACGATCTTCTCGCGGTCGTCAAAGGCGTAGAGCAAGGGGGTGAAACCGCCCAAATCGAGTAAAAAGGCCGCCCACCACAGCAGGTGGCTGGCGATACGGTTGAGCTCGACGGTGATCACCCGGATGTATTCGGCCCGTTCGGGCACCTCGATCCCGGCCGCCTTCTCGACCACCAAGGCCCAACCGTGGTTGAACGCCAGGGCGTGCAGATAATCCATCCGGGCGGTATTGGGCATGAACTGGGCGAAGGTGCCGCCCTCGGCCAGTTTTTCGTGCATGCGGTGGATATAGCCCAGCACCGGCTCCGCCTTGACGATGTATTCGCCGTCCATGGTGAGCTTGACCCGGAGAACGCCGTGGGTGGCCGGATGCTGCGGCCCCAAATTGAGGACAAAGGTCTCATCATGCCGCAGATGAACGGGGACGGTCATGGCATATAGTCCTTACGAAGGGGATGGAAATCGGCATCTTCCGGCAGGAGAATGCGAATCAGGTTGGGATGGCCCTGAAAATGGATGCCGTAGAAATCGAAGGTCTCGCGCTCGTGCCAATCGGCGGCGGGAAAAACGCCGGAGATGGTCGGCACCACGGGTTCGCCGCGGTCCACCAAGGCGCGGACCATCACCCGGCAGTGCTCGCCCCCCAGCCGGTTGTAGTCGTATATCACCTCGAATTGGCCCTTGTCCGGCCAATCGACCCCGGAGATCGCCTCCAGGAAATAGCCTTCGCGGTCCAGCGTACGCGCCACTTCCACCACCTGGCCGGGACCGCAGAGGACATCAAGGTGACAGCCGTGTCTGGCCGGGTCGACGGCCAGTATCCCCTGCTCTCGCGGCGGTGCTTCCTGGTTCTCCTCCCCTGCCGGTGGCGGGGCGGCGGAAGCCGGTTGGGGAAACATTTTGGCCAAGGCCGCCTGCGTTCGTTCCATTAGGCCCATTGCTCGCCCCCTTTCTTCAACCCGGATGGACCCGCGGCCAGCGGCGTTTTCCGGTGATTTTTTCCTCAAGCGTCATGATGCCCTCAAGCAAGGCCTCGGGACGTGGAGGGCAGCCGGGGATGTAGACATCAACGGGAAAGAGCTTGTCCGCTCCCTCGACCACATTGTAGTTTTCCTTGACTTTAAACGGACCGCCTGATATGGCGCAGTTCCCCATGGCGATGACCCATTTGGGTTCGGGCATCTGGTCATACAGCGTCTTGACGGCCAACTCCAGCTTCTTATTGATGGTCCCGGCCACGATCATGACATCGGACTGGCGGGGCGAGGGCCGAAAGACTTCCGCGCCGAAGCGGGAGATGTCGAAACGGGAACCGCCGGTGCACATCATCTCGATGGCGCAGCAAGCCAGCCCGAAAGTCATGGGCCACAGCGAGTTCGCCCGGCCGAGGTTGAGCAGTTTATCGAGCTGGGCGAACTGCACTATTGATGCAGGTACGTTTTCTTCTCCCACGTGAAGACTCCTTTACGCCAGGCGTAAACGATGGCTAGTGATAGGATGGCGACGAACAACAGAATCTCGTAAAAGTCCCGAAGGCCCAATTCCGGGCTGTTGTAGGCCATGGCCACCGGGAACAGGAAGAGGACATCGACATCGAAAGCGAGAAAAATCAGGGCGTAGAGATAATAGATGATACCGAATCGAATCCAGGCGCTGCCGATGGGCTCCATGCCGCATTCGATCAACTGGCCGGTCCGGCCGGCGGCTTGCCGGGTATGGGAGGAAGGGCTGAGCAGCTTGACGATGATAATCGGTCCGAACCCGAACAACAGGGCGCCGATCAAAAAGAGGGTGACATAAATGATATTCGTGAGAACAACCTGATCCATCTTCATTCCCCCTGGCAGGAGCCACCACGTGGCATCAATCCTACTGATGCGTTTTATCAGCACATTTTATCAAGCTACTGAAAAGCAAAACCGATGTCAAGGACAATTCCAGAATTCGATTTGGAAAAAAATGCCTCGCTTTTCCGGCGGTCGCGGCTCGTGCGAGCCGGCAAATAATACCCGCTATTTTCGAAAAGTGATTGACCTATTTCCCGGAAGTGTTAGTTTGGCTTTCAATTTCAATCATATATATATTCAGCTAGACTGATATCAGGCATTCCCATGGCTATCACCTTCAGACAACTCGAAATTTTCATCGCGGTCGCCGAAACGCAGCAGGTCACCCGCGCCAGCAAGAAACTGTTGCTGACCCAGTCCGCGGTGAGCATGGCCTTGGGCGAACTGGAAAACCAGCTGGGCGGTCCGCTTTTCGACCGCCATGGCCGCAGCCTGCTCCTCAATGACCGGGGCCGTTATCTGCTGCCGCTGTCCAAGAATATCCTCCATCAGGTGGCCAACATCGAGACCGTCCTCACCGAGCAGCAGGGGACGGTGGCCGGGGTGCTCGAAATCGTTGCCAGTTCGACCATCGGCAACTATGTCCTCCCCTACCTCGTCGGGGCCTTCATGCGGCTTCATCCCGAGGCGCACATCAACATGCTGGTGGTCAACACCATGACCGCGGAAAAACTGGTGGCCGGCGGCCAGGCCGACCTGGGGTTCGTCGAGGGGGACATCAACGTCGATGCGCTGGTGGCCACCTCCTGGTTCGCGGATGAGCTCGGGATCATCGTCAGCTCCAGCCACAAACTGGCCGAACGCGAGACCTTCCAGATCCCGGACGATCTCAAGGAAACCAGTTGGGTCATGCGCGAGGAGGGCTCGGGCACCGCTGAAATCTTCACCAAAAAACTGGGCCGCTATACCTCCATGCTCAAGGTGGTGACCAAAACCGGCCACACCGAGGCCATCAAAAAGGCGGTGGAAGCGGGGGTGGGCGCGGCCTGTCTGTCCATGTTGACCGTGTGCCGGGAAGCCGAGGAAGGGTGGCTGAAAATCCTGCCTATTGAGGGCATCGACATGAGCCGCCAGCTCTGGATCATCCAGCACAAGGACAAGATCATCACCCGCCTGATGGCCGAATTCCTGAAATTCTGCGAAATGGTGGCGGAAAACCATCTGGGTCGGGAGTGCCTCTCCTCTCCCTGGAAACTGCAGTCGCTGCTGATGAAAAGCAAACTCAACCAGGAAAGCGGCCCGCCCGCCGGGGACAAAGGATAATCCGACCGTCGGCGAGGGAGATAAAAACAAAACCGGACGGAGCCTGTGGCTCTGTCCGGTTTTGTTATGCCGGCGGGCAGAAACGAATGGCTATTGCAGGGCGGCCAGGGCCTGTTTGATCCGCTCCATGCCTCGCTCGATGGTGGTGAGCGAGGTGGCGAACGAGAAGCGGACGAAATCGTCGGCACCGAAAGCGGCTCCGGGAACTGTGGCCACCTGGGCCTCGTCCAGAAAATAGTCGGCCAGGGCAACGGAGCCGTCGATGACCGTCCCCTTAAACTTCTTGCCGTAGTACGCGGAAAAATTCGGAAAAACATAAAAGGCGCCCATCGGGGCCACGCAGCTTACTCCGGGGATGGATTCCAGCGATTCGACGAAAAAGGCCCGTCTGGGCAAGAAAGCCTCGCGCATCTGGTGGGGAAAATCCTGGGGCCCGGTCAAGGCGGCTAGGGCCGCATATTGCGAAGGCGCGGCCGGATTCGAGGTGGATTGGCTCTGGATCTTGTTCATGGCCCTGATCACCTCGCGCGGGCCGATGGAATAGCCGATCCGCCACCCGGTCATGGCAAAGGCCTTGGAAACCCCGTTGGACAGCACCGTCTGGTCCTTCAGCCGCGGATCGGCATGAAGGATGTGCGGCACCTTCCCTTCACCGTAATACAGCTCCTCGTACATGTCGTCGGAGACCACCAGCCACCCGCCTTCATAGGCCATTTTGGCGACCTCGGACAGTGCTGCCAGCGAATAGACCGCTCCGGTCGGGTTCGAAGGGCTGTTGAGGATGATGGCCTTGGTCTTGCTGGTGGCATACCGGGCCACCACCGCCGGATCGATGTCGAACTGCCGATCCTGCTGCAGGGGGACGATCACCGGCGTGCCTCCGGCCAACTGCACCATGGGCGGATAAGACACCCAGTAGGGCGCGGGAATGAGGACCTCGTCCCCCGGATTGAGAACCGCCTGGAATATATTGAACAGGCCGTGCTTGCCGCCGCAGCTGATCTGCACCTCCTCCGGCTTGTACTCCCACCCCTGCTCCTGCTTCAACTTGGCGCAGACCGCCTCCCGCAACTCGGGAATGCCGGCAGCCGGCGTATAGCGGGTGCGCCCTTCCTCGATGGCCTTCTTGCCGGCGGCGCAAACATGGGCGGGCGTGGGCATGTCGGGCTCTCCCACGCTGAAATTCAGAATATCCGCACCGGCGGCTCTGAGCGCCTTTGCCTTGGCATTGACCGCAAGGGTTGGCGAGGGGGCTACTTTCAGCACACGATCCGCGAGCACAAATTTTTCAGAAAACATCCTCGACTCCTTCCACATATCCGTGAGTGACAAAAAACAGTGCGCTGTAACGCTTTCGTTCAATTTTCACAAGTACAAATCCGCCGGGAGGCGAACATTTTTCACCGATTGCCGCCGTTCACGGCGCCTTGAATACCGGGCAGGGGCGTTGGCGGTCATAATTGCGCCAGACCGGATCGCCGGCCTCGCGGTGGCAGTCGAGACAGAGCCCGATGCGCAAGATGCGCCGCAGCTCCTCGCCGTTGAACGGCCGCAGATTCGACCGGGAACCGTGCTGGAGCGGCGTGCCGTCGATGGTGACGAAGGTGTCGAGTCCCGGCGTTCGCCCCGTCTCGGTCTCCACGCCCCGATCCACCGGATAAAACTCCCATTTCCCTTCTCGCAGCGCCACCGTGCCCTCTCCCAGGCCGATGGTCTTCGGTTCGGCGTGGCAGTCCTTGCAGGTGCGCCCCTTGGCCTGGATGGTATGGGGATTGATCGCGGCCATGGTGAACCGGTTGAATCCCCCCTCTGAGGCGCCCTTTTCGTCGATCAGGGTCACCATGTCCTGGCAGCCGGGCGTCACCACCACCACCTTGTCGCCCCAAACTGCCAGCATCGGCTTTTCGTAACGGATATAGGAGCGTCCCTCCTCCCACCAACCGGGCGTCTCCTTGAGAGTCAGCTTGTCGAGATGGGTCTCGCGCTTGTCCCGCTTGGCATGGCAGCCGTAGCACTGCGGCACCCAGGTGGAGTGGCAGGCCGCACAACTCAGGCGTTGATGGCCGGGGGCCAGGCAAGCCTGTTTGCTCGGCGGCCGCAGGGGGTGGTGCTTGCCGTCGATCTTGCCGGTCAGGATATATTGCCCGCCGTGCTCGCTGACATTGGTCAGCGGCTTGCCCTTGCGCGAGGTGCCCGGTTTGGGGTCGTGGCAGCTTTGGCAGGTGATTTCCACCTGGTCCTCGTAATGAGCGTAGCTGGTGCCATCCCCCATGATCTCGTCGCGGATGTGGCAGTCAATGCACACCATCCCCTTGGTATGGTGGATATCCTCGGCGATCTTGAGGTAAAAGCGGTCGCCGGCCAGACGCTGCGGCGAAAGCTGTCCTTGTTCGTAGGGTGTGCCATAGCCCTCTGCCTCGTAAATACCGGTGTACGACAAACCGATGCGGCCGGAGCGGTTATGGCAGCGGATACAATTCTCCTCGGGCACCTGCTTGACCACCCGAGGGTGAAGCCGCTTCTTTTCGGCCGCCTCTTGGACGGCAGGCGCAAGTTCGTCGGTGACCGTGTTGCGCGGCGCCTCCGGCGGCAGAATGTAGTGGCAGGCGGAACAGCCCCCACCCTTCTCGTTGAAACAGGCCGGCGCACCGGGAAGTTCCCCTGACTGTTTCCACAGATGGCAGGTGGCGCAGAGCTTGCGGTAATAATCGAGTGCCAACGAAGTCTCGCCACTGGTCAACAAGTGTTCGACCGTGATGTCGGCGTCCTGGCTGTCCCGCTCGCCCCAATAATAGAGCAGCGTTGCCAGAATGCCGCGGTTGGTGGCCATCAGGGAATTTTTCACCTTGTGGATATCCGCCGGGTGGCATCCCTCGACGCCGCAGGTTTTGCCCGCCCAGCGCAGATCGCCGGGATTGAGGACCATCCCCTGATGGGCCTTGTCCTTGTCAATGGCCAGCGCATCCCCCAGGTGGCAGGGAGAACAGCCGACCACCTGGTTGTCGTGGGCGCCGTCCAGCTTTTCCTTGGTGTGGCAATTCAGGCACATCTCCACCATCCCCGCCGTGGTGACGGCCAGTTGCTCGGGACGCTTGGTGGTCTGCTCGCGGACAACGAGGTAGCCGATCAGCAGAAAACAAATCGGGACGAAAAAGACGATGGGGATGAGACTATGGGGCTTTCGGGCCATGACGCGCGCCGGTTTGCTTCGGATAGAATTGCTTTTTGCCAGGCAGGGTCAGGCCACAATAACGAAAAAAAAAAACGCCGTCAAAAGAAGTTTGCACCGCTCGCCGGCATGCTCCGACCAACGCTCACTCCACAAATCCCTGGACCAGGGGATAGCGCCGCCCCGGACCAAAGGCCTTGCTGGTCACCTTGATGCCGAGCGGCGCCTGCTTGCGCTTGTATTCGTTGAGCTTGATCCGGCGGACAATATCCCGCACCAAGCGGACATCCACCCCGCCGGCGGCAATATCGGCTATGCTCTGATGCTCCTCGAGGTAGGCGTGGAGCACGGCGTCAAGCAGCTCGTAGGGCGGCAGGTCGTCCTGGTCGAACTGATTCGGTTTCAGTTCGGCAGTCGGCGGCCGGACGATGATCGGCTCGGGAATGATTTCCCGCTCGCGGTTGATCAGCCGGGCCAGGGCATAGACCATCCCTTTGGGGACATCGGCGATCACGGCCAGGCCGCCGCTCATGTCGCCGTACAGGGTGCAGTAGCCCACGGCCATCTCCGATTTATTGCCGGTGGACAGCAGCAGCCGGTTGAATTTGTTGGACAGGGCCATCAGCAGATTGCCCCGGATCCGTGCCTGAATGTTCTGTTCGGTGGTGTCTTCCGCCATTCCGGCGAACAGGGGCCCCAGGGCGGTTTGGTAGGCATCCATGGCGGCGGCGATCTCGATGATATCGAAATCGCACCCCAGGTTCCGCGCCAGCTGCTGGGCATCGTCGACAGATTGCCGCGAGGTGTACGGCGAAGGCATGGCCACGCAGAGCACGTTCTCCGGCCCCAGGGCCTTGCAGCCGATCACGGCGGTGACCGCCGAATCGATGCCGCCCGACAGACCGAGCACCGCCTTGGTGTGGCCGGTCTTGTGCAGGTAGTCGCGCACCCCCAGCACCAGTGCCTTCTCCACCTCGGCGACGCTGTCCTGCAACCGCTCTCCGGTGCCGGTGCCGGTGCCATGCCACTGGTCGCTGTCGACGACCAGCATGTCCTCGATAAAACCGGCTGCGGCCTTGTGCAGGGTACCGGCCGGGGTCATTGCCATGGAATGGCCGTCAAAAATCAAGCCGTCCTGGCCGCCGACCTGGTTAGCATAGAGCAAGGGCACGTTGTTCTGCCGGCAGACCTGGCCGAAAACCTGCTGGCGGGCCTGCAACTTGCCGTGATAATAGGGCGAGGCGGAGATGTTGATCAGGCAGTCCGGAACCACCGGGCCGACCACCATCCCGGCCATGGGGTTGGCATGGTAGGCGGCGCTGTTCCACCAGATATCCTCGCAGATGGTCAGGCCGTAATGCAGCCCCTGCAGGGAAAAAACCGTGGAGGTGTCTCCGGGTTCGAAGTAGCGGGTCTCGTCGAACACATCGTAGGTGGGCAGCAGCTGCTTGCGGGCCCGGCAGACGATCTTGTTGCGCTCGATCACCCAGGCGGCGTTGTACAGCGGCTTGCCCGGACCTTCGCGCCGTTCCAGGGCGCCCACGATGCAGGCGATGCCGTCCAGACCTTTGATCAGGTCCGCCAGGGCACGGTCGTGGGCTTCGATGAACGCGGCGCGCTCCAGCAGATCCTGGGGCGGATAGCCGCACAAGGTCAGTTCGGGAAAGATAGCCAGTTCGCATCCGGCCTGCTTGGCCTTGTCGATCCAGGCGGCGACTTGCCTGAAATTGCGCTCAAAGGCACCGATAATCGGGTTCGTCTGGACGAGGGCTATTTTCACGATGTATTGAACCGAGAGAGAAAATTCGGCTTGCTGTTTGCCGGCAACACCCGATGGGCGCGGCCAGTCGCGGGGGTGAGAACACCCGACCGGGAGAGACGGTCGCCGGCACGGGACAGGGTCTGCCCGTGCCGAGGGCAAAAAAAACCCGGCAGAGGTCTCCCGCCGGGCACGAACAACCGTTTTGGATTATTGTTTCGTGACGTTGGCAGCCGCCGGCCCTTTGGGTCCGTCAACGATTTCAAATTGTACCTTGTCCCCTTCGTTGAGGGTTTTGAAACCCGATCCTGCGATCGCAGAGTAGTGGACAAAAACATCCTTGCCAGCTTCTTGCTCGATAAAACCGAAACCTTTCGACTCGTTAAACCACTTAACCGTTCCTTTCAGCATTGCTCCCTCTTGCTCCTTGTCTTGGACTGAATGTTCCATCCCTGCGATATTCCTTGTCGTTTTCGTCGGCAACAACCGAGGAAAAATCTAACCCTCCAGAATATCGCATGTTCTACTCCTGGCGGCGAACATACCATTAATTGAGTTAAAAACAAGGATTTTGATGGCATCTTGCCCGGATCGCACATTTTTTCGTCTCGCCGGGGCGATAGCCTCCCCCCGGAAGCACAATCCGGGCGGAGGCCGCAACTCGGGTTTCCTTGTTGCACAAGCGATTACTGCCCGCGCTGGTAGCGTTGCACGGCCCGGTTGTGGTCGGCCAGGTTGGAGGAAAAAACATGGGTGCCGTCGTTTTTCGAAACAAAATAAAGGGCGTCGGATTCGACGGGATGCAGGACCGCTTCCAAGGCCGCGCGGCCCGGATTGCAGATGGGGCCGGGCGGCAGACCGGGGATGACGTAGGTGTTGTAGGGCGTTTCCCGTTTCAGATCCGCCTTGGTCAGGTTGCCGTTGAAATCGGCGATGCCGTAGATCACGGTCGGATCGGACTGCAAACGCATCTTTTTGGCCAACCGGTTGTAGAACACCCGGGCAATGAGCGGGCGCTCGGCCTCCACTCCGGTTTCTTTCTCGACCACCGAGGCCAGGGTCAGGAGCTGGTGACGGTTCAGCTCCAGCGATTCCGGCACCTCAAGCGCCTGCCAGACCTGCTGAAAACGGGCGACCATCATCCGGATCACCGTGGCTTCGTCGGCCTCGTTGCGCACCAGGGTGTAAGTCTCGGGAAAAAGATACCCCTCCAGGCTGCCGCCCTCTATCCCCAGTTGGCGGAGAAAAACGGCATCCTTGACCAGGGCGAGGAACCGAGTCTGCTTGATCCAGCCATCCTGTTCGAAAACAGCGGCGATCTGGGCGGCGGTCAGACCTTCGGGGATGGTGACACGGTGGCGGAGGGTGCGGCCCGAGGCCAGCAATTCCAGAACCTGGGGCGGAGTCAGGCCCCGGGGGATGCTGTATTCTCCGGCCTTGAGCTTGGTTCTCAGGCCGGAGAAATAGACCATGGCCAGATAGCGGATGTCGTTGTCCAGCACGCCACGGGCCGCCAACAGGGCGCCGATGCCCCGCACCCCGGACCCCTTGGGGATGTCGACCACGACTTCACCCTGCCCCGGTGCGGGGGTGACCAGGTACGAGCGGTACCAGAGCCCGATTCCCGCGAGGGAAACAAGCACGGCCAGGGATAGGGCGATCAGCAGGCGGCGCATGGCATGACGGGTACGCAAACGAAACGGCCGAACAACCTGGCAACAGGAAGGCGCCGTTTATGCTGCAGCGCTCCCCTTGTCGGCCGGCGGCTACGCTAGCGCCCCTCCTCGCCGGCCTGCTTGGCAAGGGCCTTGTGTTTGGGAACCTTGCCCAAGGTCAACTCAATGACATCATCCATGTGCTTGACCGGGAAGAAGGTGATTTTCTTGCGCAGCTCTTCCGGGATCTCAACCAGATCCTTTTGATTCTCCTCGGGGATGATCACCTTGGCGATGCCGGCGCGCAGAGCCGCCAGGGCCTTGTCCTTGAGCCCGCCGATGGGCAGGACCCTGCCGCGAAGGGTCACCTCGCCGGTCATGGCGATCCCGCGCTTGACCGCCTTGCCGCTGATGGCGGAGAACAGGGCGGTGGTCATGGTGATGCCGGCCGAGGGTCCGTCCTTGGGAATAGCCCCGGCAGGGACATGAATGTGGATATCGACCGCATCGAAATACTCGGGCTCCACCCCCAGCATCTTGTTGCGGCTGCGGCAATAGCTGAGCGCGGCCTGGGCGGATTCCTTCATCACTTCGCCCAGTTGGCCGGTCAACAGCAGCTTGCCCTTACCGGGCAGCACCGAGGTCTCGATATGCAGCAACTCACCGCCCACCTCGGTCCAGGCCAGTCCGATCACCAGGCCGGGCTGGCCGCTGGTGTCCAGATCCTCTTCCGGCATGTACTTCGGGGGCCCCAGATATTTCTCGATGGTCTTGTCGGAAACCGCATAGGGTCCCCGGCCGCCTTCGGCCACCTTGCGAGCGATCTTGCGGCAAACCTTGCCCAGCGCCCGCTCCAGGTTGCGCACCCCGGCCTCGTGGGTGTATCTGCTGATGATGATTTCCAAGGTGGCGTCGTCGATCTTGATCTGTCCGGTCTTGATGCCGCTTTCCTTGATCTGCCGCGGCAACAGGAACTTGTTGGCGATCACCCTCTTCTCTTCCAAGGTGTAGCCGGAAAGCTGGATCACCTCCATGCGGTCGAGCAAGGGGCCGGGGATGGTGTCGGTACGATTGGCCGTGGTAATGAACATGACCTTGGAAAGATCGAAGGGCAGATTCATGTAATGATCGGAAAAGGTGTTGTTCTGTTCCGGATCGAGCACCTCCAGCAGGGCCGAGGAGGGATCGCCCCGGTAATCGTCGCCGATCTTGTCGATCTCGTCCATCATGAACACCGGGTTGTTGGTGCCCACGTTTTTGAGCCCCTGGAGAATCCGGCCCGGCATGGCGCCAATGTAGGTGCGGCGGTGCCCCCGGATTTCGGCCTCATCCCGCATGCCGCCCAGAGACAGCCGGTAGAACTTGCGGCCCATGGCCTTGGCGATGGCCTGGCCGAGCGAGGTCTTACCCACGCCGGGAGGACCGGCAAAGCAGATGATCGGCCCCTTGGTGTCGGCATTGAGCTTGCGGACCGACAGATATTCGAGGATACGCTCCTTGATCCGGTCCAGGCCGTAATGGTCTTCGTCCAGCA
Source organism: Desulfobulbus sp. (assembly GCA_031280615.1). Lineage (GTDB taxonomy): Bacteria > Desulfobacterota > Desulfobulbia > Desulfobulbales > Desulfobulbaceae > Desulfobulbus. The sequence continues at coordinate 48,729 of JAITGO010000017.1, read as the reverse complement.
CCTCCGCCGCCACCTTGAGGTCGAGCACGTCGGTGGAGGATTGCCGCCACGGCAGGTCGAGGAACCAGTCGAGATAGGTGCGGACAATGGTCGCCTCCGAGGCGTCGGGATGCATCATCTCCAGCCGCCGCAGCTGCTTGCGCGCCTCCTTCTTGGCATACTTCGGCATCTTCTTCTTTCGCAATTGCTTGCGCAGTTCCTCGATTTCCTGGGAATAGCCGTCCTCGTCCCCCAACTCCCGCCTCAAGGCCTGGATCTGCTCCCGGAGGAAATACTCCCGCTGGCTGCGCGACATCTCCTCCTTGGCGTCCGACTGGATCTTGGCCTGGACCGTGGACACCTCCAATTCTTTGTGGAGCAGGTCGGCCACCAGACGCAACCGTTCGGTCGGGTCGACGGTCTCGAGTATTTTCTGCGATTCCGATATCTTCAGCCGCAGGTTGGAGCCGACCAAGTCGGCCAGGCGGCCCGGTTCCTCGATATTGTTGATGATCATCATCAAATCCGAGGACAGAAGACCGCGCAGCGACATGATCTTCTCGGTGTGCTCGCGCACGGTCCGCATCAGGGCCTCGGTCTCGACCGTGATCTCCGGGGTCTCCGGTTCCTCGATCAGGTCGATCGCCACCCTATAGAACGGTTTCTTTTGCTGAAAGGAGCGGATTTTGGCCTTGGAAAGGGCCTGCACCAGGACCTTGAGCCGGCCGTCGGGCAGCTTGAGGGTCCGCATGATCATCGACACCATGCCCACCTGGTAGAGATCCTTTTCCTCGGGGTCGTCCTTGGTCGGATCTTTCTGGGTCACCAGCATCAGGAGCTTGTTGTTGCTCAAGCCGTCGTTCACCGCCTCGATCGAACCGGGCCGGCCGACAAACAACGGGATGATCATATAGTTGAAGACCACGACATCCCGGACAGCCATCATGGGCAGGGATTCGGGGATCTCCAGATCTTGCGTCTGTTCGCCGAAATCGCCCATGCTGGTCGATAATGAATCGTCAAATTCCACGTTTCCCCTCCTTAGTGCCGCCTAATGCGGCGATGCGCAACGATGCGCCCGCTGAATTGTCCCACGACAGTAAACACAACCCCACTCGAAGTCAAGACGGCGCCCGCCCCGAGCCCGAGCCCGAGCCCGAGCCCGAGCCCGAGGAGAAGATTTCACTTGAATAATTGCCGGCCCGCCAATATACAAAGGGCTGTCATCCGCCCCTTCCGACCATCCGCTTTTCTGGAGCCGATCATGCTGACCATCGGGTCGTTTTTCGATCTTGCCGACTTTCCCGACCAGGAACTTTTCGCCGACTGTCCCTATGTCTGGGTGCCGTTGAAAAAACTGAAAGCCTATATCGCCAGCCAGACCACCCCCACCTTCCAGCACCTCTGCATCACCGACGGTGTGCCGCTGGACAGCCCTTACATCTGGTTCAACGGCCGGCTGCGCAATGCCCGCGAATGCGTCATCACCTACGGCGACGCCACCAAAGGCGGCCTTTCGGTTTGGGAAAACGGCCAGTTCCTGCAGGGGGCTTCGGTGATCATGGCCGGAGCGGTGATCCTGGGCAAGAACATCAAGCTCGGCAAGGGCGTGCTGATCGAATCCGGAGCCATGATCAAATCCCCAGCCATCATCGGCGACCAGTCGGAAATCCGCCAGGGGGCCTACCTGCGCGGCAACTGCCTGATCGGCAAGCGCTGCGTGGTGGGCCATACCACCGAGGTCAAGCACACCATCTTCCTCAACGATGCCAAGGCCGGACATTTTGCCTACCTGGGCGATTCGATCCTCGGCAACCGCGTCAACCTCGGTGCCGGGACCAAGTGCGCGAATCTCAGGTTCTTTTCCGGCAACGTCAACTTAAAAAACGGCGACGTCACCCTCGACACCGGCCTGAAGAAGCTGGGGGCCATCGTCGGCGACGGCTCGCAGACCGGATGCAACTCCGTGACCAGTCCAGGCACCATCATGGGACCGGACAGCCTGCTCATGCCCAATGCTACCGCACCCGCCGGAGTACATCCTCGAAAAAGCGTGCTGCGCTAGAGTCCGACTGCAGGACGCGGTCCTCAAGCGGCTTGCCTTGTCCGGCGTATTCGTAGAGGGCGAAGAAGAAAGCGAACAGGATGCCGACGGTGAAAAAAATCCGGAACAACCGGTCCCAGGGGAGCCACCCCTTGTCGGTGAGCCGCCGGAACACCACGGCGACGATATAGGTGAACCCCAGGGCATAGGGGGCGGTGAGCAGCATCTGGTAGACCGTGCCGCTCACCACGGTGCCGACATCGGGGCCCAGGCGCAGATGGAAGAGCAGATAGGCCAGGGCCGTCAGAATAAATGTGATCTTTTCCCGTAGTGTACTCATATCATGAACAACAGCATTGCCTGCGTGTTTCCGGAAACCCTGCCCGCCGAGCGCTTTCTGCTGCCCCTTGTACAGGTTTTCGGACAGGTTGTCCACATGCAAGCCATTGAAAACGCGCCGCCGGAGCAAAGAACCGCCACCGCGTTCACAGAGCGCTGCCGGCGGCAGGGGCGCCTGGGGGCGTTCACGCCCGTGCCCCTCGGGGAACAACGGGAACGGTTTCTCGCCCTGGCCCAGGATATCCGCCGCTGCGGCGACACCTACATCAGCCAGTTGAGCATGGCCACCCTGGCCGGCCTTGGCCGCCGGGGCAATCCCGAGCAGCCCCACGCGATCCTGGCCGACCTGCTGCGCGGGGCCGATATCCGGGAACAGGAGCAGGCTGAGCTAATGCTTTGGCAATCGCGGCTGATGCTTGAGTTGGGTGAAGCGTACGACATCCAGCAGGCCGAACTGAACGAGGCCCTGCGGACCATCGCCCGCAGGCAGGACTCTCTGTTTGCCGAGCTGTGCGAGGAAGAGGAACATCCCTTTGCCCTGCCCACTGCCGGACAGGACGACGGTCCGGAAACGGACACCATCCTCCGCCATCGGCTCAAGGCCTGGACCCGGCTTTGTTTTCACGGCCGCAGGAGCGCCCCCGGGCTGCTGGTCTCCCGCCACCGAACAGCGATCGACCTGTTGCAGGAAATCTACGAAAAAAGATGGCGGCAGAGCGCCCGCTTGCTGGCCGAGATCGCCATCCCCGTACCGGACGCGGACCGGGAAGCGGCGGGCGCCGACGAGCCGTCCGGACGGCGGTGTCCCGACCTTGACAGGCTGCTGGCCGAGATCGCCGCCCATGGCTCCGGCCTCAAATGCTCGACGGAGCACGAACAGCTGTTACGCGCGGGCCTGGAGCAATGGGCGCGGGTCACGGCCGAGCCGGCGGCGGCATCGGTCGTGCTGGAGCTGTATCTCTTTCCCCGGGCACCTGCGGCTCGATTGTTTTCGGAAAGTTTCGCGGATGGGGATTCCGGTCGTCCGGATGGCGATGAAGAGGACGTGGGTTGCGTCGCCGGCTTGCTCAAGACGGTTTGAGCAGGCCGGCACGCTCGTTTAGGAAGCTTGCGAAGCGTTCTGGATTTCCAGCGACTGCACGTATTCGAGCCATGCCCCGGTGGGCTCCTTGATTTCGACGCCCATCCGCTTGTTCAAGCCGCTGGCCTCCTCCCACTTGGGCCGGACCCGGAATTTGAAAAACCGGTGTCCGCTGGTCGCCACCACGGTATAGACGTCGATGTGCTTGCCGAACCGGCTGGTCATGTCGGCCAGACACAAGCCGGTCTGGGAAACATCCTGAACAATCCCCGAACAACACCGCATTCCATCGGACACGTCGATGGACATGTCCCTGACCGCCAGCCGCGGATGTCTGCGTTTTTCTCCCATTACACCTCCAAAAATCATTGCCGCCGCCGGGCGGTCACCGCCCCATAGCCGGGACAGGCGCCGCCCGCTCGTTCTGCGGCGATCGGATCATTTTGTATTGTCTTCGCATTCCTCGCGGTAGGGATTGATCGTCATCACCGGGCAGCAGGAGGATTTCACCACCTTCTCGGCGACACTGCCGAACATGATCCGTTCGACCCCCTTGTAGCCATGCGTTCCCATGACGATCAACTGGATCTTCTTTCTGACCGCATACTTGAGGATTTCCTCGGCAATGTCGCCGGACAAAACCTTGCCCGTCACCTGCGCCACCCCGGCCTCGGTAAACATCGCCTTGTTTTCCTCGATATAGGTTTCCATCTGCTGCTGCGCCGAGGCGAACAACTCTTCCTCCAAGTTGGGAAGATTGATGGGCGGGACGAAAAAACCGCTGTAATCCTCAAATGTTTGGGCCACGAACACCAAATAGAGCTCCGCCTTGAACGTTCCGGCCATGAAGGTCGCCGCCTGGATGATTTTGCCGGCATTGTCCGAAAAATCCACTGGAGTCAGGATACGTTTTATTGCCTGCATACAAGACCTCCTTTATTTGGAAGAAGATGGTAGGAATTCACTTGATGCCGCCAGCTTATCTCGTTCGGGCATTTTTCACCACGAATAACTGCATCGTCTTGCCGCATCCCCGCCGAACGGACAAAGCTGTTGACCATGCCCCTCATCGTGCCTATACTGCCAGCCGCTTATCCGCTTGGCCGTAATCCCGCTGGCATCCGCCGCGACCGGAAAGGGTTCCCGTTGCGCCGGGCGGCGGTACCACCCCGTTCATCTTGTCCTCCGGCCCCTGCCGAACATTGCCATGGAATTCACTCCGAAATGGATTGCCTGGGAAATCACCCGCCGGTGCAATCTCAACTGTGTCCACTGCCGCTCCTCCTCCCAGCTTGAGATCGAAGGACATCCCGACTTTTCCCTGGCCGAGGCCAAACGGATACTAGACGATATCCGCGCCTACGCCAACCCGGTCATGGTGCTGTCCGGGGGGGAGCCGCTGCTACGGCCGGACGTGTTCGACATCGCGGCCTACGGCACCGGCCTGGGCCTGCGCATGTGCCTGGCCACCAACGGCGCCTTGGTCACCGATTCCGTCTGCCGCGCCATCAAGGAGGCGGGCATCAAGATGGTTTCCCTGAGCCTCGACGGGGCCACGGCCGAAGTACATGACAACTTCCGCAACCAGCCCGGCGCCTTTGCCGGCGTGATGGAGGCCATCCGCCTTTTCAACGAGCACCGGATCGAGTTTCTCGTCAATTCGTCCTTCACCAGGCGCAACAAGGCGGAGGTGCCGAAGATCTACCAGTTGGTGAAAAGCCTGGGCGCCACCGCCTGGTACCTGTTCATGATCGTGCCCACGGGCCGGGGGGAGGACATCATGGACGAGCTGATCCCGGCCGAGGAGTACGAGGACATCCTCAATTGGCACTACGACATGGAAAAGGAGGAACACGACCTCCTGGTGCGCCCCACCTGCGCGCCCCAGTATTACCGGATCGTGCTCCAACGCGCCAAGGCCGAAGGCGAGCGGTTCAAGCGGCGCTCGCTCAAGTTTTCCACCGGCGGGTCCAAGGGATGCCTGGCCGGGCAGTTGATCTGCCTGATCGATGTCGACGGCAATGTCCTGCCGTGCAGCTACTTCCCCGTGTCGGCTGGCAACCTGCGGACCCAGCCGTTCCGGGAAATATGGGAACATTCGAGACTTCTTCTCGACATGCGCGACTTTGCAGGATACAAGGACCATTGTGGCCGCTGCGAATACCTCCACGTCTGCGGCGGCTGTCGGGCCAGGGCCTATGCCATGACCGGCGACTATCTGGCCGGCGAGCCGTTTTGCGCCTACCGGCCCGGACAATGAAGGATGCCAAAAGGACACGCCCAGCCGAACAGGACGGTCCCGAGCCGTTAACCTCCAATCTATCCAACCTATATATCCCCGAATGAACGAGACCTTTCTTCACGCCTGTCGAGGCGAACACACGGCCTACACCCCTGTCTGGTTCATGCGTCAAGCCGGCAGATATCTTCCCGAATACCAGAAAGTCCGCGGCCGGGTGAGCTTTCTCGAATTGTGCAAGACCCCGGAACTCGCCGCCGAAGTCACCCTCCAGCCGATCGATATCTTCGGCTTCGACGCCGCCATCCTCTTTTCCGACATCCTGATCCCGATGGAGGCCATGGGCCTTGGGCTCGAATTCCACGAGGGCAAGGGCCCCATCTTCGCCCAACCGATCCGTAGCCAGCAGGCGGTCGACGACCTGGTGGTGCCGGTGCCGGAGGAATCGCTGCCCTTCGTGCTGGAGACCATCCGCCTGCTGCGCAGCCGTCTGCAGGTGCCGCTCATCGGTTTTGCCGGCGCCCCCTTCACTCTGGCCACCTATCTCATCGAGGGCGGGAGCTCCAAGGTGTTTCTGCACACCAAGAAAATGATGTACCAGGAACCCCAGCTGTACCACAACCTGCTGGCCAAGATCACCGCCTGCACCAGTGCCTATCTCCAGGCCCAGGCCCGGGCGGGCGCCCAGGCCCTGCAACTGTTCGATTCCTGGGTCGGGGTGCTTGCCCCTTGCGATTACGAGGAATTCGCCCTGCCCTATGTCCGCTCGATCATTTCCGACCTCCGGGCCGTGACCGATGTGCCGATCATCTATTTCGCCAATAACGGCGCCACTTTGACCAAGCTGACCACCACGGTGGGCGCGGACGTCCTCGGCTTCGATTGGCGGCTACCGATCGGTGACGCCGTGGCCCGCGCCGGCCAGCATGCGGTGCAGGGTAACATCGATCCCCTGGCCCTGTTCCTGCCCCAGAAGCGCCTGGAAGAGCGGATCAAGACCATGTTGCTCGAGGCCCGCGAGGCCCGCGGCTACATTTTCAACCTCGGCCACGGCATCCTGCCGGAGACGCCGCCGGCACAGGTGCGGATCGCGGTCGACGCCGTCCACCGATTCAGCGGCAAACCGTAAGCGCCCCACCGGGAAGTGTCGCATGGATCGATCCGTCCCAGCCATCCCTTCGCTCGCCCAATGCATCGATTTGATGGAGCAATACGGGATGCTGCCCAACATCCGCCATCACTCGCTGGTGGTCGCCCGCCTGGCGGAACAGTTGCAGGGCGGGCTTTGCGCCGTGGCCCCGGACCGCCATCAGGCCGACCGCCACCTGGTCATCAGCGGCGCCCTGCTCCACGACATCGCCAAGACCCCTTGTCTCAACAGCACCTGCGACCATGCCAAGGCCGGGGCCGACATCTGTAGGCGCCACGGCTACCCCGAAATCGCCGCCATTGTCGAGCAGCATGTGCGCCTGTGGGATTTCGCCCCCGCCCGTTACGAGCAAGGCCGCTTCGATGCCCTGGAACTCGTCTACTACGCCGACAAGCGGGTGCGGCATAACGTGGTGGTCCATCTCGACCAGCGGCTGGAGTACATCATCGACCATTACGGCAAGGGCAATCCCGAACGGCAGGCGCTGATCCGGGAGAACTTCGACAAATGCGTCACCCTGGAACACCATCTTTTCCGTTGGCTGCCCTTCGGGCCCGCCGATCTGGGCCGCTTCTGAGCGGCCGCCTTTCCGTTAACCGCTACCGCCGAACCACCGCCATGACCGCCGCACCTTTCGACTGGATGGAGCACTACCCCGCCGCCGTTACCGTCTGCGATGCCCAAGGAACGATCGTCGCCATGAACCGCCTGGCCATCGAGGCCTACGACCGATACGGCGGCAGTCAGCTGCTCGGCACCTGCCTGTTCGCCTGCCATCCGGAACCGGCCAACGCCATCATCCGCACCCAGCTCGAGCAGCAGCGAGCCAACAGCTATTTCGTCGTCAAGGAAGGTGTCCGCAAGCTGGTACATCAGGCCCCCTGGTACCATCAGGGGCAGTTTGCCGGCCTGGTCGAAACGGTCACCGTCCTGCCCGAGACGATCGTTACCAAAAAGCGATCCTGACCGGGCCGCCGGGATGGACCGGCAGCAAAGCCGCAGGGCAACCGTCGTGCCGGTCAGCCGTTCTCGCCAACCCCAACTGCAAAGGAATCTTGCATGCGTATCGCCTTTCACGGAGCCGCCCGCAACGTCACCGGCTCCTGCCACCTGCTCGAATGCCGGGGCAAACGAATCCTGATCGACTGCGGCCTGTATCAGGGCAACCGGGAAATGGACGAGGAGAACCGGAACGATTTCGGTTTCGATCCGGCCTCGATCGACTATCTCCTGCTCACCCACGGCCATCTCGACCACTGCGGCCGCATTCCGCTTTTACGCCGGCTCGGGTTCAAGGGCACGGTCCTGACCACCGCCGCCACCCGCGAGCTTGCCCGCCTGGTCCTGCTCGATTCCGCGAGAATCCAGGAGGAGGAGGCGCGGTATCGCAACTACAAGGCCAGCAAGCGCCGCAACCGGGGGGAACCGGCCGAACCGCTCTACGATACCCTGGATGCCCTCGACAGCCTCGACGCCTTTGCCGATATCGCTTCCTTCGCGCAAGCCCACCAACTCTGCCCCGGCATCAGCACCACCTTCTACGATGCCGGCCACATCCTCGGATCGGCCTGCATCCTGGTGGAACTGGAGGAAGCGGGGCGGCAACACCGGGTGCTGTTTTCCGGCGACCTCGGCTGCGACGGCCGGGCCATCCTCCCCGATCCCGCCCGGCCTCCCCATGCCGACACCGTGGTCATGGAATCGACCTACGGCAACCGGTTGCACAAAAGTCTGGCGCCCTCCATCGAGGAGTTCTACCGGGCCATCGCCACCACCATCGCCAGGGACGGCAACGTGCTGGTCCCCAGCTTTGCCCTGGAGCGGACCCAGGAACTTCTGTACTATCTGCGGGAGGGGATCGAACAAGGACGGCTGCCAGGCCATCTCCGGGTCTATCTCGATTCGCCCATGGCCATATCCGCCACCCAGATCTTCCGCCGCCACCGCGAATGCTTCGACGAGGAGACCTGGGAGGTGGTGGCCGCGGGCCGCGATCCCTTCGACTTTCCCGGCCTGGAAATCGTGCGCGACACCTCCGAATCCATGGCGCTCAAGCAGGTCAAGGGCGCGGTCATCATCGCGGGATCGGGCATGTGCACCGGCGGCCGCATCCGCCATCACCTCCGCCACAACCTCTGGCGGCCCGAGGCCTCGGTGGTCTTTGTCGGCTATGCGGCCGGAGGCACCCTGGCCCGACAGATCATCGAGGGCGCAGAAACGGTCCGGGTTCTGCACGAAGAGGTCGAGGTGAACGCCGAGATCCACACCATCGGCGGCTTTTCCGCCCATGCCGACCAGCGAGAGTTGCTCAAATGGCACGCGCTGACCGGCACACCGGAACGCACTTTCCTGGTCCATGGCGAGGAAATGGCCATGCAGGTTCTGGCCGGCCAGCTCACGGGCACCACGGTCGCCATGCCCCGCCTGCACCAGTCGTTTTCCCTGTAGCCCGGCCGGCGACAACCGAACCCGCCGGCCGGCATCGGCCCCGGAGCTCTCGGGGAAAAACCGCCCCTGCGCTTATTGGGCGGCCGGCGGCGTTGCCGGCAAAACGGCTTGGGCCGGCTGGACGGCGGGGGTTGACGGTGCCGGCGGTTGCGCGGGAGCGGGCGGTGCCGCCGAGGCGACCGGAGCCGCAGGCGCATCCGGGGCGGTCGCATCGTGGATCAACGACTTCCCCTTTTCCCACATATTTTTCGACTCCTCCTTGGTCGTATGCCAGGCCTCCTTGGATTTGTCCTCCACGGTGTCGTACAGCTCGCGGGAACCGCTCTTGGTCTTTTCCCACATGGACGAGGATTCGTCTTTCACGGTTCCCCAGGCCGAACCGGTGGTTTGCCTGGTGGCTTCCGCCACCGACCCGGCCGCCTCCTTGACCTCCTTGCCGGCCGCGCTCCATTTGCTCTCCTGCGGGTGCGCGCCGGTTTCTTGATGGGAACTCGCCTCCTGATGGGTGCCGACCTGCTGGTTCCCCGGCGCTGCCTGTTCCTCGGCCTGGCCGGCAATGGGGAGTGCCATCATGGCCGCGGCCCAGCCGCAACACAACATGCCCTTGATCGTCTGCATCGTTTTCATTGATTTCTCCTTTCGCTTTGCTGCGAGATTGGTTTCGTTTCCGGGCTTGATATGCATTATGATTGCAATCTTCAAGCGAAGAACCTATTTTCCCTCGAATATGACTGCATAAGCAGAAATATTCAGCATCCGGCCCGAACGCGTCTGTGTTTCCTCCTATGGCCCGGACCATGCCACCGTTTCCTTGATGTCTGCAAAAACAGGTTGGTAATCATGCGTCACCCATGCCTTATTGTGGCCTCTTGCGTGGCCATGTTGTCTTTTCTACCCTGCAAACTGATCGCCGACAACAGTGAAATCGGCTCGTCGCCCTGGACCGTCCGCGAGGCGGTTCGCTACGCCCTGCACCACAACCCCGACGCCGCCACCGCCCTGGAGCGGATCAAGGCGGCCGATGCCGACATCAAGCTGGCCAGGTCCGCCTTTTACCCCCAGGTCTCGGTGGCCACCGAATACAGCCGGACCAACAACCCCATGTATTCCTTCGGCAACATCCTCAACCAGGGCATGTTCACCAACGCGATCGATTTCAACGACCCCGGCACCACCGACAACCTGCAGGCCAAGTCCATGATCCAATACCGGGTCTACAACGGCGGCCACGACCAGGCGGCCCTGAATGCGGCCGGCGAACAAGGCCGTTCCGCAGAATTCGACCGGGCCGCGGTCCGCAACCGGCTCGAATTCGAGGTGGTGCGGGCCTTCTGCACCATTGTCCAGGCCGAGGAATCGGTCAAGGCCAGGCAATCGGCCCACCAGGCCATCGACGCGTCGATGGCCGTGGCCCGGGCCCGTTTCAAGGAAGGCGGCCTGCTCCGGGAGGACGTGCTCAACCTCGAGGTCCAGCAAGCCCGGAGCGCGGAACAGTTGATCCAGGCCAGGCACGGCCTCCAACTGGCGCAGCGCGGTTTTCTGCACCTGTTGGGCCGCGCCGGGGAAGAGGCGGCCGTCGATCCTTCAGGCTACCGGGAGCAGGAGATCCCGGCGGAACGCACCTTCCGCAATCGTCCGGAGCTGGCGGCCATGGCCGCCACCGTCAAGGCGCTGGAATCCCGGATTAAGCAGGCGGAGTCGGGCAACTGGCCGACCGCCGATGTCTTCGGCAGCTACCAGGCCGACAAGGGCACCGCATTGGACGAGGGTTCCGGCAACTCCTGGGTTACCGGGGTCCGCATGGAATACACCCTGTTCAACGGCGGCCGGACCGCGGCCGCCACCGAGCGGGCAACGGCCCGGCTGCGGGCGGCCAGGGAAGAGGAACGCAAGCTGGAACTGGCCTGCAGCCTGGAAATGGAACAGGCGGTCCTGGCCGTGCGACAGGAAGAGGAACGGCTCAAGGTGACCGGCAAGATGGTGGATTCGGCAACGGAGAGCGCCCGGCTGGCCCGCCTGCGGTTCAAGGAGGGTGTGCTGCTCGCCTCCGAGCTGATCGACACGGAAAATCGCCTGATCGAATCCCAACTGAGCCGCAGCCTGGCCACGGCCGCCCGCAAAATAGCCATCGCCGACCTGCGCCGGGCCGCCGGCCTTGGCCAATTCGACCAGAGGAACTGATTCATGGCAAGCAATCGCATGGCGCGTCCATTTGTTGTTGTCCTGCTGCTGAGCACGCTGCCGCTGTGCTTCGCCGCCTCGGCCAGGGCCGAAGAATCCATTCAGCCGGTCGAGGTCACGGTGGCGCGGGTGAGTGAGCGGGAGCTCCCGGCTCCGATCGAAGTGGCCGGCACGGTCCAGGCCGCCGAGCGGGCCGCCATTGCCGCCAAGATCACCGGGACGATCGCGGACATTCCGGTGGTTCTCGGTTCCGCGGTGAAGGCGGGCCAGTTGCTGGTGGCCATCAACGCCGGGGAAATCGCCGCCCGGCTGAACCAGGCCGAGGCCTTGCTGAACCAGGCCCGGCGCAATCTGGAACGGGAACAGAACCTGCTGGCCAAGCACGCATCCACCCCGGAGACGGTCAAATCCATGGCCGATCAGTTCGCCATGGCCCAGGCCGGCTACCGGGAGGCCAAGACCATGCTCGGTTATACCGCCATCACCGCTCCCTTCGACGGGGTGGTGACCGGGAAAAACGCCCAGGTCGGCGACCTCGCCACTCCGGGAACCGTGCTGCTCCAGGTGGAGAACCTGCGGACCTTGCAGGTGCGCTCCGCCGTGCCGGAGAGCCTGGTCCAGGGGATACATCCGGGGGATGTGCTCACGGTCCAGGTGGAAGCGGCCGGGACGAGTGGCCGGGCCACGGTTGCCGAGGTCGCGCCCGCGGTTGACCCGCAATCGCGCACCGCATCGGTGATCCTCAATCTGCCTCCGGACCCCGGCCTGCGTCCCGGACAATTCGCCCGCCTGTTCGTTGCCGGTCCCAACGTCCGGGCCCTGCTGGTGCCGGAGAGCGCCGTTGTCCCGAGTGGACAGCTGGACCGGGTTTTCGCGGTCGCCGACGGCCGTGCCAGTCTGCGCCTGGTGCGGACTGGCATACGCCGCGACGGCATGGTCGAGATTCTCTCCGGCCTTGACGGCGGCGAAACCGTGGCCACCGACAACAACCGGCTGTTGGTGGACGGGCAACCGCTGCAGGTCCGGCCATGAACGGGAAACAACATCCGGCCGCACCGGGCTTTGCCGGCCGGTTGGCCGCAACCTTTGTCGATTCGAAGCTGACCCCGATCGGCCTGGTCGCCTCCCTGCTCCTCGGCCTGCTGGCCCTGACCCTGCTGCCCCGCGAGGAAGAGCCGCAGATCAAGGTGCCGATGATCGACGTGATGGTGACCATGCCCGGCGCCTCGGCCAAGGAAGTCGAGCAACGGCTGGCCATTCTCATGGAAAAGCTGCTCTACGAGCTGCCGGGCGTCGAATACATCTACTCGACTTCCATGCCCGGCCAGTGCCTGTTGATCGCCCGCTTCTACGTGGGCGAGGATTTCGAAAAGGCGATCGTCAGCCTCAACCAGAAGCTGCAGACCAACTTCGACCGGATTCCGCCCGGGGTGTCGCTGCCGCTGATCAAGCCGCACACCATCGACGATGTCCCGATTCTGGCCCTGACATTCCATTCGGCCTCCTACGACCACTTCACCCTCCGCCGCCTGGCCGCCGAAGTGGACGATGCGATCAAGTCGATCTTCGAAGTGGCCGAAACCAAACTGATCGGCGGCACCCGGCGACAATTGCGGGTCCAGTTCGATCCGTTGCTGCTGACGGCCCGCAACCTGAGCCCGGCCGATCTGGAACTCCGCCTGCAACAGGCCAACAGCCAGTCGCACTCCGGCATCCTGCGCGCCGCCAATGCCGAGATCTCGGTGCAGACTGGCCTGTTTCTCCAGTCGGCTGCGGAGGCCGAACGGATCGTGGTCGGTGTGCACGGCGGGGCGCCGGTCTACCTGGGCGAGGTGGCCACGGTGACCGACGGTCCGGAAGAACCGCAGTCCCATGTCCTCTTCGGCAGCCGGGACGGAAACCCCAAAGCGGCGGTGACCCTGTCGGTGGCCAAGCGGCCGGGCGCCAACGCTGTCCAGGTGGTCGAGACGGTCCTGCGCAAGGTGGAAAGCCTCAAGGGCACGCTCATCCCGCCCGAGGTGACGGTGAGCGTCACCCGCGACTACGGCGCGACCGCGGCCGAGAAATCGAACGAACTGCTGCTCCACATGGGCATCGCGGTGTTCGGGGTGGCCGTGCTGATCCTCCTTTTTCTCGGCTGGCGCGAGTCGCTCATTGTCCTGCTGGCCATCCCGTCCACCCTGTCGCTCACCCTGCTGCTGTTCTATCTCTACGGCTACACCCTCAACCGGATCACCCTCTTTGCCCTGATCTTTTCGATCGGCATCCTGGTGGACGACGCCATCGTCGTGGTCGAGAACATTGTCCGCCACCTGCGTCTACAGGCCAGCCGGCTGGCCTCGCTCAAAGACATTGCCGTGGCCGCGGTGGTCGAGGTCGGCAACCCCACCATTCTCGCCACCTGGGCGGTGATCGCCGCCATCCTGCCCATGGCCTTTGTCGGCGGGCTGATGGGTCCTTACATGCGTCCCATTCCCATCGGCGCCTCGGCGGCCATGGTCTTTTCCCTGCTGATCGCCTTCACGGTCACGCCCTGGGCCGCCATCCGCATTCTGCGCCAGCCGGAAAACCGGGTGCAGGGGGACGACGACCACGCCCCCGACGATTGGTTCACCCGCCTCTACCACCGCATCATGGACCCGCTGCTGGCCCACAGCCGCTGGCGCCTGGGCTTCTTCGCTCTGATTCTGGCTCTGCTGGCGCTTGCCTGCTCGCTGGTCCTGATCGGCAAGGTCAAGGTGAAGATGCTACCCTTTGACAACAAGTCCGAGTTCCAGATTATCCTCGACATGCCCGAGGGCTCGACCTTGGAGACGACCGCCCGGGTGGCCCTGGAAATGGCCAAAGAGGCGGAACGGGCGCCGGAGGTGGTCAACACCCAGGTCTATGCCGGCACCGCCTCGCCCTACAACTTCAACGGCCTGGTGCGCCATTACTTTCTCCGCTCCGGGCCCACCGTGGCCGACATCCAGGTCAACCTCCAGGCCAGGGACGCGCGCGACCGCCAGAGCCACGACATCGCCAAACGCATGCGCCCGGCCCTTGCCCGCATTGCCGCACGATACGGCGCCACCGTGGCCGTAGCGGAAGTGCCTCCCGGACCGCCGGTGCTCCAGACCCTGGTGGCCGAGATCTACGGACCGGACGATGCCAGCCGGGTGCAACTGGCCCGCGAGGTGAAGGAGATCTTCGCCACCACCGCCAGCGTGGTCGACATCGACTGGTATCGGCAACAGGAGCGCCACAAACTGGTGCTGACCGTGGACAAGGAAAAGGCGGCCCTAAACGGACTGTCCGAGGGCCAAATCGCCCAAGCCGTGACCATGGGGCTGGCCGGCCGCTCAATCGACCTGTTCCATCAGCCCCGCGACAAGGAAGAAATCGATATGGTGCTGCAACTGCCGCCGGCGCAACGGGCCAGGGTCGACAACCTGCTGGCCATCTCGCTGCGGGCCGGAGGCGATCCCCATGCCCCCTTGGTGCCGCTCAGGGAGTTGGTCCGGGTGAGCGAGCAACCGGTGGACCAGCCGATCTACCGCAAAAATCTCAAGCCGGTGATCTACGTCACCGGCGATGTGGCCGGCGCAGCCGAAAGCCCGGTCTATCCCATCCTGGAGATGAACCAGCGGCTGCACGGGCTCAATGCCGACCGATTCGGCGGCCCGAGCGGCCCGGTGGCGATCTACAATCTCAGCCGGCCGTTTCTGGAAAATCAACCGGCAATGAAATGGGACGGCGAATGGCACATCACCCTGGAGGTGTTCCGCGACCTGGGGCTGGCCTTCTGCGTGGTGATGGTGCTGATCTACATGCTGATGGTGGGCTGGTTCAAGGACTATGTCACGCCCCTGGTGGTGATGGCCGCCATCCCCTTTTCCCTGATCGGCATCCTGCCCGCCCACTGGGCACTGGGCGGCTTCTTCACCGCCACCTCGATGATCGGCTTCATGGCCGGGGCGGGCATCGTGGTCCGCAACTCGATCATCCTGGTCGATTTCATCGAACTGCGCTTAAGCCACGGCCTGCCCTTGGCCCAGGCGGTGGTCGAAGCCGGCGCCATCCGTTTCCGGCCCATGCTCCTGACCGCGCTGGCGGTGGTGGTCGGCGCCTCGGTGATCCTGGCCGATCCCATCTTCCAGGGGCTGGCCATTTCGTTGATGTTCGGCGAGATCGCCTCGCTGCTCATCAGCCGGATGGCGGTGCCGGTGCTGTATTTCATGGTCAAGAGCAGGGTGCGGCCGGCTTTGCCCGGCTGAGCCAGCCTTTCTCCTCGCCATGGGCTCGGACCGAATGCCCTGGCCCGGTACCCCGAACGCCTGGTTGTTGTTTACTTACCACCGGAGTTTGGCTATGGTGCAAGCCGATTTTGCCCCGCGGCCGATCCCCCGCCATCTTCCGTTCAACCGCCACCGCGAGAGTCCATGCAGCCCGTCGCCACCACTGCCAGAAAAAAGAAAAAACAGCCCCTGCGTTTCACGGCTACCTGCGGCTTCGGCCTGGAACCCCTGGTCAGCGAGGAGATCGTCCAGTGCGGCGGTGAGGCGCTCGCCACCCATCCCGGAGCGGTCAGTTGGAGCGGCGGTCTGGAAACCGGTTACCGCGCCTGCCTCTGGTCCCGTTTTGCCTCGCGCATCCTCCTGGAGTTGACCCGGTTCGACGCCCCCACCACAGACGCCCTCTACGCGCAGGCCAGCACCATCCTTTGGGACGACCATTTCACCTGGAAATCGACCTTTGCGGTCCACACCACCCTGGTCAACGCCGCCATAAACCACAGCCAGTTCGCCTCGCTCCGGGTCAAGGACGCCATTGTCGACCAGTTCCGCAAGCGGTTCGGCAAACGGCCGGACGTGGATCCCCTGCATCCCGACCTGCGCTTCCACCTCCATGTCCAGGGGACCGGCGCCGCGCTGTCCCTCGATCTTTCCGGCGACAGCCTCCACCGGCGCGGCTACCGGGTCGACAGCGGCGAAGCTCCCTTGAAGGAGACCCTGGCGGCCGCCATTGTCCGGCTCTCCGGCTGGCTCGACCGGGCCGGCGACGAACCGGTGCTACTCGACCCGATGTGCGGCAGCGGCACCCTGCTCATCGAGGCGGCCCTGATGCTCAGCGACAGCGCCCCCGGCCTACTGCGCAAGACCTTCGGATTCATGGCCTGGAACAAGCACGACCCGCAGCTCTGGGACCGGTTGGTGCAGGAGGCGGTGGATCGGGAAAGCCGGGGCATGCCCGCGGTCTGGCCGCAATTCATCGGCTACGACGCCGATCCCAAGGTGGTCGCCGCGGCCCGGAAGAACGTGATTGCCGCCGGCCTACGCGAGGTGGTGGACATCAAGCAGCGCCAGCTGGCCCGGCTCAACAGCCCGGCGCCCGCCGGCTGCCTGCTGACCAACCCGCCCTACGGCGAACGGCTGTCGGAG
Organism: Desulfobulbus sp.; assembly: GCA_031280615.1. Taxonomy (GTDB): domain Bacteria; phylum Desulfobacterota; class Desulfobulbia; order Desulfobulbales; family Desulfobulbaceae; genus Desulfobulbus. The sequence goes on along the minus strand of JAITGO010000017.1, from coordinate 31,848 downwards.
AAGGAGGCGGTCAAGTATCTCTACCGCTGCCTGGGCCGGACCTTCCGGGACCAGTTTGCGGGTTGGACCCTGGCCTTTTTCACCGCCAATCCCGATCTGGCCGAAATGACCGGCATGCAATGGCAGGAACGGCACCGGCTGTTCAACGGGCCGCTCAAGTGCCAGTTGCTGACCGGCCGGGAAAACACCCTGCAGGAGCAAGCCATCCATCGCTGGACCCCGGCTTCCCTGCCCGCCGGCACGCCCGGCGAGGATTTCGCCAACCGGCTGATCAAGAACTGCGAACCCTTGTTGCGATGGGCCCAGGAAGAGCAAATCACCTGCTTTCGGGTCTACGACGCCGACATGCCGGAATACAACCTGGCCGTCGATCTCTACGAGGAATGGGTGCATGTCCAGGAATATGCGCCGCCGGCCTCCGTCGATCCGGCCAAGGCGGAGCAGCGGTTCGCCCAGGCCCTCCAGGTCATCCGCGCCGTCTTCGACGCGCCGCGCAGCCGGTTGTTCATCAAGACCCGGAAAAAGCAGAAGGGGGCGCAGCAGTACCAGAAAAAAGAGGGAGGCGGAACGCTCCACGAGGTCCGCGAGGGGGGATGCCGCTTTCTGGTCAACTTCACCGACTATCTCGATACCGGCTTGTTTCTCGACCACCGCCTGACCAGGGAGCGGCTGGGCGTACTTGCCCAGGGCAAGACCTTTCTCAACCTGTTCGCCTATACCGGCACGGCCACGGTTTACGCGGCCATGGGCGGGGCCACCTCCACCACCACGGTCGACATCTCGGATGCCTATATCGCCAGGGCTCGGGCCAACCTGGCGCTCAACGGCTTTGGCGGGCCGCAGCACCAGCTGGTCGAGGCCGACTGTCTGGAGTGGCTGCAACGCGCCCGGGAGCGATACGGCCTGATCTTCATCGACCCGCCCACCTTCTCCAACTCCCGGCACCGCAAGCTGCTCTTCGATATCCAGAAAGATCACCCCACCCTGCTCCGCCTGGCCATGCAGCGGCTGGCCAAGGACGGCCTGTTGCTGTTCTCCAACAATTTCCGCAAATTCGTTCTGGAGGAATCGCTGGGCCGCGATTTCGAGGTCCGGGAGATCAGCGATGAGACCATCCCCTTCGACTTCCAGCGCAACCGCCGCATTCACCGCTGCTGGGAATTCCGCCATCGCCCCTGATCCCTCTTCTTCCCAGGAGACAGACGCCGTGTTCACCCATCCCGCCGAAGAACTGGTCGAGATCGTCGACCAGGACAACAACCCCATCGGCGCGGTCACCCGCCGGATCATGCGCCAGCAGAATCTAATCCATCGGGCCTCCTATGTGCTGGTGTTCAATCGCGAGGGGCAGCTGTTCATCCAGAAGCGGACCCTCACCAAGGATATCTATCCGGGATACTGGGATCTGGCCGCCGGAGGCGTGGTGCAGGCCGGCGAACCCTATCTGGAGTCGGCGCAGCGGGAGCTGCGGGAGGAACTGGGACTGGCCGGGGTCAAGCTGGCCCATTTGTTCGACCAGTATTTCGAGGAGGACGGCAATCGGGTGTGGGGCCGTATTTTTTCCTGCGTCAGCGAGGGCCCCTTCATTTTGCAGGAGGAGGAAATCGACTACGGCCGATTCATCGATCTCGACCAGATCGAGGTGCTGAACCGGACGGAACCGGTCACCCCGGACGGTTTGGCCCTGCTCCGGCTCCTGCCGCGCAACCGGAGGGGATGAGCCGCGGCCAAGAGTTTTCCGCCCGTCTCCGGGACACGCTTACCGCCAGCCTTCCCGATCCCACAGCATCAGCAATTGGCCGATGCCTTCGGTGGCCAGCGCCGCCATGGTCGTGAACAGTTCGGGCCTGAAAGGGGCGCCCTCGGCCGTGGTTTGCACTTCGATCCAGCGCCCATCGCCGCTCATGACGAAGTTGGCGTCGACATCGGCGCTCGAATCCTCGCTGTATTCCAGATCCAGCACCGGCTGCCCGCCGACCACTCCGGCGCTGACGGCCGCCACCGGCAACAGCGGCGGCATGGAGGCCAGCTTGCCCTGGGCCACCATCTTCCCCAACGCCATCCGTACTGCCAAGGCCCCCCCGGTGATCGAGGCGCAACGGGTGCCGCCATCGGCATTGAGCACATCGCAATCGACCCGGAGGGTGTGTTCCCCCAAAAGCCGCAAGTCAACCATCATCCGCAGGGAACGGCCGATCAGGCGCTGAATCTCATGGGTCCGGCCGGACAACCCGGATACGGCCTCCCGTCTCCCTCGGCTGTGGGTGGCGCAGGGCAGCATGCCGTATTCGGCGGTGATCCATCCCTGGCCCCGATCCTTCAAAAAGGGCGGAACCCTCTCTTCGACGGTCACGCCGCACAGCACGTGGGTGTGGCCCATCCGGATCAGGACCGAGCCGTCGGCGTGGGGCTGGACGCCGTATTCGATGCCAACCGGCCGCAGGCCGTTGGCAAGACGATGACCATTGCGCATGGTTTCTCCGTTGTTGGTGAATAGAGGTTTGGAAAATCGCCGGCAAGTCCGGGATTAGAGAATGACCAGGGTGATGCCGGGGTTGGCGCGATTGAGGTCGCGATGGTCGGCCAGAAAAGGAAAGCGGCGCAGCAGATGCCTGCCGCGTTTGGAACGGCCCTCGAATTCCTCGCCGGGCACGATCTCCTTGATCCTGCCCTGCAGGCGCAAGAACTGCAACTGGCGTTGGACCGCGGCCTTTATGGCCCCGCCGGTGCCGCTGGAGCCGTAGCCATGGATCAGGGTAAGCGCCTTGTATCCCTGGCTGCCAGCAGCGGTAACGGTCACCTCCAGCCGGTCGAGCGCCTGCTGGACCAGCGGCATGCCCTTCTCCAGGTTGACCACCCGATGGAAGGGGCCGGCGGCACCCATCCTGCCGGGCACGCAGGGCGCCTGGCAATAGGGACATTGGCCGAGGCCGCATTCGAGTTCATTGCCGCAGACCTCGCACAACGCCGATGACATGGTGGGCTCCGTTCAGTCTCCTCGCGTTCCGCACCGCTGCTACCGGCGCCGAACCTCGATCACCTCGGGCATCTGCAAAAGGTGCTGTTGCAAGGTCTGCAAATGCTTGAGATTCACCACGTTGAGCAGGACGTCGAGCTCGGCGATGTTCTCCACCGTGGTGCGGGCGTTCAGTTCGACGATATCGGCATCGTCGGCACTGATGGCGGCGCTGATCTCGGCCAGGATGCTCTTCCGGTTCTCGGCCCGGATGCGCAAGCCGGCCCGGTGCGAGGTTTGCGGCGTTCCGGCCCAGGAAACCTCCAGCCAGCGTTTGGGATCGGTGGCCAACAGGTTGTGGCAATCGGTGCGGTGGATGGAGATGCCGGTGCCGGTGGTGATGAAGCCGATGATCGGGTCGCCCGGGACCGGATGGCAGCACTGGCTCACCTTGACCAACATGCCGTCGACGCCGTCGATGTCGATGGCATTGCGCCGAAAGGCGGTGGAGCGGTGTTCCCCGGCCGCGCGCTGGGCCCGCTCGACCATTTCCGCCATGCGTCTTTTTTCCTCGGCCTCGCGGAACTCCTCGGGCTGCAGGGTCCGCACCAGGTGGGGCACGGTGATGGAACCGTTGCCCACCCGCACCAGCAACTCCTCCAGGGACTGGCAGTTGAGCTGCTTGAGCAGCAGGCGCAGGTGGCCGCTCTTGAGCAGGCCGCGGAAATTGACATCGTACTTCTTCAGTTCCCGCTCGCAGATCTCGCGGCCCAGTTTGAGCGAACGCTCCTTTTCCTCGCGCCTGAGATACTGGCGAATCCGGGTCCGGGCCCGGCTGGTCTTGATCAGTTGCAGCCAGGCGCGGCGGGGATGCTGGTTCTTCTGGGTGAGAATTTCGACGATGTCGCCGCTCTGCAGCTCATGCTTGAGCTGGACGATCTGGCCGTTGACCTTGGCGCCGACGCAGGTGTCGCCGATCGCGGTGTGGATGGCGTAGGCAAAATCGATCGGCGTACTGCCCCGTGGCAGTTCCCGGACCTCGCCGGTGGGCGTCAGGGCGAAGACATCGGGCTCGAACAGTTCGCCCCGCACCGACTCCATGAACTCGTTGGGGTCCTCGACTTCCTGCAGGGATTGCACCAGCCGCTTCAAATCCTTGAACAGCCGGGCATCGCCGCCGGTGATCTTCTGCCCTTCCTTGTAAGCCCAATGGGCGGCCACGCCCTCCTGGGCGACCCGGTCCATCTCCTCGGTCCGGATCTGGATCTCGATGAACTGGCCCAGCGGACCGGCCACCGTGGTGTGCAACGACTGGTAATTGTTCGACTTAGGCGCGCTGATCCAATCCTTGATCCGGCCGGGGACCGGCGTCCAGTCGGCATGGACTATGCCCAGCGCCTGGTAGCATTCCTTGACCGTGCGGACGATGATGCGGAAGGCCACCTTGTCGTAGACCCGCTCGAGCGGGATCTTCTGGGCCATCAGCTTCTTGTAGATCGAATACATGTGCTTGGGCCGGCCGATGAGCCGGACCGGTTCGATCTTGTTGGCCCGGAGCTTGGCCAGGAGGATGCCGGTCACCTCGTCGACATAGGCCTGGCGATCGTCGAGGGTGCTTTCCAGGTGGCCGGTCAGGTCGGCGTATTCCGCCGGCAGGAGATACTTGAAGGAGAGATCCTCCAGCTCGCGCTTGATCCACTCGATCCCGATCCGGCTGGCCAGCGGCGCGTACAGGTCCATGGTCTCCCGTGCCTTGATCCGTCGCTCCTCCTCGTCGACCGCGTCGAGGTTGAGCATGTCCTGCAGGCGGTCGGCCAGCTTGACCAACAGCACCCGGATGTCGGCGCCCATGGCCAGCAGCAGCTTGCGGATATTCTCCGCTTCGTGGGCCAGTTGGGAATTGTAGCGGACATTGGTGATTCGGCTGGCGCCGTTGACGATGTTGGCGACGGTTTCGCCGAATTTCTTCTTCAGTTCGTCCTGGGTGCCGACCTGCTCCTTGATGACGCCATGAAGCAATCCGGCGACAATGGTGTCCAGGTCGAGCTTCATCGAGGCCAGGGTCGAGGCCACGGCCAGAAGATGATCGACATACAGCTCGCCGGTCACGTAGCGTTGGCCGTCGTGCCGTTCGCAGATGAATTCGTAGGCCTTGGTCAGCGGCGCCAGGTCGATCTCGGTGAGATAGGCCGAGGCGAGCGAAAGAAGTGGCTTGATATCCGACATGGCTCGAATTGGCGGCACCGCCCGGCACCTCCCGCCGATCTGGCCGGCAGACGGTATCCGGTGCGGCTTCGCACTCTCCGTGTTGTGCTATCGTTTCTTGTCCATGCTCAAACGAGCGCCTGCCGGATCAGTCCGGCGATATGATCGACCGCTTGCTCCGGTGCCAGCAATTCGGTCGCTCCGGTACGGCGTGCGCGCAGCTCCACCTTGCCTTCCTTTTCGTAGGTCTTGCCCACGGTCAGCCGGTACGGGATGCCCAGGAGGTCGGCGTCGTTAAATTTGGAGCCGGGCCGTTCGTCCCGGTCGTCATATAACACATCCAGCCCCAAGGCCTTCAACCCATTATACAATGTCTCGGCCGCCTGGCAGAAGGTTTCGTCCTTGGGCCCGAGATTAAGCACGATGACCTGGAAGGGCGCCAGGGGCACCGGGAAAATGATGCCCTTGGCATCGTGGTTCTGTTCGATGGCCGCCGCCACCACCCGGCTGACCCCAATGCCGTAGCAGCCCATGATAAAGGGTTTTTCCTGGCCGTCGCTGTCTTGGAAGGTGGCTTCCATGGCCTCGGAATAATTGGTGCCGAGCTTGAAGATGTGGCCGACCTCGATCCCCTCCTTCAGCCGCAGGCTGCCACCGCAGACCGGGCAACGATCGTCGGCCGCGATCTGCCGCAGGTCGCCGACCGCGTCGGGCTCAAAGTCGCGGCCCGGATTGACGCCGGTGCAATGAAAGCCCTTTTCGTTGGCCCCTGCCACCGCATCCACCATGCGCATCACCTCCTGGTCGGCAACCACCTTGATTTCCAACCCCAGCGGCCCCATGTAGCCGACCGGCAGGCGGGTCTGCTGCCAGACCTGCTCCTCGTTGAGGGACTCGACCTCGTTGGCGCCCAACAGGTTCTTCAGCTTGACCGACTGGACCTCGCGGTCGCCGCGCACCAGGGCGGCCACCGGCTGGCCGTCCGCCAGGTAGATCATGGTCTTGATCACCTTGCTCGGGTCGACCTTGAGGAATTCCGCCACCTTGTCCACCTGCTTCAACCCCGGGGTGGCCACCTTGCATACCGTGGCCCGCGCGCCTTCGTCAACAGCCTCTGCCGACGGCGCGATGGCGGCCTTTTCGACATTGGCGGCATAGGGGCAGGCCTCGCAGATCACCAAGGTATCCTCGCCGGTCTCGGCCAACACCATGAACTCGTGGGAAAAAGAGCCGCCGATGGTGCCGCTGTCGGCCTCCACCGCCCTGAACTCCAAGCCGCACCGCTCGAAAATGCGGGTATAGGCCTGGTGCATGATTTCGTAGCTGCGGCCGGCGCCGGCATCGTCGACATCGAAGGAATAGGCATCCTTCATCACGAATTCGCGGCCCCGCATCAGACCGAAGCGCGGCCGGATCTCATCGCGGAACTTGGTCTGGATTTGGTAGAGATTGATCGGCAACTGCCGGTAGGACTGCAGCTCCCGTCGGGCGATGTCGGTGACCACCTCCTCGTGGGTGGGCCCCAGGCAATAGTCGCGGTCATGCCGGTCCCGGAAGCGAAGCAGCTCCGGACCGTATTTTTTCCACCGGCCCGATTCCTGCCACAGATCGCCGGGCTGGACCATGGGCATGAGGATTTCCTGGGCGCCGGCCCGGTTCATCTCCTCGCGGACAATCCCGATCACCTTCTGCAGAGCGAGAAATCCCAGGGGAAGGTAGGTGTACATCCCCGAGGTCAACTTGCGGATGAAGCCGCCCCGCACCAGCAACTGGTGACTGACGACCTCGGCCTCGGAAGGCGTTTCCTTGGTGGTGGGTAGTAACAACTGTGAATAACGCATATCTGATCTCCGTCCACAGACTCACAAAACCGGCACGCGCGGGGCTGCTTGTTCAGGCGTCCGCTTGCCGCTCGGCTTCCATTTTTTCCAGTTCTTCGAGAAAGACCGGCAGCAGATCCGCTTCCGGAACCTTCCGATAGAGCTGTCCTTTCTTGAAAATAATGCCCACCCCATGGCCGCCGGCAATGCCGATGTCGGCCTCTTTGGCCTCGCCCGGTCCGTTGACCACGCAGCCCATCACCGCCACCTTGAGCGGGGAGCGCATGGTTTGCAGGTGTCGTTCCACCCGTTCGGCCAGGGTGAACAGGTCGATTCGGGTGCGGCCGCAGGTGGGGCAGGAAATCAGTTCCGGACCACGCTCGCGGATCCGCAGGGCGCGCAGCAACTCGAACCCGACCCGTAACTCTTCCACCGGATCGCGGGTCAGCGAAATCCGGAAGGTATCGCCGATACCCTCGGCCAACAGAATCCCCAGGGCCACGCTCGACTTGACCGTGCCGGCGATCAGGCCGCCTGCCTCGGTCACCCCGAGATGCAGAGGATAGTCGGTTCTGTCCGCCAATTGGCGATAGCCGGCAATGGTGGTCAGGACATCCGAGGATTTGATCGAGATCTTGATCTCGTAAAAGCCGTGCTCCTCCAACAGGCGGACATTGTCGAGCGCGCTTTCGATCAGGGCATCCGGCCGTTCCGGGGTCGGATAGCCAAAGCGGGCCAAAAGCCCCTTTTCAATCGAGCCGGAGTTGACCCCCACCCGGATCGGCACCCGGTGCAGCTTGGCCGCATCCACCACCCGAGCCAGCTTGTCCGGTCCGCCGAGATTGCCCGGATTGATGCGGATGCCTTGGGCGCCATGCTCCATGGCCGCCACTGCCAGCCGGGCGTCGAAATGGATATCGGCGATCAAGGGAATGGCGATTTGCGCCCTAATCGCGGTGAGGGCGCGGGCCGCGGCCATGTCCGGCACCGCCACCCGGACGATCTCGCATCCGGCCCGTTCCAGTTCGTGGATCTGCCGGACCGTGGCCTCGGCATCGTCCGTCAGGGTATTGGTCATCGACTGGACGGCGATGGGCGCTCCTCCACCGACCGCCACCGGGCCGACATGAATCCGGCGGGTTGTTCTGCGTGCGATCATACCGCTTTCCGGCTTGCCTCCTGCATCGTTTGCAAATTCAGCTCAGCCTCGGAAGCCCGAACATACAGGGGAATGGCCCCGCCTTCCCCCGCAACGGCCCCGTCGGCCAGCATTCGGCCGGCGCACAAGCCGATGCTCGCCGCCCTGGGATGGAGCAGAGCCGCATCGGCCAGCCGCGCCAGCGGTTGGGCGGTCATCTCGTCCCGGCAGGTCTGCAGGCCGGGACCGACCAGCAGGGTCGGTTGCTGAATCCGCCGGGCCAATTCCTTGGGTCCCAGGACGAGGAAGGGCGCCTCCCGGTGCCAGCCCGTCTGACGGTATCGATAAAATCCCGCGTAGATTTGCTGCTTCCTGGCATCGAGCAGGCAACAGAGCGGCAGATCATGACCAACGACCTGGGCCGCCAAGCCATCCAGAGTGGGCACGGGCAGCAGGGGCATTCCCAAGGCCATGGCCAAGCCCTGCGCGGCCGCCATGCCGATCCGCAAGCCAGTGAACGAGCCCGGCCCCTGGCTGACCGCCACGCCCGACAGTTCGTTCCAGCCGACGCCGGCAGCGGCCATGACCGCCGCAACCGATCCCAACAAGCGCCTTGCGTGGGTGACTTCGGGCTGCAGGGTATATTCGGCCAGCACCTTGCCGGTCGAACCGGGACCCCGGGTCAGGGCCACACTGCCGCAGCCGGTCGCGGTCTCGATGGCCAGGATCAGGACATCAGCCATCGTTTGACCAGCCGGAGGATGTCGTTGTAGAAAACGAACACCATCAAGGTGCCCAAAATGGCGATGCCGATCTTCTGGCTGATTTCCATGGTTCGGTCGCTCAAGGGTTTGCGCCGGACGGCTTCAAGAGACAAGAAAACCAGATGGCCGCCGTCGAGCACCGGCACGGGCAACAGGTTGAGGATGCCGAGATTGACGCTCAGCAGGCCCATGAAATAGAGCAGGTTCATCCAGCCCGCCTCCATCTGCTGCCCCGCCATCTCGGCAATTCGGATCGGTCCACCCAATTCGCTGGCCGGGATGACCCGCTGGACCATCTTGACGATCCCCATCACCGTCAGATAGCCGAGGTTCCAGGTCTGCAACAGGGCCGCTTCACCCGACTCGCCGATGGAGGCCGGCCTGTAGCGGATTTCGTCGCTGCGGACAATGCCGAGCATGTAGCGCTCGCCCACTTCCTCGCCGAACAGGTTCTTTTCCTTCTGCAAAACCGGCTTGGCGGTGAAGGTCAGTTCCTTACCCTGCCGGTCCACGACCAGGGTCACCGCTTTGCCGCCGCTGTCTTTGATCCGCTCGGACACCTTGATCCAGGAAGCGGTGGGAACGGAATCGATGGAACGGATCACGTCTCCGGCCTTCAAGCCGGCTTGATCGGCCACCGAGCCGACGGAGACCTCCCCGATCCGGGTGGAATCGACCGGTTCGGGAATGCCGGCAACAAGGAACATGCAAAAGAAAAGCGCCACGGCGAACAGCAGGTTGAAAAACGGCCCGCCGAAAACGATGCCGAACCGTTGCCATACCGCCTTGTGGGAAAAGGAGCGGTGCCGATCCTCCGGCTGCACCTCTTCCTCTCCCTGGTGCTCGCCGTGCATCTTGACATAGCCGCCCAGGGGAAAGGCGCTGATCAGGTATTCGGTCTCGCCCCACTGCCAGCCGACCAGCTTGTTGCCGAAGCCGAGGGAAAATTTCAGCACCCGCACTCCGAAGGCCTTGGCCAACAGGAAGTGGCCGAGCTCATGCACAAAAATCAGGACACCGAGAACAATGATGAAAGAAAGGACAGCATTCATACCGTGCACACAACCAATCGGATGAAGAGTAGAGAATGGAGGACGGGCGGCAACCGTTCAAAGCGCGCCGATCGCCCGTTCGGCCGCCAGCCGTGCTTCCCGGTCGGCAGCCAGGATCGCCTGGAGATCCAGTTCGTCGCCTTGCCCGGTTGTTTCCAGGGCAGTGGCAACGACGGCCGCGATTTGCGTGAACCCGATCCGTTTGGCAAGAAAGGCGTCCACCGCGACCTCGTTGGCGGCATTGAGCACCGCCGGCTTGACTCCACCCGCGGCCAGCGCCTCGTACGCCATCCGCAGGGCGGGGAAACGTTGGTGGTCGGGTTGTTCAAAGGAAAGCCCGCCGCATTGCGCCAAGCCGAGGCGGGACAGGCCCAACTCCAGCCGCTTGGGATAGGAAAGGGCATAGGCGATGGGGATGCGCATGTCCGGGATGCCCAGCTGGGCCACCACCGAGCCGTCCCGGTACTCGACCAGGGAATGCACGATGGATTGGGGATGCACAACCACCTCGATCCGCTCCGGTTCGACATCGAACAGCCAGCGGGCCTCGATCACCTCCAGGCCCTTGTTCATCAGGGTGGCCGAGTCGATGGAAATCTTGCGGCCCATGCTCCAGTTGGGGTGGGCCAGGGCCTGCTCGGGCACGGCGGCTTCCAGGGCGCGGCTGTCCCAGGTGCGAAACGGTCCGCCGGAAGCGGTGAGGATGAGCTTGTCCACATCCTCCCGGCGCCCGGCTTCCAGGGCCTGAAAGATGGCGCTATGCTCCGAATCGATGGGCAACAGGCGCACCCCGTGCGAGCGCACCGCATCCATGATCAGGCGGCCGGCCATCACCAAGGTTTCCTTGTTGGCCAGGCCGAGATCCTTGCCGGCTTGGATGGCGGCCAGGGCCGGCAACAGTCCCACCGAACCGACCACCGCGGAAACGACCATCTCCGCCGTCGGCAGGGAAGCGATCCGGCAGTTGCCCTCGGTGCCTGTGACGATCCGGGCACGGTAGTGGGCGGGCAGCAGAGCCGCGAGGGACGAGGCCGCATCCGCTGCTCCCACCGAAATACATTCCGGCTCGAATTCTCTCACTTGGGCGGCCAGCAATTCGACATTGCGCCCGGCCGAGAGGCCGACGATCCTGAATTGATCGGGAAATTGCCGCACCACGGCCAGGACGTTGCGGCCGATGGAACCGGTGGAACCGAGCAGGGCCAGGGCTTTCATCACACCATACCGAAGCGCAGCAGGTAGTAAAGCACCGGCGCCGTGAGCAGGAGGCTGTCGAGGCGGTCCAAAAGGCCGCCATGCCCGAGGAGAATGGTGCCCGAATCCTTGCAGCCCACCGACCGCTTGATCATCGATTCGGTCAGGTCGCCGACAATACCGATCGCCACCAGGACAACCGCCACCAGCAACAGCGCGCCCGGATGGGCCGGCTGCCGAAAGATCAGATTGACGATCTCGGCCGCCGCCACGCCGGCGACCATGCCGCCCACCCCGCCCGCCACCGTTTTCTTGGGGCTGATGAGGGGAAAGAGCTTGCGTTTGCCAAAGGCCCGGCCCGCATAATAGGCCCCAGTATCCGAGCCGGCGACAATCGCCACCAGCATGGTCAGCCAGAAGACGCCCTGCGGGTGCTCGCGCAGCAGCACCATGTGGGCCATGCATCCCGAGACATAAACGCAGGCAAAACCGGCGTATCCGGCATACTTCAACGAATCGTCCATGGCACCGTATCCGTGGAGCGCCAGCATCGTCAGGCCGAGCAGGCTGCACATCATTCCGGCAAGGATCATATCGCCGTGTCCGGTTAAGGCCGCCAGGACGGGGCCGAGGCAACAGGCGATGGTGGCCGCTTGCCGCCAGTGGCGTAGGGTTGCCAGGGTCATGCGGAAAAATTCGTGGAGCGCCAGCACGGCCCCGATCAGGATCACGGCCCAAAACAGAACGAAGGGCCCCTGGAAAAGTAGAAGGAGCCAGCCTGCGGCCATGCAGATTCCCGGAATGACACGACTCATGCCGTTACTCCCCGGTCACCTGCGCCCCGGTCCGACCGAAGCGACGTTGCCTGAGATTGAAGGTTTGGATGGCGTCCAGGAATTGCTGTTTCCTGAAATCCGGCCAGCGGATTTCGGTAAAATAGAGTTCGGCGTAGGAGGCCTGCCACAGGAGGAAATTGGACAGCCGGTGCTCGCCCCCGGTGCGGATGAGGAGATCCGGATCGGGTTGGCCGGCAGTGAAAAGATGGTCGCTGATGTCGGTTTCGGAAAGCGCGTTCCAGTCGAGGCTTCCTTCTAGGCATTTTCGCGCCATCTCCCGGACTGCGCCCACCAGTTCGCTTCTGCCACCATAACTGAGCGCCAGGTTCAGGGTCATTCCCCGGCAGGAATTCGTGTCGGCAATAGCCTGCCGCAGCACGGAGCGGACGTCTTCGGGCAGGCGGTCTTGTTCGCCTAGGCAGCGCAGCCGGATGTCGTTACGCAGCATGGTTCGCAACTCCGACTGCAAATAGCTTTTCAGCAGGGTCATCAAGCCGCTGACTTCGAGATTGGGCCGGTTCCAGTTCTCGGTCGAAAAGGCATAGAGGGTCAGGAATGCGACCCCGATTTCGCGGGCCACCTCGACGATCTCCCGCACCGACTCCACGCCCGCCTTGTGTCCGAACAAGCGGGGGCGGTGCCGTTCCTCGGCCCAGCGGCCGTTGCCGTCCATAATGATGGCCACATGGCGCGGGACGAGATTATGTTGATCTGGCGCATCCACGATCACAGAGACACGCGATCAAACCGACATGACTTCTTTTTCTTTTCCCCCGGCAATCTCATCGACTTGGTTGATGTAGCCGTCGGTCATCTTCTGCGCATCTTCCTGGAGTCGGAACATCTCGTCCTCGGAAATAGCCTTGTCTTTTTTCATTTTTTTCAAGGACTCGTTGGTATCGCGCCGGACATTGCGAATAGCAACCTTATATTCCTCGCCGATCTTTTTGACCTGCTTCACCAACTCCTTGCGGCGCTCGCCAGTAAGCGGAGGAATCATCAGCCGGACCACATTGCCGTCGCTTTGCGGAGTGAGCCCCAGACCGGAGGCCAGGATTGCTTTTTCGATGGCGGGCAGCAGTTGCGGATCCCATGGCTTGATGGCAATCATGTTATTTTCGGGAATGGTCAGCGTTCCGGCCTGCTCCAAGGGCATCTGCGCCCCATAGGCGTTCACCTTGATGCCATCGAGCAGGGACAGGGAGGCTCGCCCGGTTCTGATTTTCACCAGCTCCCGTTTCAGGGCCTCGATGCTCGATGCCATTTTTTCCTTCAATTGATCGGTGAGAGCATGCGTCATAATATCCTCGCTCCAGCAGCTTGCTGTCTTTGGAGAATAGAGCCCCAGGGCTGCACCCCCTATTCCGGGGTCGCGGCCGCACCAGCCGGGGAAAGTTAGTTGGTGATGAGCGTGCCGACGTCCTCGCCCACGACCGCCTTGACGATATTGCCGGGCTTGGTCATGTCAAAGACGAAGATGGGCAAGTTGTTGTCACGCCCCAGAGAGATGCCCGCGGCGTCCATGATCTTGAGATCGTCGCGCAGGACAGTGGAATAGCTCAGGGTGTGGTACCTGACGGCATTGGGGTCTTTTTCGGGGTCGCGATCGTACACCCCGTCGACCCTGGTGGCCTTCATGATCACGTCGGCTTTGATTTCCAAAGCGCGCAGCACAGCCGCGGTGTCCGTGGTGAAGTAGGGATTGCCGGTGCCCGCCGCAAAGATGACGATCCGCTTTCGTTCCAGATGCTCGATCGCCTTCAGTCGTTCATAGGTCTCGCAGACGTTGAGCATGGTGATGGCGGACATCACCTTGGTCGGTATGCCCAGGCTCTCCAGACCGTCCTGCACCGCAAGCGAGTTCATCACCGTGCCCAACATGCCCATGTTGTCGGCGGAACTCCGATCCATGCCGCTGGCAGCTCCGGCAACGCCGCGAAAGATATTGCCGGCCCCGATCACCAACGCCAATTCGATCTTGAGATTGTGCAGAGCCTGGATTTCCTGGGAAAGGAACTTGACCACTTCGGGACTGATCCCGTAGGCCTTTTCGCCCATCAGCGCTTCACCGCTGATTTTCAAGAGCACACGTTTAAATTTCATGATACCGCCCCCTGCGACATATCCGATTCCGGCACAGGAACGCGCTCGCCCCTGTGCCGGTACAAGGCCCCGAAAATCCTGCTCTTACCCTATCTGAAACCGGGCGAATTTCTTGATTGAGATATTCTCTCCCATCTTGGCGACCAGTTCGTTCAACAGGTCCTGAACACTCAGGTCGGGATTCTTCACGTATTTCTGTTCCATCAGGCACACCTCGGCGAGGTATTTCTCGATCTTGCCCGAGACCATCTTGTCGACGATCTGCTGGGGCTTACCGGACTCGAGCGCCTGGTTGACATAAATGTCCTTTTCCCGCTGCAGGATGTCGGCGGGGACCTCTTCCCGGGTAACCGCCACCGGGTTGACGGCGGCGATATGCATGGCCACGTTTTTGGCAAACGCCTTAAAATCGTCCGTTTTGGCGACAAAATCGGTCTCGCAGCCGACTTCCACCATCACGCCTAATTTGCCACCGGCATGAATGTAGCTTTCGATCACACCTTCCTTGGTTTCACGGCCGGCACGTTTGGCAGCCACCGCCAACCCTTTCTGCCGCAGCAGATCGACAGCTTTCTCCATGTCACCGGCGGTTTCGGTCAATGCCTTTTTGCAATCCATCATTCCCGCATTGGTTTTATCGCGCAGCTCTTTCACCATCTGACTTGTAATCGTCACGTTCACTCTCCTTATCCCAAAACAAATTTTCTGCAAGATTCCGGCATGGATTCCGCAATGCGGAAAAGAACCGGCAGGAGAATCGCCCTGCCGGCCTTCACGTATCTGCCTTTCGTATGCTTGAAGCGAAGGGTCGTTATTCCTCGTCCATTTTCGCCACCAATTCTTCGTCGAGGCCGGTGGACATGGCTGCCTCCAACTCGTCGACATTGGCCTCAGCCTCTTCGCCTCGACGCGATTTCCCCTCCAAAACAGCTTCGGCCATCATCGAGGTGATCAGCTTGATAGCCCGAATCGCATCGTCGTTACCGGGAATGACGAAATCCACTCCGTCCGGGTCGCAGTTGGTATCGGTCAGAGCGATCACCGGAATACCGAGCTTGTTGGCCTCTCCCACCGCAATGTCTTCTTTTTTCGGGTCGATGACGAACAGCACATCGGGCAGGCTGCGCATATTCTTGATACCGCCGATATTGCGGTCAAGCTTGACGCGCTCTTTTTCCATCTGCAACACTTCCTTTTTAGGAAAGCGATTGATCGAACCGTCGGCCTGCATGGCTTCTATTTTCTTAAGGCGGTCGACCGAATGACGGATCGTCTGGAAATTGGTAAGCATACCGCCCAACCAACGATGGTTGATGTAGAACATGCCGCAACGCGAGGCTTCTTCCTGAATGATAGCTTGTCCCTGCCGCTTGGTGCAGACAAAGAGCACTGAGCCCCCGTTCGCGACCGCATCGACCATGGCTCCGTACGCCTTCCTGAACAGCTTCATGGTGATATCGAGATTGACGATGTAAATGCCATTCCGAGGTCCGTAAATGTAGGGTTTCATCTTCGGATTCCATCGTCTGGTCTGATGCCCGAAGTGAAGGCCGGCCTCAAGCATTTGCCTCATGGTGACCATTGTCATACTTGCTCCTCTATTTTGGTTATTCCTCCATCCCTCTGCCAATCCCGCAACGGGACACCATAGGCGGTTCCAAGGGATGTGTGTAATGCGCTGGCAACTGTTCAGCACGCCAACACCTGTAAAACGAACCTTTTTTCTTATCACGATAAATCGTGAATTTCAAGAGTGTCTTACCGCTTGCTCTTTCAGCTCGCAGAAAAGTATGTGAGTTTAGCGAACCAGTTTTTTTCGGCCGCCAAGAATGGTTTCCAACCAGTCAAAACCAAAGCGCAGCAAGGCACCGTCGTCCTTGCCGATTCGGCGCCTGTCTTCCTTCGACAGCTTAAAGCGCGATACAAGATCATGCTTTTCGGCGTACGAACGGAAATCGTCAATGTTGTAGCACACCATGAACGCCAGTTGCTGATATGGCCCGGCCGCACCCTCTCCCGCCCAGGGATTGGTGGCGAAAAATGCATCAACTTCGGCCCAGAGGTCGTTGTACAGATTGCATTCGTCTAACATCTGATCCCGCTCCCATTGTTTGATCGAGTAGCGGCGTTCTTCGAAATGTCCCTGGCAATAGGGATGATGGGTAAGAAAATAATGAATGCGGAGTGATTGGCCGCTGCCAGGACGCTCCACCGCACGTTCAAGTGGATAGGTGCGGCAGGCGGAAGGGCGATGGCTGTACACGCTACAGCCCGATTCAGACAGGAAAGGGCATGGGTGTCGCTCATCTTCCAACATCTTCAATTGCAATCCGGGAAAAAAAGGGTGGCTTCCCGTGCAGAGCCGGACATAGGTCTGGAGGAATTCCGACGAAGAAATGTTGAGGCGATTTTTCAGTAAAATGACGTCATAGGGGAACAAAAGTATGTCGACATTGCAGCAACAGCTGCGAAAGCAAGACACTGCAGCATGACAATGAAACTGAAAGGTGCCGTTTGAGATCAAGGTTCGATCAGAGGGCACAAAATGGTCAAAATCCATTGCGATTCATGCAAGATAAAAAAAGCTGGCACGAAACGATCGTACCAGCTTCAAATCAAAAAAGAAAATGGTTACACGCTTACTGCTGTGTCGGCTCGGCTTTCGTACCGCCTGAGGTCTCGCTGTAGTCGACCAACTCCAGAATAGCCATGGGGGCGGCATCGCCCATTCGGGTACCGGTGCGGATAATACGGGTGTAACCACCTTGCCGCTCGGCATATTGACTGCTCAACTGGTCAAAAAGCTTGGCGACAACACTCTTGGAACGAATGTAGGCCAGTGCTTGCCGCCGTGCATGCAAATCGCCTTTCTTCCCCAGTGTAATCATCTGCTCAGCCACTCTTCGAGCTTCCTTGGCTTTGGCAACAGTGGTCACGATCCGCTCTTGATCCAAAAGCGAAGTGACCATATTCCTCAACATGGCATCACGATGCGATGAAGTACGGCCAAGTCTACGGCCAGCTTTTCTATGTCTCATGGTCTATCCTTTCGTCGTTAGCAAAAATTATCCCGGGCGATAAAGAAAAGATTACTCTTCAGGCCGATCCTCTCTTTTTTCAGGAATTACCCAACCGTCGTATTTCATTCCCAAGGTCAAATTATGTTCCGCAAGCAGGGCTTTGATCTCATTCAAAGACTTGCGGCCAAAATTTTTCGTCTTAAGCATTTCTGCATCAGTTTTGGTGACAAGCTGACCAATATATTGGATCTGAGCGTTTTTCAAACAGTTGGCAGATCGAACCGACAGCTCAAGGTCTTCGACGTTTTTATCCAAAAAGGGCGGATAAGCTTTACCGTCATCGTCGCCGTCCGCATTATCGGGAGCCTTGGCAATTTCTTCATTGAAATTAATGAAAATTGTCATTTGTTCCTTCAGAATCTTGGCCGCATAGGCCAATGCATTCTGGGGTTCGACGCTGCCATCTGTCTCAATCTCCATTGTCAGACGGTCGTAGTCGGTTTGCTGACCTACTCGGGCCTGACTGACAACATATTGCACTCGCTTGATGGGAGAAAAAGCTGAATCAACAGGGATGACACCAATTGGTTGCCCTTCCTTTTTGTTGTACTCGGCCGAAACATATCCTTTTCCCCAATGCACTTCCAACTCAACTCGAAAAGTTGTTTCGGTTGTTATTGTGCAAATAACCAATTCAGGATTCATAACTTCAACATAGGCTCCACCATTGATATCGCTGGCAAAGACCTTCCCTGGACCGGTTTTTTCAAGAACAACGGTGCGAGCTTCAGGTCCATTTAATTTCAAGCGGACCTGTTTGAGGTTAAGGATTATTTCGGCAACATCTTCATGAACGCCGTCAATAGTCGTGAATTCATGCAATGCATTGTCCAACCGAATCGAGGTAATAGCTGCGCCCCTGATGGAAGACAACATAATCCGACGAAGAGAGTTGCCAATGGTGGTTGCAAATCCTCTTTCCAACGGCTGGCAGACAAATTTACCGTAACGGCTAGTCAACGATCCTTCATCAACTTCAAGCTTTTCAGGAACGATGAGAGTATGCCAATTATTGTAAAAGGGATTCTCATCCCGTATTTCATGTGGCATGCGATACCTATAACAATAAAAGTTACTTGGAATACAACTCTACGATGAGCTGTTCCTGAATGGGCATCGTTATTTCATCACGATTCGGCAATGCTGTAACAACACATTGAAATTTAGCTTGATCGAGATTCAGCCAACTGGGCAAGCCTCTGCGGACGGCACCTTCAAGATTATCAACGATGACAGGATTCTTCTGGTTTTTATCTTTCAGTGCAATGATGTCGCCAGCTTTGATCTGGTAGGAAGGGATATTGACCTTCTTCCCGTTGATCGTAAACAGGCTATGCCGAACCATTTGTCTGGCCTGGTCGCGAGAACTGGCAAAACCAGATCGATAAAGCGCATTGTCAAATCGACGTTCCAACATGATGAGTAAAATCTCACCGGTAACACCCTTCGCCCTATCGGCTTTTTCAAAGTAACGACGGAATTGAGCCTCAAGCATGCCGTACATTTGTTTTACTTTCTGTTTTTCCCGAAGCTGAACGGCATAATCCGAAACCTTTTTAAATCGGTTTTGACCATGCTGTCCCGGGGCAAACGAACGTCTCTCAAATGCACATTTATCCGAATAGCAGCGATCTCCTTTGAGAAACATCTTCAAATTCTCTCGTCTGCAAAGCCTGCAGGATGCTCCTGTATATCTAGCCAACTTTTACCTCCAATAATTGCCTTGGATCACCAAAAGACATCAATAACAGATGAAAAGAACAGTCTACACGCGCCTTCTTTTGGGAGGCTTGCAGCCGTTGTGCGGCAACGGAGTGACATCGACAATGCGAGTGACGTCAAGTTCTACGGTCGTCAAGGCACGCAATGCTGCCTCACGGCCAGGGCCCGGTCCCTTCACTCGGACCTCGACTTTTCGCAGCCCGTGTTCTTTGGCTTTGGCAACGGCATCGCTTAAAGCGTTTTGAGCAGCAAACGGTGTCGATTTTCTCGATCCCTTAAAACCAAGAACACCGGCACTTGCCCAAGACAAGGTATTACCCTGACGGTCGGAAATAGTGACGACAGTATTATTAAATGTCGAATAGATGAATACTATTCCTTCCGGTACATTCTTTTTGTCTTTTCTCTTAACTTTAACGTTAACTTTCCCTGCTTTAGCCATGTTTTCTCCTGATAACCCGCCTGCAAAGGTTCAATAAAATATCAATTACTTTTTCCGAACAGCCGCCCCTCTGCGAGGACCTTTCCGAGTGCGAGCATTTGTCTTCGTTCTTTGTCCGTTGACAGGCAACCCTCTTCTATGTCTCCGGCCGCGATAGCAACCAAGGTCCATGAGGCGTTTAATATCCATAGATACCTCACGCCGCCTGTCACCTTCCACGACATATTCATTTTCGATGATGGTTCTAACCCGATTAACGTCGTCAACACTTAAGTCATCACTGCTCATCTGATAAGGAAGATCTGCCTTATCAAGAATTTGGCGGGCTGTTGTCAAACCAATACCGTAAATATAGGTCAGTGCTCGATCCATGTGTTTATTGCGTGGTAAATCCACACCAGCTATGCGTGCCAAATTCGTGCTCCTTTATCGAAACTTGCTCAGGTTAGTTACAGACCCGTTCATCCTTGGCGTTGTTTATGTTTTTTATTCGCACAAGCGACTCGAACGACGCCTTTTCGTTTCAAAATTTTACATTCGCTGCATATCTTTTTAACAGATGACCGAACCTTCATAAGAACGCCTCTAGCTATATTATTTGCTCTTGCCTTTTCCGCCTTTTGCCCGGAAAGTCACTCTTCCTCGTGTCAAATCGTAAGGAGAAAGCTCGACCGTCACTCTATCGCCCGGCAGAATTTTTATATAATGCATACGCATCTTGCCGGAAATATGAGCCAATACCTTGTGTCCATTGTCTAACTCAACCTGAAACATGGCATTGGGCAGGGGTTCGACGATAGTCCCCTCAACTTCAATGGCCTCTTCTTTTGCCATAAATCTATGCTACTCCCAATCAATCAAACGAAGCTTTTACTAATATCGAACTAAGATTGTTTTTTCAAGTAATTTTAATTGCCGCCCACAAAGCTCATGCCCGCGGCTTCAAGCTCAAAACTCTTGGCCCCTGGAAACAAACAGCTACTGAATGTTCAAAATGGGCAGAGGGTTTTCGGTCGGCCGTAATCACAGTCCATTGGTCATGAAGAATTTTAACTTTTGCTCCTCCCAAATTGACCATGGGCTCAATGGCCAACACCATCCCCTCGACTATTCTTGGCGATGCTTGCCGGTGTTGATAAAAATTAGGAATTTCAGGAGGCTCATGAAGATTGGAGCCAATACCGTGACCAACAAATTGGCGAACAACTGAAAAGCCATGCAATTCAACATGTTGCTGGATAGCGCGAGAAATATCGGAAATTCTGTTGCCAATCCTGGCCTGTTCGATACCTTTCAGGAGCGCCGCCTCCGTTATTTCCATCAAAAGCGTAACATCAGGTGCGACTTTTCCAACCGCAACAGTAATTGCGGCATCTCCGTAAAACCCTTGATAACAAACACCAAAATCAAGGGAAATGATATCACCAGGCCGAAGAATTTTTTTCTTTGAAGGAATACCGTGAACGACTTCCTCATTCACAGACGCGCACAAGCTTGCAGGAAATCCCTTGTAGTTCTTAAACGCAGGTTGCGCACCGTGGTCACAACAAAATGTTTCAGCAAGACGGTCCAAATCGAAGGTAGATACACCATCGACAGCCTTCGTCTTTAAAAGTTCAAGCACTCCAGCGACAATTTGGTTGGCCTGAAAGAGAATTTCTATTTCTTCAGGTGTTTTAATTGTTATCGCTTGCTCAGACTGACTGTGCGCCACGACAGTTCAATGCCTTCCTTTAATGCGTCCAGATTTCATAAATCCGTCATAATTACGCATGACCAAATGCGACTCAATCTGAGCGATAGTGTCAATAGCGACACCAACAACAATAAGCAAGGCCGTGCCACCAAAATAAAAAGGTACGTTTAGCTGCTGAATAAGCAATGTTGGCATAACGCAAACTGCACTCAAATAAACGGCACCAACAACAGTGAGCCGAACAAGTGCATGATCAAGAAATTCCGCAGTCTTCTTTCCAGGTCTTATACCAGGAATGAAGCCGCCGTTCTTTTTTAAATTTTCAGCAACATCGTCAGGTTTAAAAGTGACAGCAGTGTAGAAAAAACAAAAGAACACTATCATACCAACGTACATAAGATAGTAGTATACGGTTCCCGGCGATAATGCGGCTGAAAATTGTTGAACCCAATCAACATGAATAAACGAACCAATAGTTGCGGGAAACATCATGATCGATGACGCAAAAATTGGGGGAATAACACCAGACACATTGATTTTTAGCGGCAAATGTGAAGATTGCCCACCATATACACGGCGTCCCACAACTCTTTTTGCATATTGAATGGGGATGCGTCTTTGTGAGGTTTCAACAAAGATGATAAAGCCAACCACTAAAAACATCATTGCCACAATAATTGGCAAAAAGATCAGTGACAGTTCACCCGATTTGATTAACTCGGCCGTATTGGCTACCGCAGCTGGCATTCGTGCGACGATGCCGGAAAAAATAATCATCGAGATGCCATTGCCAATACCACGTTCTGTCATTTGCTCTCCGAGCCACATGATAAAGGCCGTACCGGACGTGAGCGTAAGCACGGTCATCAGCCGAAACTGCAAACTCGGGTCAATAACGATAGGTACACCATTGGGACTTGTCATATTTTCCAGACCAGTCGCAATAAAAAAGCCCTGAATCACGGAAAGGACAACGGTTCCATATCGAGTGTATTTGGTGATGGTTCTCTTACCGGCCTCACCTTCTTTGGAAAGGGCCTCCAGTTGAGGCACAACAACGGTCAGTAATTGTATGATAATCGAAGCCGATATATACGGCATGATTCCCAAAGCAAAAATGGAAAAATTTTCCAGCGCACCTCCGGAAAACATGTTGAACATGCCAAAGAGTGTGCTTGCGTTTTTTTCGAAAAAAGCAGCAAGAGCATCACCATTGATACCGGGTGTGGGAATTTGCACGCCCATTCTATAGACTAAAAGCATCAAGAGAGTGAAAATCACTCTCTTGCGTAACTCCGGTATACTGGCTGCGCTGAAAAGACCGCTCATCCGTTACTCCTCGACCGAACCACCAGCGGCGATGATTTTATCTTTGGCTCCTTGACTAACTCTATCAACTCGCACTGTAAGTGCCTTGCCAATCTCACCGTTAGCCAATACTTTGACTGGTCCAGCTTTTTTCACATATCCGGCGGCTACCAATGCTTCGTAATCGACAACAGTACCAGCATCGAAGACGTTAAGCTGATCCAAAGAAATCAAGGTACAAATTTTCTTAAAGATATTGTTAAATCCTCTCTTTGGAAGGCGGCGATGCAACGGCATCTGCCCGCCTTCGAAGCCAGCCCTGGCACTGTATCCTGAGCGCGCTCTGGCACCCTTATGACCACGCGCCGCCGTTTTGCCACTACCACTTCCTGGACCACGGCCAACACGCTTTTTGGCTTTTCGAGCCCCTTCACTTGGAGCGAGATTATTCAATGTGAGCATGAGTTACTCCTCGATTTTGACAAGATGCAGAACCTTAGATAACATCCCGCGTAACTCAGGGGTGTTTTTCTTGGTCACAGTTTTATGCATCTTTGTGAGTCCGAGTCCAATGAGAGTTGAACGGATAGTTTTAGTACTGCCTATATAGCTTTTAATTTGCGAATATGTGACTGTATCCTTCATGGCAAGTTCTTCCCGTATGAGATGTTATGCAACCAATTCATCAACTTTTTGGTTGCGTAACTTTGCAATCTGCTCGGCTGTTCTCAATTTCCTCAAGCCGTCCAAGGTTGCCTTCACCAAATTGTGCGGATTATTCGAGCCAAGACACTTGGTTAAAATATTCTGTACGCCAGCTGCTTCAAGGACCGCACGGACAGCACCACCAGCGATCACCCCGGTACCGTCAGAAGCGGGTTTCAACATAACGCTTCCCGACTTAAACTTTCCGATTATATCGTGAGGAATTGATACATCCGTCAACGAAACATTCTGCATGTCTTTCCGTGCCTGTTCTATCCCCTTGCGAATTGCTTCAGGGACCTGGTTTGCCTTACCCAAACCATAGCCTACTTTACCGTTCCCATCACCAACCACAACGATGGCACTGAAACTAAAACGGCGCCCACCTTTAACAACTTTGGCAACTCGATTGATATAAACTATTTTTTCAACGAGTTCTTCCTGAACCCCTTCCTTTGCTCGCTTAAACTCAGCCAAGAAACACCCCCGTTCGGTTATCTAATCGATGAAAGAAAAACAATGTCTGCTAGAATTCCAGCCCACCTTCGCGAGCACCATCGGATAGCGCCTTGACTCTGCCATGGTACAAATAGCCACTGCGATCAAAGACAACTTTATCGATTCCAGCAGCTTTGGCTTTTGCAGCTATGAGCAGACCAATTTTTTTGGCTTTTTCACATTTTCCGTTCAACTCACTGCTATCAAAAGCCTTGTCATCGGTAGACAAGGCAACCAAAGTTCGCCCTTGAGCGTCATCTATAAGTTGCACATAAATATGCCTATTACTCCGATATACACTCATCCGAGGCCGTTCAGCAGTTCCAGAGATTTTAACGCGAATTCTCTGAACCCGCTTTTTCCGTGCTGTAACTTTTGGATTTGTCTTAGCCATTCTAATTGACCACTAATGTGAAATTATTTTTTACCGCCAGCTTTACCAATCTTGCGGACGATGTGTTCATTCTCGTAGCGAATTCCCTTGCCTTTATATGGCTCAGGCTTCCGAATGCCTCTAATTTGCGCAGCTGTCAATCCGATGAGTTCTTTATCAATCCCTTGCAAAGTGATCGAATTATCTTTGTCGACAGTGGCAGAAACACCTTCGGGCAAAGCATAATCAACAGCACTGGAATATCCGACATTCAAAGAAAGCGTGCGGTCAGCGACACTTGCCCGGTAGCCAACACCTTCGACCATCAATTTTTTGGAAAAACCTTGGTTGACTCCGGTAACCATGTTGTTCACAAGCGAACGGGTCATTCCCCAAAAAGCCATAACACGTTTACTCGTTCCCTTAGGAGTGCAAACGAGATGGTCATCTTCCATCTTTATCTCGATCTCAGGCCGGACAGAACGCTCAAGGGCACCCTTGCTCCCCGAAACCTTGATACTTGTCCCCTGTATCTCAACCTTGACACCACTAGGAACTGGTATCGGTTGTTTACCGATTCTGGACATGCTGTTCTCCTTTCACAAAATGCAATCGTGTCTCACCAGACTTCACACAGAACTTCGCCACCAACATTCATCTGGCGCGCTTGCTTGTCTGTAATGACGCCTTGTGACGTAGTTAAAATAGCGACACCAAGACCGCTCATGACTTTCGGAATCTTGTCGCTTGGCTTGTATTGCCGGTGCCCCGGTTTGCTTACACGCCGCATTCCATTGATAACGCGCTCGTTGTTGGATCCGTATTTCAGATCGATTTTCAATGTGCCTTGAGGTCCGTCATCAATGATGTGGTATTCCTCAATAAAACCTTCATTTTTTAGCACGTTGGCAACACTCACTTTCAACTTCGAAAGGGGCATTTCAACGGTTCGGAAGCGAGATTTGGTGGCATTCCGTATTCTTGTCAGCATGTCTGCCAACGGATCACTCATGGACATTGAACGTTCCTCTTGCTTGGATTAACTACTGGTTACTCAAAACGATCAAGCTTTACCAACTCGATTTGGTCACTCCGGTTATCTCACCTTGGGAGGCAAGTTTGCGGAAACATAATCTACACAACCCGAATTTGCGGAAATAAGCACGTGCCCGTCCGCACAATGGGCAACGGTTGTATGCACGTACAGAAAACTTGGGCTTGCGACTCGCCTTGGCAATGAGTGATTTTTTTGCCACAGATTCCTCCTCAAAAGTAGATAACTCTACGAATATTATTTCTTTCTGAATGGCATCCCGATAGCATCCAATAATGCTTTGGCACCATCATCGTTCTTGGCCGAGGTGACTATGGTGACATTCAATCCGCGAATTTGATCAATTTTGTCATAATCAATCTCCGGAAAAATAATATGTTCAGTGACGCCCATGGAAAAATTTCCTTTGCCGTCAAAGCCCTTCGGAGATACCCCTCGAAAGTCGCGAACCCTTGGCAAGGCAATATTTATAAGCTTGGAAAGAAAATCGTACATTCTATCCTTTCGAAGAGTGACACGAGCACCAATAGGCATGCCAGCACGTAATTTAAAAGTAGCGATGGACTTTTTTGCTTTGGTCACCACTGCTTTTTGGCCAGCTATTAAAGTAAGCTCCTGTGCAGCTTTCTCAACAACTTTGGGGTTCTGAACCGCATCCCCTAGGCCCATATTCAGAACAATTTTTTCAATTTTAGGTATATCCATAACATTGGTTATACTCAATTGTTTCTGAAGGGATTCTTTCAATTCTTTTTCATACTGTTCTTTAAGCGTGGCCATTATGTACTCCGTAAACAAACAAAACTATTTGCTTGCAGTTGCAATTGTTGCTTGGCACTTTTTACACACACGAACTTTCGTCCCGTCTTCCAGTAATTTTTTTCCAATTCTTACTGTTTCTGCACATTCAGGACAAACAAGCATTACATTTGAAAGATGTATAGATGCTTCTTTTTCGATTATCTGTCCAGCCTGTGAGGCGGTTGCCTTTTGGTGTTTTTTAATCATGTTAATACGCTCGACAACTAGACGATTATTGTCTTTATCGATACGCAAAACCTTTCCGACTCTTCCTTTGTCCTTGCCGGCAATTACTTCGACTTTATCGTTTACCCGCAAGCTCGTGTGTCCTTGACGCATTATTATATGTCCTCAATCGCTCTAATGATAAAATTCTGTTAAAGTACTTCTGGAGCAAGGGATATAATTTTCATAAAGCCGAGTGAACGAAGCTCTCTTGCAATTGGTCCAAAAATGCGCGTACCTATAGGCTCACCGTTATTAGCCAGCAGAACCGCCGCATTTTCGTCAAATTTAACGCTTGTATCCTCGGGGCGTTTGATCGACTTAACGGTACGAACAACTACAGCGTTCAGTACGTCGCCTTTTTTCACCTTCGCGTGTGGTATCGCTTCTTTAACAGTGACAACAATAATGTCACCAATACTAGCGTACCGCTTCCTGGTTCCTCCCAAGACTCGAATGCAGAGTACTTTTTTGGCACCGGAATTATCGGCAACATTTAAAACAGTTTCTGTCTGAATCATGACCTCACCCGATTATCGACTCTAATCGACACTTAAGCAGTTCGTTTGTTCATAAGCCACATCAAGCGGCGCGTTCAATGATGTTACGCACAAGCCATCGTTTTCTTTTTGATAATGGACGGCATTCTTCTATTAGAACCAAATCACCAATCTGACATTGATTCGTCGCGTCATGAGCCATATATTTCACCTGTCGCCGAATATATTTCCCGTAAAGTTTATGCGGTATCTTTCGTTCGACAATCACGACAACGCTCTTATCCATCTTATTGCTGACAACAAAGCCTTGTCGCGTTTTCTTTACTTGTTCGCTCATTTTTTCATCCAAGAACAATGATTGAAGTTAGGCAACTATTTGTTTTTATTATCGGCTAGCAAGGTTTGAATGCGAGCTATGTCCTTTCGCAAAAGACTGAGCTTGGCAGGATTCTCGAGCCGCCGAATACCATGCTGAAACCGCAGTTTGAAAAGATCTTCACGTAATTCAGCATTTTTTTTCAGAAGATCCTCAATAGAAAGAGATCTAAGTTCTTTAACTTTCATATCGAATTACTCTTGCTGATGACTGTGGTTGGGAAAGGCAATTTAAAACTTGCCAATTTCAAGGCTTCAAGTGCCAATTCCTCAGGAACCCCTTTGATTTCATACAAAATCCTACCCGGGCGAATTGTTGCAACCCAGTACTCGGGTGACCCCTTTCCTTTTCCCATACGAGTTTCGGCGGGTTTTTTGGTAATTGGTTTGTCGGGAAAAATCCGTATCCAAAGCTGCCCACCACGTTTAACCTTACGGTTGATAGCAATTCGAGCTGCTTCTATTTGCTGGGAAGTCATCCGCCCGCACCCTAAAGCTTTCAGGGCAAAATCTCCAAAGGCCAGATCAGAACCGCAGTAAGCTGCTCCGCGCATTCTTCCCTTGAATTGCTTTCTATGCTTAACTTTGCGAGGACTTAACATGATTTTGAGCTCCTATAGGCTTCGCCCAATAAGACTGCACAACAGCAGATCAATTTGTTTGCGAAATTTGTTCAGCGATCGGCGTGGCGTCTGAAAGAATTTCACCCTTGAAAATCCATACCTTCACGCCAATAATTCCATAAGTAGTCTTTGCTTCTGCGGTTCCGTAATCAATATCAGCTCGAAGAGTATGCAGAGGAACTCGTCCTTCTTTAAACCACTCGGTCCGCGACATTTCGGCACCGCCCAAACGGCCAGAACAAGATATCTTTATCCCCTGAACACCAAAACGAAGAGCCGAATTAATGGATTTTTTCATTGCCCTACGAAAAGCAATACGACGTTCAAGTTGTGTGGCTATATTTTCGGCAACTAATTGAGCGTCTGCTTCAGGGCGGCGAACCTCTTGAATGTCAATAAAGCAAAACCGATTAAATTTTTGCTCGAGCTCTTTTTTCAACCCCTCAATTTCAGTGCCTTTTTTGCCAATAACAATCCCAGGCCGAGCTGTAAAAAGTTTAATTTTAACTTTATCGCCAGTCCGTTCAATCACAATCCTCGAAACGCCGGCATGATATAATCTCTGTTTCAGGAATTTCCGAATAAGTTGGTCCTGATGCAAATTCTTGGCATATTCCTTGTCAGCATACCAGATCGATTCCCAAGATCGCGTAATGTTGATGCGCAGTCCAATGGGATTAACTTTTTGTCCCAAGATGTTCCTCCGTTCCCTCTACAGTTAATCTCAAAATATTTAGCGTGACGGGCTAGGCTTCGGCAACAACGACAGTAATGTGACTTGTCCGCTTGAGGATTCTTGTAGCGCGACCTTGAGCTCGTGGGCTAAAACGTTTGAGCATCGGCCCTCCATCTACAGTGATCTCCTTAACGTAGAGAGTGTCAACATCCACTGATTCCATCTGGTCGGCATTAGCAACAGCTGACTCAAGCACTTTCCGTATAATTCTGGCTGCCTTTTTTGGCATAAAACGCAAAGTGGTTACCGCTTTTTCAGCATTCATTCCTCGGACGACGTCTGCAATCAAACGTGCTTTTTGGGGAGAGATGCGAATGTATTTTGCGACGGCTTTCGTCTCCATCATTTCACTCCTGAAAGTGACTACAGTAAAATCAAGCAGGCTTATTTGCCTTTTTTATCCGAGGCATGACCATAATAGGTCCGAGTCGGTGAAAATTCGCCTAATTTATGACCAACCATATTTTCCGTTACATAGACAGGAATAAACTTATTGCCATTATGTACAGCAAAAGTCAATCCAACCATTTCAGGCAAAATATCAGAACGACGAGACCAAGTCTTAATAACTTTACGTGACCCTGTTTCCTGAGCTTGCTCGACCTTCTTCATCAGATGATCATCGACAAATGGACCTTTTTTAATTGACCTGGCCATAATCTTCTCCTTTCACTAGCTCCGCTTGTTGACAATATCACGATCGGAAGTCTTAGGTTTCCTTGTTTTATATCCCTTAGTCGGCATACCCCAAGGTGAACAAGGATGACGTCCACCGGAGCTTTTACCTTCGCCACCACCCATCGGATGATCAACAGGGTTCATTGCCACGCCGCGCACAGAAGGACGAATTCCTTTCCATCGAGAGCGCCCTGCCTTCCCAAGTTTTTGACTTCCATGTTCTGAGTTGCCGACCTGGCCGATACATGCCCGGCAATCTTTATGAAACCGACGAACCTCGCCAGATGGCAACTTTACAAGCACCTGATTGCCGTCTTTTGCCATCAACTGAGCAGCAGTTCCGGCAGATCGCACCAGTTGGGCACCTTTTCCGATCTTCATTTCAATGTTGTGGATTACCGTACCCAGAGGGATATTGATCATGGGAAGGCAATTGCCCAACTTAATATCCACTCCTATCCCGGAAACAACCATATCACCCACAGCCAATCCGTTTGGAGCCAATATGTATGTCTTCTCGCCGTCGGCGTAGGTTAGCAGCGCCAGATGAGCTGAACGATTGGGATCATATTCTATGGCAGTGACCTTGGCAGGAATATCAGCCTTATTTCTTTTCCAATCAATAATCCTATATTTACGCTTGTGGCCGCCACCTTTGTGTCGCGTTGTAACTCTACCGTAGGCATTGCGACCGCCGGTTTTTTGCAAAGTAGCGATGAGCGCTTTTTCCGGTTCTTTATCTGACAGAAAATCTTGATGAACCGATACGTGATGGCGCTTCCCGGGTGATGTCGGCTTGTGGATTTTTATAGACATTGCAATTCCTATAATCTAATCTCGGTAGATTTAAATCAGTTCAAACCAGATCAAAGCTCATCGAGGAAATTAATTTTCCCTTCAGCAAGCGTGATATAAGCTTTTTTCCAATCACTTGTCCTACCAATGGATTTAGCACCTACACGTTTTTGTTTGCCAGCCATGTTAGCTGTTGTCACCTTAGACACTTTTACATTAAAAAGTTTTTCAACAGCTTTTTTGATCTCAATTTTATTCGCCTGGGCATTAACTTTGAAAACAACCTTGTTTTGCGCTTCCTGCAGAAAATTGCCCTTTTCGGTCAAACAAGGGCTTTTAATAATATCGTATATTGCTTTCATGCCATCAGCCTCTCTTCAATTTTTGCAAGACTTGACTGCACCAACATCAATTTAGAATGCTTTAAAATATCGTAGACATTAAGTCCTGCAACAGGCAACACTTTGAAACCGACCACATTGCGCGCCGACAAAGACATTTTGTCATCAACATCGCCAGTGATGATCAAGCAATTTTCAAACTGAAAATTTTTCATAATGCCAACGAAATCTTTTGTCTTGACCTGTTGCAATTCGAAAGCATCTACAACCACAAGATTTCCCTCTTGATGTCGGGCGCTCATCGCCATTCTCAGCGCAAGCCTTTTAACCTTTTTTGGCATCGTGTAGCTGTAATCACGGGGTTTCGGACCAAAAATAGTACCACCACCTCGCCAAAGAGGAGAAGTCCTGCTTCCTGAACGAGCACGTCCGGTCCCTTTTTGCCGCCATGGTTTTGCTCCACCACCGCTCACTTCACCGCGTGTCTTGGTACATGCATTTCCGCTTCGACGATTTGCACGCTGCATACAAACTACCTCGTGCAAAATACCAGTGTTCACCTCTACGCCAAACAGCAGGTCGTTCAGTTCGATTTCGCCAACTTTTTCAGCTCGAGTATTTAAGACATCACAAACTGCCATGAGAATCTCCTTAAAAGCAGTTTTGGCGATTACGCTTTTGAATAAATATTCAGAATGCCGTTCTTAGCCCCAGGTGTTGTGCCATGGATAAGCAAAACATTTTCCTCGGTTCTAATGTCGATCACCCTTAAATTTTTTTGAGTGACCAAGTCATTGCCCATGCGGCCTGGCAAACGTTTGCCCTTAAGGACCCTTGAAGGCCAAGCGCTGCACCCAATCGATCCAGGAGCGCGATGGAAATTGGAACCATGCGTCTTGCGCCCACCCGCAAAGCCGTGTCGCTTAATAACGCCCTGAAATCCGCGGCCTTTGCTTTGTCCCGAGACATCGACAAGATCGCCAATTGAGAAAACATCGGTCAAGGTAACCTGTTGCCCGACTTCATAGGATTCAGGGTCCGAAACTCTGAATTCTTTGATATGATAATATCCCTTACCACCTGATCGCTTAAAATGGCCGGTTTCAGGCTTATTCAAACGTGATTCATTTTTTTCAATGAAGCCAACTTGAATAGCATTGTAGCCTTCTTTGTTGACGGTCTTTTTCTGCAGTATCGTGCAGGGTCCGGCCTCAATGACGGTAACAGGTATGGATCGACCATTTTCGTCGTATACGCGGGTCATTCCAACCTTTCGCCCTAATATTCCTTTTGTCTTCGGCATTTGTCTACCTGAATTCAGTTCTTAGTCACTTGGATGTTGGTATGTCTAACGCGCGAGCTACTCTTCTTATCCGAACATCCTCAAGGAAGCTTGATTTCCACATCGACACCTGCCGAGAGTTCCAGCTTCATAAGCGAATCAATCGTTTGTTGGGTCGGTTCCAAAATGTCCAACAAACGACGATGTGTACGCATTTCAAACTGTTCACGAGATTTTTTGTCAACATGCGGCGATCTTAATACAGTATATTTGTTGATGCTGGTAGGCAATGGTATAGGTCCAACGATAGTCGCACCAGTCCGTCTTGCGGTATCAACAATTTCCTTAGTAGAAAGATCAAGCAGTTTGTGATCGTATCCTTTCAATCTGATACGAATTTTATCCGTGGGAATCATCAGAACTCCTCTTATTCGATAATATCGCTGATAACGCCAGCGCCAACGGTGCGGCCACCTTCGCGAATTGCAAAACGAAGTCCTGCCTCCATCGCGATCGGGGTGATCAGCTCTCCGGTGATGTGAATGT
>JAITGO010000003.1 GCA_031280615.1 Desulfobulbus sp. | reverse complement strand
AGCGCCAAAGGCAACTGCTACGACAATGCCTGTGCTGAAAGTTTCTTTCACACCATGAAGGTAGAAGCCATCCACGGCGAACGCTTTGCCACTCGTGAAGAGATGCGCCACACCGTGTTCGAATATATTGAAGTTGATTACAACCGCATTCGCCGCCATAGTGCGAATGGGCGTATCAGTCCTATGGCGTTTGAAGCTAGCAAAGCAGCTTAACCGGATGTCCTCTCTATACGGGCAGGATCACCCGTTTTGGAGAAGGTTTTTTTTACGACTGGTGGAAGAAGGCATGCAGAAATTTGGGGATCGAGGGCGTGGACCTTTATGGCGGCACTCGGCATTCTTCTGCCATCGCCCTGACCAATTTGGCAACACCCGAGCAGATTCGACGCGCCACGATGCACTCGACGAATTCGGCATTTGAGCGGTATTACCAAGTGACTGTGAACGAGGTTAAAAGCGTGTATCAGGCTACTCGCCGTGATACGTCCGTGACACAAAAAAAGAAAAGCAACGAGCCGTAACCCGATGCTCTTATTGGAAAAATATGGTAGACGAGGCGGGATTCGAACCCGCGACCTTTGGCTTCGGAGGCCAACACTCTATCCAGCTGAGCTACCCGTCCACAAAAGAAAATGCCGTGATAAGCGAGAGGCAAATATACACCAATCGTCCGACGGCGCAAGGTATTACGAAATCCACCCGGCAATTATTTCCCGCACGGCCCACCCGGCACGTAGGCATCCGCATCGCTCGCAACAAATGCGGACGCATCAGCTGCGCGGAACCGAAACACTCCGATATTATCTCATTCTTCGCCAAAATTCACCGGCCGAACGACCAAGGCAGCCCCTCTTTTGCCACCCACAAGACAAGATCGCCCGGTCAACCAGCGGATGCAAAATAACAGCTAGTTGCTCGCGAGGACGCTTGACATCCGCCGGCATTTTCTGTATACAGCAAAGCTTACACTTCATTCGTTCATCATTGATGCTTTTATAAGGAGTTAGGAATTCTCATGGCCAATCATAAGTCTGCAGAGAAGAGAGATCGTCAATCGAAGATGCGCCGTTTGCGGAACCGGATGAACAAGTCGGCGATGAAGACCGCCATCCGCCAGGTGGAAGAAGCTCTTGCCGCCGGTTCCGAGGAACAAGCCAAAGCCGCTCTGCAGGCTGCCATTCCGGTGATTTACAAGACCTCCACCAAGGGTTCCATTCACAAAAAGACCGCTGCCCGCAAGGTTTCCCGCTTGAGCAAAAGGGTCAACAAGATGCAGCCCCTTGCCTAAGGTGGAAGCGTTACTCCTCTGCATTTGGTAGTTTTGGTTGTCTTCAAGGCCATGGGCACACAGCGTGCTCCATGGCCTTTTTTGTTGCTTTCGGATGGGGTCCCGTCGGTTGCGGCGGCCCCGCAGACGTCCGAGGAGTCCGAACAGCGCCGGCACGATGCCACGGAAATCCCGGTCGTTGACGTTTCAAGGGGCTTGCCGGAAAACCGCAGAGCTCCCCGGACCGCCTGATCCCCCCGCCACTGAAGTCATAGGTTGTATCCATGTATTTTCCCGAACCGCGCGCTTTCACCGGCATGATCCAATCGTTCGATCTTGTGCCGGTGCATCGAACCATCGTCGCCGATCTCGACACCCCGCTCACCATTTTCGCCAAGGTGGCCGGTGCCGATCCCCACGCCTTTTTGTTCGAATCCATGGAAGGCGGCGAAAAATGGGGACGCTATTCCTTTATCGGCCTCGACCCGCTCCTTACCTTCACCAGCAGCGGCGGCACGGTGCGCATCGAATATCCCGGCCTGACCGTGGGCGGCGACGAACGCCTTGGCGTCAACCCCCTGGATGAATTGCGGCAACTGCTCGCCTCGTTCACGGTCAGCAATGCGCCGGGACTGCCCCGGTTTTACGGTGGCGCCGTCGGCTTTCTCGGGTACGACATGGTGCGGTTCATGGAAAAGATCTCCGACTGGCACCCGCCTCTCGATCTACCGGATTCCTCCTTCATGGTGCCGCGAATCGTCCTGATCCATGACGCGATCCTGCAGACCCTGACCGTGGTCTGCAACGTGTGGAACAAGGGCGGTGCTGACACCTCGCGCCTTTACAACGCCGCCTGCCGGCGAATCGACGACATCGTCGAACGGCTCGCCCAGCCGATTCCCCAGCAGTTCGTCACCCAGGACCAGCCCGCCGAGCCGCACCGTTTCACCGCCAACATGAACGAGGCGAGCTTTGCCGCCATGGTCGAACGGGCCAAGGAATACATTCTCGCCGGCGACATCATCCAGATGGTGCTGTCGCAACGCTTGCACACCGAGTTGCAGGTGAAGCCCTTTGCCCTGTACCGTGCCCTGCGCCATATCAATCCCAGTCCCTACTTGTTTTACCTTCGCCAGGGGGACATGCTGCTGATCGGTTCCTCGCCGGAAATCCTGGTGCGGCTGGAAGACGGCGACATCGAGTTGCGGCCCATTGCCGGCACCAGAAAACGGGGCGCCACGCCGGACGAAGACCACGCCCTGGAGCGGGAATTGCTCGCCGACCCCAAGGAACGGGCCGAACACCTGATGCTGGTCGACCTTGGCCGCAACGACGTCGGCCGGGTGGCGGCATCCGGTTCGGTGACGGTTCGCGACCTGCTGATGATCGAGCGCTACAGCCATGTAATGCATATCGTTTCCGGGGTGCACGGCAAGCTCCGGCCCGGCCTGGATCAATTCGATGTGATGGCGGCCTGTTTTCCAGCCGGCACGGTAAGCGGCGCGCCCAAAATCCGGGCCATGGAGATCGTCGACGAACTCGAGGCCGGCCGACGCGGTCCCTATGCCGGCGCGGTCGGCTATTTCGGTTTCTCCGGCAACATGGATTTCTGCATCGCCATCCGCACCTTTGTCCTCAAGGGCCAGGATTTATGGATCCAGGCCGGAGCCGGCATCGTGGCCGATTCCGACCCGAAAAAAGAGTACGAGGAAACCATCAACAAGGCCATGGGACTGCGCCGGGCCCTGGAACTGGCGGAAAAGGGGTTTTGAGCCGTGATCGTCATCATCGATAACTACGATTCCTTCACCTACAACATCGTGCAAACCCTGGCCACCGCCCCGCCTGGGGCGCCTTCGGAATGGCAGCCCCCGGAAATCAAGGTGTTCCGCAATGATGCCATCACAATCAGCGCAATCGAAGCGCTCAACCCGGCGCGGCTGCTCATCTCTCCCGGCCCGTGCACGCCCAAGGAGGCCGGCATCTCCATGGCCTCGATCCTCCATTTCGCCGGCCGCATCCCGGTGCTGGGGGTCTGCCTGGGGCACCAGTCGATCGGCGAGGCCTTCGGGGGCAAGGTGATCCGCGCCACCCGCCTGATGCACGGCAAGACCAGCCCGGTCCACCATGACGGCCGCGGCGTGTTCACCGGACTGCCGGTCCCCTTCGACGGCATGCGCTACCACTCCCTGGTGGTGGAGGAACCACTGCCCGACTGCCTGGAGTCCACTGCCCATACCGACCAAGGCGAGCTGATGGGGCTCAGGCACAAGACCTTGCCGATCGAGGGCGTCCAATTCCACCCCGAATCGATCATGACCGGGCCGGGCAATATCCTGCTCCACAATTTTCTCCGGCCGGACTACGAACGGCTACTCCGTGGTCGCTCCTGATTTTTTCCGTGAGACAAAGAGGTTGAGTCATGATTAGAGAAGCGATTGCCAAGGTGGTTGCTCTGGAGCATTTAAGCGAATCAGAGATGATCTTTGTGATGCAGGAGATCATGAGCGGCGAGGCCACCAGCGCCCAAACCGGCGCATTTATCACTGCTCTGCGAATGAAGGGAGAAACCCTTGACGAGATTGTCGGAGCGGTCAAGGTGATCCGGCAGAAGGCCACCTTCGTCGACACCGGCGTCGACACCGCCGGCGGCGAAGTGCTGATGGATATTGTCGGCACCGGCGGCGACGGTTCCGGCAGTTTCAATGTGTCGACCACCACCAGTTTTGTGGTGGCCGCGGCCGGCGTGCTGGTGGCCAAGCACGGCAACCGGGCGGTGTCCTCCCGCTGCGGCAGCGCCGATGTCCTGGAGGCGCTCGGCGTCGACCTAAACATGCCGCCCGAGAAAGTGGCGGCCTGCGTGCGCGAGGTGGGCATCGGTTTTCTCTTCGCCCCCATGCTGCACAGCGCCTGGAAATACTCCGTCGGTCCGCGCCGCGAGATCGGCATCCGGACTTTGTTCAATATTCTTGGGCCCATGACCAACCCGGCTGGCGCCAATGTGCAGCTCACCGGTGTTTTTTCCCGCGACCTGACCACGGTCCTGGCCGAAGTACTGGTGCGGCTTGGCATGAAACGGGCGGTGATCGTCTGGGGCGAAGGCAATCTGGATGAAATGACCGTCACCGGTGCCACCCATCTGGCCGACGGCCACCTGGGCACCGTGACCGCCTCGATGCTGACCCCGGAAGAGGTCGGGCTGCGGACAGCAAACATGACGGCCATCCGCGGCGGCAGGAACCCAACGGAATCGGCGGCTCAGGTCCGGGCCGTTTTGGGTGGCGAGGCCGGTGCCAAGCTGGACATGGTTCTACTCAATGCCGGCACGGCCCTGATGGCTGCCGGCCAGAGTGAAACCATCGCGGCCGGCATTTCCCTGGCCAGGGAAATCATCCATTCCGGGGCGGCCCTGGCCAAACTGGAAGAATTGATTCGTTTCAGCAGGGGCAGCAAATGATCCTCGATACCATCGTCGCCAGAAAATACGAGGAAGTGGCGGACCTCAAACGGCGCGGCCTGCCGGTCGCCGGCCGGCCCGTTCCTCCTCCGCGCGGCTTCATCCGAGCCCTGACCGAAGCGTCGGGCGTGGCTATCATCGCCGAGGCCAAGAAGGCCTCTCCTTCAAAGGGAGTCATCCAGCCCGATTTCGACCCGGTACGTATTGCCCGCAACTACCGGGACGGGGGCGCCCATTGCCTCTCGGTGCTCACCGATGTCGATTTCTTCCAGGGGGCGCTGGCCTATATCCCCCAGGTGCGCGAGGCGGTCGACTTGCCGGTGCTGCGCAAGGACTTCATCATCGACCCGCTCCAGATCGAGGAAGCCAAGGCGGTCGGCGCCGACGCCATCCTCCTGATCGCCGCCATCCTGGCTCCGGAGCAGTTGCGCGATTTCCGTCTCCAGGCCGAGTCCCTGGGGATGGATGCGCTGGTCGAGGTGCACGACGAACGGGAACTGGAGGACGCGCTTGCCACCGAAAGCCGGCTGATCGGGATCAACAATCGCAATCTCAACGATTTCTCGATCAGCCTCGAAACCACCTTTCGCCTGCTGCCCAAGGTGCCGCAAGAGATTCCGGTGGTCAGCGAATCGGGGATTGCCTCGGCCGCCGACATGCAACGTTTGCAGGCGGCCGGAGTCAAGGCGGCCCTGATCGGCGAGAGCCTGATGCGGGCGGGCAGGCAGGATCAGTTGTTGCGGGAGTTCCTCGGAAAATGAATGCTGCCGGCCGGGTGCGGATCAAGATTTGCGGCATGACCCGCCTGGCGGACGCGCTGTGTGCGGTCGAGGCCGGGGTTGACGGCCTGGGATTTATTTTTTCGGCGAAAAGTCCCCGGATGATTGCGCTCGAGGCGGCCAGGGCGATCATCGCTCAGCTTCCGCCCCTGGTCGATGCGGTGGGGGTTTTTGTCGACGAGCAGCCGGACCGGGTGGCGGCAATCGTCCGGGAATGCGGCATCGGTATCGTTCAACTGCACGGCGCGGAATCGCCCGCCTATTGCCGCGAGCTGGCCACCCTGGCCGCGCCCTGCAAGCTGCTCAAGGCCATTCGCATCGGCGGGCACACCACGGCCGCCGAGGTGGCACCCTACAACGATGCGGTCCACGGCTTGCTTCTTGACACCTATCAAAAAAATGTGGTCGGCGGCACCGGACAGACCTTTGACTGGGCCCTGATCGACCGGCTCGATCTCGCCCGACCGTTTCTGCTGGCCGGCGGCCTCGATGCGGACAATATCGACGAAGCCTTGGCCCGGGTCCGGCCCTACGGCGTGGATGCCAACTCCGGCCTCGAGGATGCGCCCGGCCAAAAAAACCACGGGCTCATCCGCCGGTTCGTCGCCGCAGTCCGCGCCTTTGAAACCCGTTGTCTAGCGAGCCAGCAGTAAGGCATAGCGGAACCCTTCAGCCTCCAGCTCCTTCTCGTACACTTTGGCCTTGGCCAGCGAATTGCTGGCAAAAATCATCACCCGATAGAGATTCATGCCCGCGGCCGGATACTGCTGGATCACGACGTCGCGTCCCCGTTTGGCAAAGGCCTTGGCCAGAGTGCGGGCGTTCTCGATCTTGACGAAGGCCCCCACCTGCACGTAGAAATTCCCCTTGTCGAAATCAGGAATCGGCGCTGCCTTGGCTGGCGGTGGCGGAGGCTGCGGCTTGCTCGCTCCGGCCGGCGTCCTGCCGGTTTCGGCCGGCTGCTTGCCAGGTGCAGTGGCAATCAGCTGCTCCTGTCCCGGTGGCTGCGTTTCCATGGCCAGAATTTCCACCTTGGCCGTCCCCTTGCCGACAATATCGAGTTCCTTGGCCTTGGTTAAGGTCAGGTCGATGATCCGTTCCTGGACAAACGGCCCGCGGTCGTTGATCCGCACGATCGTCGAGCGCCCGTTCTCCAGGTTCTTCACCAGCAGGATGGTGTTCATGGGCAGCGTCTTGTGGGCCGCCGTGTCACCATACATATTGTAGGTTTCGCCGTTGGACGTCTTCTTGCCGTGGAACGGTTCGCCGTACCACGAGGCAATGCCTTGCTCGACATAGCCGATGGCCGAAGGAATGGGGTAATAGGTGGTGCCGTTGATCACATACGGCCGCTGGGTGGCCGGAGTTTTGCTCCTTTTCTTGCCCCCCGACTTAGAGGGAGTTTCACTTCCTCCACGGGTTCCAGAAGTCTTGGAGGCGCAACCGCCAGCCAATCCCACCGCGAGGATGAGCGCAAGGAGATAGGCAAGGCGAAGGGAACGGGACAAAACTGTAAGGGGGATCATTGCTCTTCGGTGGGCAGGAGATGGCGGAACCGGTTCAGGAAAAAGAGACCGGCCGGGCCGGTGGTATGCGGAGTGTACGGCAGCAAGCCGGAATTCTTGCCGACGATGTCGTCGAACGGTACCTGGCCGTCAGCGTTGACCATGGACAGGTGGAGATCGAGATAGGGGCGGAAGACTTTGATCCTGCCGTCCGTATCCTTGCGCACGATCATCTGCTCCCAGCGGCGCTGCCCGTATCCCAGGTACCAGATGCCCGGACGCGGTTCGCCGGTCAGGCCGTCGCGCATGACCAGGGGTTTTTCGTCCGAATAGTGGAGATTATGCTCCAACAGGGTCTCGACCTCGGAGCTCCCTTGGACGACCAATCGCTCCCAGGGTTCGTATTCGTGGCGGTTGGACAGCAAAAGATAGGTGGGTGCGTCGTTGAAGCTCCACTGTCCGTGGCAGACCTGGCAGGCAACCTGCGCGCCGTACTGCCGGTGCGCGGGATTGCTGAGCAGAGGCACCGCGTGCTCCTTGCCATCCGCTCGCCCGGTGAGCACCAGTGCCTGGTCGCGCACCGACAACGTGTTGAGGCCAGGGGCCGGTTGGCCGGGTCGCCAGCCGTGGCAAGCGATGCAGGTAATCCGAGGCTTCTGACGGTCGTGGCCGCTGTGCCGGTGGCAATCGATGCAGACGATGCCGCGCTGTTGGTGGACGTCGGCCGCAAGATCGTGCCATTCCACTCCGGCCGGGCGTGGGGCGGTGTTCAGGCTGGTTTGCGAGGAATAGGGAGTGCGGTATTCCCAGTTGAAATCGTGTTCGAAACGACCGTGATAGTCACTTCCCACCCGGTTGCCGTAGTGGCAGCTCAGACATTGCTTGTCCGTGGGCGGGACAAAGGCGTGCGAGACCAGCTTGCCGTTGGCAAAGGCCAGATGGCAGGCGGCGCACCCGGTGCCGTGGGTGACGGCATCGTAGGCATCACCCTTTGAATACACATGGCAACGAAGGCAACGGCGGCGCAGCATGTCGTCCGCCAGGGCAAGCGTCCCGGACACGGGGGCGGCCATGGGAATGTCGGTGGGCTGCTCCAGGCGGTCCTGGGCACCGAAATGCTTGCGCACCGTGTTGATCAGGCCAGACAGGGTAAAATGACGCGAAGCGGCGGCAGCATCGACCTGGCCGGGATGGCAGTTGCCACAGGACTGGGCCATTCGGCTGGGGTGGCTCGGGCGGGCGATCAACCCCGCGTGGGCTTTGTCGACCTGGCGTTCGTTATCCTGACCGCCATGGCAGGAGGTGCAGGCCAGTCGATGCACCGCATCGAGCCGCACCTCGGCATGGCACCCTGCGCAGCCAATCTTGGCCGACAAGGTCGCCTCAATGGCAGTTGTGGTTCGTGGAGACGGGGGGGGAGGTTTGGGGTCTTCGGTCCGGCAGCCAGCCAGGGCCAACAGAAGTATGGCGCGCAAGATGAAAGATCCATTCATAATCTTGACACTCTACCATAAAACTGCTACATCAAGGAACCTCAAACTGTACCTTTCAACACTCCCGCCCAGCGCAATGCCGATATAGCTCAGTTTGGTAGAGCGGCTGATTCGTAATCAGTAGGTCACCAGTTCAAGTCTGGTTATCGGCTCCATAATTTCAAGCACTTAGTCAGAAATGGCCAAGTGCTTTTTTTGTCGGTGCTACCTCAGCGCATGCACACCCGGTTCTTGCCATTGCGTTTGGCCTCGTACAGAGCCATGTCCACCCGCTGGATGAAGCTGTCCGGCGTCTCGCCCGCCTGATGGAGGCTGCACCCCATGCTTACGGTAAATCCCGGCGCATCGTCCACCACGTGGTCTTCTATGGTTTTCCGGAGCTTCTCGGCAATGGTAAGGGCTTTGCGCAACTCGCAGGCCGGCAGGAGAATGATAAACTCCTCCCCGCCGTAACGCGCCACGATATCGCCCCGGCGCAGGCTGGTGCGCAATATCCGGCCAAGTGCCCGCAATACCCGGTCGCCGGTGACGTGCCCCAAGGTGTCGTTGATGATTTTGAAGTTGTCGATATCGAGCATGATGGCGGGAAGAGGATGGCTTGTGGATTCGGCCTTGCGTATTTCCGCCGGCAAGGAATCCATGAACGCGGTCCGGTTCAGCAACATGGTCAGACCATCGAGCTGGGATTTCTCCTTGTACACCTCCAGGCTGCGGGACAAGGCACGGTTTTCCAGGAGCTGGGCGCGGGCCTTGCCTAAAATCACCGACCGCTCGTTAAAGTCATCCTGAAGCAGGCGGATGATGACGATCTGCTCGCCGCCAAAAGTCTGCGCCATGGCAATAAGGGCGGACTCATCCCCGGTCTTCCCTTCTTCCTGCCAGATCCCCGAAGAAAAGATTCCCGCTTCCTGGTCGGTAAAAAAAGTTTCAGCGTCTTCAAAAAAAATCTCCAGCATGCTGGAGTGCTCCCAGGGCTGCACGCAATGCCCTTCCCGTGAAGGCGGAAAAAGATCGTCGTAAAATGGAGGCGCTTGGCCGAAAAATTCGTATTGTTTCACGCCGATCCGTCTGAGCATGGCGATATCGAGCGTGCACAGAACCTGCATGGCAAGATGTTCCATGATCCTCAAACGTTTCTCCCCGCCTTCAACATTGCTTCGGCCAGAGCCCTGAAGGCCTCTTCCACCGATTGGCCGGTCTTGGCGCTGGTACGGAACACAGCGATCCCTTCGGCCGAGGCCTGGTTCAACCTGCTCTCTGTGATTTCCCACTGATCCGCCAAATCCGCCTTGTTGACCAAAAGGGCGTTGGGAACCGCGCCCACCTGGTCGAGCACCAAGGAGCGCAGTTCCAGCGCCGTATCCAGGGTTTCCGCCCGCGTTCCATCGGCAACCACAAAAAAACCCATGGCTCCACGAAGATAACTGACATTGACATTCGTAAAAATATCTCGGCCTTCCATGTCCCACAAGACCAGCGTTACTTCTTGGCCATCATCGACAGCAATTGTCTTTTTGCTGATTTTCACCCCAACCGTAGACAGGTATTTGTCGGAAAAAACAGAGTGTACATATTGCGCCACCAGGGATGTTTTACCCACGGAAAATGCGCCGAGCATACATATTTTTTTGTTGATCATGGTGCAACGGCACAGTTGTACCGCATTGAACATATTAAATAAAAGTAGATGCAGATAAACGATGAAGGGGTGCTGCTTGTTTTTGGCAATCTTCTCTCCGCTGGAAGATTATCGCGTGAAAATGTCGACTCCCGAAGTGGCCGGCCGGGCGATATGCACCCGCAGCTCGATCCGTCGGCTCGCTTGATCCTCCTTGGGTGCAGAAGCGGCCTGCCCGTTTGGCTTTTCTCCTTTGGGATATTGCGACCCCATGCCGTACATGGCGATGGGGATACTGGACCCCCTGGCGTAAAGCATGGCCGCGACCGTGCGCGTCCGGTCCTGGCTGATTTCGTAATTCCTCGTTTCCAGCCCGGTGGCATCCGCATGCCCGTAGATGGTCAGGCTGAGGGTGAACCCTATGCCGCTGACGAGTTTCTCCAACTCTACCAGGGTATCCACCGCCGCCGCAAGCTTGGAGATATCCGTTGCCACCGGAATAGCCTTTCCCAGCGGAAACTCGATATCGGCGCTTTCAATCGATTTGATCATGGCGGTGATGCGGTCCAGCAGCGGATCCTTTACCCCGCTCATATCCACCTGCTTGACCCCCGGCAGCGTGCGGGCCGTCTCCTTGGCCCCGGCAATCCAGGCCAGAGGGGCGGTACCGGTGAATGTCAGCATGCCTTGGCTGAAATGCATAGTCACTGTCGGCGGAAGATCAATGGCATTTTTCACCCTTCTGGCGACAATGGAAGGATCGTAAGAAATATAGGGAATTGTTTCGACGAGAAAGGCATCCGGTTGAAAGCCCTGTGCCTGTAGCACGTCACCGGGCGCTTTCGCCAGGTCGTCCTTGAGGAGCATGACCTCCCAGGGCCCATTCGCGGCCTGACTGACATGGGTCAAGGTGAGACCGGGCTCCTTGCGCAAAAAGTCGAGCCCCGCTTGCATGAACGACATGTGGGCCGCTTGCTGCTGCCTGAGTTCGCGGGCGTGGTATGAAAAAGTGCCGATTCCACCGGCAAGGACCAGGACTGCGAGCAACGGCAGGGCCTTGCCCCACCAGGGGAGTTTCTGGCCTTCATCTTGGTAGCGGGTGATGAGAAAGGGTTCGAGATGCCGGGCGGCGCCGGTAAAAGGAGCGGTGTCGCCGGAAAAGGATTCCAGGGGCTCGGCAAATTCGATG
Source organism: Desulfobulbus sp. (assembly GCA_031280615.1). Lineage (GTDB taxonomy): Bacteria > Desulfobacterota > Desulfobulbia > Desulfobulbales > Desulfobulbaceae > Desulfobulbus. The sequence goes on along the minus strand of JAITGO010000003.1, from coordinate 16,601 downwards.
AGCATGGTTTCCAGGGTGGCGCGCAGGCCTTCCCGGAAATCCGATGGCGGCGTGCCGCGCAGGACACAGGCCAAATACGCTTTGGAATATTTTTCGATAATGATGGTGAAGTCGCCCAGGTGCAACGATTCCAACTCACCTTCGGAGCCGCTGGCAAAACAGTCGCGGACAAAATCCTGGATGGCCGTCAGCATGGCCGAAACCATATCCGCGTCTTGCGTTCCCACCCCTCCATTGGTCAGATGCGACAGGACCAGCCCGGTTTCGCTGTGAATGAAAAAAAGCTGCTCCACTCGATAGGCAAGGGTGTGCAGCAGCACAATTTCGCTGAAAGGCTTGCCCGTGCGCAGGGCTTCCAGTCGCCAACGCAAGCCTTTCCAGGAAAAGGACATCTCCAAGCTTTTGCTGAAGCCTTCCAGCATGGACCGGAAGGTTTCGGCAATGGATTTACGAATGGACGGCCCCATCAGGGGGAAGAGCACCCCCACGAAATCGGACTGGTGCCGATTGAGCGAGGTTTTGAGGATAGCATTCACCGCAGGTTCCAGCGCGGTATTCAGGCGGTTGTCGTCGCCGCGCAGGAGCAAGGCTTCGGCGACGACCTCGCTGACCCGCTTGGCGTTCTGGCGCGGATCGTTAAGACTGTCTTTCAGCCGCTGAATGATGGCCAGTTCGCGCTGAAACAGCAGTTCGCGCAACCGCTGCAATTCCTCGTCGTTCGGGATCTCGGGGAGATCGTTCCACAGATCCGGGGAGATGGAAGGCGCCTCGCCTTCACGGGCGGACGGTGCCAGGTCTTCGGGGGAACAAACACTGGATTTTTCCGCCATGGCGGATGTGTCCGCGGCGCCGATATCCGGGGCAGAATACGACGATTCTGCGGACAAGGCCGGGAAATCCTCATCCGTTTGGGTTTCCAGCGGGAGGGCGGAATGGAGACTTTCCGCTTCTCCATCCCCCGGAGGGGACGGAGAAGCGCTCAAGGTATCCGTCATTCTGACGACTCAGAGTATTCCTCGCTGCTATCCTCTTCGATTGTTTCCGAAACCATGGCAATCGGCGGCGCATCGGCCCATTGGCCGCTCAGTTTCACCGCCATCTCGGTCAAAAGGCTGGAAACTTGGGAGCGGGTGGCCATGTCGTGGCGGATTTGGCCGGCGGTATTGGTCAAAACATTCAACGCATCTTTGTACTTTTGCTCCACCTTGTCGGAAAGTCTGGCGTTTTCAGACAACAAGAGCTGCCTCAGCTCCCGTTCCGTGGTGTCCAGCGTTCCAGAAAGGGCCTTGAGTTTGCGTTCCTGTTCCTGCAACAGTGTGGTCAGGTCGCGCATCACCTGGGCCAAACCTTCGCTGCGTTCGCGCTGCTCGTTTTTCAAGGCCTCCTGGCGTTCGTTCTTCTCCGCCTTGAGGGCATCCAATCTTTCCCGTTGCTCGTTTTTAAGCGCCGCGCCCCGTTCTTCCTGTTCCTCGCGCAAACGATGCAAAAAGGAAGCGGATTCACTCTTCATAAAGCTCTCCAAGGACTCAATGCGATTCTTGACAGAATCTCTGAGATCGGAGAGATCGCGCTGAAAACGTTCTTCCAAACGCTGGAACCGATTTTCCACATCTTTCATCTGGGTGCCCAACAGCAGTTCGCGGACTTGTTCCATCGAATCCGACTTGGTAGCGGCCTTACGCATACAATCTCCCTTGGTAATTGTGGAACCGGACATGGCTCTTTCCTGGAAAAGGCCATGCTGCTTGCCCGGTATCGTTTACACAGCGCTTCACGCTTGACTTGTGGAGGGTAGAGAGAAGGGAAAGATACCCCATCAAAATCACTTTTAGCGCACAGTGTGTCCGAAATTCAATAAAAAACATAGCTAGTTGCCTGAAGTTTATCGGTTGCCTCAATAAAAAAATAAAGGCTTTTGCCTGAAGTTTAACGCTCGCCGTTTCACTTCGTTCTCCACCGGCAGGAAGAAAACCATCCGGCGACAAGTTTGTTCCCGAGACGAACCGAATATTCATTTCTTGGGTTTTTCGTCTCCTTCCTCCGGCCTTTTCATCACCATGCCGCCGCCTGAAGACTTGTCCCGGCCGCACCGGGAACCCTTGATACTCCAATCCTTTTGCTTCTCAAAAAATACGGGATACAAATAAATCTCACTTTTTTCATACTAACCCCTTGTGCCACAAACCCAGTCGATCTACATTCAAGTCAAGCCTATGAACATGTGGCTCTTCTCCTCCCCCCTTTGGTTGCCATTCCCCCTTTGAGCCAAAGGGGGTTTCTTTTTTTTGCATTTACGGTCGCCGATCCGGTGTCGGCTGACGATTCATCCTGCCAGGGTTTTCCCCGCAGAATGTTCCATCGGAGAAAATACGTATTTACGATTTTTTTAACCCCAGCCCCTTGTATCGTGGCGAAGGCTGGCCTAAAATTCATACTAGCCATATCCGTTGGCTGTCTCCTTTTCCCCTTTGGCACTGTCCCCCTGGTGCCAAAGGGGTTTTCTTTTGCAACAAGATGAGAATGAGTACCATTTTTTCACAAAAGCCCCTTGTGCCACTGGGGTGATCGACCTACATTCCAGGTAAGCCTTTTTCATGTGGCTTCTCCTTATCCCCTTTGGCCGCCTTTCCCTCTTGGGCCAAAGGGGTTTTCTTTATCCCGCGTTTGAAGAATCTCCGGCTGGCAAGGTGGCGACCACCGTACATTGGCCTGCTCTTGCCTTCCTTGCCGCCATAACGGCATCGATCAGCATAATCGACGCTCCATCAAACATGCCTGCAACCAGAAGGCCATCGCTTATCGTCCCCAAGAATTGTACCCCCCTCGAAGCAAATGGCTTCGAACTGCGGTATGGCTTGCATCACGCTGCCGCATTCTCAGCGGTGTATTTTGAAAATCTTCGCAATGTCACTGAGTTCAACAGCCATGCCGCCGAGGGTTGCGGCGCTGTCCTTCACTTGGACGCTGCTGGTTGAGATGTCGTCGCTCGATTCATTGATCGTGGCAATATCCTGGGCAATGCGAGCGGCCACGGCGGAACTCTGGTTGACGTTGGCGCTGACTTCGCTCAATCCATGCGATGTCTGGGCGATATTGCTGGCAATATCTTGCGTAACCGTCGACTGTTCGCCCACGGAATCGGCAATGGAGGAAACAATATTGTTAACGTTGTCGATGATGGACGAAATGGTGTCGATCTCTTGCCCAGCAGCAGCCGTGACCCCCTGAATGCCGGCAATCTGGTTTTTGATATCCTGGGTCGCGCCTGCGGTTTGCTTTGCCAATTCCTTGATTTCATTGGCAACAACTGCAAATCCCTTCCCCGCCTCGCCGGCGCGCGCCGCTTCGATGGTGGCGTTGAGCGCCAACAAGTTGGTCTGCTCGGAAATCTCGGTGATGGTCTCGGTCACTTTGCCGATAGCCAATGCGGCCTCGCCCAGCACCGCCATCCTCTCCCCGGCATTTTTCGCCTGCTGCACCGCTTCCTGGGAGGTGGTGTTGGCGTCGATAGCGTTTTGGGCGATCTGGCCGATGGTGGCCGACATTTCCTCGGTCGCGCTTGCGACCATGGCGGTGTTGGCGGTCGACTGCTCCATGGTAGCGGCAATCACGCTGAGATTGGCGCACATCTTTTCCGCAGCCTCGGCGACATTCTGGTTCGACTTCAGCGTCTCGGCGGTTTTGACCGCCATGCGGCCCGAAATGCCGGTCAGCTGGGTCGCCTCCTTGCCGGCCTCGGCAGAGTGTTCGGTGATGACCCGGACAAAATCCTGCACTTTTTCGATGAAGCCATTGAATAACCGGACAAGTTCTTCCAGTTCATGGATTTTTTCATCGCCAAGACGAATAGTCAAATCTCCATTGGAAACATTTTTTATCCCTGTAATGACCCGGTTGATCGGGTTGGTAATTTTGCACGCAACGAAATAGGCGATCACAGATCCCATCAGGGTGGTCAACAAGCAAATACCAATTTCCTTGATCAACAATTCCCGCATTTTTTCATCATGCTTCTTCACCGACACGTCGACACAGACAATACCGTCGGATCCCCCATCACTCAGCATAATGGGAGCGTACGCTGAAAGAAATGTCCCCCATTTGTCGGTGTAAAAATCATCCTCGACAAAAACCCCGGAATGCGCGTTGAGCGATTTCTGCTGGCCTGAGGTCACATCGTTGTACTGCTCGCCCAGGTGAGCCATCTCATCTTGGCTATCGCTGGCGTCCACCACAAACACGACGGCGCCGGTAGACCGGTTTTTTCTCATGGTATAGACCGAGCTGATGTCGGCATCGCTCAAACGAACTTTCTGCAATACTTCTTGGATTTTCAAGTAATTATTCGATCCCTCATCGGCCTGATCCTGCAATGTTTTGTGCAAGTCGGCATCGACACCCAGCAAAGCCAGCTTGACGATCAATTCCAGTTTATCCCGAAGCTCTTTCCTGTAATCGGCCTTGGCGGCAAAGTACTGCGAAGCGGCAAAAAAAACAGATATCCCCAGACAAATACCGACAAAAGACATTAACAGCAGCGATCGTAGCTTCATGAGTGCACCTTCAATTGTGGAAACGACAAAAAATTTTTCCGGTTTCTATTGCTCTTCTTCTGCATATCCCTGTGCGAGGTCGTTTCTAACCAGCCGACGGCCACCGAGACCTTGTCGCACGGCTTCCCCCCGGCGAGCATGCAAATCGACCGATGCCCGCGGCAAAAGCAACCCGCCAACCGTTCGAGAAGGCTTGTTTTCTCGGGCAAAGGCCATTGGAACCGCGTTTGACTCATTATCAGGAATTAGCCAATGATATCAGAAAGAAAAAACACTGACAAATTTTACCTGCACAAAGAGCGAAACAGATATCGTTTCCAGGCAGTCCTGTCGCATCCTGTCATCACGGCAAGCGGAAGTCCAAATCGGCAGCCAGCCACCCGGCCGATTTTGCGTCTGCCATAGCCGACAGACTTACTGACGATGGCAGTCGAAAGCGGCAGCCAACTCGGCCAGTGTGGCGACATTCTCCCCGGAAAATCAACCGTGATTCAGCGTCGCCTAAAAAACAACCTGGGCGGTAAGCTCCCTGCGACTGCCCCGCCAAGGCCTGCTTGCCCGCGCAAATCCTGCAAAAACCACGGCTCCCGCCCGGTGTATCCCGGACAAATTGTAATCGTTTCTGTCATTGCAATTTTCACATAAAAAACCGAAAAAACAATGAATTGCCAAACAAATTGCCACGACACCAGACAATGCAGATAAATATTTAATTTTTATAATTAATTTCACATAGTTATGAAATTGATAACAAAACATTGGAATTGTTTCCTTGTCTGATCATCCCGATGCTGATATAATCGCGCTCATTCCAACGCCGGTAGTGCTATGGGATCGAGGAGTTTTTTATGCAACAATTGCAAGAAACCGTTAAAAAAATACTGGATCAAATCCGCCCGACCTTGCAACGGGATGGCGGCGACGTCGAGTTCGTCGGCATCGATGCGGATCTGGTGCTCAAAGTCCGGCTCACCGGAGCCTGCCAAGGGTGCCCCATGTCTCGTATTACCCTGAAGGAGGGAATCGAGAAGTTCGTCAAAAGCGAACTTCCGACCATCCGGGCCGTAGAGGCGGTCGAATAGTCGTTATGCCCATCGGTTTTGTCGAGAGCCTGTTCTGGCTCAGTCTCAATATTTATCACGAATCTCGCGGCGAGCCGGAAATCGGCCAACTCGCTGTTGCCCATGTCACCCTCAACCGAGCCATGGAAGAGAATAAAAGCCTCGCCGACGTTATTCTGGCTCCCAATCAATTCAGCTGGACCTTTCAGAAAAAAAGCTACGCCCCTCTGGAGATCAATCCCCTCCAAGAGAGCCTGCGCATGGCCCTCAAGGCGATGACCACGCCGGATTTCACCAAAGGTTCGACCTTTTACCACCACATCGACGTTGCCCCGGGATGGGCTGCGGGCAAGGCCTATATCGGCCGCTACGGTTCGCATAAATTTTACCGCCAGGGCGACACGCCCATCTCAGCCGCAGCCTATTAACCTTCCTGTCCGCATCGCCGTTTCCCAGATCCGCATGGCGTTCCCATCGGATGGTTGACAAACCATCGCCTCTCGCTTATAAACAAACCCATCGCTAGGGGTGCAATCCTGCTGAGAGGAAACCATCCAACCCTATGAACCTGATCCGGTTAATACCGGCGAAGGGAAGCGGACAAGACAACGATTCTCCGGGACAATCCGGATTTCCGGCCTGCAAGCCGCTTGCCCTTCTCCTTCGAAGGCAGGCGGCTTTTTTTTTGGGGATAAGACGACATGGACATCGTGGTTAACGGGGTGAAGGAAACAGTCCCGGCCCGCACTGTCGCCGAGTTGGTGGCAGAAAAAGGATTGGCTGTCGGCTCGCTGGTGGTGGAATTGAACCAGCAAATCATCACGCAGGAACAATGGCCACATACCTGGCTTCAGGCCGGTGACCGGCTGGAATTATTGAGTTTTGTCGGTGGAGGCTGATTCATGACGACCGATGATGCATTGCAATTGGGAGGCGTGCGTTTCACCAGCCGCCTGTTCACGGGAACCGGCAAATTTGCCGCCAATGCCCATATTCCCAAAATGCTGGCCGCCAGCGGCTCGCAGATGATCACCGTGGCCCTGCGGCGGATCGACGCCCAGGCAAAGCAGGAAAATATTCTTGCGTATATTCCCAAAGGGGTGACCCTGCTGCCCAACACTTCGGGGGCGCGGACCGCCGAACAGGCGGTGCGCATCGCCCGCATTGCCCGCGAGGCCGGTTGCGGCGACTTCATCAAGATCGAGGTGATCACCGACATGAAATACCTGATGCCGGATAATTGGGAGACGCTGAAGGCCACCGAGATCCTGGCCAAGGAAGGGTTCGCGGTCCTGCCCTATGTCCTGCCCGACCTGCCGTTGGCCAAGCGCCTGGAAAATGCCGGCGCAGCGGCGGTGATGCCGCTGGGCGCACCCATCGGTACCAACCGGGGGCTGGAAACCAAACCGTTGATCGAGTTGCTGATCGAAAACTGCGTGGTGCCCATCGTGGTCGATGCCGGCATCGGCCGGCCGTCCCAGGCCGCAGCCGCCATGGAAATGGGGGCCGACGCGGTGCTGGTCAACACCGCCATCGCCACCGCCGCCGATCCCGAAACCATGGGCCGGGCGTTCGACCTGGCGGTCAGGGCGGGCCGGATGGCCTATCTTGCCCGCCTGGCCGAGGAATCGCCTTTGGCCCGTGCCTCGTCGCCGCTCACCGGCTTTCTCGACGATTGAGCCAGGGGCAAAGGAGCAGAACATGTCTTTTTTCGCAACCGTCGACCATTACCGGGAACTCGACTCCGACCGGTTCCTGGCGCAAGTAACCGATGCCGACGTCGAACGTGTCCTGGGCAAGGACAAACCCGGCGCCATGGATTTCCTCACCCTGCTCAGTCACAGGGCCGCAGGCCACCTGGAAGCCATGGCCCGCAGGGCGCATCAATTGACCGTCCAGCATTTCGGTCGCACCATCCAGATGTTCATTCCGCTCTACATCTCCAACCACTGCACCAACCACTGCGCCTATTGCGGCTTCAACCACAACAACCCGATCCTGCGCCGCAAGCTCAGCCTGGAGGAAATCGAGACCGAGGCCCGAGCCATCGCCGCCACCGGCATGCAGCACATCCTGTTTCTCACCGGCGAGGCCCCACGGTTCACCCCCATGCAGTATCTGGAGGAGGCGGCCCGCCTGCTGAAGCGGCATTTCGCCTCGGTGGCCATCGAGGTCTATCCGCTAGAGGTAGAGGAGTATCGACGGCTCCGGCAGGCCGGGGTCGACGGGATGACCCTGTTTCAGGAAACCTACGACCAGGCGGTGTATAAGCGGGTTCACCCGGCCGGACGGAAAAGGGATTACCACTGGCGGCTCAACGCCCCGGAGCGCGCCGCCAAGGGCGGCATGCGGGCGGTCAATATCGGCCCCCTGCTCGGCCTGGCCGAGCCGCGCCGCGAAATGTTCTTCACCGGCCTTCATGCCCGCTATCTGGAAAACAGCTACCTGGAGACCGAAGTAGCGATTTCCCTGCCGCGCTTCAACGCCGCCGAGGGCAATTTCCTCCCCGATTTTCGTGTGGACGACAAAACCTTCGTCCAATTCCTGACCGCATTGCGCATTTTCCTGCCCCGGGCCGGATTGACCATTTCCACCCGCGAAAGCGCTACCTTTCGCGACCGCATCCTGCCGTTGGGTGCCACCCGCTATTCCGCCGGTTCCAGCACCGGGGTCGGCGGCTACACCGAAATCCGGGTGGAACAGACGCCCCAGTTCGAGATCACCGACGACCGCAGCGTCGATGAGGTGGCCGCTGCCATCGTGGCCAGGGGCTATCAGCCGGTCTACAAGGATTGGGACTTAATCGGATGACCATCAAGACAGGTATCGCCGGCGTGGGCGGCATTGGCTCCAACGTGGCGGCCAACCTGGTGCGCAGCGGCATCGGCCCACTGAAAATCGTCGACTTCGATCGGGTGGAAGCCTCCAACTTAAACCGCCAGTTTTATTTTGCCGACCAGATCGGCCAACTCAAGACCGAGGCCCTGGCACACAACCTGCGCCGCATCCGGCCCGAGCTCCAAATCGAAGCCGTGACCGCGAAGATCGAGCACGCCAACTGCCGCTTAATCTTCGCGGACTGCGACCTGGTCGTCGAGGGCTTCGACCGCCAGGAAGACAAAAAAATGCTGTTGGAGCTCCTGGGCGCGGACCGAATGGTGGTCTCGGCCTGCGGCATTGCCGGCAGCGACCTGGTTTCCATCCGCACGCGGCGCATCGGCTCCAGCTTCATTGTCGGCGATTTCGCCACCGACTGCGCCGAGGCCCCGCTTTTTGCCCACAAAGTGGGTACGGTTGCCAATCACATGAGCGCGATCGTCCTACATTATCGAGGTATGGCCCATGACCTTCCCCGCAGCTAAACCCGCATTCCCCACCGGTGTCTACGGTATCACCGCCGAAAAATTTTCCGCCGGCCGCACTAATATCGAGGTGGCGCGCGAAATGATCGCCGGCGGCATCCGCCTGATCCAGTACCGGGAAAAAAGACCGGCCAAGAGCTTCGCCGAGATGCTTGCCGAGTGCCGGACGATCCGGGCCCTGACTCGCGAGGCCGGCGTGCTGTTCATTATCAACGATTATCCGGATCTCGCCCTGCTGGTCGATGCGGATGGCGTGCATGTCGGCCAGGACGATTTTCCGGTGCCCGAAATCCGACGGCTGATCGGCCCCGACAAACTGATCGGACTTTCCACCCACGAACCGGCGCAGGCCGCCGCCGCAGTCGCGGCCGGCGCCGACTACATCGGGGTCGGGCCAATTTTCAGCACCCAGACCAAGGAAGACGTCTGCGCCCCGGTGGGCCTCGAATACCTGGACCATGTGGCGCGCACCTGTCCCCTGCCCTTCGTGGCCATTGGCGGCATCAAGGAGCACAACATCGGCCAGGTGGTGGCGCAGGGCGCTGCCACGGTCTGCCTGGTTACCGAAATCGTCGGCGCCGCCGACATCGCCGCCACGGTCCGGCGGCTGCAAGCAGCCTGCCTCGCTTCCATCAACGCTTAGCATCCATCCAAGGAGAACCGACATGCAACACGCCACCCAGATGACCGCTGCCCGCCGGGGCGATCTCACTCCGCAAATGCGGCAGGTGCTTGCCGACGAAAAAATCCACGAATCCGACCTGTTGGCCCAGATCGCCGAAGGGCGGATCGTCATCCCGGCCAACCGCGAGCATAAAAGCCTGGTCGCCAAGGGCATCGGTACCGGCCTCACCACCAAAATCAACGTCAATCTCGGGGTGTCCGAGGATTGCTGCAACGTCGAGGCCGAGTTGAACAAGGTGCGCCGTTCGATCGAACTCAAGGCGGATGCGATCATGGATCTCAGCACCTTCGGCGATACCCGCGCCTTCCGCCGCCGCACCGTGGAGATCAGCCCGGTGATGATCGGCACGGTGCCGGTGTACGACGCCGTGGCCCGGTACGGCAAGGTTGTGGCCAACATTTCGGTGGACGATTTCTTCGACGTGGTCCGCATCCACGCCGAAGACGGGGTCGACTTCATGACCATCCATGCCGGCCTGACTCGGACCGCAGTGGAACGGCTGCGCGCCAATCCCCGCCTCACCCACGTGGTCAGCCGGGGCGGCTCGCTGCTCCTGGACTGGATGACCACCAATGACAGGGAAAACCCCTTTTACGAACATTTCGACCGGCTGCTCGATCTGTGCCGGCAATACGACGTCACCCTCAGCCTGGGCGATGGCCTACGTCCCGGCTGCCTGCGCGACGCCACCGACGCGGCCCAGATCCAGGAACTGATCGTCCTGGGCGAATTGACCAAGCGCTGCTGGCAGGCCGAGGTGCAGGTGATGATCGAGGGGCCGGGCCATGTGCCGCTCAACGAGGTGGTGGCTAACATGCAGCTGGAGAAAAAGCTCTGCCACGGAGCGCCGTTTTACGTGCTCGGGCCGATCGTCACCGACGTGGCCCCGGGCTACGACCACATCACCTCGGCCATCGGCGGCGCCCTGGCCGCGGCCTCGGGTGCCGATTTTCTCTGTTATGTCACCCCGGCCGAACACCTGCGGCTGCCGGATGCGGACGATATGAAGGAGGGCATCATCGCCTCGCGCATCGCCGCCCATGCCGCCGACATCGCCAAGGGCATCCCCGGTGCCATTGCCTGGGACAATGCCATGAGCCAGGCCCGTAAAGATCTGGATTGGAACAGGATGTTCGACCTGGCCCTGGATCCGGAAAAAGCGCGCGCCTACCGCGCCTCGTCGCAGCCGCTTGACCAGGAGGTCTGCACCATGTGCGGCGACCTGTGCGCGGTCAAGCGCAGCCGCGCCATCCTCGAAGGCAAATAACCCCGGCAGGGTCTCGGCGGTCTTGCCGCTTCGGGGGATCGGCGCGGATCACTCGAACAGGCGGCTGAACCGGCCCAGCCCTTCCGTCTCCAGCTGGTCCCTGGGCACAAAGCGAAGGGCGGCGGAATTGATGCAGTACCGGAGCCCCGTGGGGTCCGGGCCATCGGGAAACAGATGGCCGAGATGGGAATCGCCGCCTTTGCTGCGCACTTCGGTACGGCGGGTCAGCAGGCTCCAGTCCGACTTTTCGACGATGTTTTCTGCCACCAAGGCCTTGGTGAAGCTGGGCCAGCCGGTGCCGGAATCGTATTTGTCGGTCGAGGAGAACAGGGGCTCGCCGGAAACGACATCGACATAGATGCCCTCCTGCTTGTTGTCCCAGTAGGCATTGGCAAAGGGCGGTTCGGTGCCGTTGTTCCGGGTGACTTCGTACTGTAACGGCGTCAGCCGACGGTGTAGGCTTGCTGTCGGATGTTCCCTGCCGGTGCCGGCTTCCTGCCAGGTCCGGCGCAAAAAGTCGTCACGGCCGGAGCCTTGGCGGTAATACATGTAGCGCAGCGGATTTTTTTCGGAAAACCCCTGGTGATAGGCTTCGGCCGGATAGAAGGCCGGAGCAGGCAGGATGGGTGTGACCAGCGGCTTGTCAAAGACGCCTCGTGCCGCCAGCTCCTGTTTCGATGCCTCTGCCTGGAGCCGCTGTTCCTCGGAACAATAAAAGATGGCCGAAGTGTAGGCATGGCCCCGGTCGACGAACTGGCCGCCGGCATCGGTCGGGTCGATCTGGCGCCAGAAGGTATCGAGCAACTGTCGATAGCTGACCAGATCGGGGTCGTACACCACCCGGACCACCTCGACATGGCCGCCGGCCGCGTAATTCTCATAGCTCGGATTGGCCGTGTTGCCGCCGCCATAGCCCGACTCCACCGCCAGCACGCCGCCGCCCAGCTTTGCAAATGGCGCCTCCATGCACCAGAAACAGCCCCCGGCGAACAGGGCGATTTCCCGTCTCCTCTCTCCTTCCCCGGATTGCCGCGATCCGGCCTCTCCTCCTCCAGTCTGCGAATCGATCGCCCAGGCCAAGCCCGCTGCCGGGCAACCGATGAATCGTGAAAAAGTGCGCCAGGAAAACATGATGTCCCCCCAATATAAAATTTGAGAACGATTCTTTTTCCCTTACAATAAGTCTATTCCCGGCACGTACCAGAATCTTTTCCCCCGAACAAAAAAGCCCCTTCCGCTTTGGAGCGAAAGGGGCCGGGCAAAAAGAACAACGAAACAATCAGTCGCGGTGGCGATACCTGGAACGAACGCTGCCGGTCCGGCGTTTCATCATGGCCACGGCTGCACCGAACAGGGCCAGGAAGAGGATGAACCCGATTCCCAGGCCGATGAAGAATTTACCCCAGCCGCTGTCACCGCCATCCTTGGGCGTTGGTTCCGCCGGGGTTTCCTGCGTCGCCGGAGCGGCGGGGTCGCCGGCGGCGGGCGTGGCAAAGGTCACCGTGCCGGCAGCCGGCTGTGGCTGGCTGCCGGCAGCGGGTTTCGGGAGCGTTGCGGCTCCGGCCAGTTCCGGCTTGGGCGGAATGATGGTGAATCCTTTGTTGAGCAACTCGCTGGCCTTGGCGTCCCGGACCTTGCGGTCCTTGCTGCCCATGACCACGGCAATCATCCGCACCCCTCCCCGCAGGGCAGTTGCGGCGATCGAAAAACCGGCCGCCTGGTAGTATCCGGTCTTGAATCCGTCACAGCCCACCACCTGGCCGAGCAATTTGTTGTGGTTGTACATCATGAATTTGTCTTCCCGGAATCCCTTGTTTTGGGTGCCGGTGTACTTCAAGGCTTCCGGCATCTTGGCCAGGGCGCGGCAGAGAACGACAAGATCGCGGGCCGTGGTCACATCGGGCTCCTGGCCTTCGGAGGGCGGCAGGCCATGCACTGAATGAAATTTTGTATTGTTCATGCCCAATTCCTGGGCTTTCTGGTTCATCAGGGCCACAAACCCCTCTTTGGAACCGGCGATATGCGTGGCCAGAGCCACGGCGGCGTCGTTGGCGGACTGCACCATCAGGGCATAGAGCAAATCATCCACCGAAAACTGCTCCTTGGGATCGAGATACACCTGAGAGCCGCCGGTCTTGGCCGCTTCCGTCGTCACCTGCACCATCTCGTCCAGCCGCAGAGCGCCCTGTTCGATACGCTGCAGGATCACGTAGAGATCCATCAGTTTGAGCACACTGGCGGGATACAGTTTGGCGTCGGCATTGGCTTCGAACAGCACCTTGCCACTGTCGGCCTCGACCAGCAGGGCGGAGGCATAGGGATCCTGGGCAAGGGTTTTGACCTGGGCCCGCGCGGCGGCCTGGACACAGGGAACCATCAACAGCACGAACAGGATGCAGAGTACACAACGTTTCATCATTCTTCGCGACTCCCGAATCTATCTTTGGACAAGCGTGTTGCCACAGTGCTTTGGCAAACTGGTGACTGCTTACCACAAAGCACTTGCCGGCACCAGAGAAACCATGGTCGCCCCAAAAACCGACTCGCGGCGCATCCCGGGGCCACAAACGAATTCTTCATGTGTTTTCGCGATATTCGAGCAGATCGATTCTTCGCACAAAATCTTGCTTTCCCGAGTTCCTGAGTTTATAAGAGGAAAGCGCCGGTCAACGCCCCGCCTTGTGCGATCGATCGGTCGCCGGGCCGCGTTTTCATCGGGCAACATCTTGTTTTCAAACGTCTTTCAAGATCCATTGCCCTTTCTGTCGTTCAGGAAAGATTAACCATATTGTTCAGGAGCACCCATGTTCAAAATCGTTCGAAAAGAGGAACTGGTTCCGTCTTCGGTGATTCTTCACGAAATCGAAGCTCCCAGGGTCGCGCGCAAGGCGAAACCGGGCCAGTTCATCATCCTGAAGGCCACGGAAACCGGGGAGCGCATCCCCCTGACCATGGCGGACACCAATCCCGAAACCGGTACGGTATCGGTGATCTTCATGGTCGTCGGCAAATCCACGGCCATTTTCTCCACGCTCAAGGAGGGCGACGCCTACATGGACCTGATCGGTCCCCTCGGCCATCCGACCGATATCGAACAGGTCGGCCATGTGGTCTGCGTGGGCGGCGGCACCGGCATCGCCGTGCTCCATCCCATTGCCCGGGCCATGAAGAAGGCGGGCAACAGGGTCACCACCATCCTGGGCGCGCGCAGTGAAAACTTCCTGATCCTCAAGGACCGGATGGGTGCCCTGTCCGACACCCTGATCGCCATGAGCGACGACGGTTCGACCGGCCGCAAGGGATTCGTCACCGATGCCCTGAAAGAGATCATGACCACCGACCGGCCGAACCTGGTGGTGGCTATCGGCCCGGTTCCCATGATGCGGGCCGTCAGCGAACTGACCCGCCCCGAGGGCATCCACACCCTGGTGAGCCTGAACCCGGTCATGGTCGACGGCACCGGCATGTGCGGTGGCTGCCGCGTCACCGTGGGCGGCGAGGTCAAATTCGCCTGCGTCGACGGGCCGGAATTCGACGGCCACAAGGTCGATTTCAACGGTCTTGCCCAGCGCTTGAACGCCTACAAGTCCGCGGAAACCGAAGCCATGGAAGCGCATCGCTGCCACATGGAAGCACAAGTACAACAACTGGAAAAACAGGCATAAGGCCGCCGGAGAATATCGCCATGCAGGAAACGCAGAAAACAGCCAAAGATCGGCATCCTATGCCCGAACAACCGGCCGAGGTGCGCCGGAATAACTTTTTAGAAGTACCCATTGGCTACACGGAAGAGATGGCCAAGGCCGAGGCCTCCCGCTGTATCCAGTGCAAGATTCCCAAATGCATGGAGGGCTGCCCGGTGGCAGTGCCCATCCCCCGGTTCATCCGGGCCATTGCCCAGGGCCAGTTTGCCGAAGGCATCCGGATTATTTGGGAAAAGAACGGCCTACCAGCGGTGTGCGGTCGGGTTTGCCCCCAGGAGATCCAGTGCGAGGGCCAGTGCGTGCTCGGCAAAAAAGGCCAACCCGTGGCCATCGGCAACCTGGAACGCTTTCTCGCCGACTGGGAACGGGCCCATGGCGACGGCTCCCTGCCGGATAAGCAACCGCCCACCGGCAAGCGGGTGGCGGTGGTGGGCAGCGGGCCTTCCGGCTTGACCGTGGCCGGCGACCTGGTGCTCAAGGGCCATGCGGTCACCCTGTTCGAAGCCTTCCACAAGCCCGGCGGCGTGTTGATTTACGGTATCCCCGAATTTCGCCTGCCCAAGGCAATCGTCGAGTCGGAAGTCAATACCCTGGAGAAACTCGGGGTGGAAATCGTCTGCAACACCGTGGTCGGCCGGGCGGTGGACGTGAGCGAGCTGTTGGACGAGGGCTACGACGCGGTTTTTGTCGGGGTCGGCGCCGGCCTGCCCCGCTTCCTGAACGTGCCCGGTGAAAATCTGATCGGGGTCTATTCCGCCAACGAATACCTGACCCGGGCCAACCTGATGAAGGCCTACGATCCGCTCTACGACACCCCGTTGGTGCCGGGCAGAAACGTGGTGGTGGTGGGCGGCGGTAACGTGGCCATGGACTCGGCCCGCACCGCGCTCCGGATGGGCGCGGAATCGGTGAAGATCGTCTATCGCCGCTCGCGCGAAGAAATGCCGGCCCGGGTGGAAGAATCCCATCATGCCGAGCAAGAGGGTGTGGAATTTCTGCTGCTCTCCAACCCGCTTCGATTCGAGGGCAACAGCGAAGGCCGCCTGACCTCGGTCACCTGCGAACGGATGACCCTGGGCGAGCCGGATGCCTCCGGCCGCCGCCGGCCGGTTCCGCTTGCGGACGCGGACTTCACCATGGACTGCGACCTGGCCATCATTGCCGTCGGCTCCGGGGCCAACCCCTTGCTCACCAGTTCCGAGCCAGCGATCAAACTCAATCGACGCGGCAACATCGAGGCCGATTCTGACACCGGCAAGACCTTCATGCGCGGTGTCTGGGCCGGCGGCGATATCGTCACCGGCGCGGCCACGGTCATTCTTGCCATGGGCGCGGGCCGCAAGGCTGCCGACTCCATCCACGACTACCTGATGCGCGGCTGGTAAGGCTCAATCATCCAAAGAGGAAGACAACAGGCCGGAACCGCTGCTCGCGGTTCCGGCCTGTTTTTATTATTCGCACCAGGGTTGAAAAAATTGAACAGTTTTTCTCCGTATCGTTTTTTGCATGTGAACACCTCCAAAAAACAAAATAACCCCACTTGGCTTTGTGTTCACTTTTTCTAGACCAAATCTTATCTATGGGAATACCTCCTGTTGGTTCGTTTGCCGCGATGGTCTCGATATAGTCATATCCTGAAATGACCGACCATGACTTTCAGCCTGTCGGAAATCCGCTTCAGCTCCTCGGCATTGACCTTCACCTGGTTGCTGGCATCGCTCAATTCGTTGGCACTCTGGCTGACCTCGGCGATATCACGGGCAATTTCCTGGGCCGCGATCGAACTCTGGGCAACGTTCACGTTGACCTCGGTAATGCCCTGCGAGGCTTGGGCGACGTTCTCGGCGATCTCCTTGGTGGTGACCGATTGCTCCTCGACGGCGGAAGCGATGGTGGCCACGATTCTGTCGACGTCGACGATGACCGAGCTGATTTCGTTGATCTCCTTGACCGTGACGCCGGTGGCCAG
>JAITGO010000014.1 GCA_031280615.1 Desulfobulbus sp. | reverse complement strand
GAGCGGTCTCCTCCCGGAATTCTCGCGTATATCGACCTCGGGGAATCTTTTCCATTTATGACACCTCCATTTTGTCTTTGAACAAAACATTGGTGTCCATTTTTCTCAACCTACCTCAGGGCAGGGGGAGCAGAAGAAAACGGCAGTCGCAGACATTGGGTTTTCCCTTGACAACCGAGACTAATCTTTCTATTTTCACCGCACTTCCCGCCTGCTGGGGGATGGTCTAACGGCAAGACGGCGGACTCTGACTCCGCTTATCGGGGTTCGAATCCCTGTCCCCCAGCCAATAATATCAGCATGTTGTCCGTGGCGGAGTAAATTGCGCTTCGGACAAATTCAGACATCAAAAAAGGCGTCCTATCTAGGTCGCCTTTTTTGTTTTCATTCTCATGCCCAGATTGTCAGCTCTATCCAGGGATTCATCGCAACCGGAGTGTCACGTGCCGCTGCCAGGACAGAAGTGGGCGGCTTTATTTTGGTGGAAATACAGTGCGAATCCGGTTGGCCGAGTCTGCACTTTACAGGCCGATTGGTGCGATACAATTAAATATCGCTTGTTGCATATATCCTCACTCGATCGATATTATTCGTGACAGAGGTGTTAATTGTTGCCTTGTAAATTCCTATGTTTAATTTTGTGGGAATGAGAGTGAAAGACGAGGTGGAATCCGTGTTTGTCCCTGTTGCCATGGGCGATTGACCGTTTATCTCTCTCGGGATAGTTGAGCTCAGTTGCCAAACCTCTATCTTTTGCTTATACGTAGCCCCTAATTTGTTCCATTGATACTTCACTCTGTACCATGAGCCGTCACCGGAAGTGATGCGCGTAACTGCTGCTGTGTTTTTCCATGTGGTTCCTCCTACTTTAGCCGATGATATTATCGAGACGTTTGGGCTTATACCGGCTTGCTCTACTGAAATAAAATTCGAGCTGTTGCCGTCAAGTCGTACAAATGGATAATAGGATCCATCGCTATTAATTCTTGCATCGAACTCTATTGTTCCTCTATCTCCAGGGAAATTCTGCGAAATATCTAGACTGTAATAGTTGCCTTGAGATGAAAATGCCGAAGTCATCCCTTCGGATTTATCGTCTATCGACAAAGACGGAGAATTTACGGTCGATAAAGTGGTGCTCCCAAGCAATGAGCATCCGAGTTCTCCGCCGCTGCCAAGAGACAATCCTTCAGCGTGCCAAGAAAATATTAGCCCGCCTATGTTGCACGAATCTGCGACCGGATCGGATGTGGCCACCGGCGTATGCTGGCACCATTCGCCGGTCCAATGCCCTCCAGCGGTGCTGCAATCCTGTGGCGTATAACACTGCTCAATAGCGGCGGATGAACACGGGGTGGCATAGAATTTGCGATATTCCTTGAGAAACACGTTCACATATCTTGCCCCCTGCCACAGGATATCCGATTGACCAAAATATCCATTGGCAACCCATCCTTTCCACATATCGACAGCTTTATCCATGTACGATTCATCGTTCGCATAATTGGCATACCATGCGCAAGCTGAGCCGATCATCATATTATCGTTAGAGTTGAGATCTGGTGAGGTTGGCATTTTGTTGGGATTGTTTACCCATTCCGTTCCGTTCCAATCGGCCCAATACCAGAATCCCCCATATCCGGCAGTGTAGAGAGCATAATTTCCATCGGTAGGTGCAGGGTTTCTCACATCTGCCTGCCATTGTTGCGACCATAGGTCGTCGATGGTGTATTTTACAGCTGGCGGGATTCGAGGATCGGCGTATATCCGGTCATAGTATTCGATCAAAGCATTGAGAGTAATGCCAACCATAAAGGATTGTCTATAGTCTTTGTAAATTGTATCAGTTCGCCAAAAGGTGGCAGTGTGCCATTGGTTGAGATGGCTTAATGCCATATTTACAAAGTGATCTAATTTGACCGTGTTGTCTGTAACAGGTATTCCTTCTTTTTCTGTTGTGATATAGACACTTATTGCATATGCCGTTTCACGGCTGTAGGCAATGTATTCATTTGCTGGATTGATAGATTTTGAATTACTTTTAGTTGCTATCGATATTAAAGCATCTTCATAATATTGATTTCCTGTTTCCCGGTAAAGATACGCAAGGCCGTGTGGGAACCGTACAAATCCATCGAATGTAAGTTTTCTTGTGTAGTATTCATGAAGTATTTGTGCGCATTTTCCTTGGTACTGAACCATTCCTGGCACATATGATGCGTCACCGTACCACTCTTCGGCGAAATCATGTAGAGTCTTGGCGCAGTCGTAGTAAACAGCTGACTTGTTAAGCGTCCAAAGACTTATGACATCTACTTCGCCAGGGGTACCGGTTGGGAAGTAGGCATTATACATCCTGTCTACTTCAGAATATGCTTTGGGCAAATTTGACTGCACTTTTGCTTTAAACTCGAAATACATGGGCGGATCGACAGCCCATGCGCAGGAAACAGATAACTGCACGATCATAATTAACAGAATGTGTCTCAGTTTCACAATGTTCCTCCCTGTTTGATTGAATAACGAGAAAGCGCGCCAGTATTACCATGTGCAACAGACGATACTTTTTTGTCAAGTCAATTCCGAGGGCATGGTGGCTCTTCGTCGTTTCGTGTGGATTTGATAGATAGAGGGATAAAAATCACACAAAACGATAAAAACATTTTAAATCAACTGGTTAGTGTCGATTGACAACGGTCGGGAATAGCAAAGGTCTTTCGGCTGACTGCCACGTTCTATTTCGTTAAAACAGAGAGATACCGTTCGATTTCGTCGAATTGCCCGCTGGAGCGGTATCACCATCGTGTCATTTACGGCTTCCAAAACCCCAGAAAATTTTACTTGATATGACGAGGATCCGGGCAAAGGTTCGGAATCTCGCCGGGTTGAAGTTGAACCGCTACCGGATTAAAATGCAGCGGCTCTATTTTTTGGGGCCGTATTTCCTGGCCATGTCCCGGTAGTTGTTCCGCTGATCCATCGGCCCGGTTCGACCGGTTCGCAGGGGATGAGCGCGACAGGGTTGCATTCATTCCAAGGTGTCTTGCAATAAAAATGCTGGCGCAGGACGTTGCGCCCGTTTCTGATACTGAAACTCCGTCTCAGCGTTCCGCGCTATCCTGTGAACCGTGTTCCGGCTCAAATTATAACGCCTGGAAATCTCGCGAAGGCTTTCGCTGCGTCATTGGCCCATCTTAGTGGCAGGCGGCGACGGTGGGTCATTTTTGCATGCCGATTTACACCGATGGGGACCGGCATGAGAAAGATGTGGCGCCAGCTGAAATGAAGAGTAACGTAGCCGCCAATCTCCGGGCCGGTGGAAAGGCCGACATAGGTGCAGACCGAGACCAGGCTCCGCTGCATCGGCGGATAGGCGGCTGCCATCAGGGCCATGCTGCCGGAGAGGACCATCGAGGCACCCAACCCCTGGAAAAAGCGGAGGACGATGACCGTGAAAATGTTGCTGGCGTGCACCAGGAACAATGTGAACAGGGTAAAGACCACCAGGCCCAGGAACACGATCCGCTGGCTGACGATATCGCCTAGGCGGCCGAAGGGCAGCATGAACATGGCCAGGACAGGGTATAGCACTGCTCGACCAGATTGATCTGCATGACCGAGGCCTTGAGTTCCCGGCCCAGCGAAGGCAGGGCCACGCCGATCGAAGTCAGCATGAATTGGGCGATGCAGACCGTCAACAGGATCATGGCCGCCGATATCGCGTTTTTTTGTTCCATGAAGTTCATAGCCTTGCTCCGACAAAAAACGAAAACCTGATCGGATAATTCCGGAGAAAGATGGCGCCCTTTTAGGCCGGTCGCATCGGGCAACAATCCGGCCAAAATTCAATAATTCCCGATGGATGAAAAGTAAACTCCTGCCTTTTGTCGTTATGTTTCCGTGCTTTTCGGTGAAACGGGCAACGCAGGGCACCGGCGCGCGCGATTTTGCCGGCAGCGGGGCGGAACACGGTGGATACCGGTGCAAACTGCATAAACGGTTTCTCCATCGCCTGATTTGATGTATAGTATCTAGACAGGGAACAGGCTGGGGCTGTCGCGCGAAAGGCTGGTCAGTCGGGCACCCCACTGGCATTGAACCCCTCTACATTGGAGCATGATATGGATATCGGTGGAATCAGCGGATCGATGGTCGGCGGCCAGTTGTATCAGCCGCAGGAACAAAAGATTGGCGGGCAAGTGGTCCAGCAGGTGCGGCCGGTGCAACAGCAGGGGCCGCCCGAAGAAAGCAAGGAAAGCGTTGCCGCCGTGCAGGGCCGGGAGGTCGGCACCGAGGGCGGGACTCCGGAAACGCGCTCGATCGATCTTTACGCCTGAATAAAGGGGAAGAGACCGCGTTGCCGAGGTTGCTGCGGCTGGCCGGCACTGGCAGGCGCGTTGCGAAAAGTTGCAAAGTTTTCCGGGATGGACAAAGGGAGACGGCACGGTGCCGTCTCCCTTTTTTTATGGCCCGTTGGCAATCTCCCGCGGGTCGGTCATGTTTTCGGGCCTGAGCATGTCGTCCAGTTGCGTTTTCGAAAGCAGGCCCTTGTCTAAAATGAGGTCGTACACGCTGCTGCCCGTCTTCAGGGCTTCCTTGGCGATGGCGGCCGATTGTTCGTATCCGAGGATCGGCACCATGGCGGTGACCAGGCCGATGCTTTGCTCGACATATTTGCGGCAGATGTCGCGGTTGGCCTCAAGCCCGGTGATGCAGCGCGAGACCAGCGTCACGCAGGCGTTTTTCAAAATCATCATCCCGTGCAGCAGGTCGTAGGCGATCACGGGTTCGGCCATGCACAACTCCAGCTCGCTCGCTTCGGCGGCCATCGACACCACCATATCATACCCCATGACCTGATAGCAGACCTGGCTGACCACTTCGGGGATGACCGGGTTGACCTTGCCCGGCATGATCGACGATCCCGGCTGCATGGGCGGCAGGTTGATTTCATTGAGCCCGCAGCGCGGCCCGGAGGAGAGCCAGCGCAGATCGTTGCAGATTTTCGAAATCTGGACCGCGGCCCGCTTCAGAGCGGCCGACATCTGCACGAAAACGCCGGCATTCTGGGTGGCCTCCACCAGGTTCGGGGCGCGTCGCAGGGCAAAGCCGCTCACTTCGGCCAGTTTCCTGGTGATCAGGTCGGCATAGCCCGGCGGGCTGGTGATGCCGGTCCCGATGGCAGTGGCCCCCATATTGATGTCCAGCAGTTCCTCGGCTCCGCGCTCCACCGCCCGCATGGCACTGCTGATCATGACCGCGTAGGCGCTGAACTCCTGGCCCAGGGTCATGGGCACCGCGTCCTGGTTTTCGGTGCGGCCCATTTTCAGGACATCCTTGAAGGCCTCGGCCTTGTCCTCCAAGGCCCGTTCCAACTCCCGCATCGCCCGGATCAGGTTGCGGCAGGAGAGCAGAATCGCCAATTTGATGGCAGTGGGATAGGCGTCGTTGGTCGACTGGGAACAGTTGACGTGGTCGTTGGGATGAAGATATTCGTATTCGCCTTTCCGGTGGCCCATCAGTTCCAGGCCCCGGTTGGCGATCACCTCGTTGGCATTCATGTTGGTGGACGTGCCGGCCCCGCCTTGGAACATATCGACGGTGAACTGGTCGTGAAGCCGCCCCTTGAGCAGCTCGTCGCAGGCATCGCAGATGGCCTGCGTCTTGACAGCGTCCAGTCGGCCCAATTCGTGGTTGGTCATGGCCGCCGCCTTTTTCACCATGGCCAATCCTTCGATCAGATGCTCGAAATTGCGGACGAAAACCCCTGAGATGGCGAAGTTTTCCATGGCGCGCTGGGTCTGCACGCCATAGTACACCTGGTTGGATATCTCTCGCCGCCCCAGCGAATCGTGCTCCAGGCGATAGCCGCCGACATGATTTGTGCCCTGTTTGCCCTGATACAGCCGTTCGGAAATCAGCCGCATCCTTCTGAGTACGCTCACCGCCACCTGGGAGACGATCCGATAGAAGATCTCGGGATGGCGGTCGCGAAAGGCGAGCAGTTTTTCCCTGTCGATTTGCCAGACCGTCGCGCCGGCACGCGTGAAAGCGCCGTTGCCATGGGCCTCGTCCTCCAGGAGCAACCCTTCGCTGATCAGAGAACCTTCCAGCAAGGTGGCGATATGAAGCGACGATCCGTGCAGCCCCCGGACGATCTCGACTTCGCCTTCCAGCAGCAGGCCGGCCCATTGGCGAGGGGTGGATTCATGGAAGAGCCATTCGTTCGGGGCATAATGGCGCGCTGCGCCCACGGAAAAAAAAGCGGTCAGGTCTTCCGGGCTGATGCCCGAAATGTCTGCCGCTTGCTCAAAACGTTTTTTCTCAAGCTTCATCGCGAATCTCCTCGGCAAGATTGCGCACGGATAAAATCATGCCGGCAAAAAGCCAGCACGATGCGGCACAAGAATGATGGCCGCCACAATACCCAAAAGTGCCAGTGGGGAAAATGAGAAAGAGGGGGAGCAACGACGTGGCGGTCGATTGCAATCGAATGGGCTGCCCGAGGCCGGGACAGCGTGGCCCATGGCAAGGGATTGCCACAGGTGGCGCATAAAACGGTAAAAGGAAAAACAAAGGGGCCGAAGGTTCCCCGCTGGTCCCTCTTGCCGGTGGCGTCGGTTGCCGCAGGCAAGGAGAGAGGGCCTGACCAAGGCGCAGGCCCTCTCTTATTCAAAGTCAAAGGCGATAGAGGCTATCTTCTCAAGCCGCCTCCACCATGCCCTCCGCGACCACCGCCACCGATGGCCCGGCCGCCTCCCCCGCCGCCAATGGCGCGCTGCTGTCCCTGCCATCTGGGCTGTCCACCGAATTGAGGGCCGCCACCGGGACGGTTTTGCATCTGGGTGGCAAAGCTCGACCGGCGTTCACTGAGCTGGTTGCCGCGCGAGCGCGCAAAGGCTTGCGAGTCCAGCTCGCGGGTGCGGGTACCGAATTGCCTGTTGGCCGACGGTTGCTGCATTCTGGACAGATCTTGCCTGTTTGCGGTTCGTGATTGCTGCACCTGGGACCGTCTGGCCTGCACCGTGTCCGCTCTTTGCTGGGTGCGTTGTTGCACGGCGCTTCTCGGTTCGGGCCGATTGACCGGTTGCCAGCCGTTGCCGGAATTGGAGCTCCAGTTGCCGTTGCTGTCCCGATGATAGACATTGCCGTCCCGGCCCGCATAGACATTGCCGTCCCGGCCCTTGACCACCGCTCCTTCCCCGTGCGCGGTGTCCCAGGCGAGCGCTCCGGTTCCCCTGTTGGTCTGCACGCCGGCAACGGCCCCGTAGGCGTTGCTTCGGTAGCCACCTCGGGCGGCGGTGCCGGTCGTGGGGTTGTAGCCGGCAAACCTGCCGGCCGAACCGTAGAAGGTATCGACCCGGGCTCCGGCGGCCCTGGCACCGGTGGTGGGATTGTAGGCGCGGCCCCAGGAGGCGGCACCGCCCGGACCGTAAGCGTAGCCGCCGCGGGCATAGGTGCCGGTGGCGGGATTGTAGGCGGTGGCGAATCCGGCGCCGCGATACGGGCCGTAATAATTGGCATAGGGCGGCCGGTAATAGCCGCCGTAGGCGTAGTTGTAGTTGGCACCCCATCCGTAGGAATAGGGGGCCGGATAGCGGTAATAATCGTCATCCCAGTGATCCTCGAGCAGGGCGCCGGCGATCATGCCCGCTCCGAACATCAACACACCGGTGGCGGCGACGTATTCGCCGCTGTACCCCGCGGTCTGGGAGTAGACCACGGTGCTCGGCGTGCTGTCCTGCACCTTGACGTAGGTGACGTTGTAAGAGGGGTGGGAAGAGGGAATGGTGTAAATCGCCGCCGGCACGTTGGTGCAATAGCGCCATGGCCCGGAAGCCGAGTTGGCGGTGTACCACACGCCGCCGTCACAGCAGTAGTAGGCGCCGTTGACCAGAAAGACCGCGTTTGAGGTGTTGGTCGCGTACTGGACGGTGGTGGACGGAATGGGTTGGAAATTGGGCTGGCCGTCATAGGCGACCTGCAATTTCGGCTGGCTGTTGGCATCCACCGACTTGGTGGTGGGGATGGAAGCGAGCAGGACCGCATCCTTGGCATCGGTGGTGCCGGGGACCGATGCCTTGACGAATGCGGCCGGGTCGTTCTCGGGTATTTTTGCGAAATCCTGGGGTAGGTCGTTGCTGGCAATGGCCCAGGGGCCGTCCAGGCTGGCGGAGCGGAACCAACGGCCGGCCGTCAGAAAGTAATACTGGGCGTCGCTCGAATTGAGGAAGACCACCGCGTCGGTATTGGTCATCTGCATCAGCTTGGTCTCGGCAATCGGGCGATAGGTCGGGTCGCCCTGGGTCAGGATCAGCTCGGCCGGACCGGTGCTGACCAGCACTTCGGGCATCTCCTTGACGGGCTTGCCCGGCACGTTCTGGCGCACGTCTCCCCAGTTGTCGTCATTCGGCAGGGTGGAGAGCAGCGGCGGCAGATTCGCGGCCTGACTCCAAGGTCCCTTGAGCAAATCCTTGGTGGTCAGCCAGCCGTCCCGGTTGAGGAGGTAATAGCTTTGGCCGGCGACATCGTAGAGGATATCCCAGTTGGTGTTGGCCACGAACATCAGGTCGTTTTTGTCCTTGAGCACCGGCTTCAACTGCGGCTGGCCCATGATCATGACCAGGATCGCGGGTTTGCTGCTGTGATAGATCTTGGGTGGATCGAGGTTGAGCTGCACCGCGTGCTGCAGTTGCTGTTGATCCGGATTGAGATAGGCGAGGACCCGGTCCAGCGACAGGGTCAGGCCCTGGCTCGGGGGATGCAACTCTTCGACGATGCGCCGCAAGGCGTCGGCCTCGGCATCGGTGGTGTTGGGAAAGCGCAGGTCGCGCTTCTTGGGGATGACGGCCACCACCCGAGTGGCCTGGTCCACCACGGTGTCCGCCTCTATCTCGGCCACCCCGAAGGTCTCCTTCTTGGCCTTGGCCGGCTTGACCGCAATGGCGAAGCGGACATGCAATTTCTTGTAGTTTTCCCACGAATCGACCTGGGGTTGATAGATGGTCAACTCCTTGCCGTTTTGCATGAATGTCCGCGGCCAGCCGGGATCGCCGGCCGGTTGGTCGGCGGCCTGCAGCAGGAGCGGCATGCCGGCCGGCAGCACCAGCAACGCCAGAAGAAAAAGCCATAAACGTGTTTTCATGATGCACCTCCAATCAAAGAAAAGATGGTGAACAACGCCTTGATACGGGAAAAGATATGTCGTGTCGTCGATCCCGGCTCCGGTGGCATAATAATATTTATCATGCGCCCGATTCCGCGAGCGCGGGCCGCCGGGAAGTGGGGTCATGCCTCCGGGCCAGGGGCGACGGTAAACCGCACCAGCGCCGCCCAGCGCCGGGCCTCTTCCAAGGCAAATTCGGCCAGGGTGATATCGTGGCCGTCGTTGCCCGGTTCGTTGCCGACGCGCACCCCCATCCAGTTCAAACGAAGGGTTTGCTGGTGTACGCTCAGCAGTTTTTCCGGTTCGCGCAAGACCGCAGCGAGGTGGTCGAGCGACTGTTCCGGCAGGCCGATCCGGCTGCCGGCATCCTCCAGTTGCCGGTTGGTCTCGGTCAACATTTCTTCAACCTTGCGCAATTCTTCCCGGTTCTGCCCCATGGGTCCGGCAAACAGTTCCTGGCGATGGGTCCGGCCCCCCAGGATTTTGACCATGCCCTGGAGATATTCCTTCTTGGCCAGCAATTCCGACTTGCCGGCCCGCAAGGCGGTGATCCGTTCCATGGCGACCATGGCCAACACCTCGATCCCGCGGCTGACGAGGCCCTCCTTGGTGGTGGCAAGATCGCCTGTCGGGGCGACGATGCGGTGATCCGAAAAGCTGATTGCCTGCTGGCGCACATCCCGCAGCAACAGCTCGCCTTCCTGCTTGTGGCCGAAAAGGGTCCGTTCGTTCTGCCGCATGGTCAACAGGGCCACCATTTCTCCCTCGATCCCGTTTTGCCTGAGTTTGTTGATTTCCGGGCTGAGGCGCAACACCTCGGCCAACTCGTCGGGCGAGGCGAAAAGCGCCTTGACCAAGGGGTCGTCGTAATAGCGGTTCGGCGCCAACACCACGGGACCCGGCACCTCGTCGATCAGGACGTGGAAATAGGCCATGGCCTTGGCCACCGGGTCGTGCAGTTCCCTACGGTACTGTTTCGCCTGGCGGATGGCCGGATCCGCGACCTGTACCACCTGGTCCGTCATCAGGAAGATGGGATCCTGTTCCTGCTCCCGGGGCTGGAATGTCCGCCAGACACTTCGCAGCCAGCCGCCGATGCCGGTGCTGTTGTCGCTGTGGTCCATGGATCACCTCCTTGCGGTAAAAAACGGATGCGTCCGGGCGGACGGCACCCGTGTCTGTCACGGGCCGGTTTCCGCCGTGTCGCTTACGCCCTGTTCCCACTGAAGAAAGGCCTCGGTCACCTTGGTCAGGCTGTCATACCGAGGTCCTCTGTTGAGTAGGGGATTGCTCTTGAGCCAATGAATATCGAAAAAATTCCACAGGGATCGTCTCACCCGGGCAAATTTGAGCTGAATGCCGCGTTCCTTAAGTTCCTCGTGCAGATCGATCAGGTTGTGCAAGGCGGTGATGTCGATCATGCTGACCGGGCTGGCGTCGACCACCACCCACTTGACCGGCGTTTTGGCCGCTGTGATCCGGCACATCAGGCGTTCCTTGAAATAGTCGCTGTTGAAAAACACCACGTTGCCCTCGAAGCGGTAGATGAGCAGGCCGGGGACGGTAATTGCGTTGGGGTAGTCGACGACGCTGTGGAAAGTCGATTTGTCGGGAACCTGGCCGAGGACCGCATCGCGAGGATGGGAGGCGGCGAGCAGCAGCCAGAGGAAGGTGAACATGACCGCAAAGCTGACCGCCGGCAAGACGTCGAAGTAGAGCACGCTTGCGGTGGTCACCAGCGAAAAGGCCAATTCTCGCCTGCTGGCCGCGTAGAGCTCCCGCAGCGAGGCGAAATCGAAGAGGCCGAGGCAGGAGACCGCGATGATCGCCGCCAAAACGGCGGTGGGCAGCAGGGCCAGCGGCGCGGTGAAAAACAGCAGGAACAGGAGGATGACGCCGCCGGCGACGATGCCGACCAATTGGGTCCGCCCGCCCATGGCGCTGTTCACCGCGGTCCGAGAATCCGCGCCGGTGACCGGAAAGCCTTGGGCCAGCCCGGTGACGATGTTGCAGACGCCGAAGGCGATCAACTCCTGGTTGGCGTCGATGGGGTAGCGGTTGCGGCGGGCGAAACTCTTGGCGGTCATGATGCCGCTGACAAAGCTGATCAGGGCGATGCCGGCGGCATGTCGCACCAGGATTTCGAATCGAGCCGGATCGAAGCCGGGCAGATGCAGGGTGGGAAATCCGGTCGGGACCGTCCCCAGGACCGCGACGTCCTTGGCCGAGAGTTGCAGCAGATACGCTGCGGCAATGCCGAGGACCGCGACGATCAGGGGGGCCGGCAGACGGGGAGCCCATCGTTTAAGCCCCAACAGGACGCCGATCGCCGCGATGCCGAGCAGGAGGGTGGGGACATGGGTGGCTGGTGCCTTGTCTAAAAAATCCAAGACCTTATCGCCAAAATGGCCTCCGCCTCCCTGATAGCCGAACAGCGCGGGCAGCTGGCCGGCGAGCACGATCAGGGCAACACCGTTCAGGTAGCCGATGAGAATGGGGTGGGAGAGGAAATTGGCCATGAAGCCGAACCGGCAGAGCCCGAAGCCGATGTTGAACAGGCCGGTGATCAAGGTGAGGGAGATCATCAGCTCCATATACCGTTGGGGATCGCCCCCGGCGAGCGGGCCGATGGCGGAGGCCGCCATCAAGCAGGTGGCCGCATCCGGCCCGGTGATCAGTTGCCGCGACGAGCCGAACAGAGCATAGGCGAACAGCGGCAGCAACGAGGCATAGATGCCGTAGACCGGGGGAACGCCGGCGACCGCGGCATAGGCGATGCCCACCGGCAGGGCCACTGCGGCCACCGAACAGCCGGCGATGCAATCGTGCCGCAGGTCGGATCGTTGGTAGCGCACCAGGGGCAGCAGGCCGGGAACGAACCGCTTGAGCAGCCTGGCAAGCGCATGGGTGCGGGAGAAGTGGGCGGACTGTGACATGGCGTGCGCGCTCGTTACCGATGTAGCTCTTGAAAAGTAAGTGGTTAAAACCTCGGCGTCGCCGGCCGTTTCGGGAAAACGATGCCCTGGCTGGGTAGGCGTTCCCATTTGAGGGCGACCGGCGACCGCTGCACCTGCCAGATCTTCTCGCAGTATTCGGCAATCGAGCGATCCGAGGAAAACAGGCCCATGCGGCTGACGTTGAGGATCGACATCCGGCACCATTGCTCCTGGTTGCGGAACATCGCCCCCACCTGCTGCTGGCAGTCGAGATAGGCCTGGTAATCGGCCAGGACCAGGAACGGATCGTGTTCGAGTAGCGAGTCGATCAGGGGGCGGAACATTTGCCGGTCGCCCCCGGAGAAGCGGCCGTCGGCGATCAGGTCGATCGCGGCCCGCAACTCCTCGTTGGCCTCGTAGATCGACCGGGGCCGGTAGCCGGCGGCCCAGAGTGCCTCCACCTCGTCGACCCGCATGCCGAACAAAAAGAAATTCTCAGGCCCGACCTGTTCCCGGATCTCCACATTGGCCCCGTCCAAGGTGCCGATGGTCAGGGCGCCGTTCATGGCGAACTTCATGTTGCCGGTCCCGGAGGCCTCCTTGCCGGCGGTCGAGATCTGTTCGGAGAGGTCGGCGGCCGGGTAGATGGCATGGGCGTTCTTGACGTTGAAATCCGGGAAAAAGGCCACCCGCAGCCGGCCGTCGATGTCCGGATCGTTATTGACCGCCTCGGCCACCGAATTGATCAGCTTGATGATCAGCTTGGCCATGAAATAGCCGGGCGCGGCCTTGCCCCCGAAAATGAAGGAGCGGGGCGTCAGGTCCAGGCCGGGGTCGCGCTTGAGGCGATTGTACAGGGTGATGATGTGCAGCAGGTTGAGATGCTGGCGCTTGTATTCGTGAATCCGTTTGACCTGGACGTCGAACAGGGAGGCCGGATCCAGAACGATGCCCGTGCGTTCCCGCAGGATGCGGGCCAGCCGGATTTTGTTGTCGTGCTTGATCGCCTGCCAACGTTCCCGGAACGCTGGGCCGTTGGCCAGGGGCTCCAGTTCGTGCAGCCGGTGCAGGTCGGTGATCCACTGCTCGCCGATGGCCGAGGCGATCAGCTCGGTGAGGCCGGGGTTGCTGAGCGCCATCCAGCGCCGCGGCGTGACTCCATTGGTGACGTTGACCAGCTTCTCCGGCCACAGGCGGTGGAAATCGGCCAGGGTGTGCTGCTTGAGCAATTCGGTGTGGAGCGCGGCCACGCCGTTGATTTTGTGGCTGCCGATGCAGGCCAGATGGGCCATGCGCACCCAACGCTCTCCCTTTTCGTCGATAATCGACACCCGGCGGATCAAGTCCTCGTCATCGGGGTATTGGCTGCGGACCGAGTCCAGGAAGCGGCGGTTGATTTCCAGGATGATCTCCAGGTGCCGGGGCAGCAGTTGTCCCAGCAGGTCGACGGACCATGTTTCCAGGGCCTCGGGCAGGAGGGTGTGGTTGGTGTAGGCAAAAGTCCCTGAAGTGATGCTCCAGGCCCGGTCCCATTCATAGCCGTGCACATCCACCAGCAGGCGCATCAGCTCGGGGACCGCGATGGCGGGATGGGTATCGTTGAGCTGAACCGCGAAATGTTGGTGGAAGTCGTCCAGGTTGCCGTATTGCATCCGGTGCAGACGGACCATGTCCTGGAGCGAGGCGGAGACGAAAAAGTATTGCTGTCGCAGCCGGAGCACTTTGCCCTGGAACGGCTGATCGTTGGGGTAGAGCACCTTGGTGATGTTTTCCGCCTGGATTTTCTCTGCCACCGAGCCGAAATAGTCGCCGACGTTGAAGTCGTCGAAATCGAAACTCTTGGGGGCCTCGGCGCTCCACAGGCGGAGGATGTTGACCGTGTTCACCCGGTAGCCGGGAATCGGGGTGTCGTAGGGAATCCCCTTGACCACCGAGCTCGGCGTCCAGCACACATGCACCCGGCCCTCCTGGTCGGCAAAGGTCGCGGTCTGGCCGCCGAAACCCACTTCCACCGCCAGGTCGGATTTCTTGAATTCCCAAGGATTGCCCGGCAACAGCCAGCGGTCGCTCAACTCTTTTTGCCAACCCTGTTCGAAAGCCTGGTCGAACATCCCGAATTCGTAGCGGATACCGTAGCCGATGGCCGGGATCTCCAGGGTGGCCATGGAATCGAGGTAGCAGGCGGCCAGGCGGCCCAGGCCGCCGTTGCCCAGGCCCGGCTCTTCCTCGTGCTCGATGATCTGCTGCAGGTCGAGCCCCGTTTCCCGCGTTGCCCGGGCAAAGGCGTCGTACAGGCCGAGATTGATCAGGTTGTTCAGCAGGTGCGGCCCCAAGAGGAACTCGGCGGAAAGGTAGCAGACGATCCTGCTCTTCTTTTCGGCCATGGCCGCCACGGTATTGATGAACAGGGCCTGCATTCGGTCCCTGAGGGTGTAGCTGACCGCCAGGTAGTAATCGTTGAGCGAGGCGGAGATCGGGAGCGAACCCTGCTGAAAAAACAGTTTGTAGGCAAAGGCCCGTTTCAGCTTTTCAATCGCTTGGCCGTCGATTTCCATTTGTTTCAGCATCTTGTCCTCCGTTGTCCACGTTGCCGTTTGTGTCCCGGGGCCGGTCAGTACGGTTCCGGAATGAACCTGAACTGGTAGTCCGTTTCTTCATAGGTATGCCCTATTTTCCGTTTGGGCAGTTCTATTTTTTCCTTCTTCAGCTCTTTGTAATCGATGGAGTGAAGGAGGTGGCTGATGGTGTTGAGCCGTGCCCGTTTCTTGTCGTCCGAGCGGACCACGTGCCAGGGCGCCCACGAGGTGTCGGAGGCGGCGAACATCTCGTCGCGCGCCTGGGTGTAATCGTCCCACCGGCCGTAGGACTTGAGATCCATGGGCGAGAGTTTCCACGTTTTTCGGGGGTCGTCGATCCGGGCGCTCAACCGTTTGGTCTGTTCCTCGGGGCTGACCTCCAGCCAGTATTTGAGCAGGATGATCCCGGATTCCAGCATGATCCGTTCAAAGGCCGGGACCATCGTCAGGAAGCGCTTGGCCTGCTCGTCGGAACAAAAACCCATCACCCGCTCGACCCCGGCCCGGTTGTACCAGCTGCGGTCGAAGATCACGATCTCGCCCGCCGAGGGCAGGTGGGGGATGTAACGCTGGGCGTACATCTGCGATTTTTCGCGTTCCGTGGGCGCGGGCAGGGCGACCACCCGGAATATTCTCGGGCTGACCCGCTCGGTGATCGCCTTGATGGTGCCGCCTTTTCCGGCGCCGTCCCGTCCTTCGAAGACAATGCAGACCTTCAGTCCCTTCTGCACCACCCATTGCTGCAGTTTGACCAATTCCCCGTGCAGCTTGGCCATCTCCCGCTCGTATGTCTTGCGGTCGAGCTTCTCGGCAAGGGGTTCTTTTTTGGCTGCTTTTGCTTTTTTCATTGTGGTCCTCCGTGTGGGATTCGGTATCCGCCTTTAAGAGAAAGACACTGCCAGTCGGTCGCCTGGCCGGCGGCGTGGATGCTTTTCTTCGCAACGGCTTGGTGTTCCATCTCAATCATTTTCTCCTTCCATGGGCACCTCAGGCACTTCTTCAGGCGCCGTAGGTTCCGCGCCCTTGATCCAGGCCAGCAGCAGGGTGTGGGTGACCGCCAGCATCACCGGGCCGAGGAACAGGCCGATCACTCCGAAGGCGACCAGGCCGCCGATCACCCCGGCCAGGATCAGCACCATCGGCAGATCGGCCCCTTTCCGGATGAGGAGCGGGCGCATGATGTTGTCGCTGACCGCCACCAGCAGCGACCAGATCAGGAGGATCGTGCCCCACAGGGCGTCGCCGCTCCAATAGAGCCAGATCACGGTGGGAAACAGCACCAGGCCGGGGCCGATCTGGGCAATGCACAGCAGGAACATCGCCGCGATCAACAGGGACGGTGCCGGCACCCCGACCACGATCAGGCCGATGCCGCCGAGCGCCGATTGGATGGTCGCCGTGCCGACGATGCCGATGGCAACGCTGCGGATGGCGGCCGCCGACAGCAGGGCCGCGGCGTGGCCGCGTTCGCCGGCCAGACGGCGGGCAAAGGCGCGTACCAACTCCGAGGCTTGCTCGCCTTGGGCGTAGAGAATCGCGGCCAGGACAACCATCAACAGAAACTGGACCAGCAAAAGGCCGATGCTGCCCACCTGGCCCACGACCCACTTGAGGACCGTGCGGACGTGGGGGGCCAGCTTGGCGGTGAGTTCCTGGGCGCTGATTGCCGAGAGCTGTTGCCAGCGTTCGATGAGCTGCTGGGAAAAAACCGGGACCTTGTCAAACCAGGCGGGCGGGGCGCCGAATTCGACGGCCTTGAGTTTGTCGGGGATCGCGGCCAGGTCGCTGGTGTTGTCGAGGAGGGTGACCAGGGCGAGTGAAAGCGGCACGACCAACAGCAGCAGGAGCGCCAGCGACATCAAAAGCACCGCCGGCCACCGCCTGTTGCCGCATGTCCGCTGCACCTTCAGCATCAGCGGCCAGGTGGCGATCACGATCATGACCGCCCAGGCGAGCGGAAAGAGAAAGGGCCGCAGAATCCACAGCGAGGTGCCGATCAGCAGGCCGATGAACAAAACCGCCAGGGTGGAACGGACGATCTCCGGAGGATGATGGGTCATGGTGGTGCGAGCCTCCCGATCTGAATGGATGGTTCCTTGCGGCCAAGGGTCGTGGCGCGCCAGGCGCGGTCGGCGGGTTTCCGTCGCCGAAACGCGGCTCAGCGGCGGGCACGGATCGCGGTCGCTATTTCCTGGCCAAGCTTGGCGATATTGCGTCGCTGGGCTTCGATCCAGGCGTCGTAGCCGCTGTCGGCCGGCTGTTCGGCGAGGGCCGTGCGGCGAGTCAGCAGCGCGGTCTTGCTTTTGGGGTCGACCAGCGACCAGCGCACATCCAGCTTCGCCTCCTTGCCCAGCTCGCCATCCATGGCCACGACGTCGAGCACGATCTGCAGCTTCGGCTCCAGGTATTGCCCGGCGGGATAGAGGGACACCTGCTCGGTGTTCAGCCCGCGAACCAGTTGTTCGGCAATGGCGCGGGCGAATTCGCGGTCGACCTCGCCGGCCCACCGATGCTGTTCGCTGAGCCGGTACCGCCCGCCCGAACCGCCGGTGGCGATCTGCGAATTCTTGAGCAGATCGGGAATCGAAACCGGTCCGACCATAAGGGCCATCCGGCTCTCCTGCGGCACCGAGGCGCGCGGCGCGGGGTCGGCTGCCACCAGGCTGTGGTAGGAAATCGGGGCCGAGGCCGGGGCGCAACCCGTGGTCAGCGAGAACAGGGCGCCGGTCATGGCCACCGCGACAAGTAGGTGCAGGGATTTATTCATTGGCTTGCTTCTCCTTGCCGAAAATGATCGATTGCGGCTGGTTGTCCAGGGTATGGGCGAGTTCGCGCAGCGACCGCAAGGTCAGGGACAGTTCTTCCAGGGTTTTGGTGGCGGTGTAGTTCAAGGGCGAATCCTTGCCCACCCCCTGCTGCACTTCCACCAGGGTCTTTTGCAATTCGACCAGGGTGGCCTGGAGCTTGGGCGTGGTTTCGGTATTGACCTTCCTGGTCAGGACGCTGAGTTCGGCCAGGGTGTTTTTCGCCTCCTTCAGGGTTTGGGCGAGTTCGCCGCCGATTTGGTCGAACTTGACCTTCTCGAGGTTGGCGACAATCCTGCCCAGGCCTTCCTGCATCCGTTCGAAGGAACCCGGAACGGTCGGGATCACCCGTAGGCCGTCACGGGTGGTGATGGTCGCCTTGGGGGCGTCCGGGACAAAGACCAGGTTGATCATCATTTGCCCGGTCAGCAGGTTGGCGCTTTGCAACTGCGCCCGCAATCCTTGCTGTTCCACCAGCATCTTGGCCATGGCTTCGGGATCGCCGGCAAATACTTCCTTGGCTTTGCTGACCTGGGCGATGCCCAACCGTTCCGGCTCCATCACCACGGTGACCGGGACCAGGAATTTTTTCCGGACGGTGTCGAATTCGAGTTTGAGATCGACCACTTCCCCGAGCTTGATGCCGTACAGTTCCACCGGTGCGCCAACGCTGAGCCCGCGCACCGATTCGTCGAACAGCAGCACGTAGTAGTCGCGGATCGAGTATTTTTTCTCCTGGATGGCCGCATGGTCGGGATACAGGTAATAGGTGGCGTTCTCCGTGGCCGCTTTACCCGGAGGGCTATCCTTGGGGAGGTCGAAGGCGATCCCACCGGAGAGAAGCGAGACCATGGACTGGGTCTCGACCTTGAGCCCCTGGGCGTTGAGGCTGATATCGACGCCGCTGGCGTTCCAGAAACGGGTGTTCTCGGTGATTTGGGTGTGATGGGGCGCTTCGATGAAGATCTTGATGTCGATCGATTTGCCGTCCGGATCGAACCCGTAGCCCACCACCTGACCCACCTGGATCTGCCGGTAATAGACCGGTGCACCGATGTCGAGGGAGCCCAGCTCGTCGGCTTTGAGGACGAAATGCCGTCCCGGCTGACCGACGGTGACCACCGGCGGCACCTCCGAGCCCATGAAATCCCGGGCCGGGGAGCCGGCCCGGTTGCCGTCGATGCCGATATAGGCGCCGGAAAGCACGGTGCCCAGGCCGGAAACCGAACCGCCGCTGATGCGCGGGCGCACCACCCAGAATTTGCTCTGGTCGGTCAGGTAGGGTTCGCTGCCCTTGATCATCTTGGCGGTGACCACCACCTTGGAGGCGTCTTCGCTCAAGTTGATGGTCTCGACCTCGCCGATCTCGACATCCTTGAACTTGATCTTGGTCTTGCCGGCTTCCAGGCCGTCGGCAGTGGCGAAGGTGATGGTGATGGTCGGTCCCTTTTCCCGAATCGCCTTGAGCGCGAGCCAGCCGCCCAGGGCAAGGGCCACCAGGGGCACAATCCAGACCAGGGAAACTCTTCGTTTTTTCTGCATAACTGCGGTCGCGGCGTGGCGCTCGAGCTGTGAGCCGTCGCTCATACATCCTCCTCAACAACATCCCATATCAAACGTGGATCGAAACTTTCGGCGGCAAACATGGTGATCACCACCACCGCCGCGAAATAAACGGCTGCCGGTCCCGCCTCGATGGCGGCAACGGCGCCGAGTCGCACCAGGGCCACCAGGATGGTGACCACATAAATATCGACCATGGACCAGCGTCCGACCAGTTCGGTCAGGCGGTAGAGCACGGTCCGGTCCCTCGGCCGCCAGGCGGAGCGGAAGCGCACGCTCAGCAGCAGGTAAATCAAGATCAGCAGCTTGGCGCAGGGCACGAAGATGCTGGCAACGAAGATCACGGTCGCCACCTCCCAGGAACCGCTCTGCATGAAGTAGATCACCCCGCTCATGATGGTGTCGGCCTGTTTGGTCCCCAGGGCGGTGGTGATGGTCATCGGCAGGAGATTGGCCGGAACGAGGCAGATCAGGGCCGCCCAGACCAGGGCCCAGGTGCGGGCCAGGCTGTTGGGCTTGCGCAGGTGCAGGTGGGCGCCGCAGCGGGGGCAGTGCGGGTGGGTATCGACCTGTTGCGCGTCGATCAGCAGGCGGCAGTCGTGGCAGCTGACCAAGCCCAGTTGCCGGGCTGTGACAAGTTGGGCGTTCATCGGCGCAAATCCAGACGATCCCAGAGCAGGGGCGGATCGAGGCTCGAGTAGGCGGCGGCCATGATAAAGATCAGGACGGCGAAGGAAAAGACCGAAACTCCCGGAACAATGGTCGCCATGTGGCCCAGTTTGACCAGCGCGACCAGGACGCCGATCAAGAAGACTTCCATCATCCCCCAGGGGGCGACTTCCTGCACCAGGCGGAACACCCGGCCCGCGTGGCGGGCAGGCGGACGGCCGCCGTATAGCGGCGCCAGGATGTAGAGCAAGCCGAGCATCTGCGCCAGCGGCACCAGCACGCAGGTCAGCAGTACCAGGAAGGCCAGCCCCTGCATGCCCTCGTTCCACAATTCGCGGATGCCGGTGAGCAAAATGGTTTCCTGGACCAGGCCGCCGCTTTTCATTGCCAGGAACGGGAAACTGTTGGACAGGACGAACAGGATCAGGGCGGTCAGGGTCAGGGCCAGGCCCCGTTCGATGCTGTTGGGTTTGTCGCGGTAGAGCACGGCGCCGCAGCGGAAACAGAGCAGGGTCGCATCCCCTTGCGGGGCGAGCCGGTGCAGCAAGTCGCAGTTGGGGCAGGCGATCAGGAGGGGATCCGTCCGGTGGCCGGATGCGCAAATGGCGGCATCGGCGGGCGTTGCCCGCTCGGGGAGCCGGTCCTGCGGATACCGGTGGCGTGAAGTGGAATGCGAGCTCATAACAACGAAAAAAAGAGAGCCGGCGGGTGGGACCGTCCGGCGGGTTTGCGGCCTGGCCCCGTCAAGGTCCTCGGAGCCTTGACGGGATTCAGGACCTTTTAGTTTTTTCTCACCAGAAGGCGTA
This sequence comes from Desulfobulbus sp., assembly GCA_031280615.1. Lineage (GTDB taxonomy): Bacteria > Desulfobacterota > Desulfobulbia > Desulfobulbales > Desulfobulbaceae > Desulfobulbus. Next base: position 25,296 of record JAITGO010000014.1, on the reverse strand, counting down.
GCCGATACCGATGCCGCCGATCCACTGAGTCGCGTCGCCCCGTTGGTCGACGATCGGGCTGTCGGCCGGATCGCCGGCAATGACGGAACCGCGCACGCCGACGGTCATCAACCAGTTCTTGTTCAGGTAGAAGAGACCGCCCACGACCATGTAGTACTCGTTCACCCCGCCTCCGGCATTGAAGAAGGGCAGGCCGGAGGAACCGACATTGTCGGCGTTGACGCCGAAGTAATGGTTGGCATAGTCGTCGCTTTGGTAAATGAAACCGGCGCTGAGATTGAGATCGACCGGTTTCGCCACCGGCAGCCAGTAGCGGAAGCCGACATTGGCGCGGAATCCGTCGCTTTCGTTGCCGACATCCTGGTAAAGCTTGGCGCCGAGGATGAAGCGGTGGCGGGGATCGTCTGACAGGGTCCAGACGATGTCGGCGAAGGCGCCGAGCTCGACCGTATCGTCGATTTCATGCATCTTGCTGACCATGGGATCGTCGACACTGTCGGTGCGGCCGAAGTGGTAATTCGCCAAGGGCCCGAAGCGGAACATCTTGTCGTCAAAGACATTGATCGTCAATTCGTTGGCCATCAGTTGAATGTAGCGCTCCTGGCCGGAAAAGGTGTAGCGGATCATGGGCGCGAAACCGAAGGTGTAGTCGTCCGAGCCGCGATAGTCGGGCAGGGCGCCGACGGCCACGCCGATGATCGTGGGTACGGTGTCCATCTCCAGTTCGAGCATCCCGCCGGCACCCGCCTGGTGGGCGGGAGCGAGTAAAACCGCTCCGGCCGCGCCACAAGCCAGCACCGTCAGTTTGAGCATCTGCATGGTGTTCATCTCTCTCTCCTTGTGTTCAACCTGAGGGTGGCCCGATTACTGGGCCATCTTGCCGTGGGTCTTGTCCAGGGTGACCCGCAGCCGCTTTGCCCAAAATTCAAACGCTTCTTCGGCGGAGCCGAGCTTGCTGAATCCGCTCATCTTCGAGCCGTCGAAGGTGTCGATGCCGGCGGCCAGGCGCTCATTGGTCAGGGAATCGAGAAATTCCACCTCCATGCTCGCGCCGCCTACGCCGGTATACCCTCCGGTCGTTGCCCTTTTGGCCACGCTGATCGCCAGACCCACCGGAATCACGGTGGTGATGCCGTTCATGACCGGGCTGCTGGTCTCGATATCGGTGATCGCCATGCGAATGCGCAACACATCCGGCCCCGGTTCGGTGACCAGGGGATAGGCATTGCCCAGGGCTTCGAAAATGGCACGGTGGAAGGCGTCGGACAACTCCTTCATGTCGCTGGCCTGGAGGCCCTGGTCAGCTCCGTTTTTCTTGAGGAAAAATTGCACTTCGTCGATCATCACTCTGTTGTATTTGCCCAGATTCATTCCCGGTTTGGTATAGACTTGGTCGATCCCGTCGGATGGCCCGGGCTGAAACTGCGGGTAGGTGCCGAGAAAGCCGGATGGCTTTGCCTTCGAAGAGGAGGCGCAGCCGGCGAGCGTGCCGCAGGCCAGGATCAGCAGGCCTGTCATCAGTATGTGGTGCATCTTCATGGTCGTTGTCCTTTCCTGAGGTGAACCGGGAAACCTATTTTCCCGGATGAAATGGCGTAATCTTGCTGCCCTGGATGCCGAGGCCGGCCATCAAACCCTCCTGGTCGAAGAAGAAGGCGTAGATACCGGCATGGGCGGTGGTCGTGGAGAACGAGCGAGCCATGCCCTCGTCCATGACCACGATGGTGGGGCCGACGCCAAGCTCCCAACCGTCACTTTTTTTCAGGTACTTCAAATCGTCGTCGGACATGAAGAACAGGGCATAGCCGAACTTCTGCGCCCCGGCCTGCAGGCCGTAGGAAGCGGCGATGGACCGGTAATAGCCCGTGGTCCTGCCGCCCACACGCAGGGCGCCTTCGCCGTATTGGCCGCCGATGATGAAGCCGCCCTTGATGATGTCCGGGAAGACCAGGACACCCTTGGCGATTCCGGCCATCTTTCGGGCGGCGGGTGTACTTTTGTAGAGTGATTGCAGGGCGATGTCAACATCGCGGTTGATTTCCGCGGCGGTGTCGGCTTGTGCGGCCTTGGGCGGAAGCAGAGCCAGCAGGGCGATGGCGATGCACAGAGACGCGAGCATGATCCCTCGCATGTTCAGGGCGGAATGCATGATGCTTGCGGTTTTCATATATGACTCCTTGTTGGTGGTTGTCCATTGGGGACCCGCATGTTGTCCGCGTCCGTGGCGGGCCAGCGGGCTGGGGCGGCGAGCCACGGAAAACGGCCGGGTCAGCGTTTTTTGCTTTTCACGACAATGTCGATTGCCTCGATATAGGTGATGGCAATGGTGTCGCCCACCTTGACCTTGTCGAGATTGGCCGGATTCTGCACCTTGACCGAGGTGACCACGCCGTCGGCGAACTTCAGGAGCACGCTCTCGCCGGTCTTGTCGATATCCATGATGGTGGCGGTGACATGGGCTTCGGTGACGCCGATACCTCTCGGCTTGGCCCCCGGTTCCGCGTTGCCGATCACTCGGGTGACGTCGTTGAGCACCTCGCCCGGTTCGGCCATCCGCACTTCCAGCTCCTGGGCATAGGTGATTTCAACCGTGTCGCCCCGTCTGACCTGGTTCAGGTTGACCGCCTCCTTGCCCACGTGGATATCGAACAGCCTGCCTTCGAAGCTTCGCAACTTGACCATCCTGGTCTTCAGGTCGACGGCTTCGACCGTGGCCGTGGTCGAGCGGGCGGTGGAACGTTGGATATCGAGTGCCGAGGCTTTTGCGTCCTGGGCGGGAGCTTCCTGTGTCGCCGCACCCGGGGTTCCGTGCTGGGCGCAGGAGATCAGGGTTACGGCCATCAACGCCATTATTGCGGTGTTCAACAGCTTGTTCATAGATCCCTCCGATTGGTTGTGATGGTACGGTCTTGGTGATGAAGATTCGAGCGAAACCGGGCTCCCCCGCCCGGCCACGCGGTAAAGCTGCTTCTACTTCTTCTTTCGTTCTTCTGTCCGGCTTTTTTCCGTTTTCGCCTGCTCGGCCGCCGTCTCTGCGGGAAGCGGCCGGGAAAGCGCGTCGGCCTTGTCCACCCAGCCGCCGCCGACCGCCTTGTACAGGGCGATTCGGGCCAGGTGCAGTTCCCCTTGCGTCTGGGCATAGGACAATTCGGCGCTAAAGAGGCTGCGCTCGGCGTCGAGCACGGTCAAAAAGTCGGTGTAGCCGTTGTCGTAGCGCAGGCGGGCGATATCGGCGTACTGGCGCAGGGCGGCCACCTGGCTTTTTTGCGTTTCCAGCTGTTTGTCGGTCTGCTGCTGGGCAACCAGGGCGTCGTTCACCTCGCGGAAACCGTTCTGGATCGCCTGCTGATAGCCGAGCAGGGCCTGCTGTTGCAAGGCCTCGGCCTCCCGCACGCTGCCGGCGATCTTGCCGGCGGTGAAGATGGGCATGGCAACCGGGACGCTGTACTGCCATATCCGCGAAGGCCCTTTGAACAGGTCGCTGAGTTCGCCGCTGGCCGTGCCCAGGGCGCCGGTAAGGGAAATGGTGGGGAAATAGGCGGCCTTGGCCACCCCGATCTGGGCATTGGCCGCGATCAGGTTCTGCTCGGCCTGCCGGATATCGGGCCTGCGTTCGAGCAGATCCGAGGGAATGCCGGCAATTACGGCGGGCAGGATGAGCTCGTCGATGGTTTTTCCCCGGGCGATTGGGCCGGGGTTGCGGCCGAGCAGCACGCACAGGCTGTTTTCCTGCTGGGCGATCGCTTTTTCCAGCGGCGGGATAGAGGCCAGGGCCTCCTGGTACTGGGAGCGGTTTTGGCTGAGTTCGAGATCGGAAACGATTCCGCCGTTGAACCGCTCCTGGAACAGGGCGTACGATTCTCCTCGACTTTTTGCGGTGTTGCGACTGATTTCAAGCTGCCGATCAAGGTCGCGGAGATTGATATAGGCACCGGCGACATTGCTGACCAGGGTCAGGACGACCGCTCGCCGGCCTTCCTCGCTGGCGATCAGCTGGGCCCGGGCCGCCTCGGTGCTGCGGCGGATGCGGCCCCACAAGTCGATTTCCCAGCTCGCATTGAGGGCGGCGGAAAAGGAATTGGTGGTCACCTTGTAGCCGGGGACAAGTTGGTTCTCCCCGGTCTCGGTCACCCGCTGACGGGTGTAGTCGGCGCTGGCGCCTATCTGAGGAAAGAGGTCCGCCCGGACAATGCCGTAGCGGCCGGCAAATTCCTCGATACGAGCCGCGGCGATCAGGAGGTCCTTGTTTTCCTGCAAGGCGGTGGCGATCAGCCGGTCAAGCACTGGATCGTTGAATTGGCGCCACCAATCGGTGTCGGCCAATTGCCGCGCCTCTTGCTCCGGCAGGCGCCAATCGGTGGGAACATCCACCGCCGGCCGCTTATAGTCCGGCCCCACGGTGCAGCCGGCAACGCCGCCCATGGCAAGGGCGAGAATAAGAAAGAACCGAAGGTTACGCATGATGACCGCCTCCCTTGCTGCTTTCGTCGGCAGGCGAGGATAGTTCCTTGCCGCTGGTGGAACCGGCTGCCTTTTTCTTCGAATGGCTCAATTTTTCGACCACGTAGAAGGTGACCGGAATCAGGAAGACCCCGATGCAGGTGGCGGTGAGCATACCGCCGATGACCGCGTTGCCCATGACCTGGCGCGAAATCGCACCGGCGCCCGAGGCGGTGGCCAGCGGCACGCACCCGAGGATAAAGGCGAACGAGGTCATGAGGATGGGTCGCAGGCGCAGTTTGGCGCCTTCCAGGGTGGCATCGATGAGCGGCTTGCCTTTTTCGTATTCCATTTTGGCGAACTCGACGATGAGGATGGCGTTCTTGGCCGAAAGGCCGATCAGCATCACCAGGCCGATTTGGGCATAGACGTTGTTTTCCTGCCCCCTGAGAAAGAGCGCTGCAAAGGCCCCGGCCACCGCGATCGGCGTGCCCAGAAGCACGGAAAAGGGCAGCGACCAGCTTTCATATTGGGCGGCCAGGATCAAAAAGACGCACAACAGCGAGAAACCGAAGATGACCATCGGTGAAACCCCCTTCTGCGCCTGCCATTCCTGGAAGCTCATGCCCATGTAGTCAAAGCCCATTTCCGAGGGCATGGTTTCGGCAAAAACCTCTTCCAGGGCCTTCATCGCCTGGGCCGAACTGTAGCCGAGGGTGGCGTTGGCGTTGATCTGCGCGGCCCGGTAGAGATTGTAACGCATGGTGAACTCCGGCCCGGAGATGTTCCTCACCGTGGTCAGGGCCGAAAGCGGCACGCTTTTGCCGTCCTGGTTGCGCACATAAAACTGGCCGATGTTTTCGATATCGTTGCGGAATTCCCCCTCGGCCTGGATGTATACCTGCCATTGCCGGCCAAATTTGTTGAAATAGTTGATAAAGCCGCTGCCCATGAAGCTTTGCAGGGTTTTGTAGACATCGTTGACGTTGACTCCCTGCTTGAGCACCTTGTCCTGGTCGACATCGACATACAGCTGGGGCACGGTCGGCCGGAAGGTGGTCGAGATGCTGGCGATCTCCGGCCGTTTCTTGGCTGCTTCGATGAATTTGTTGACATTGGTGGCCAGGAAATCGATATCCTTGCCGGCCCGGTCCTCAAGCATGAAAGTGACGCCGCCCGAGGTACCGATACCGGGGATGGCCGGCGGCGAGAAGGCAAAACCGATGGCGCCGCTCAGTCCGCCGAGTTTCTTGCTGAGCGCCTGTTTGATGGCCTCATATTGAACCTCGGGTTGTTTGCGCTCGGCCCAGTCCTCCAGGGTGATGAAGAAAAAGGCACTGTAGGTGTTGGTGACCTGGCTGAGCAGGGAAAAGCCGATGACCGAGGTGCAATACTTCACCCCCGGCGTATTCATGATCAATTCTTCGGCCTGCTTAGTGACTTCACGGGTACGCTGCAGAGAGGCGGCATCCGGCAATTGGATGCCGGCAAAGACATATCCCTGATCCTCTTCGGGGAGGAAACCGGTCGGCACCGTTTTGCCGAAAAAACCGGCCAGCACGGCCATCCCGGCCAGAAACATGAGGCTGACCACACTCTTGCGGATCGCCACCCGGCAAAAGCCGACATAGCCGTTGGTGGTGCGACCGAAGACCCGGTTGAACCAGTCGTAGAATTTTTGCAGCGGCCCTCTTGATTTGCCTTTGGGCCTGAGCAGCAGGGAGCAGAGCGCCGGCGACAGGGTCAGGGCGTTGAAGGCGGAGATGATCACCGACAAGGCGATGGTGAGGGCGAACTGCTGGTAAAGACGGCCGGTGATGCCGGGGATGAAGGCGGTGGGGATGAATACCGCCGCCAGGATGATGGCAATGGCGATGACCGGTCCGGACACCTCCTCCATGGCCTTGAAGGTGGCGTCCCTCGGTGAGAGTCCTTGTTCGATGTGGTGCTCCACCGCCTCGACCACGACGATGGCGTCGTCGACCACCAGGCCGATGGCCAATACCAGGCCGAACAGCGACAGGGTGTTGATCGAGAAGCCGAACAATGGAAAGAACATAAAGGTGCCCACCAGGGAAACCGGCACGGCGAGCAGCGGAATCAGGGTGGCACGCCAGCCCTGCAAAAAGATGAACACCACGATGATGACCAGCACCAGGGCCTCGAACAGGGTGTGCTCGATTTCCTTGATGCCTTCGGTAACCGCCAGGGTAGTGTCGAGACTGACCACGTAGTCGAGATCGGGCGGGAACCGTTTTTTCAGCTCCTTCATCAGCTCCTTGGCACCGTTGGCGGCTTCGACCGCGTTGCTGCCCGGCATCTGGTAGAGGGCGATCAGGGCGCTGGGCTTGCCGTTGAGGCGGCCTTCCATGCTATAGGTCTGGGCCCCGAGTTCGATCCGGGCCACGTCGCTGACCCGTACGATGGAGCCGTCCGGATTGGCCCGCAGCACCACCCGGCCGAAGTCTTCCACCGATTGGAGACGTCCCTGAGCCCGGACCGCGTAAGTGAATTCCTGGCCGGACGGCACCGGTTCCGCGCCCACCTGGCCGGCCGGATTGACGGTGTTTTGCGCGTTGATCGCGTTGACGATTTCGGGAATGGTGATGTTGAGCTTGGCCAGTTGGTCGGGTTTGACCCACAATCGCATGGCGTATTCGCCGGCGCCGAAGATGGTGACGCTGGCAATACCTTTGATCCGGGTCATCTGGTCGTTGATGTTGATGTAGCAGTAGTTGGCGAGAAAGACGTTGTCGTAAGTGCCGTTGGGCGAATAGATGCCGAACATGATCAGGGGCGAGGAGGTGGATTTTTCCACCTTGACGCCGAAGTTGCGGACGTCGCTGGGCAACTGCGATTCGGCCTGACCCTCGCGCATCTGTGCCAGCAATTGGTCGGTATTGGCATCGGTTTTGACGTCGAAATTGACCGTCAGCTTGGTGTCGCCATTATTGGCGTTGATCGAGTACATGTAGTTCATGTTGTCCACACCCGACATCTCTTGCTCGATGGGGGTGGCAACGGCTTGTTCCAGAGTGAGCGCGTCCGCACCGGTGTAGGTGGTGGACACCCTGATCTCGGGCGGGACGATATCGGGGAATTGGGCAGTGGGCAGGCCGCTCATGGCGACGAGACCGATAATGACCATGAGGATCGAGATCACCATGGCCACAATGGGGCGGTTGATGAAAAATCTGGCCATGACTTACCTCTTCTCAGCCGGAGCGGCTGTGGTCTTGGCCGCCGGGGCGAACGGTTTGGGGGTCACCGGCATGCCGGTCCGCACTTTCTGGATGCCTTCGACCACGATCTGTTCGCCGGGCTTGAGGCCCTGTTCGGCGATCCAGTCGGAATCGATCCGGGCACCCATCTGCACCGGCCGGATTTCCACCTTGTTGTCGCCGCCCACCACGGCCACCATGTATCGGCCTTGAACTTCGATAACCGCCCGTTGCGGCACCAGCAGGGCTCCCTTCTGCACCTTGACCGTGGCCCGAATCCGACCATATTGACCGGGTCGCAGCCGATTTTCCTTGTTGGGGAACAGGGCGCCGATCTTCATCGTGCCGGTGGTGGGATCAATTTGCCGGTCCATGATGGCAATATGACCCTCGTACGGATAGACGCTGCCATCGGTCAGGATAAGCTCGAGGGGCATTTCCTCGACCTGTTTTCCGGCCCTGAAGCCGGTCAGGTATTCTTGCTCGCTGATATTGATGTAGGCCTTGATTGGATCGAGGGTGGAGACGGCGGTCAGCTCTTCCTGCATTGTCGGCGATACCAGATCGCCCAATTGGGTCTTGGCCAGTCCTGCGACCCCGTCCACCGGCGAGATGATCTTGGTAAAGCTCAAATCCAGCTTGGCTTCCTCCACCGCCGCCTGCGCCGCCTCGACCGCGGAGCGGGTCGAGAGTTCGGTGCCTACCGAATCGTCGAGATCTTTTTGGCTGACCGCGTTTTTGGCAGCCAAAGGGCGGATGCGGGCCAGATTGGCCTTGGAGGTTTCATGGCGGGCTATCTGCTGGGAGAGTTGGGCCTTGGCCTTGTCCAGGGAAGCCTGGAAAGGGCGGGGATCGATCTCAAACAGCACCTGTCCCTTGCGCACCATCTCGCCCTCTTTGTATTCCTGGCGGATGAGGTAGCCCGTGACCTGGGGCCGGATGGTCGCGTTAACCATGCCGTCGAGCACGCCCACCCATTCCTTCTTCACCGGCACGTCCCGTTGGGAAACGGTAATGGTCTCCACCGTCGGGACCATGGCCCCGGCTTTGTGCTCCTCTTTTTTGCAGCCACCGGTAAAGCACACCGTACCTGCAAGAAATGCCGCTGCCGCCAGATGCGCGATCCGGCAATGGCGCTGGGACCGATTGACACGTTGTTGTGGTTTTTGCATTGATTTCTCCCGACAAGTTCCTTCGTTCGCCTGCCGGACTGCCGGCCGGCGGTTGGTTGTTATGAGTGGTCCAGTTGCCCGGACGGTTCGTTCTCCCGGAGCGTGGCGGTATGCAATCGTGCCCTCTCCACCACTTCCAGCCCTCCGATCGTCTGGACCGCAAAAAATGTTATCTCCGGCGGGGTCCGCGACATCTCCATGGCTTCCAGCACCCTGGAATACAGGGGGGAGCGGAGGTGCTGCTCAAGGGCTTCCCACGAACGCCAGCGCTCGGTGTAACAAATGGTCTCTCGTTCCACTTCCATGGTGAGCCGACATTCCAGGCAATCGATATTGACGGCCACCAATCCACGGATGGAGTCGAGCACCTCGAGGAGCCCGGCTTCTTCACCCGGATAGGGATGTATGATGAGCCTGGAGAGAAACATGCAGAGATTGTTGCATAAAACGCTCCAGTTCGCTTGGGGATAGTGATTTTGCTATATGGGTAATTGTATGTATTTTCCTTGTGAGAGAGAACGGAGATGCTTTTTGGCGAGCCCAGGGGACGATATAGCATCCCGCTTCGGGGCGATATATCGTCCCCTGGGCCATCAGGGGTGCCATGGCACGCCGAGCCGACGCATGCGGGAATAGAGGGTGGAGGGATGGAGGTCCAGCAGCTCGGCCGCCCCGCCCTTGCCCTTGATGCGGCCCTGGGTTGCCTTGAGGGTCGCTACGATGTGCCGGCGCTCGATTTCCGCGAGGGGAAGGATCGGAGCCGGAGCAGAGTTCGACGGTAAGGTATCCAGCAGGGAAAGGTCCAGAGCGTTGCCCTTGCTGGTGATCATGGCCCGCTCGATGACGTTGCGCAGTTCGCGGACATTCCCCGGCCAGGAATAGGCCATGAGTTTTTCCATGTCCGCGTCGGCCACCCGATTGATCCTGCGCCCCATCCGCTGGGAGAATTCGTTGATGAAGGCCCAGGCCAGTTGGGGGATGTCCTCGATCCGGTCCCGCAGGGGTGGCACCACGATGGGAAAGACATTGAGCCGGTAGAAAAGGTCGCGGCGAAACCGCCCCTGTTCGACCTCGAGGGTCAGGTCGCGATTGGTCGCCGCGACGATGCGGACATCGACGGTGATGTTGGCCGGGCTGCCGAGCCGTTCGAATACCCCGTTTTGCAGCACCCTGAGCAGTTTCGCCTGGGTCTCCAGAGGCATTTCGGCGATTTCGTCCAGCAACAGGGTCGAGCCGTGGGCCAGTTCGAACCGGCCGATCTGCCGGCTGAGGGCACCGGTATAGGCCCCCTTTTCCCGACCGAACAGTTCGCTCTCGATCAGGGCGGCCGGTAGGGCCGCACAGTTCACCGTGATCATCAACCGTTTGCTGCGGGTGCTGAGCTGGTGAATGGCCTGAGCGATCAGCTCCTTGCCGGTGCCGGTCTCGCCCTGGATCAGGACGGTGCTGTCGGTCCGGGCCACCTGTTCGATCAGTCCCTTGACCCCTTGCATGGGCACACTGATACCGAGGGAGCTGTGCCGGTTTTCGTTGAGGCCCGCTTCGGAGCGCAGCAGAGTGTTTTCCTGCTCGAGCAGTTCGCGAAGATGATTGATCTCCCGCATCTGTTCGCGCAGTTTTTCTTCCAGCTGCTTGCGTTCGGTGATGTCCATGGTCACTCCGGACAGCCGTTTGGCCGCGCCGGAGCCCGATTCCTGGAGGCTGCCCCGGAACACCATCCAGCGGATCGAACCCGCCGGACCGGGCACCCGGTATTCCACCCGCACGTTGCCGTTGGATTCCCGCGCCTTTTCAAGCGTTTTGGAGAGCAAGGCCCGGTCCTTGGAATAAACCTTTGCCAGGAGAGCGGGAATGGTCATGGTTTCGTCCGTCGAAAATCCCAATTTTTCCCGTGCCCTGCTGGTGGTCCAGAATTTTCCGGAGCTCAGGTCGTACTCCCAGAAATCGGCCCCGGCCGCCGCTGCCGCTTCTTCGAAACGCTGCTGATAGGTTTCCAGGGATCTGAGGATGTGGCGCCGTTCCAGGGCGCCGACGAAAATCTCGCCCAGCAGCCGCAGGGAGACGACGAACGAATCCGGCCAGAGGCACTGCTCCCTTAAGGAGTGGACCACAATGATGTGGTGGATGTGCCGGCCGACGCACAGCGGGATGGCCAACGCCGACTTGACGCCGAGCCGGACGAAGAGCCGCCGGTCGGATTCCGCTTCCGCCGGAATGGAATCGAGCCCATATCGTGCCACGGTTTTGCCCTGGTTGACGATCTGGTCATAGGTCCAGGGGAGTTGCTCGGCCAGGTTGATGGTGCTGAAAACGGGTTGAATTCCCGGCGCGTGCCAGACGCAGGACTCCACCAGGTCGCAGCATCCGTCGGTCACCTTGAACAGGCCGCCGCGATCCAGGCCCAGGGGGAGCAGCAGTTCCTGCAAGACGGCATGGATGACCTCGTCGAGCTCTTCCGACGAAGCCTTGAGAATGCGAGCTGAAACCAGCGGGATGGAGGATTGGAAATGTTGCAGGCCGTCGGTCGTCAGGATGCACGCGACCGGTTCGGTAGGGAGGAGCGGCGACGACGGCACCTGCCGCGCGAGAGCAATATTTTCTGTCGCCTGATCTTCCTGATTGCCTTCCATGCCTGCCTGTTCAGCGGAAAAGAGGGGCTGGCTCGTTGCTGTCGCCAAGAAGCGAGGCGGGTGCAAGCAAACAGGAAGCCATGCGGTCGCCCCGGAAATCTTCAAGCCTGTCTTGCGGCACCTGTCGCGATGTTGCCGGCCGTTGCACGGAAATTCGTTCGGAGGTGCTGGTATTACTCAAAAAACGATATAACAAAAGCCTCGTCCTGTTCACCAGGAAAATGAGCTTTCCTGCTCATTTTTCTAATTTTATCGGCAATCGATGGAACGCAGGCACCTGGCGCCGTTTTCATTTGATGCCGGTGAACGGCCGCATTTCGGTGTCGCAGGTGCCGCCGACTTTGACGGCTTGTGCCTGCCCTCCTGCCTGGCACTGTTCCCCTCGATCCACGGTCCGGCAGGTCACCGCCAGCGGTTTGCCGGCATTGACCCAGGAGGGGGTCCGGCGATAGCGGCCGATCTCTTTGAAGGCGCAGCCGTCCGGAATGCCGTAGGGGACGCATCGGCTGGGCGCGTCCTTCAGGCTCACCCGTTTGCCGTCGATGACGAATCCGGGATAACTGTCGGTGATGGCGGCCACATCGCGGGACGCTTCCTCGCGCACGGCGAAACGGCGGAAGAAATATCCGCCCGTTGTCTGTTGGCCCACCTGGATGCGGGTATTGGCGATCAGGGCGAAGTCGTTGCCTTTTCTGGCAATTGCTCCGGAGATGTATTCGATCCGGTCGTACTGGGGAAAGCATTTACCCATCGCCGGGGCATGGTAATAGTGCTTTAGGCCCTTGAGATCCGCCAGTGAATTGCCGGGAAAGATCGCGGCCAGATCCTGGTCGGTGCCGTAGAGGATGCGCTGCACCTCGGCGAAGTTCTGGCTGTACATGCTTTGCAGCTTTTTGAAGTATTGGGTGTCGCCGCCGCCGGCGGCCAGGTCGTTGCGCAGGTAGCAGGCGGTCAGGCCGGAAACTTGGGCCAGGTATTCGTCCCAGATGTTGTATTGGGACACCTTGGTGGCCACTCCCTGGAAATCGCCCGGCGCGCTGCATCCCTGGCCGCGGATGCAGGATTCAAGCCCCCGGTTGCGAATCGACAAGGCGATGATGTTGCGCTCGCAGGCGCCGTAGGCGGAGCAGCCTCGGTCCAGGTGGGCTTCGAACAGCGCGGTACGCATGGTGTAGTCCAGGTGCCTGGCGCGTTGCAGCGATTCTTCCGGCCATGTTTGCCGGGAGGCGGCGATGAAGGCGTTCCAGGCGTTTTGCAGGGCGGCGGGGCGTCCCAGCAGGCCTTGGTTGACGCCCGCACAGGCGGATGAGTTGTGGAAGGCGCGGATGATGCGGTCCAGCTCGCCCTGGGCTTGAGCGGGCGTGGATGCGGGTACGGGCGATGGGCGGGGCGGCTCGAAGACCGGCGGTTTGTCCATCGCGTAGAGGTTGCGGACATCGAGCACATAGCGCACGCCAGCCTCGCAGTGATGGTTGGCCACCCGGAGCGCCTGGCGTTCCCTGGCGACCTGGGTGTAGCGTGCCGCTGCCGCCGGGGTGGCGGTGCGGGCGTCGACAATCACCTTGAAGCCGACATAGGGGATGCCCTGATCGTCGGTGAGCGGCTGTCCGTTGCGGATGGGCAGGCAGGGGACCACCGAGGTGCCCTGCGCCAGGGTGCCAGCCGGCGCGCTTGGGCCGGAAGGACCGAAAGAGGCGATGTCGTAGTAGGGGATATCGACGGCGCCGTTGAACCGGTAGAGGGTCATGACCGGGGTGGCCGGAATCTCCGCCGCCCGGACGGTGGTTGCCGCAACCAGCAGGAACAGCGCGGACAAGAGCCTTTTCATGCCTGTCCTCCCTCTGTCGGTTCGTTGCAGTCAGGGCCTCCGGCTGCTGCCGGCCGGACGGCCACGGTCAGCCGGGACACGCAGACCAGGTTTTCGGCCGCGTCGCGGATCGTAATCTGCCAGACCTGGGTGGTCTTGCCGATATGCAGGGCAGTGGCCCGGCCAACCACCCACCCCCGGCCGGCTGGGCGGACATGGTTGGCGTTGATTTCCAGGCCGACGCAGATCGTGCCTTCCTCGACGCTGAGATAGGCGCCGGCACCGCCCAAGGTTTCGGCCAGGGCGGCGGAGGCGCCTCCGTGCAGCAAGCCCATGGGCTGCATGGTCCGTTCGTCCACGGGCATCCGCGCCTCGACGAAATCCTCGCCCAGGGCCGTGAACTCGATGCCCAGGCTCGCCACCAGGGTCGAGGTGCAGGCCAATTGCATTGCTTCAAGTGTCGGTTGTTTTTTCCACATGATATGGGTGCGTGCGTCTTGGCGCGCATCGTGTTGAAAACGTCTTGCCTCGGCTGGACGTGAGTTGAGTTGCCAGCGTCGTATTCCTTGTCAATCCCGGAAATTATATACCCGATGGCCAGGGGTTTTGCAGTCCATTTGTCGACTCCTCCGGAATCGTCCATTCCGGCACTTTGGGTGAGAATGGGGAATGTCTGGCCGGAACTCGTCGGAACATCGCTTGATTCGAGCGAAATACAGCCGGTTGTCTGATTGGCGTTTTCTTTTCGCCGTGTCTGCTATATGATAAATATTGTTACAAAATGGCGATACGTCCGGGTATCCGGCGGTTATGAATACAATTGCGAGGGGCGGAAAAACATGTCCGCAAATGAGCCGGACCGGCAAGGATTGCGGCAGCCACCGACCGAAAAGGTCCGCCGAGACATGGCAGAAACCGCACCGGAACTGACGGTGCGCCTGAATCGGGAGGGCAGGGTGGTCGCGCTTCTGCCACCGGTCCGGATCATGCCGGGGCTGATTGCCGAGGAACTCATCGGGCGCCACTATCTCGATTTCGTCCACGACCGGGAACGGGACCGCGCCCAACAGGCGGTCGCACTCCTGCTGGCCGGCGCGCATGCCGTCGAACTGGTCGTGCGCATCCGGAGAAACAGCGGCAAGTCGGCCAGGGTCGGGGTCCGGGCCACCCCCTGGTACGAGGGAGAACGGCTGGCCGGCGTGCAAGGGGCATTGCGCCTCCTCCTTGGGCATGCTTCCGCCCAACCCGGATCGGAAAACGCCTTTCCCGGTTCTCCGGGCATGGGCCCGGTGGGGCACGGCGGTTCGCTGAGCCAAGGCCGGGCGGCGCAGAAGCTGCTGGACACCGCAGCCGTCGGCCTCGGCATCCTGCGCCGGGGACGCTTTCTGTATCTCAACGAACAGTTGAGCCGGATGACCGGCTACGAGGCCGAAGCGTTGCTCGGTCGCGATTGGAACGCGCTGTTTTTCGAGGCAATGAACGGTGCCGGTGCCTCCGACAGGCCGTCCACGGAAGCCGATCGAGAACGGACGGCAAAAGCCCGGTGGCTGCGCGCCGACGGCAGGATCGCGGAAGTCCGGCTGAGCCTGGTCCCCTTGGAGGCCGGCGACGGGTGCAAACCCGGCGACGTTGCCCTGACCGCCATCGATCTCGCCCCGGAGACCACGGCGGAAGACCTCGTGCAATCCGCCGATTCCGAACTGGATCGATGTTTTCAGACCTCGGTTCCCCTGTGCCTGCTTTCCTTGGACTGCCAGGTGGTGCAGGTCAATCGAGCCTTTGCCGATTTCTTCCGTTGCGCCCCGGACGAGGCGGTCGGCAGCCCCTGCGCGGCCCTCTGGGGGTGCGAGTCCTGCGGTGACGGGGAATGCATTGTACGGCAGATGCAGGCCGGGCGGAGCCACGGCTCGTATGTGCTCGACAAGGTGGTGGGGCGACGGCATGTGGCCTGCATGTTCCACGCCGTGCCGTGCCGGGATGAGGCGGGCCGGCTGAGCGGCGTGCTGGTCGCTTTTTTCGAGAGCCACAAGTTGGACAAGATGTCGGTCGATTTCCAGACCATCCGCCGCCAGCTCGTCCAGGCGGAACGATTGAGCGCCATCGGCGCCCTGGCGGCCTCCATCGCCCACGAGTTCAACAACCCTCTGTGCGGGATTCGCGCGGTGATCGAACGGACCGCGAGGAAAACGGCCGGAGACTCCGACCGTGGCCTGCTGCAGATGGCCCTTGACAATTGCGACCACATGAGCGGCCTGATCAGGAATTTGCAGCAGTTCAACCTGCCGTTTTCCGATGAGCGCCTTTCCTTCGATCTGCACCATGTCATCGATTCGGTGTTGATCTTGCTCGATAAATATTTAAAGATAAGAAAGACTTCTGTGGTGAAGGAGTGCGGAGACGCCCCCCTGTTGCTGTACGGATGCGAAAGCCAGATCAAGCAGATGGTGCTCAACCTGATCAAGAGCAGGGGCGAGGCCATGCCCGAAGAAGGCGGCGAAATCCGGATCAGGACGGACCACAAGGGAGACAAGGTCAGCATTGTCCTGTCCGATACCGGCAACGCCATCGGGCAGGAGCATCTTCCCCATTTGTTCGAACCTTTTTGCTCCTGCGCCAACCCGGCGGGGGAAAACGGATTTGGCCTGTCGGTGTCCCATGACATCGTCAAGGCCCATGGCGGCGACATCGTGGTTGAGTCGCCATCGGGACAAGGAGCGGTTTTCACCGTTATCCTGCCGGTCGGGATTCAAAGTTAATATCAGGGAGACAGGCATGCCGCAGCAAGCATCCATTCTTATTGTCGATGACGAAGAATTGATCCGGGAAAGTCTTCGCCTCGATTTTCAGGACATGGGCTATCGTACGGAAATTGCGGCCAGTGGCGAGGAAGCCTGCGCGCTGCTGCAGAAAAAGGAATACGATCTGATCGTCACCGACCTGATCATGAAGGAGATCGGTGGGTTGGAAGTCCTGCGTCAGGCCAAGGGCAAGCATGCTGACCAGATCGTCTTTATCCTGACGGGGTATGGCGAGTTGAATTCGGCCATCGAGGCGCTCCGTTTGGGGGCCGACGATTACCTGCTCAAGCCCTACAATCACGACGAGCTGATGCTGCGCGTGGCCAAATCGCTGACCGGCCGCACCCTGCGGCAGAAGGTCCAGTTCTACGAATCGATGCTGTCGATCTGCAGCGATTGCAAAAAGGTGCGCGACAGCGAACCGGACGAAAACGGCGAGGAGCGCTGGATCAGCATCGAGGAATTTGTCAGCAAGACCACCGGCAGCGACCTGAGCCACGGCATTTGTCCCGACTGCTACCGGCGCAAGATGGACGAGCTCTCCGAGATGATCCGCCGGGGCCGGATCAAACCCCGCACGCCCTGAACGCCGGACACTCCGGGGTTGACAATGGCGCCGGTTCGCGGCAAGTTGCCCCGGTGGCATCCGCCAGTTACCCGCGCAAACGCACCAAGGGGCAAGAGTGAAAAAGTTCAGCAGGCAGGGCCGCACCGTCGTCATCGCCATGGGGGTGGTGGCAATCGTGCTTGCCTGTCTGCCCCTGCTGTTTGGGCAAGTCGCGCTGTCGCGGGCGCGGCAGGAGGTCGCCGGCCGTCTGCATGCCAACCTGGAGGCGGATTCCTGCTCGCTGGGCTGGTTCGGAGGGTTGCGGTGCAAGCAGGTGCGCTACCAGGATGCCGCCCGGGGGGTGCACCTCGAAGCGGCCAAACTCACCAGCGACAAGGGGCTGCTGCTCTTGCTGATGGCCCCCTCCTTTCTGGGTGACATCTCTGTCGACCAACCTGTCCTGACCTTTCTTCCGCCTGCATCCGATCCCTCCGCAACAGCGGACAGCAGCCAACAGACCGCATCGTCTTCCGATGGCGATGCCCGACAACCATTCCCCTCCTGGTGGGAGGATTTGTCCTTTCGGATCAAGGCGGCTGGGGGGCGAATCGCCATCGATCACGGCGCCGCCTCGCCCCGCCAGATTGCCCGGCAATTCGAACTCGACGGCAATCTGGCCATGGGTTCGCTTCGCTACGAGCTCAGCTTTCTTTCTCCGCAGCAATCCGGGCAACTCCGGGCCTCGGGCTACGTCAACCTGCCCCTGGCCGGCCAATCGTTTCCGGAAATGCTGGTGGCCTATGCCGAGGTGAGCGTCGCCGAGCTGGAAATCGCCGACTTCCTCCAGTTGGCGGCATCCCGGAGCCCCATGCCCCAGGGCCAGGGCATCCTCAACGCCACCTTGTACCTCAATGTTGCCGGTACCCGGAAATTCGAGGCCAAGGGGGAAACCTCCCTGCGTAACCTGCAACTCTTCGGAGGAATGCTCGGCCAGGACCAGCCCAGGATCGAGGAGATCGACTTTCGTTTCGCCGGCGGCCACCGACAGGATGAAGGGTGGCGGCTGGATGCCCTGGAACTGCACTCGGCCCCTGTCCATTTGAGCGCCAAGGGCGGCTTCCGCGACGGCACGGGCAGCCTGTCCGCCACGGGCAAGGTCAATTTGCCGCTCCTGGCGGCGCAGGTGCCCAGGCTGCTGAACCTCCACCGGCAAACCGTGATCAACGAGGGCACCGTCGACTTTTCCTTGGATGCCACGGGCAACGGCCAGGCCGTGGCCGTCCGCACGGATTGCCAGACCGAATCCCTGAACCTCACCCACGATGGCCGGCCCTATTCCTGGACCCAACCCCTGGCGCTTTCGGCCGAGGCCGAATACCGAAACGGCAACACCACGGTTCGCGCGCTGAAGGTGCTGACACCGTTCTTCGAAGCCAGCGGCGGCGGTGCCCTCGATGGCTTCACTCTGCGGGGAAGCGGCGACCTCGACCAGATGTCGCGGGAGTTGAACACCATTTTCGATTTCGGGATCCAAGCCAGGGGCCGACTCGAATTGACCGTCGCCACCAGCAAGACGGACCATGGCGACATCGGCTGCGAGGGCCGGCTCGCCATCCAGGATTTCACCTGGGCGCGGGGCAACAAAGCGCCGTTGCCGGCCCATGACCTGCAGCTTTCCGGGCAGGCTGTCATTGGCCCTTCGTTTTTTCGGGACAAATCGATCGACTCGCTGCGCATCGAGGCGTCGGCCTGGCCGGGGAACCTTTTCTTCCGGGCTGGAGACCTGCGGCAGAACGGGGGACAGGCGCCAAATAATTGTCTCGTCCAGGGCAATATCGACCTGGAACGGTTGACCGGCGCGATCCAGAGCTTGCGCAACGACGCGCCATTGCCGGCCCTGAAGGGAATGCTCCGGTTCGACGGTGCCGGTTTTTGCGCGGCCGAAGGGATGACGATGACCCTGCACAGCCTGCAAGGGGCGATCGATCGGCTGGCCGTTTCCGGTCCGGGCTATGGCATCCAGGAGCCTAAGGTGAACTTCGCCCTGGGCGGCACTGGGCCCGCTCTCGGCCGTCGGATCGGGTTGGGGGAGTTGACGGTGGCCGATAATTGGCGCGACCTCGAGACGCAGGAGCCGCCTTTTTTTCAGGTGGACGGCGCTCAACGGCGGTTGGCGGTCCGGCGTCTGGGATGGGCATCGACCGAGACCGACCTGACGCTCAGCGGCTCGCTTGAAGATTGGCGGCAGCCGGCCGCCGGTTACTCGGCCGCCTGCAAGGGGGAAACCTCGGCGGTCCTGCTCGGCTATCTCGCCAAAATCGCCGGCTGGCTTCCTTCGGATGTGAACCTAGACGGCAAGGCGCGCGGTACCTTGACCGTCCAGGCCAAGGCGGGACGGAACATTGCGACCGAGGTGACCCTGGATATGGCCCCCTTTGCCGTGATGCGCGGCAAAAACAAACTCTTTGCCGATCCGCACCCGATCGTGCATCTGGTGCTCGACAAGGAAAACCGGCCCGGCGGCAGCATCAAAATGCCCTCGTTGATCCTGCGTTCGTCCCCGCTCAACATCGAGGGTGCCGGATCGATTGCCGCGACCTCTCCTCCCAGGCTGGAGATGCAGGGACGGATAAACTGCAATTACGCCGCGCTGTTGCCGCTGCTGCAGCCCCTGATCGGCCGCGATATCGTGGCCGGAGGCAGCCGGACCGGCGATCTCCTGCTTTCCCTGCCGTTGCAATGGCCGATACCGATGGAGCAGCTGACTTTTTCGGCCCAACTGCCTTTGGACACCCTTGCGTTGCAGGGGGTCGGTTTCAAGCCGCTGGTGGTGCCGGTGGATTGCAATCTTGGCAAGCTGCGATGCCGGCTGGATGGTCTGCTCGAGGGCGGCGGCCGGGCCAGCTTGGAACCCGTTTGGGATCTCGCCGCCGCCCAACCCACGCTGTCTTTGCCTGCCGAGAACCAGTCGGTGGTGGATGCGCCCCTGAAACCGGCGCTGGTCCGGCTGCTGGGACGGCTGCATCCGCTGTTCGGCACCATGGCACGGCCCCAGGGGATGGTCAGCATGCGGCCGAGCGCCTTTTCCTTTACGCCTACCGACAAGGAGGGCCAATGGCCCGAATTTACGACCGCGATCACCTTGAGTCGGGCCAAATTCAAGCCGAGCGGCGCCTTGCACGAACTGCTGGCGCTTGCCGGTGTCTCCAAGGAATGGCTGTCGTGCAAGGAACAGGAGATGGTCTGCGAGGGAAAAAAGGGACGGGTGCATTGCGGGCCGGTCCGCCTTCTGGCCGGAGGCGATGAAATCAGCCTGCAGGGGGAAACCTTGGCGGACGATTCGCTGCGCTACCGAATCCGCATGCCGGTGAACCAGCAGCTGGCGCAGAAGGCGCAGCTGACGGTGGAAGGCAAGGCCATGGCCGAGGTGGAAATCAAGGGCGAGCGGACGAAACAAGCATTCGATGCCGCGGCGTTTCTTGCCGGCCTGCCGGCGCAGTTGCAGCGAGGCGTCGAGGCAGCCTCCGGCCAGCCGGCTGGCAATTCCAGCAATCCGATGGCCGGGCCAACAGAGGAAAAAACATTGCCGGCCACAGCCCGCGAGGCCGGAAACAAACATTAGGGTCGGGCTGCGCCGGTTGCGCGCGAAGGGCGCCGGCCGCTGTCGGGCCGCAGGAAAGAAACCGCACCGGATGGGTGCTTGACGTTTTTATTTCACGGGAGGTACCAGCTATGAGCAAGAAGGTCGTTATTATCGGAGCCGTCGCCGCCGGACCCAAGGCCGCGAGCCGGTTGAAAAGACTGTGTCCGGACTGGGACGTGACCATGGTCGACCAGGACAGCCTGATTTCCTACGGCGGCTGCGGCATTCCCTACTATGTCAGCGGCGATGTCTCCGACGAGAGCGAACTGCGGGCCACCAGCTTCCATGTCGTCCGCGACGCCGCGTTTTTCGAACATTCCAAGGGAGTGCGGGTATTGACCCGCACCAGGGCCGTTGCCATCGATCGGGAAAATAAGCAGGTGCTGGTGCGCAATCTGGACAGCAATGAGGAGCAGCGGCTGGCCTACGATTATCTGATGCTCGCCACCGGTGCCAAGCCGTTCGAACTGCCGATTCCGGGGATGGGGCTGGACGGGGTGTTCACCATCGCCGACCTGCACAAGGCCATCGAAATCAAGGCCAGGATCGCCCAGGGCAAGGTTAGCCGGGCGGTGGTGATCGGCGGCGGTGCCATCGGCATCGAGATGGCCGAGGCACTGACCGATCTCTGGGGGATCGAAACCACCTTGCTGGAGCTGGCGCCGCAGTTGTTGCCCAAACTGGTTGACCGGCATTTCGCCACGATGCTGGCCCGGCATCTTGAGGAAAAAGGGGTGCCGGTTTTGACCAGGGAGTCCGCCACCGAGCTGGTCGACGACGGCCAGGGCAGGGTGTGCGGCGTAAAAACGGGCCAGCGCATTCTGGAGGCCGATCTGGTGATCGTGGCCGCGGGCGTGCGGCCCCGCAGCGAGCTGGCCAAGGCCGCCGGACTCGATGTCGCACCCTGGGGCGGCATCAAGGTCAATCAGCGGCTGCAAACCACGGACCCCGCCATCTATGCCGCCGGCGACTGCATCGCGGTGGCCAACCTGGTCACCGGCCGGGATACCCACGCGCCCCTCGGGTCGCTGGCCAACCGCGAAGGGCGGGTCGTGGCCGACAACATGGCCGGCATCCCTTCCCAGTTCGGCGGGGTGTGCGGCTCCTTCATCATGAAGGCCTTCGAGCGCTGCATCGCCGCCACCGGCCTGACCTACGAGGCGGCCCTGGCTGAGGGCTTTGCCGCCGACTATGCCCTGACCTCGCCTGCGGACCGGGCGCATTTCTTTCCCGATCAGGCCGTGGTAATCCTCCAATTGGTGTTCGACCGCCGGTCCCGCCGTGTCCTTGGCCTTCAGGCCTTCGGTATGATGAACGACTCGATCTCGGCCCGGGTGGATACCGCCGCCGCCTTGATCGCCAAGGGAGGAACCATCGAGGATTTCGGTCTGGTGGAGATGGCCTATGCCCCGCCGTTCTCCTCGGCCATCGATTCGATTAACGCTGCCGCCTACGTGGCCGAGAACATGTGCGACAACCGGCTGCGCCGGGCGGATCTCGACCGCTTTCTCGCCTGGATGGAGGATATGTCCATCGAGCCGGACTGGGCCGTGCTCGATCTTCGCCACCCACTGGAATCGGCTGCCTATGTCGAGAAATACGGCGTGGATAAATGGGTGGGACTGGAGTACGGACAGGTCCGGAAGCGATACAGAGAATTGCCGTCGGCGAAAACCTATATTATTCTCTGCAATGCCGGTACCAGGTCCTATGAAGTGCAAGTCTTCCTTGACCACATCGGTAAAATCGATAGCATGGTACTGTGTGGTGGATTGAACGTGATCAGCCGACTGGGTGTCGGTTGGTTATTGAAATGAACGGATAGGAAGCAAGCAACAGGGGGATGCATGGCCGAAATGAGCGGAGCATACATGATCGAGGAAATCCAGGCGAACATCCAGACCGGCGATGCGCTCAAGGCTCGGTTGGTGTTGGATCAGCTTGGCGAGGTCGACAAGAAGACCCAAAACAGATTGATCCACGAATTGCTACGCGGCGATGTGGCCTTTACCGTCCCCCTGTTGAACTATCTGGTGACCAAATACCCCGATCTGGTCGCCGGCCTGCCGATCATCCGCGAGACACTGATCTCCAACCTTATCGCCTACCCCGATATCTTGCTCAAATCGCTGGCCAACCCGGAGATTGCCGACAAACGGGTGATGATCGAGACCGCCGGGGAATTGAAATTCGAGGAGGCGACGCCCGCCCTGATCGAGCTGCTCGGCCAGACCGGCAATCCGGAAACCATCAGGCTGATCATCGACAACATGGGCCTGATCGGCGATCCCGAATCGACCAATACTTTGACCGATTATCTCTACGCCGCCGACCGTGACTTGATCATCGCCGCCATCCACGCCCTGGGGCAGATCGGGACCAATACCGCCATGCACCGGCTGGCCGAACGGATGGGAACCGACAACGAACTGGACCTGATCATCCTCGGCATCTTTGCCGAAGTGCAGGACCAGATCTCCCTGGAGAAACTCAACGACACCCTCCGCTCGCACTACGCCCACATGCGCATCTACGCCAAGGACGAATTGGTGCGGATCGGCAGCAAGTCGGTGCCGGTCTTGATCGAGAATCTCAAGGAGGGCGACAGCGACCTGCTGATCCACACCCTCAACGTGCTTGGAGAAATCGGCGACGAGAGCGCGATCATGCCGATCCGCACCCTGCTCAACACCGTGCCGCGCAACCCCAATGTCCGTTTCGCCGCCTATGAGGCCCTGGCCCTGCTGCCCCTGCGCAAGGGGGCCTATACCCTGGCCGCCGGCCTGACCGATGGCGAGGACCATGTCTGTACGGCCGCTGCCCGGGCCATTGATCGGAATTTCAACGAAATCCTCGCGGCGGGCATCAAGAACATGATCCGAGCCCAAACCGACGAGGCCCGGCACATCGTCAAGATCATCGTCAATGCCCAGGTCGACAACATCTTCCTCAGCCTGGCGACGGAGGATTTTTTCCAGGAACTGGCGTTGATTTACCTGCCTCATGCCCATCGAGACATAAAAGAGCATTATATTGCCCTGCTCAAGGAAAAGGAGCTGGTGGATTTCGCCGCCAAGATTTCCGGCGCCCAGTTTGAGAAGAAGACTCGGGTCAAGGTCTGTGCCGTCGACGATTCCCGCATGATCCTCAACATCTACAAGGCAACCCTACATGAGCTGGGATTTGATCCGGTGCTGTTCGAGTTTCCTGCCGGGGCCTTGGAATGGCTGGCCAAGGAAAAGCCGGCCCTGGTGCTGACCGACCTCAACATGCCGGAGATTTCCGGAATCGAGCTGACCAGGAGAATCCGGGCCCTGCATACGATGGAGGAGTTGCCGGTGATCATGGTCACCACCCAATCCGATGTCCAGGATCACGAGGCCGCAGCGGCCGCCGGCGTCAACACGATTCTGATCAAGCCCTTCAATGCCGACTCCCTGCGGGCGGCAATGGGGAAATATATCAAGGTGAGCTGAAAAAAAGGCGATCCTGGCCGCGAACTCGGGAGGCTTATTCCGGGATGGCGGCGAGGTAGGCCGGTAAATTGCGTGCCCCAACAAGCTTTTTCTTTATTTTTCAGTTAGTTGCAAGCATCTGTTTGCCTCTAATACCCTTAATTCCTCGCATGAAGTACATCAAAAGTACATCAGATTCTGAGAAGTTAAGTTCTAGCTAAGTCGTAATTGAAAACATCCCATTGTTTCGCTCAAACCCGGCAGGAATCCTGCTTGATTTTGCTTTCGTTGTCATCGAACACCTCCGTTGAGAAATATACTCGCTTAGCGGAATGTCCTTCAAGAACGGGCAAGATCAGATTTTCAAAGTGGTAATTTCTGTGTCAAAAAATATGGATAGTACGCTCATTGAGCGATCCCCTCTTCAACAATAAGTATTTAAGCCCATGGTGCGGCCTAAATGCGTATCGTATTAATTCACTTGGTGGCAAAAGGAATAATGATAGCAGCTAACAGGCCAATAAAAGCGAAGAAGGCTGTAAGCCGCGTCCAAAATAACGTCTTTCTAAACCGAACTTGATCCGGTGTCTGGAAATTGTTGCCAATGTAGTCAATTAATTCAGGCCTGATGTAGCAAAATTGACCAACGTAATCTTTTATATATTCTGATATTGTAGTTGAAAGTGGAAGATGACGGTAATTATCCGAGTTTGCATATATTTTAGCTTGAAATCCTTTATCACTTGTCAAAATTATACTTTTTTCACCTCGCTGTGCTATATTTATTTCCAATATTTTATTGTTACTATGAATAAATATCAAATTATCATTCTTTAAGCTTTCTATAAGTGAAACTATTATCTGTATATCATTAACAATGATATATTCATTTTCATTTTTAATATTAAAAACAATGGTTACATATTCTGTCTCAACCCGAGCAGCTCTGTCTCTTTTTAGCACACATGAAGACATATATTCTCCCAAGTTAACTGAAACGTTGTTATTCATATTTAAGAGTCTTATTAAAAATTCCCGTTCCTTTTTATTGTAAAACTCTTTCATGAAAACCTCCTTCTTTTTCAGGGTATCCTGCCTGGGTATGGAGAATATCAAAATATTTACGTTAAATTCGTTAAAAAGTAATATTCAAACAACGCAGTGCTAATATTATCTTGGCTATTATAGTATAGATGTTTTGCTGGATCAGCAATCTAGTGTTTGATTCTGCCCGTATTGAGTGGACATCCAGTTAAGCTGCTTTGAGAGCTTCGAACGCCATAGGACTAATACGACCATTAGCACTATGGCGGCGGGTACGGTTGTAGTCAACTTCAATATATTCAAACACGGTGTGGCGCATCTCTTCACGAGTGGCAAAGTATTCACCGTGGATGGTTTCCACCTTCATGGTGTGAAAGAAACTTTCAGCACAGGCATTGTCGTAGCAGTTGCCTTTGGCGCTCATGCTGCAGACCAGTTGATGTTGCCTCATGAGACTTTGGTATACGGTAGAACAATATTGGCTGCCGCGGTCTGAATGCAGGATGACCCCTTTGGGCATTTTTCGTCGCCAGAGTGCC
>JAITGO010000018.1 GCA_031280615.1 Desulfobulbus sp. | reverse complement strand
GGTCAGAGGGTGGCGAGGTTTTTCAAAACGATGAAAACAATAACATATTATCGATAAGTCAACAAGTTGACAGATAAATTCACTGCGGATTACTGCAATTAATTTTCAAGATTCCCTTAAAAGGATACAGCGTCATTCTTTTTGCTGTTGTTGCAATGATAGAACATGAAGAGAACCAATGCAATTTTTTTTGTTCTATTACCAGGAGAAATAAGTGTATCCGGAAAATACGCGCTCGGAGTTATTAGTATGTAGAACTTGAGTGTGAGATGTTGCCTGTCGTCAAAGCCGTGGATGGAGCGTTTCACGGTGTTGATTTCATTGTCAAGATGTTCTTGTTTGATCTTGTTGATTTGGTGTGAAAATAACAGGGTGCTCCGTGCGTGCCGGCGAGTATCGGGATGCTAGTTGGCTTGAGTCGTTCGGCGCCTGTAGGCAGTGCATCCATGCACCGGTCTGTGAACGGTCGACACGCTTCATGCGCCCCCTGATTCCAGAAAAAGCAGCGTTGCTGTTTTACGAAAAGCATGCTTCTCCCCTTCCTCCTCGCTTACAGAGATCTTCAGGGACAATGCGTCCGCAGAGATAATGGGTCGGATCCGAACCGGCTGGAAGAACAGGTAAAGAGCCGTGATGGCAAGAGCCACGACCGGCTCCAGCCAATTTCGGCCAATTGGTCCGGTCATTTCAGCGAGAAAACCTTCTTTGTGGCACCTAGTCGATTCTAGATATATTTACTTACAATAAATTTTTTATAAAAAAATATAGTCCAGCTTTATTAAATGTGTTGACATGAGGACTCGCTTAGGAGAAAAATCATCCCCCTGTCAATATTTTTCAGACGGAGTGACACCGTTCGGTGAGCCTCTCCGCCTGTGAGCGAAGTAATGGGAGAAAAACAGAGTATATGGATGAGATTATAAAGAAAGTTAAAAAGAAAGACGCCCATCAAAAGGAATTCATCCAGGCGGTCGAGGAGGTCGTGCAATCGGTCAAACCGGTGATGGAGGCTGTCCCCGCCTATCGGAAGGCTCGAATTGTGGAGCGGATGGTCGAACCGGAACGGCTGATCATGTTTCGGGTGCCTTGGGTGGATGACCGGGGAGAAGTGCAGGTCAATCGCGGTTTCCGGGTCCAGATGAACAGTGCGATCGGTCCGTACAAGGGAGGAATGCGCTTCCATCCCTCGGTCAACTTGGGAATTCTTAAATTTTTGGCTTTTGAGCAGACCTTTAAAAATGCGCTCACCACCCTGCCCATGGGCGGCGGCAAAGGCGGGGCGGATTTCGATCCCAAGGGAAAGTCGGAAAATGAAATCATGCGGTTCTGCCACAGCTTGATGACCGAACTGTATCGCCATATCGGACCCGACACCGATGTGCCTGCCGGAGATATCGGCGTCGGCGCAAGGGAAGTCGGGTATATGTTTGGTATGTACAAGAAACTGGTCAATCAGTTCACCGGGGTCTTTACCGGTAAAGGATTGGCATGGGGCGGCAGCCTGATCCGGCCGGAAGCGACTGGCTACGGCTTGATGTATATGGTCGCCGAAATGCTCGCCACCAAGAACCAGGAGTTGGTCGGCAAGACCTGTCTGGTCTCCGGCTCCGGCAATGTGGCGCAATTCTGCATGGACAAAATCCTGCAAATGGGTGGCAAGCCGATCACGTGCTCCGATTCGAACGGCTATATCCTCGATGAGGCCGGAATTGACAGGGAAAAGCTCGCCTTTATCGGTGAATTGAAAAATGTGCGCAGAGGCCGCATCAAGGAATATGCGGAACGTTATCCCCAGGCGGTTTACACACCCGTGGATCCCGAGCTCGACCACAATCCCTTGTGGAATCACAAGGCCCATTGCGCGCTTCCCTGCGCCACCCAGAACGAAATCAATAAACAGGACGCCCAGAACATCGTCAACAACAAGGTGATGGTGGTGGCTGAGGGCGCAAATATGCCCACCATGCCGGAAGGTGTCGAGATCTTTCTGCAGGACGGCGTATTGTACGCCCCCGGCAAGGCGGCCAATGCCGGCGGTGTCGCCGTTTCCGGGCTGGAGATGAGCCAAAACAGCGGCAGAATTTCCTGGTCGAGGGAAAAGGTGGATCTCCGGCTCCAGGAAATCATGAAAAATATCCATAAGACGTGTATGGATACGGCTGAAAAGTACAATATGCCGAAAAATTATGTGGCCGGTGCGAATATTGCCGGTTTCGTCAAAGTGGCGGAAGCCATGATGGCGCAAGGCATAGTGTAATTGCTTTTGTTGCGGGTCCCCCGGTTCTGCCGGGGGACCCTTTTGGAACGGTTGCGTTCACATGAAAAGGGCTCGGCGATTTTTCCCGTGATCGCAACCGCCGCCCTGATTGCCGGAAGCAAAAGGTCCTGTTGTTTCATCTACACTTCCAAAGCGCAGGGATGCGCTGGAAGCGTTTCGTCGCGTGCCGCGAGCCCCGCTTGGGCTAGCCAATCTACTGCCCTCCCATGCTGACCGGTGTCTTTTTCCTTCCTGCGGTTGCAATGGCGCACTGCCTCTGCCTGGCTTCGCTGCTCAAATCTGATTTGGCAATGGAATTGCCTGCCGATTAACCGGACGGTCCTGTTCAATGGCGTCTGTCGAGGCGAACAAGCCGACGCTGCCGGCACAGTTCGTTGTCGGGCAGGAGCAAGCACCCTTGACCGTGTCCGGTGCCTGCGCTTTCAGCGTGTCTTCAACAGCATGGGCAGGGTGACGCGATCCGGGTGTTGACAGGCTGGATGGGAGGCATTATCGTTGCCCTTGTTTTGATGACCTGCTTTTCTTGTTCACCCATTTATATATAGAGTTGTGAGGTAGGATCATGCCGGTATATGAGTATGAATGCAGCGGATGCCAGAAGATTTTCGAGGTGCAGCAGCGCATGGCCGACAAACCGATATCGGTTTGCCCCACGTGTGGAGGAAGCGTGCGTAAGCTGATCTCCATGAGTTCGTTTCAGTTGAAGGGAGGGGGCTGGTACACCGACGGTTACAGCAACGGCACATCTCCCTGCGCCGATTCCGGAGGCGCGCCGTCTTGCCCCGGTGGAGGTGGTGGCTGTTGCCAGTGCCCGGCCGCCACCTGACCGGCGAGTACACGGTTGCACGACAAAACCCGGCTTTAAGCCGGGTTTTTTGTTTTATACTGTTTTATGCCTGCCAAGCGGCCGGTCACCTGGTAACGATGGCCATGGCGTCTCCGTAGGAAAAAAAGCGATAACCGGCCATCACCGCTTCCCGATAAGTTGCCATAATCCGGTTCCGGCCGGCCAGAGCTGCAACCAGAAACAGCAGCGACGACTTGGGCAGGTGGAAATTGGTGATCAGGTTGTCCACCACCCGGAAACGGTACCCCGGATAGATAAACAGATCGCATTCGCCCCTGCCCGCCCGGATCAGCCCTTGTTCGTCGGCGGCGAATTCAAGCGTCCGCACCGTGGTCGTCCCCACCGCCCAGACTCTTCCGCCTGCCTGCTTGGTCCGGTGGATGGCTTCAGCCGCTGCCGGCGGGATCTCGACGTATTCCCTGTGGATGGCATGGTCGCGGATATCCTCGCTCCGCACCGGGGCAAAGGTGCCATATCCGACATGGAGCACAATGGTGGCGAGCTCCACTCCCTTGCTTCGGATGGCGGCCAGCAGCTCGTCGCTGAAATGGAGGCCGGCGGTCGGCGCCGCGACCGAACCGGTCTGGCGTGCGTACCGGGTTTGATAGCGGTCCCGGTCCTCACCCAAGCTGCCGTCCGGCCGGCTGATATAGGGGGGCAGCGGCATCTGTCCATGGAGTTCCAGAACCTGCTCCAGGGATTGTTCCTGCTCCGGCCGATATTGCAACGTCACTTCGGCCTTGCCGTCCGGATGGAGGTCGTCGATTCGGGCCCGGAAGCGCGGCCCGAAGCTGAGCAGGCTGCCCTTTTTGGGGCGTTTTGAGCTTTTGATCAGGGCGGTGGCTGTGGCTTGATGCCATGTAGGGTCTGCATCGCTCGCCACGGCCGGCCGGGGAAGGGCAAGAAGAAACAATTCGACCTTGCCGCCGGTCTGCTTGCTGCCCAGCAACCGGGCGGGAAAGACCTTGGTGGTGTTGAGCACCAGGAGGTCGCCGGCGCGGAGATAGTCGATGAGATCGGCAAAGCGTCGATGGGCGGGCGAGGGGTTTTGCGTTGCGAGAACGAGCAGGCGGGATTGGTCGCGTTGTGGTGCTGGAAACTGGGCGATCAGGTCGGCGGGCAAGTCGTAGTCGTAGTCGTCCAAACGGTAGGAATGATCGGTCATGATTCAAAAAAACGGGCTGGCTGGTTCCGGGTGATTTGCTTGCAAAGCTCGATAACCTACTTTACATTGCAGCAAAAGTCTTGGCCGAAAGTGCTGGCAAGGCGGCCATCGTCCCGGCCGTCGGCGCCGATGATTTATCGAGGAGAGCCGTGTTTCTGGTCACCGCTGCCACCGAATTTGAGATGGAGCCGTTTCGGCGCGCCTGTCTGCCTGCCAGATCTCCGGAGCTGGTCACCGGGGTCGGGCCGGTGGAGGCTGCGGTTCGCCTGACCGCCTTTCTGGCCGCCACCTCTCTGCCGTTGACCGGAGTGATCAATTTCGGGGTTGCCGGGGCCTATGTCGGCATGCAAAGCGGTCCGAACCGGCAGGGGGCGGCCGTTCTGGACATCTGCCTGGCTGAACGGGAAGTGCTTGCCGACCTGGGCATCTGCGCCAACGACGATGTGCGGCCATTGCGTGGGGAAGGTTTCACCATGGCCGATTCTTTCGAGCTGGATCCAGCTCTACGCCTCCGAGCCGAATCGTTGCTGGCCGCCGCTGCCATCCCATGGATCGGCGGGGTGTTTGCGACCGTTAGCAGTGCCAGCGGCACCCGGCGTCGAGGGGATGCGCTGGCCGCTCGCCACCGGGCCCTGTGCGAGAACATGGAAGGCGCGGCCGTGGCGCGGGCCTGCCAGCATTTCGATTTGCCACTGCTGGAATTGCGCTGCATCTCCAACCTGGTCGAAGACCGCGATTTGAGAAATTGGCAATTGCATCAAGCCTGCGCCAGCTGCGGCGAGGTGACGGCCCTGGTCGTCAAAGGACTGTACCATGAGTGAACCACTGCCCGTAAGCCTCGGTTTTTCCCCGTGTCCCAACGACACCCATATCTTCAACGGATTGGTCCACGGCAAGGTGGAGCTTGCCCACTGCCGCCTGGCCAACGTTCACCTGGAAGATGTGGAGACCTTGAACGAATGGGCGCTGCAGGGGCGCCTGGATGTGACCAAGCTGTCGTTTCACGCCTTTGGCCATGTCCAGGACCGTTATACGCTGCTCCGGGCCGGCGCAGCCCTGGGGCGGGGATGCGGTCCGCTGCTGATCGCCGGCACGGGCGACAAACCGGCCGATCTCGCCGATTGGAAGATCGCCATCCCCGGCACCTACACCACGGCGGCCCTGCTGCTGCGGCTGTATCGACCGGATTGCCGACAGCTGGTCGCCATGCGTTTCGACCGAATCATGGAGGCGCTCGCGGCCGGGCAAGTCGACGGCGGAGTGATCATCCACGAGAGCCGATTCACCTATCAGGCCATGGGGCTGCACTGTATCCGCGATCTGGGCCAATGGTGGGAAGAAACCACCGGCCTGCCCATTCCCCTGGGCTGCATCGCCGCCAGGAAAACACTGCCGCTGGCCGTCCGTACCGAACTCGATGCGGCCATCGCGGCCAGTATCCGTTGGTCCGAGGCTCATGCCGCGGAAGGGCTGGATTATATCAAGGCCCATGCCCAGGAAATGGACCCGCAGGTCATGCGCGACCATATTGCCCTCTATGTCAACGACTATTCCACGGAACTCGGGGAAGAGGGGATGCACGCGGTGCGGCAGCTGCTGCGCCGGGGGACCGAGGCCGGCCTTTTTGCCGCCGTCGATGGCGGCGTATGACCGGCAAGCCTGACCAGGCGGCACCCGGGCCGATATGGGGTTGTGTGCTGATCGGCGGCAAGAGCAGCCGGATGGGGCGACCCAAGCACCTCCTCCAGCGGGGGGACCGCACCTGGATCGAGCGCACCGTGACCCTTCTTCGCCTCTGCGTCGACCGGGTGATCATCGCCGGCGCCGGTTCCCTGCCTCCTTCCCTGGTCGGAGTTCCGCGCGTGGACGATGTTTTCGGCCTTGAAGGCCCTTTGACCGGTGTCTTGGCGGCGTTTCGCCGTTATCCCGATGTCTCCTGGCTGGTGGCGGCCTGCGATCTACCGGATTTGGAGGAAGACGCCCTGCGATGGCTGCTTGCCAGCCGTGCTCCCGGAGTGTTGGCGATCCTGCCGGATCTGGCGGGCGACGGCCGGGTGGAACCGCTCTTGGCCTATTATGACCGGCAGTGCCGGCCGCTGCTGGAGACAATTGCCTCCACCGGCCAGAGGCGGATGCAGTGGCTGCGGCAGATGGCGGGGGTGATCACGCCACAGCCGCCCATTGCCTTGCGGCCGTCGTGGCGCAACGTCAACACCCCCCAGGAATTGGGACAGCTTGCCCCTTGAAATGCGGGACCGTATGGGCGAACTCCGGGTACGGGCGGCAAGCGTGGAACGGAGAACAGGTGCGACTATGAAGCGGGGAAGAACCGAGGGCGGCAGGTATCTGTCCGGGGCCATAGGCGCCGGTTCGCCCGGTATGGCCGAAATGGCCGGCACTGTCCCCGCTCTGGGGCTGGTGTAGAGGTTCGGGAGAACGTCGTGGCGGGAAGGGGCAAAAGCGGCGGCCGAGGTTGGCCCGGATCGACTGTCGGCAATTTGGAGCGTTTTTTTATTCACTCCGAGGCCGAGTGCCCCTACGGCATGGACACGGACGCCATCTACCATCAGGCCATCTTCGGGCAGCTCACCGATGAGGCCATGGGCGAATTCCTGGTTCGCGGCTACCGACGCAACGGCAATTGCATCTACACCATGCACTGCCGCAACTGCGATGCATGCGTGCCCATCCGGCTGCGGGCCGGAAATTTCCGCCCAAACCGCAACCAGCGTCGGATCTGGAAGAAGAACCAGGACGTGGCGGTTGAGGTCGCGCCGCTCACCATGTCACGGGAAAACGTGTCCCTGCTGCAGCGCTTCCTTTCCACCCGTTTTCCCGAAGGGCGGAGCAGCGCCGAGAGTTATTACTCGGGTTTTTTCATCACCAGCATCGCCCGATGTTTCGAAATCCGCTATCGGGTTGACGGCAACCTGTTGGGAGTGGCGATTGTCGATGCCGCCCCGAACTGGATGAACGCGGTCTATTATTTTTTCGATCCCGAACAGAGCTGGCGCAGCCCGGGAACCCTCAATATCCTCACCCTCAATCACATCTGCAAAACACAGAAGATCGAGTGCCTGTATCTCGGCTACTGGATCGACGGCCACGCCAGCATGAGCTACAAGGCCGCCTTTCGGCCGCACGAACTGCTGCTGGATGGCCTTTGGCAGGAACAGCTGTAAACTGAGAATTTGATCCGTATTGAGGTGGCGCGGCAGGCGGCACCGGCCATCCGTCGGGCGAGCGGTCGACAGCCTTGCGGCGGCACCGACAGAAGGGCCGCCGCAGGGAGACGATTCGGCAAGAAGAATTCGGAAAGAAAGATGGCCGGGCCGTGGCAACAGGGCTCGGCCTAATTTTTTTCCTTCCAGTCGGGCCGCAGATGCAACTCGGTCAACTGCTTGCGCGACACCGCCGAGGGTGCGTCGGTCAGCGGGCAGGTGGCTTTTTGGGTTTTGGGGAAGGCAATCACGTCGCGGATGGAGGTCGATCCGGTCAGCAGCATCATGAGACGGTCAACGCCGAAGGCAATGCCGCCGTGCGGTGGAGCCCCGTGGTCCAGCGCCCGGAGGAGGAAACCGAATTTTTCCTTGGCCTCTTCTTCGCCGATGCCCAGAGCCGCGAACACGGTCTGCTGCATGGCCGGACTGTGGATGCGGATCGAGCCGCCGCCGATTTCGTTGCCGTTGAGCACCAGGTCGTAGGCCCGGCTCTTGACCGCGCCGGGGGCGGAGGCCAGCAGGGGCAGGTCGTCTTCGTTGGGCGCGGTGAACGGATGGTGCACCGCGGTGTAGCGTTTCTCCTCCTCATCATACTCCAGCAGCGGAAAATCGGTGACCCACAGGAAATTGAAGACCTCGCCGTCGACCAGCTCCAGCCGCCGCGCCAGTTCCAGCCGCAGTTCGGACAGCACCTGGTGCACGGTCTTGGCCTTGTCGGCACCGAACAGGATGAGGTCGCCGGGCTGGGCGTCGAGCGCCTTGCCCATGGCGGCAATTTCCTCCGGGCTGAAGAACTTGGTGATCGGCGATTGCCACTCGTCTTCCTTGATCTTGATCCAGGCCATGCCCCGGGCGCCGAAACGGCCGGCATACTCGGTGAGATCGTCGAGGTCCTTGCGGGAGAAGTGACCGCAGCCCTTGGCGTTGATCGCCTTGACCACCCCGCCTTTTTCCACCGCCGCTTGGAAGACCTTGAAGCCGCAGCCCCGGACGATGTCGGTCAGATCCACCAGTTCCAGGCCAAAACGGGTGTCCGGCCGATCGGTGCCGAACCGGCGCATGGCCTCGTCGTAGGTCATTCGGGCAAAGGGCGGGTGCACCTCGATGGCGCGGACGGAGGTGAACAAATTGCCGATCATCCCCTCGACCAGGGCAATGATCTCGTCCTCGGTGATAAAGCTCAGCTCCATATCGATCTGGGTGAATTCCGGCTGGCGGTCGGCCCGCAGGTCCTCGTCGCGAAAGCATTTGACGATCTGGTAGTAACGGTCCATGCCGGCCACCATCAGCAGCTGCTTGAACAGCTGCGGCGACTGGGGCAGGGCGTAGAATTTGCCGGCGTTGACCCGGCTCGGGACCAGGTAGTCGCGGGCCCCTTCCGGAGTGGAGCGGGTGAGCATCGGGGTTTCGATCTCAAGGAAATTTTGGGCGTTGAGATAGGACCGCACGATTTGCATGGCCTGGTGGCGGAGGATGATGTTGCTGGCGATCTCGGGCCGGCGCAAATCGAGATAGCGGTATTGCAGCCGCAGGGTGTCGGACACCTCGATCTCCTCGTCCAGGGGGAAGGGTGGGGTCTCGCTTGCGTTGAGAATGCGGAGATCGTGGACAAAGACCTCGATCGATCCGGTGGCCAGTTTGGGATTTTCCATGGATTCCGGCCGGTTGACGACCCGACCCCGCACGGCGATCACCCATTCGCTGCGCAACTGATGGGCCTTGGCGTGCACCGCCTCGTCGACCTCGGGGTTGAAGACGATCTGGGTCAGGCCCCAGCGGTCGCGCAGATCGATGAAGATGACCCCGCCATGGTCTCGGCGGCGGAGCACCCAACCCATCAAGGTGGTTTCCTTGTCAATATCGCCCAGGCCAAGATCGTTGCAGCTGTGTGTGCGCCGCAGCGCTCCCATTGATTCCATTTTTTTCTCTCCGTATCAGATAGGTCGGGGGCCTCGGGGCCGCTTCCGAAAGATGACTGTCTCTTGGCCGATGGCCGTGGGGCCGCGTTGCCGTGGCTGGCCGTTTACGGTGCTGCGGTCGTCCGGACCATGGCAAGCAGGCGCCGGGCCAGCTCCTCGGTGGAGCCGCTCAAGGCAACGGGTTGTTGTTTTTGGGTTTGCATGTCGCGGAGGATCGCCTCGCCCTTGCTCCATTCGTCCTCGCCGACAATCAGGGCAAAGCGGGCATTGATCCGGCCCGCCTGCTTGAGCTGCGCCTTGAGGCTGCGGCCGCTGTAGTCGATGGCGGCCTTGGCACCCTGTTGCCGCAAGGCGTGGGTCAACTGTCCGGCAAAGGCAATCGTTGTCGTGCCGAGGGCGGCCACGAAGATATCCATGTCCTTGGCCGGAATCGAGCGGTTGTCTTGTTGCTCCATCAGCAGGGCCAGGCGCTCCAGGCCCATGGCAAAGCCGATGCCGGAAAGCGGCGGACCGCCCAGTTGCTCGATCAGGCCGTCGTAGCGGCCCCCGGCTCCCACCGCCGCCTGGGCGCCGAGATTGGCGGTGAGGAATTCGAAGGTGGTGCGGGTGTAATAATCGAGGCCACGGACCATGAAGCGGTTGATCTGGAAGGGGATGCGCAGCTCCTCCAGCGCGGTCCGCACCTCGGCGAAGTGGCGGTCGCAATCGGGGCAGAGTACCTCCAGCAGCGAGGGTGCTTCCTGGACCACGGCGCGGCAGGATGGTTTCTTGCAATCCAGCACGCGCAGCGGATTGGTGCGGGTGCGGCGTTTGCAATCGTCGCACAGTGCCTCCTGCCGTTGTTCGAGAAAAAGGACCAGCCGCTCCTTGAACGGAGGACGGCAGACCGGGCATCCCAGCGAATTCAACTCCAGGCTGACATTGAGGCCCAATTCGTCCAGCAGCATTTTTCCCATGGCGATCAACTCGGCATCGATCCGGGGCTCGGACGCGCCGATGATTTCGGCGTCCAATTGGTGAAACTGTCGCAGGCGACCCTTTTGCGGACGTTCGTGCCTGAACATCGGACCGATGGTGTAGAGACGCTGCACCGGCTGCTGCACGTGGAGGCCGTGCTCGATGAAGGCGCGCATGACCGAGGCAGTGGCCTCGGGCCGCATGGTGATGCCCTTGTCGACAAAGGTGTACATCTCTTTTTCGACCACATCGGTGGCCTCGCCGATGGACCGGACAAAGAGTTCGGTCTTTTCCAGGATCGGCATCCGGATTTCCTGGAAGCCGAACCGCTCGAAAATATCCCGCGCCTGCTGCTCAATGAACTGCCAGCGGCCGACGGTCTCGGGTAAAATGTCTTTGAATCCGTTGATTGCTTGAATTTTCAAGATAAACTCCAGAAAAACCGCATGCGCGACCCCATTGGTATGCGACCCAAGGGGGCCATGGTGGAAAAATTATAAAATCTAATCGAGAAAGGGGTGAAAAGTCAAGCCGATGTGGTTCGGCTGTGGTAGAATGTCTGCTATCTATTCTGAGGACATAGCGAAGGGCCGTGCTTGACAACCCAAGCCAATCCCGGCATTCTTTTGTTTTTTGATGCGGACCCTCATCGGGAATGTATTGTGTTTCCGATTCTTTTTTTTGAAGCAACTCCAGAGCAAGAGGCTTGAATGAAACTGCCAGAACTTAAGATAGGCTCGTTTATCGCAAAAATTCCAATCATCCAGGGGGGGATGTCGATCCGGGTGTCGACTTCCGCCCTGGCAGTGCCTGTCGCCGAATGCGGCGGCATCGGTACCATCGGCGGCTCTGGCATCCCGGTGCCCGAGCTGCAGGAAGATATCCGCAAGGCAAAGAACGCCACCAAGGGGATCATTGCCGTCAACATCATGTATGCGATGAAGGATTTCTACGAACTGGTGATGGGTTCCATCGAGGCGGGCGCCGACATGATCATCACCGGGGCCGGTTTTTCCCGGGACATCTTCAAGATCGGCAAGCAGCACAATGTGCCCATCGTTTCGATCGTTTCCTCGCCCGGTCTGGCCACCATGGCGGAAAAATTAGGGGCCTCGGCGGTTATCGTCGAGGCGGCCGAGGCCGGCGGCCATCTCGGCACCGAAGTGTCGTTGCGCGATCTTTTCCCCGCGATCCGCAAGGTCATCTCCAAAATCCCGCTGATTGCCGCCGGCGGCATCACCAACGGTATCGAGATGGCGGAAATGATGGATAAATACGGGGCCGACGGCGTGCAGATCGCTTCCCGGTTCGTGCTGAGCAAGGAATGCTCGGTGTCCGAGGCGTTCAAGCAGGCTTTCCTGAAAGCCCGGCAAGAGGACATCGTGCTGGTATCTTCGCCCGTGGGCATGCCGGGCCGGGCGATCAAGACGCCTTTTGTCGACAAGATGCTGAATGACGAAGACATTTCCGCCAAAAAATGTCTCTTTAAGTGCCTGAAAAAATGCGACCATAAGTATTGCATCAGCGAACGCCTGATGGCGGCTTTCAATGGCGATGTCGAAAACGGCCTGGTTTTTTCCGGAGCCAACACCTTTAAAATGAAGGAGATTCTCTCTGTTAAGGAAATTTTCGACAATTTCGTCAAGGCGGCGGAATCGGTGTACAAAGAAAAGTGCGCTGCCTATTGATACTTGCATGGCCGTTGTGATTCGTCATGGTTTCCTCCTCTCTTGACCTCATGGCAGACGAGTTGCCCGAATCGGTGCCGGCGGCCGAGGAGAGCGGTGCGGCGCCTGTCGCCGTAATCGCCGAGTCGGACCATCCCATCCGCGAGCAGCAGCTCGACCGGGAAGCGCTGAAGGTGCTGTACCGTTTGCGCGATGCCGGATTCAAGGGCTATCTGGTGGGAGGCGGGGTGCGCGATCTCTACCTCGGCCGCACCCCCAAGGATTTCGACATTTCCACCGATGCCCGACCCGGCCAGCTGCGGCAGATGTTCCGCAACAGCCGCACCATTGGCCGCAGGTTCCGTCTGGTGCAGGTCTTTTTCAAGGGCAACAAGATTATCGAGGTCTCGACCCTCCGATCGCGGAGCGAGTACGACATCGACGGTGAGGAGCAGGTGCTGCCGTCGAATAACACCTTCGGTACGCTCGAAGAAGACGCCTTCCGCCGCGACCTCACCATCAACGCTCTGTTCTACGAAATCGAACACCACACCATCATCGACTACACCGGCGGGGTGCGCGACCTCGATCAAGGGATCATCCGGGTGGTCGGCGATCCGGACCGCCGCTTCACCAGGGATCCGGTGCGGATGATGCGGGTGGTCCGCCACGCCGCCCGCACGGGCTTTGCCATCGAGGAGGCGACCTTTACCGCCCTGCGGCAGCACAAGGACAAGCTGGGCTTGTGCCCGCCCTCGCGTCTCCGCGACGAGGTGCTCAAGGATCTGCAATCCGGGGCCAGCCGCCCTTGGGCGGAACTTTGCATGGCCACAGGCCTGTGGACCACGCTTTTTGCCCTGTACGAGCCGTTGCTTGCCGGTGAGCACGGCGAGCGGATCCGCCAGGATCTGTTGCGGCTTTTCTCCGTGTTGGATCGGATCCATGCCCGGTGCGCCGAGGAGGAGCCGGTCAAGATTCCCGAGCACCTGCTCTTTGCCGCGTTGCTGCTTCCTTGGGCTTGCGAGCGATTCGGCCTGCCGGAAACCAATGTCCGCGGCTCGAGTTTTCATAGCCTGTCTTGCTCCATCCGCGAGGACGTCGATGCGGTTTTTGGCGAGCCGTTCAATGTGCAGCGCATGGCCAAGGAATCTCTGACCACGCTGCTGATCAACCTCTCGACCTTCCACCATGCCCGCAGCCAAGGGAGCGACCCCAAATGGCTGAAAAAGAAAAGCTATTATCGGGATTGTTCCCGTTTTTACGACATTTATATGGAATCGCAAGGGATGGCGGCCGTGAGCGACGAAAGTTTCACGGTCGAACGCGTGCAGGAAGCTGAAGTGGTGGCGGTCATGCCGTCGACTGCGGAGGGAAGCGGCGGTTCCAGGGGCAAGGGGCGCGGCGGGATGAATCCCGCCTTCAGCAGCACCAAAGCCGGGGTTTTCGGCCTCCGCCGTCCCCGGGAATGACCGTGCGGGAGGAATCCATTGCGATTTCTGCTCTATAACATCCGCTATGCCACCGGCAATGGGGGACGGTTCCATTTTCCATTCCCCTACGCCGGGTATCTACGGCGTTCTCGCGAAAATTTCGATAAAATCGTCGAATTCATCGCCTCGGTGCAGCCGGATGTCATGGGGCTGGTCGAGGTCGATGGCGGCTCGTTCCGCACCGGCCGGCGGTGCCAGGCGGAGATGATCGCCCGGCAGCTGGGGTATTACCATGTCGTCGAAACCAAGTACGGCTGCGGTTCGATGGCGCAACGCCTGCCCTTGCTCAAGACGCAGGGCAATGCCGTGCTCACCCGGATGCCGATCGTCAGCCACCGCTTTCACTACTTCGACGAAGGGGTCAAGCGGCTGGTCATCCAGGCCTGCACGGAACATCTCACGGTCTTCCTCGTCCATCTCTCGCTGACCTACCGCAACCGGCAGTATCAACTGGAACGGTTGTACAAGCTGATCAGGGCCGTTGACCGGCCGATGATCCTGGCCGGCGATTTCAACGTCCTCTGGGGGATGCGGGAGTTGGAGCTGTTCCTCGGCGCCACCGGCCTGGTCAGCGCCAACCCGGAAAAGAAGCCCTCCTATCCCAGCCGCGCCCCGAAACGGGCGCTCGATTTCATCCTCCACAGTCCGGAACTCAAGGTGGTCCAGTTCCAGATTCCTCAAGTGACCTATTCCGATCACGCACCGTTGATTTGCGATTTCACCCTGTAAACCAGGTGAAGCTATTCCTCCTCGGCCGCACCGCTCCGCCTCAGACGGCGGGCGACAAGCCGATGATTGAGCCGTTTCTGCCGGTGACCCCATCGGCAAGGGTGCATGCCCGGCGGTAGGAGAAGAATTGCGGGTTGCAGCGGGTGCACAGGCCGGCAATGTCGATGCGCTCGGCAAGCACGCCGGCGTCCAGCAATTGCTGGCGGCTGATGGCCCAAAAATCGAAATGGCGCGGCTGAACCTGAAAGGCGTGCATCCAGGCGGGCAACTCCTGCCGGTAATGGATGAATTCGGCGCAACAAGGCCCCAGGGAAGGACTGATGGCCGCCAGCAGGCT
The DNA here is from genome assembly GCA_031280615.1 of Desulfobulbus sp. GTDB lineage: Bacteria > Desulfobacterota > Desulfobulbia > Desulfobulbales > Desulfobulbaceae > Desulfobulbus. The sequence continues at coordinate 145,570 of JAITGO010000018.1, read as the reverse complement.
GGCCGGCGCCACGCCGTACTCGGTGCGCAGGCAATGGATGGTTTTGCCGATGAGATCAAGAACGCTGCCCCGCCAGCCGCAATGAACGGCGGCAACCACCTTTGCCTCCGGGGCCTCGAGCAGGACGCCCTGACAATCGGCCTGCTGGATCAGCACGCCGGTGTCGGGCAGAGAAGAAATCAAGGCGTCGTAGCCCTCGATCTCCTTGTCGAGATGCGTCCTGTCGACCTGGAGGATACGGTCGCCATGGACTTGGTGGGCCGATACCAGGTGGCGCAAAGCCAAGACATTTCGTACTCGCGCCCGGTTATCGTGCACGCGTTCGACCGCGTCGCCGACATGATAGCCGAGATTGAGGGAGGCGAAAGGTGCCTGGCTGGTGCCGCCCGCGTTGGTGAACATGCCGTGGGGCGCGGTCAGTAGGTGGCTGGTGTAATGGGCTGGGGGTGGCTGGTGCAGATGCATGGCGTGAGCGGGATCGGCAAAAAGGGTTGCGGGCGATGCGGAAGGCTGGGCTTGAAGCCAAGAGAATCCGCGTGGCGCTTGGCCGTGAGGGCGACGCTGGCGTGGGAACCAAGCAAAAATGCTCAATTGCCGCGCAGGGTATCGGACGCAGGGAGGATTGTCAATCGGCAGGAGCGGCGGGAGAAAAATTGCGGCCGGCTGGGCAAGGCAAAAAAACCGGGCGGCAGTGCCGCCCGGGAGCAAGGGAAAGAACTCAAAGATAGGAAAAGGTGGTTTTGTCCTTTTTTCGGTCGATGCGCACCTTGCCGCCCTTGATCAGGCTGCCGAACAGAATTTCCTCGGTGAGGACATCGCCGATCTCCTTCATGATGAGTCGGCGCAGCGGCCGGGCGCCAAAGGCGGGCTCGTAGCCTTCCTTGGCCAGCCAGGCACGGGCGGAGGGGCTCAGAGCGATCGTCACTTTCTTGCCGGCCAACTGCTGTTGCAACTCTTGCACCATCTTGTCGACGACCTTTTCGACCGTGGACGGCTCCAGGGCCGAGAAGGTGATGGTGGCATCCAGTCGGTTGCGGAACTCGGGCGAGAAGAGATTCTTGAGCACCTTTTGTTCCTTGCCCTTGGAATCGCCCAAAAAACCAATGGCTCTTTCGCTCATTTCCCGGGCGCCCGCGTTGGTGGTCATGATCAGGATGACATTGCGGAAATCGGCCCTGCGGCCGGCATTGTCGGTGAGGGTGGAATGGTCCATGACCTGCAGCAGGATGGAAAAGACATCCGGATGCGCCTTTTCGATTTCGTCGAGCAGCAGCACCGTGTACGGGTGCTTGCGGATGGCATCGGTCAGCAAGCCGCCCTGGTCGAAACCGATGTAGCCGGGAGGGGCACCGATCAGCCGGGCCACGGCGTGCTTTTCCATGTATTCGCTCATGTCGAAGCGCTCGAAATGGATTGCCAGAGAGGCGGCCAGTTGCCGGGCCACCTCGGTTTTGCCGACCCCGGTGGGGCCGGCAAAGAGGAAGGAGCCGGTCGGCGCCTGGGGGTTGCCCAAACCCGCCCGTGAGCGCTTGACCGCCTTGACCAGGGCCTCGATCGCCTCGTCCTGGCCAAAGATGACCGCTTTCAGCTTGTCTTCCAGGTGGAGGAGTTCGCTGGTGTCGGAATTGGTCTTGCTGGTGACCGGCACCCGGGCGATTTTGGAGACGATCTGTTCGACATCCCGGACCCCGATCGTGCGCCCGGTCTTGCCGGTCAGGCGGAAAAAGGCGCCGACCTCGTCGAGCACGTCAATGGCCTTGTCCGGCAGAAACCGATCGTTGATGTAACGCTGCGCCAATTCCGCCGTGGCCTCGACCGCGGCCTTGCTGTAGCGGATCTGGTGGTGCTCCTCGTAATGGGATTGCAGCCCGCGCAGAATCTTGACGGTATCGTCCACCGAGGGCTCGTCGATGTCGATTTTCTGGAAACGGCGGGACAGCGCCCGGTCCTTCTCGATATGGTTCTTGTACTCCTCGTAGGTGGTGGAGCCGATACAGCGGATGGTTCCGGCCTGGAGCGCGGGCTTGAGCAGGTTGGAGGCATCCATCGAGCCGCCGCTGGTGGCGCCGGCGCCGATGATGGTATGCATCTCGTCGATGAAGAGAATGGCTTTCTCCTTCTTCTCGATGGCGCTCACCACTTCCTTCAACCGTTTCTCGAAATCGCCCCGATACTTGGTGCCGGCCACCAGGGTGCCGAGGTCGAGCATGTAGATTTCCGCATCCTGCAAAAGATCCGGCACCAGCTTTTTGGGATCCGGCCGCTCCTCGCGCCGGGCGATGGCGTCCTCGTGGATGCGGAGCGCCAGGCCCTCGGCCATGGCCGTTTTCCCAACCCCGGGCTCGCCCACCAGCAACGGGTTGTTCTTCTTCCGCCGGCAGAGGACCTGCATCATGCGATACAACTCCTTGTCCCGGCCGATCAATGGGTCGATGGCTCCTTCCGCCGCTTTTTTGGCGAAATTGACGGTGAATTCGTCCAGGGCATCGGCCGGCTTGGCATCCGGCTTCTTTTTGGAGGGGTGCGGCTGTCCGGGAGGCGGCTGCCGCAATGGCTCGTTCTGCAGGTATTCCGGCAGGTTGTGGGAAATGTATTCCACCACCTCCATCCGGCCGACGCCTTCGCTACCGAGAAAATATACCGCATGCGAATCGGGCTCGGTAAAGATGGAAACCAGGACATCGCCGGTGTCGACCTGCTTCTTGCCGCAACTCTGCACATGGCTGACCGCCCGTTGCAACACCCGGTTGAACGCCACGGTCTGTGCCGGTTCGCTTTCCGCACTCTTCATCACCGGCATGCTGGTTTCAAAGAACCGCTCAAGCCGTTCCTTGAGGGTGCTGTTGTTCCCCCCGCATTTGTCGATGATGTGGCGGGCAAGATCATCGTGCAGCAGTCCGTAGAGCATGTGCTCCACGGTGACATACTCGTGCCGGTGATTCTTTGCTTCCTTGATTGCCTTGATCAGGGCAAGTTCCAACTCTTTGCTCAGCATATCCTTTGTCCTCGATCAAAAGGCATCGTCCGCCAACGACGGGGGAATCGATGCCTGAGCGGTACCGTGTTCAACTGTCTTGTTCCAGCGAGCAGCGAAGCGGGAACTGGTTCTTCTTGGCCATCCTGTGGACGATTTCCACCTTGGTTTCCCCGATTTCGCGCGTGTAGATCCCGGCGATGCCCACCCCTTGGTGGTGGACGTTCAACATGATCCTGGTGGCTTCCTCGGTATTTTTGTGAAAGACCGCCTGCAGGATCATGATCACGAAATCCATGGTGGTGTAGTCGTCGTTGTGCAGCAACACCTTGTAAAGGGGCGGCTCCTGCAGGGCTTCCCGGTCGGTGGCTTCGACTTTTTCCTGGATGAACGAATCTTCCTTCGCCATGCTTCCTTCGTCGTCTGAACAGGAGGAGAGAGATCGCTCCCCGGCTTGTGCCGTACAGGTGGCCGCCGCCCGAGTGCAAACGCTAACACCGCGAACGATCGCGCAACCGTCCGGGGCGACGACAATCTTTACTCGTATTGTAATGCCCGCTTTTGTTTTTGCAAGATCAGCCAGCAGGCTGGCCTCTCTTTTGCGGCAGGCGGGAAAGCAGTGTGAGGAGCAGGTGCTGGAGGACGATGTCCGGGGCAACGGGCGACCCCTTGAGCCGCAATTCGGCGGCGAGCAGATGATGCAGCCAGGCGGCGAGCACCGGCAGGGGAAAGCCGGATGCGGTTTTACATTGCATGTAGAGCGCAAAAGGATGCCCGCCCAGCTCCTTTTTCCACTGGGAGTGCTCCTTGAGGCGGGGCAGGCAGGCCTGCTGGAAGGCGGCGGCGGACATGGTGGGCTGGAACCCGGTCTCCGCTTGCTCGATCAGCGACCGCAGCAGCAGCAGGCCGCGGATAAAGTTGCGCAGAGTGGCCACCACTGCCAGGGGATGGATGCCGTTTTCCTGCAGTCGGTCGGCAATGGCCAGGGACTGTTCCAGGTCACGCCGGGCCAGGGCGGAGGTCAATTCGAACAGGGCCTCCTGCCGGGTCCGGCCGACCAGCAGGTCGAGATCATCGCGGGTGACCTGGGCGCGGTCGCCGAGATAGGTGGTCACCTTGCGCAGCTCCATGATCGCGGCCACCGGGTGAAACCCGACCCGGTCGATCAGGAGGTCGATCAATGCCGGCGCCATGGTTTTGCCCTCTTCCGTCAAGGTCTGGCGGATCAGGCTCTGGAGCACCGCCTTTTGTTCCTTCTGAGCCTTGCCACCGGAACCGGTTTCGACGCTGAGATCGATCACGGTCTGCTCGTCTTTGAGCAGTTTGAACAGTTTCTTCCGCTTGTCGATCTCCTCGGCCATGAGGATCAGGACGTTGTTCGCCGGAATGCCGGTGGCCAGCACCGAGGTCAGCAGGTCGCCCGGATCGGAGCTTGGGGCGGACGTGGAGCTGTCCGTATTGTCGAGGGCCAGATAGGCGCGGGTCCAGCTCAAATCGCCATCGGGCCGGGCAAAGCCGAAGCATTGCTGCCATTCGGAGGCGGAGAGCGCGGCCGGATCGCTGTCTGGTGCCGCCGGGTCGAGGCCGCCGCTGGCCAAAAAGGCGCGCAGGCCGCGCTTGGCCTGCTCGGCCTTGGCCTCGGCATGGGACTTGACCGCTCGGTCCCAGATGGATTTCGCGACCTGGCGGGAATGAAAGAGCCGGGTATCGGTCACCCGGTAGATCTGGCGGCCCGGCAGCAGGGTGAAGCTCCGCAGTTTGGCCAAGGTGGTTCCGAGCTCCTCCTGGTCGCCGTCGATGGGGTGGACGGTCCCGCCGGTGTCGCGCAGCAGGGCCTGCTCCAACTGGGCCATCGCCTCCCGGCAGAGGTACCGCTCGCCGAACAGCAAAAACACCCGCAAAGGCCGGTCGGCCAGCCCGGCCAGCAGCTCGGGCAGGTTTTCGCGGGTGTAGAGGGCCATGTCCGTCTCAGTTCCGGGAGCGGTCGAACCGGCTGCGACCGGCGGTGCCCGAGGCCTGCTGGGTTTCGTCCAGGATCTTATGCAAGATGGCGGTCAAAGAGCCGGGCAGCAGGTAATCCTGGCCCCGGTCGCCCTGGAAAATGGAGGAGGTTTGTTGGGCCACGTTTTTCCAGGTGATGGTGGTGGGGTTGGAGGCGATGATCTCAAAAAACATTTTGTTGTACGGATCGTTGATCATGGCCAGGCCGGTGCCGATGGTGGCCAGGATATCCACCGAACCGGCAAACAGCCGGGTCAGGTTGGTGTACACCTTGACCCCGCCGCAGGAACCGAGACTGAGAAAACGCTGTTTGCGGCGCAGGTCGGCCTCGCTCACCTGGCCCTCCTCGATCAGTTTGGTCAACGGTTCGATGATCTGTTCGGACCGCCAGTAGCTGTGGCCGCGCTGGGCCAGCATTTCGTCCCCGGACTGGATGAACCGCCGCAGCATCTCCATCTGGTTCTCCATGTCGGAGTAGACGAACTGGGTGTGGACGATGTTCACGCCGCCGACCTGCTTGACAAAGGCCACCGCAAAGTGGCGCTCGCGCATGGCCTGGAACAGCCTGGCCAGCCCAGCGCCGGTCATCTGCTGGATTTCTTGCTGCAGGGCCGGGGTGAGCGAGGCCACGGTGTACTGCTGCGAGGGCACCAGCCGGTAGCCGCTGTTGAGCAGCAGGTTGGCGTTGGAAATGAAGGACTGGCGGCCGTCGTCGTCGGGATGGAACATGGAGACCGAGCCGAGCCGGCCGTCCCGCTTCCATTCGGCAAACGGCGTGACCTGGTAGCGTTCGAGATTGACCGCGCCGCGGCGGACGATCAAGCGGCTGATGAGGGTGCGGTCCGCCGGCCCGAGCAGTTCCGGATAGGTTTGCAGGTAGTACTGCAAGACCACGGTCAGCAGCTTGGCCGAGGCCGAGTCGTCGACCTCGGTGGCTTGGACCATCAGGGTGATCAGATGGGTGCGGGCCTCCGGGGTGAGCACCTTGAGCAGATGGCTCAAGGTGGCGGAGAACAGCAGGATCGAATCCTCGTCCCGGAAGGCCGAGGCGGCGACCAGGCTGATGATTTCCTTTTGCTTGCCGGTATCGGATGGGAAGAAGACGGTCAGTTTGCCCTTTTGGGCGCAACTGGAGATGAAATCCGAAACCAGGCGGTTGCCCGGGTCGATCGATTTGAGGAAGGCGAGCAGATCGCCCTGGTTGCGGCTGGCGATGCGCGCCTGGAGCACCGGCACCATGATCTCGCGGAAGGAGGAGTCGTACAGCTCGCTGCCCTGCGCCATGACGGCATAGGCGTTGGCCACGGTCAGGTCGCGGGCGGTCTGCACGCGGGCGGCCGAGGTGGCCTGCTTGAGCATGGAGATGGCCTGGCCCTTGCTCGCGCCGGCAAAACCGCTGTAGCGTTCGCGGACCGACGGCGTCAGTTCGTTGAACTTGGCCTGGAGCTGCTGCATCGAATAGCTGTTGAGGGTGGAATCGGAGATTTCGTAGCCATTGGCATCGGTCACGGCATGAAGATTGTTGATCTTCCAGACGATCTCCTCGCCGCCGTCGTACAGGGCCCCGAGCAGCACGGCTTTCTGCCGGCTGTCGAGCTTATCGTACTGGGCCTCCTGGATGTTGGTCGGCAGGGCAAAGTAACTGACCAGCCAGTTCCACGCCTCCCGCGGAGAGAGCGATTTGTTGGTGAACAGGCAGCGGGCGTTCCAGGCATCGTCTTGGTACAGTTTCTGGAGCAGGCCCAGGCCGTCGATCATGGTTTCGGGGTCCATGCCCGGCACCTTGGCAAAGGTCTCCGCCGCCCTGGCCTGATTGTTCTTCAGCCGCATGAGGGAAGGCATGCCCTTCTGCGCCACGTCCACCCGCATACCCTTGACGGCGAAATAGGACTGGGCCGCCCGGTTGTTGTAGTCGTCCATGTTGTTGAGCAGGGAAATCATGGGCATGGCCGTGGTGGCGGTCACGCCCTGCATGCCGAGGTAGGCGCGGAACGAGCGGCTCGCCTCGAATCCCATCTCCTTGATGGTGGCAAGGCTGTTCATGGCCTGCTTGACGTCGACCGTGCTTAAACCGGCGAAGGCCTCGAAGGTCTGCACCTGCTCGTAGGTGAAGCGCTCGCGGTTGAGCAGGTCGATGGCCGCGCGGGCGCCTTCGAAGGTCACGCCTTGCAGGCCGCAAATCTTGCGGAAGATGCGCTGGGCGTTATAGTTCATCCTCGGGATGGCGCTCCGGCCGTATTCGATCTGCTGGCTGGTCAAACCGGGAATTTCCTGGTAGATCGCCATGGTTTGGTCGGCACTGGTGAGGTTGAGCTGGGCGCTGGCCTGGCTGGCTGCCGAGCCGGCGGCGCGCGCGGGCGCGTCCGGTGTGGCGGCCAACAGGGCGAGGGCGGCCAGCAGCGGCAGGAGGCGGAGGGCGCGTCGGTTGTTCCGGCGGAAAGTCATGTGAGCGTGCATAGTGTGGTTTGGGGGTTGATGGATTCTGTCAGGTTGCAACGAGCGTTGCCCTTCTTGGCCCTGCTGCTGGCAATGGCGCTGTGGGGCAGTTCGTTTGTGGCGTTGAAATACAGCTTTCAAAAAATGCATCCTCTCATGGTCATTTTCGGACGCATGGCGGTTGCATCGCTTTGCTTTGTTCCTTTGCTGGGAGCGCTGCCCCGCATGGGGCTGCGGCGTCGGCATCTCGTGCCGATCCTGCTGATGTGCGGCTGCGAGCCCTGCCTTTATTTCTCGTTCGAAACGGCGGCCTTGATCTACACCGCGGCATCCCAGGCCGCGATGGTCACTGCCATGCTGCCGCTTCTCGTGGGCCTGTGCGCAGGGGTGTTTCTGGGCGAGCGAATCACCCGGCGGACCGTTTGCGGTTTCTTGATCGCCGCCGGTGGGGCGATCTGGCTCGGCCTGGGCGGCCGGGAGACCGCGCAGGCGCCCAACCCGTTGTTGGGCAACTTTTTCGAGTTCATGGCCATGGTATGCGCGGCTGGCTATACTATTCTAATGAAACGGTTAAGTAAAGAACTCCATCCTTTTTTTCTCACCGGATTGCAGGCGGTTGGCGGTGCCCTGTTCTTCGCTCCGGTTCTGTTGCTGCCCGAGGTGAGGTCGGCCCCTTTGTCGGTGGACGGCTGGCTGGTGGTGCTCTATCTGGGGACCGTGGTCAGCGTCGGGGCCTACGGACTGTACAACTTCGGCATCAGCCGCATTCCGGCCAGCCAGGCCGCCGCCTTTGTCAACCTGATCCCCGTGTTTTCCCTTGTCTTCGGCTTTTTCGTTCTTGAGGAACGGCTGACCCTGTGGCAGTGGCTGGCCTGCGCCTTGGTCTTCACCGGGGTGTTGTTGAGCCAGGAGGCCGGGCGATGGCGCCTGGGAGGAAAAACGCCATGAATAAAACCTTGATCTTGCTCGGCATCGGCTGCATCGTTGTCGGCGTGCTCTGGCCCTGGCTGCGCACCCTGCCATTCGGCCGACTGCCCGGCGACATTCTCATCGTCCGGGACAACGTCCGTTTTTTCTTCCCGGTCACCACCTGCATCGTGGTCAGTCTGGTGCTGACCATCGTGCTGTGGCTGTTCCGGAAATGAATCCGATTGCGGACACGAGTGTCGCCGCATCCCCCATGGCGGACGGATGCGCTGACGGCGGCGAGCCGGCCAGTGGCGGCTGGTGCCGGCGTTGCCGCACCGTTCATTTGTTGCCCTTGGAGCCGGCCCGGGTGGAATGCCTGCGCCTGATGTCCCTGTTGCGCATTCATCGGCGGCTCGATTGGCATCTGCCGCCAGCCATGGCCGATCCGCGCTGTTCGACCGAGCCGTTGTTCGGCGAGGCCGGCGGCAAGATGTTCGGGGTGCTGTGCTGCCGGGATGGCGAAGGGAGGCAGGTGGTGCTGCGCGCTTTTTCCGGCCAGGTCAACGGGTTGTGGCACGCGGCCGGTTGGGTCGATCCCCTGGTCGACGTGACCGAACTGGACGCGTTGATGCGGGAGCCGGAGCGAACCATCAAGCAGTTGGGGGCGAAGATGGCGTTGCTGCCCGGGGAATCGGACGACTATCGGCGGCTGCGGCAGGAGAGAAGGGCGCTTTCCCGGCAACTGATGCGCGCTGTCCACGATCTCTATCGGCTGCGCAATTTTCGTGGCCAAACCCTGCCGCTGGCCGAAGCCTTTCTCGGTCCTGGGGCACCGCCGTCCGGCACCGGCGATTGCTGCGGGCCAAAATTGCTCGCGCATGCGGTGCGCCACGGCCTGCGGCCCGAAGGCATGGCCGAATTCTACTGGGGCGCGAGCAACGCCTCGGGCACCAAAACCCATGGCCGCCTGTATCCGGCCTGCGCCGCCAAATGCGGCAAGATCCTGGGGTTCCAGTTGTGCGGTCTGAGATGAGCGGGCAGGCGGGGCTGTGCATCCGGTATCGGGATGCGGACATCGTGGTGGTCGACAAGCCGGGCGGCTTGCTGGCGGTGCCCGGCCGCGGGCCGGACAAGCTGGATTCGGTGGCCAGCCGCGTCCGGACGCTGCTGCCGGAGTGCATCGAGCAACCGGCTGTGCATCGTCTCGACATGGATACCTCCGGCTTGATGGTGCTGGGGCTGACCCGAGCGGCCCATGCGCACCTGTCCTGCCAGTTCGCGGAGCGGCGAGTGGAGAAACGGTATCTTGCCCTGCTCGATGGGACGGTGGCCGGCGAGGCCGGGGAAATAGCCCTGCGCTTCCGGCTCGATCCGGCAAATCGGCCCTGCCAGGTGTACGATCCGGTCCAGGGCAAGCTGGGGATCAGCCGATGGCGGCAGCTGGAGTCGCGGCAGGGCCGGACCCTGGTGGCATTCACGCCCCTGACCGGGCGGACGCATCAACTCAGGCTGCACGCCAGCCATCCTTTGGGGCTGGGCTGTCCGATCGTCGGCGATCGGCTCTACGGCACGGGCCGACTCGGCGAGCAACTCCTCCTCCATTCCGCCCTGCTGCGCTTCGAGCATCCGGCGACCGGTCAATGGTTGGTTTTTTCCTCCCCGCCTGTTTTCTCGGCTGCCGGATTGCCCGCTCGGGAAGCCGGGTGATGCGCCGGGGGACAGCGATTTTCCAGACCGGTCAGGCGCAGGGCCATGCCGGGCACCACCTGGTCGGGATCGTCGATTCTGTCCCGGTTGAGTTGGTAGATCTGCTGCCAGGCCGTTTCATCGCAGAGCTCGTGTCTGGCAATCGAGCTGAGGGAATCGGTTCGGCGCACGGTGTAGAAGAGCTCGGTCGGCTGATCGCCGGTCGGCGGCGCTGCGGTTGGCGGAGGTGCCGCCGGAACCGGGGGAACGTCTGCTACCGGTGGCGGAGCGGGAGTTTGGGGCGCCTGCGGGACGACGTCAGTCGCGGGAAGGGGCGATTCCCGGTGCTGCGGCTGTTCGGGATCGCGGACCGGCGTCTTGTCCGGCGCAGGTGGCGGCTGGTGCGGTTGCGGTTGCTCGGTGGCGGGCGGGGCAGGTGTGCTCCTGGCGGCAACCGATGGGGACGGACTGTCCGGCGTGGACGAGGGCGGCGGCACGGTTGCGGTGTGCGGCGCGACTGCGGGTGGCGTTGCCTCGCTTTGTTTTTTCTCGGATCCGTTTTTTTGCCGCATGGTCACGGCCAACAGCAGGAGTACGATCGCCACGCCTATTCGCAAAACCGTCCAGATTGGCCGGTGCTTTTTGCCGATCTTGCCCGAGCTCTCGGCACGGGAGTGCCGCAGCCGTTCGCCCCTGCGCTGCACCGCGCGGGTAAGGTCCAGGGCTTCTTCGATGCGGCCGAGGTGCTCGTTGATGCCGGGAAAATCGGCGACGATTGGCAGCACCGATTCATACAGGGCCTTGGCCTCTTCGATCCTGCCTTCGCGTTCTATCGCCACGGCCTGGGCCACCAGGGCTTCCGCCTGGGCCAGCCGCCGCTCGATTTCCGCGATGCATTCGCGCAGTTCTTCCCCGCTTTGGGAAAGCTCCTTTGGGATGAGCAGGGCCTTGGCTTCCACAACCCGGCCCGCCGCAAGCAAAGCCTCGATGGTTGTGACGATGGTGGTGTTCATGCGTCCCCCTTGCGTAAACTGGTCGTGCAAGGAGCGTAGCTGGCGACGCCTCGTTTTGTCAAGGCAGCGAAGAGACAGGATAAAAAAAAAGGGCGCCCACACGGGCGCCCCTTGAGATCGTCGTGAATCGACGAGCCGATTCTTACTTGATGTGATCGACGACCGCTGCTCTTTCGCTCTGCAGCTCGCCTTCGGTCTTCTTGATCATCTCGCGGCTGTAGTCGCTGATCTCCAGACCGGGGACGATCTTCCAGTCGCCGTTCTCGCAAACGATCGGGAAGGCGAAGATCAGATCCTCATCCACGCCGTAGGGGTTGCCCTTGCTGAATACGCCCATGCTGACCCACTGGCCGTTGCTGCCCAAGGCCCAGTTTCTCATGTGGTCGACCGCGGCGGAAGCGGCGGAAGCGGCGGAGGAAGCACCACGGGCCTTGATGATGGCGGCGCCGCGCTGCTGAACGGTCGGGATGAAATCGCTCTTGTTCCACTCGTCGCTGACCAGTGATTTGACTGCCTTGCCATCAGCGGTTGCATAGCTGATGTCCGGATACTGGGTGGAGGAATGGTTACCCCAGACCACGACCTTCTCCACCTTGGTGGAGTGGGTGCCGGTTTTCTCGGCGATTTGCGACATGGCCCGGTTGTGGTCCAGACGCATCATGGCGGTCACGTGGCGCGGATTGAGTTTCGGGGCGTTCTTCATGCAGATCAGGGCGTTGGTGTTGGCCGGGTTGCCGACCACCAGGATCCTGACGTTGGGCTTGGCGTTATCGCTCAGGGCCTTGCCCTGGACGGTGAAGATGGCGCCGTTGGCGTTGAGCAGATCGGAACGCTCCATGCCCGGACCGCGGGGACGGGAACCGACCAGCAGGGCGAAGTCGACGTCTTTGAAAGCAACATTGGGATCGTCGGTGGCGATAACGCCGGCAACCAGCGGGAAGGCGCAGTCGTTGAGCTCCATCAGCACGCCCTGCAGGGCGCCCATGGCCGGCGGGATCTCCAGCAGCTGGAGGATGACGGGCTGATCCGGGCCGAGCATGCTGCCGCTGGCGATACGGAAAATAAGGGAATAGCTGATCTGGCCGGCAGCTCCGGTTACTGCTACGCGTACGGGTGCTTTCATTTGTTGCTCCTTGTGGTTGAATCGAACAATTAGTAGACCAAAAAAATTGGCAATCTACCGTGACGTTACTCTTCGTTTCCTGGGTGCAGGATATCGATCAAGAAGTGGCACAACTGGTGCAGCAAGGTCTGATGCAGGAGATGAAAACTGGGACATGCTGGAATGGGCTGGAACGACCGAGCGGAACGCGGAACGCCTCCGCAGGGCCGTTTCCGGGGAGGCGAAAAACTGCATTGCATTCTTGAACGCCCCGGCCAAAAAGACAAATCCCCTCTCAAATCCGCCGATATTGATACAAGTCAACGGGTAAAAAGTCAAGCGCTCTTTGCGGCTGGACCCGCCTGGGGCCCCGTCGATATTTTTCAGGAAATACGAGGGTAACGGTCGGCGATCACCACCATCAGGGTTTCGTAGGTGAACCCCCAGATAAACCCTTCCGTCGCCGGGATGCAGGGGTACAATATATCGGGGCTGCGCGGACTCATCGGGCGCTTGATGACGTTGTCGGTATCGCCGAGATAGTCCAGGTCCAGCCATTCGTGGCAGCTGATCTCCGCCTTCTGCAGCCGGATGGACGGATGTTCGGACAGCTCGAACAGATAGGGGGTGACCGGCACCGGTCGGTTGAGATAATTCCCGGCCTGGCGGACCGGATACTCTTTGACCAGGTTGCGGATGGAAAGCAGAATGCCGCACTCTTCGTAGGTTTCGCGGATGCAGGTATCCAGCAGTGAGGAATCGGCGTGGTTGCGCCGCCCTCCGGGAAAGGCGTAATGACCCGACCAGGGATCGTCCGGATTGGCCTTGCGCTTGAGCACCAGTACTTCGGGAATCGGCCCTTGGGCGATGATGGTGGCCACGGCCGCTTCGGTTTGGAATGCTGATTTCATGTTCTGCTTTATACCACACTATTGATCGTGCCGCCAGGGTGGGCTAAGGAAGGTATGTCTATACTATTATTTCGGCGGACAATTTTGTCGAGCATCGGTCCGGGAGCTGCACCCGGCCATGGCTTGGGCGGTCGGTCGGCCGCGGCCGGATCGTGCATTCGAACGAGGAGGCATGGGCATGAACGAGGAGTCGTATCGAGGATTTGAACAGGGGCCGATCCGGCCGCCCAGCGAAAGCGACAGCCTGCTCATCAGGGTGACCCGCAATTGCCCCTGGAACCGCTGCACCTTCTGCGGCCTGTACAAGGGAGAGCGCTTCAGCCGGCGGCCTGTGGCGCATGTCCTGCGCGACATCGATGCGATCCACCGGTGGGTCACTGTGTTACGGCAACGGCTGGCGGATGGCGAGAACGGTTTGCCCGCCCTCGATTCGCAGCGGGAGGAAAACGACTGGCTGGCCCTGCACGCGGCCCGCAACTGGCTGGCCGCCGGTTGCCGGTCGGTCTTTCTCCAGGATTCGAACAGCCTGATTCTCCGCCCCGATCAACTGGCCGCCATCCTCACCCATCTCACCTCCTCCTTTCCCGGCATCGAGCGGATCACCTCCTATGCCCGCTCCCAAACCATCGCCCGCATCGCCGATATCGATTTGGCCCGGCTCGCCGCCGCCGGCCTCAACCGCATCCATATCGGCCTGGAATCGGGCTGCGATGCGGTATTGGGCAGGGTGGGCAAGGGGGCGGATCGGGCGGCCCACATCGTTGCCGGACGCAAGGTGAAAGCGGCCGGGATCGAGCTGTCCGAGTATTTCATGCCCGGCCTGGGCGGGCGGGCCCTGTCGCGGCAACACGCCCTGGACAGCGCCGAGGCGCTCAACCGCATTGATCCCGACTTCATCCGCCTGCGCAGCCTGGCCCTGCCGGACGGCCTGATCCTGGCCCGCGAGCGCGCCGCCGGCCGCTTCGACCCGCTCAACGACCTGGAAATCGCCGAGGAACTGCTTCTTTTCCTGCAAGCGCTGAGCGGCATCGTCAGCCGCATCAGGAGCGATCATATCCTCAATCTGTTCGAGGAAGTCGACGGTGTCCTGCCCGCGGACCGCGATCGGATGATGGCCGTGATCCACCGTTTTCTGGCCATGGACCCGGAGGAGCAGATGCTCTACCGGATCGGGCGGCGGACCGGGCTGTTCCGGAAGCTGGACGATTGCCGGAATCCATCGCTGCGGCGGCAGGCTCTGCGGTATGTCGAGCAGTGGTCGGTCACGGCCGTCAATGTCGATACGGTCTGCGCCGAGTTGATCAAACGATTCATTTGAGGGGGTGGCGCCCTCGGCTTGCATCCCACCCTACTATCTGTTATCATTATTTTTTCATCTTTTTCTGATGGTGCTTTCGAGAGGTGGGCGCAGCATCCTGTCGTGCGTGGGTATCGGCGCGTCTGGGGGAGTGACGGCAGGGGTTCTGCAACTATTTGCTGAGATACGGGCAGGGGCGCCAGGGGGTGCCATGAGTGATGGCAGGGTCGTGAAAGAAAGGATCGCGGCAATGGCCGCGAAGTGGAAAAGGAGCCCCGGCCATGAACGCCGGTTGGCGTGGTGCCGCCCGTACCTGTTGCTGCCGCTGCTGCTGACCGTGGCGATCGGTGTCTATCCGGCGCTTGCCGCCAACGACGGCTCCCTGGAGGTGGTTCGCCTACAACTCAAATGGCGGCATCAGTTTCAGTTCGCCGGCTATTACGCCGCCCTGGAAAAAGGCTATTTCCGCGACGCCGGCCTGGAGGTCGAATTACTGGAGGGCCGCCTGGAACTCGATATCGGCCGACACCTGCTCTCCGGCCAGGCCGAATTCGGGGTAATGTCGCCGGCCGTGTTGCTGGAACGCCGGCAAGGGCGTCCCCTGGTGGTGATGGCGGCCATTTTTCAGCACTCGGCCAGCGTGATCCTGGCGGACAAGAAAAGTGGGGTACGGTCGCCGCGCGATTTGGTGGGCAAACGGGTGATGTTCGCCCGGGAAAACGACCCGGAGCACTTGGCCATGCTGACCAAGGAGGGAATAGCCCTGAAGTCGTTGCACATGCTTCCCCACACCTGGCAAGTGGATGGCCTGCTCGACGGCAGCGTGGATGCGCAAACAGCCTACCTGCCCAACGAACCTTTTTTGTTGCGCGAGCTCGGCGGCGAACCGGTCCTGATCAAGCCGACGCAATACGGCATCGATTTTTACGGCGACTGCCTGGTCACCAGCGAACGAGAGGTCCGGCAGCACCCGGAGCGGGTCGAGGCCTTTCGCCGGGCAGTCCTGCGCGGCTGGGGCTACGCCATGAACAACCCCGAGGAAATCGCCCGGTTGATCCAGAGCCGTTACTCGCAGGAAAAATCGCTGGAATCCCTGTTGCACGAGGCTGAGGCCATGCGGGAACTGATTAATCCGAACCTGGTGGAGATCGGCTACATGAGTGTCGATCGCTGGCAGGCCATTGCCGAGACCTACGTTCGCCTTGGGTTCATGCCGGCCGGCTACGATCTCAAGGGGCTGATGTATGATGAGCTCCGACAGGAGATGGAGGCGGAGCGGCAGGGCATAATTCTCCTGGTCGCCGAAATGCTTGGCGGCGTTCTCCTGGTTGGATGCGGTATCGGCTGGATCCTGCTCTTGTTCAACAGCCGCCTGAGCCGGGAGGTCCAAAAACGGACCGCGGACCTAGCCGCCAGCGAACAAAGTTTCCGCACCTTTTTCGAGATGGCCAGCGTCGGGGTCGCCGAGATCGACACCTTGAGCGGCCGGTTCCTCCAGATCAATGTACGATTCTGCGAACTCGTCGGCTACACGGAAGAAGAGATGTTGAGCCGGAGCTTGGCGGAGATCACCCTGCCCGAGGATTGCGAACGCAATCGGCAGCTGCGGCACGACCTAGTGGACGGGACGCTCCCCGAATTCACCATCGAGGAGCGCTTGCTGCACCGAAACGGGCAGGCGGTTTGGGTGATCGTCACGGTCTCGCCCTTGTGGCGCGCCGGCGAGCCGCCCGGCTGCTGCCTGGCGGTGGTGCGCGACATCTCCAAGAGGAAACGGGCCGAGGAGGAATTGCTCTTTGCCGCCAAGGTGTTTGAGCATTCGATCGAGGGGATCATGGTCACCGACCAGGAGGGCACGATCCTGCAGGTCAACCCGGCCTTCACCCAAATCACCGGCTACAGTGCCGAGGAGGCGGTGGGCAACACCCCCAAGCTGCTCAAGTCGAACCGGCACGAGCCCTCCTTTTATCGGACGATGTGGGAACAGCTGGGCCGCGACGGGCAGTGGAGCGGCGAGATCTGGAACCGGCGCAGGGACGGCGAGGTCTATCCGGAATGGCAGACCGTCAACGCGGTGCGCAATCCCCTCGGCCAGGTCACCAACTATGTCTGCATTTTTCATGACATTTCCGAGCTGAAACGGCAGCAGGAGGCCCTGGAACACCAGGCCCAGCACGATGCCCTCACCGGCCTACCCAACCGGGTGCTGTTCAACGACCGGCTGCAGATGGCCCTGGCCCGCATGCGGCGCAAGGCGAGCAGGCTGGCCCTGTTGTTTCTCGATCTCGACAATTTCAAGCATATCAATGACAGCTTCGGCCATACCGCCGGCGACAATCTGCTGATGGCCATGTCCCGCCGCCTGAAAGGACAGTTGCGGGCCAGCGATACCCTGGCTCGCCAGGGCGGCGACGAATTCCTGGTCCTGTTGCCGGAGATCGGCACCGCCGAGGATGCCGGCCTGATTGCCACCCGTCTTTTGGAATGTCTGCGGGTGCCTTTTTTCCACGAAAACATCGAATATTACGTCTCGGCCAGCATCGGGGTGACCATCGCCCCGGATGACGGCGCCAATATCGACGATCTGATCAAGAATGCCGACATCGCCATGTACCGGGCAAAAAAACAGGGCCGCGATTCGTATCAGTTTTTCACCTCGGAACTGGATTCCCACATGCTGCGCCGCTTCTACCTGGAGTCCAACCTGCGCAAGAGCATCGAACTGGAAGAGTTCGAACTGTACTACCAGCCCCAGGTCAGCGGCGCCACCGGGAGGATTGTCGGCGCCGAGGCTTTGGTGCGCTGGCGGCATGAGGGTATGCTGGTTTCGCCGGCGGAGTTCATTCCCCTGGCCGAGGAATCCGGGTTGATCCTAGCCCTGGGCAATTGGGTGCTCCGAACGGCGGTCCGGCAGGTCAAGGCCTGGCAGGATGCGGGATACGAACTGAACGTGTCGGTGAATATCTCGTCCCGGCAGTTTGCCAGCCAGCAGTTGCCGATTGTGCTGCGGGACGTGCTGGTGGACACGGGACTGAAGCCGGGTCGCATCTATTTCGAACTCACCGAATCGATCCTGATGGACGATGTCGGCCGGGCCCAACGGCTTTTGGAGGAATTGCGGCCGCTGGGCGGCAAATTCTACCTCGACGACTTCGGCACCGGGTATTCCTCGCTGTCTTACCTCAAGCGCCTTGCGCTCGATGGCTTGAAGATCGACCGCGCTTTTATCCACGACCTCGAAGACGATGCCGGCAGCCGGGCCATTGCTGCGGCCATCGTTTCCCTGGCGGAAACCCTAGGGCTGACGGTGGTGGCCGAAGGGATCGAAACCGAGGCGCAGCTGGCCATCCTGCGCGGCATGAGCAAAAACATGCTCATCCAGGGCTATCTGGCCAGCCCGCCGGTGCCGGTCGAGCAGATGACCTCCTTGCTGGCGCGGGGCGAGAGATTGCTGTGATGCGGTGCGATTGCCGCAAGATGCACACCGAAAGAGTGCGAGTGTCGGGGAAAATGGCAGCCAGACGCCTTGGGCTGCGGCTCTCGGCATGGGCGCTATCGGCAGCGCTGTGCGGTCCGGTGTCCGTCGTTTTGGCCGCTTCCTATGTCGGCGACGGGGCCGTCCGGGTGCTTGCCGCTTCGGGCCGGGTGAGCTCGGCCGCGTCCTCGGTCCCTTTTCCGTATGGCAGCGCCGTGCCTGCTTCCGCCGAAGCGGTTCCTGGAGCGGGAAGCCCGCCACCGGGCACGCCGTTGACGGTCGTTGACGAGCCGATGATCGCCCTCCCTCCCGGACAGAACGGACCGGAGGGCACGATGCGCTTCAGCCCCGGGCAGGTGGTGGATTTTGCCAAGAAGATCGAGAAAATCCTGGCCGACAAAGGAGCCCGCGTGGCTCTCCTGGCCCGTAAGGGCCGGCCGCAGTCCGAAATGCCCGAGGGCATGGCATTTACCCACACCGCCTTTGCCGTTTATTCCGAGATCACCACCGCGGATGGCCGCAAGGTGCCGGGATACGCCTTGTACAATCTGTATCAACGAGAAAAGCAGCTGGATACCAGCGACCTGGTGGTGGACTATCCGGCCGGATTTTTTGCCGGGGCGGCCGAGTTGGAGGCTGGGATCGTCATCCCCACCCCGGCCTTGCAACAGCGGTTGCTGGCCGTGATCATCTCGCCGGCGTACGTATCGCTGCACGATCCGCGCTATTCCGTGATCGCCAATCCCTTCACCCTCGGACGACAGAATTGCACCGAGTTCGTCCTCGACGTCATCCAGGCCGCCATTTCCCGGACCGACGATATCAAAAAGATCAAGGCCCAGGAAAAAGCCTCGTTCGAGGCCCAGAAGGTCCGGGTCAATCTGTTCAAGCTGCTGTTCGGTTCGCTTTTCCGGGCCGAGGTCTCGATGTCGGACCAGCCCGGTGAACCGGTGACGGCCACCTTCGAGAAGATCGGGCAATATCTGGTGCGGCACGACAAGGGGGCGGAAGCGCTGATAGTGCGTCCGGACTGAAAAAAGCATCTTCCCGTCCGGAGCGCCTTGGATGCGGCGCTCGGGACGGTTTCTCCCAACCGGTTTTCTCCGGCCGGGCTTTTTGTCAATCGATCAGTCGTTGAGGTAGGAGCAGCAGTAGTCGGTGAGCGTCTTGACGCGCAGCTTGAATTCGGCATCCGCCACCACCTCGAAGGCCTCGCCGCCCTTGACCGGCCGCCATTCTTTCTCGCCCGGCAGCAGCACCTCCAACTCGCCGGACAAAATCTCCATCGATTCCCTGACACCGGTGCCGAAGGTGTAGTCCCCGGGCATCATGATTCCCAAAGTCTTCTTCGAGCCGTCGGCAAAAAGCACGGTCCGGCTGGTCACCTTGCCGTCGAAGTAGATGTTGGCCTCGCGGACCACGGTGACATCGTTCAATTCTGACATGCGTTCCCCTTGTTTGTTGCGATTGAGTGAGCGTTGTTGGCCGATGAGGCCTGGAATTACATCTTTTGCTGGAACAGATGCTGGCTGATCAGGGTCAGCAGGATGGCGAACACCACTGCCGCCCCGCCCAGAAGCACGTTGTAGTACACCGGTGCCACCAGGGCGATGCGGATCATCAAGGTCGACAGGGCATAGCCGGAGTTGCGGAAGATCATCTTGGCCGAGGGATGGAAGCATTGGGAGACCAGGACGATGAGGATATCGGTGAGAATCAGCTGGGTGTAGAACTCGTGGAGAAAATCCGGATGCTCGATCCCCATCAGGGTCTGGTAGAGCGAATAGCCGCCCATGCCGATAAAGGAAACCAGCAGCAGCAGGGAAATCGCCTTTTTGGAGGCGACGAAGCTGTACAGGTCGATCTGGCGGCTGTCCTCGTCGCTCCGCTTCTGGATTTTGTAGTAGACGCCGAGCAGGGCGAAGATTAGCAGGGCGCCGAAGCCGTTGGCCAAAATGTGCAGGATCTTGTCGATATTGCCCTCGTATCCCAACGGCTCGGAGAAATAGGACAGTTCCTTGAAGGCGTTGCGGATGAGGATCAGCGACAGGATCTCGAACTGTTTGCCGAGCGACCGGGAAAAGGAGCAGGGCAGAACAAAGATCAGGCTGATGACCTCGAGCACCAGGATGACGGTAAAGGCAGCCTGGACCGCGTAAAAGTGATTGTTCGGCAGGATCTCGGTCAATCCCGGCGGTAGAAGACCCCGGCGGTTCAGCTCGATCGCGGCCAGGCTGCAGATGAACAGGAACACGAGGGCAACCGAGATCTTTCGGTGCAGCCGTTCGTGGACGTAGAAACTTTGGAGCGGATCGAAAATATAGGTGATCCGGGCAAACAGCGAGTACATGGCGCGGGTTCCCATGGCAAAGGGGCACGATTGATCGGTCGCGAGGGCGCGGCGGAAAGTCCACCGCTTACCTCGCTCCCGGCGGGCGTGCAAGCAAAATTCCTTTGATCCGAGCTGTTTTTACCGGCAGGGGGCCCCGGCCGTTCGCGACAAAGACGCCGGTCCCACCCCGTGTCACCGCTTCCGCAAGCTGCTGGTCTGCTTGAATCGGCTCACCGGGGCTGGAAGAACCGGAGCCGATTGGCGTTGGTGACCACGGTCACCGAGGAGAGCGCCATGGCGGCGCTGGCGTACATCGGTTCCAACAGCCAGCCGGTGAAGGGGTAGAACAGTCCGGCGGCCAGGGGAATGCCGATCACGTTGTAGATGAAGGCGCCGAACAGGTTTTGTTTGATGTTGCGGATGGTGGCCGCGGAGATGGCGATGGCGTCGGCCACCAACAGCAGCGAGTCGCCGGTGAGGGTGATGTCGGCATGCTCAATGGCCACGTCGGTGCCGCTGCCGATGGCGAAGCCGGTGTCGGCCTGGGCCAGGGCCGGGGCGTCGTTGACCCCGTCGCCCACCATGCCGACCTTGGCGCCCTGCAACTGCAGGTTTCGGATCACCTCCAGCTTCTGCTCCGGCAGGATTTCGCTGTGGACCTCGCCAATCCCCACCTCCCGCGCCACGGCTTCGGCGGTGGCCCGGGTATCGCCGCTGCACATCACCACCGCAATCCCCATCTGCTGCAGCCGTTCGATCGCGGTCGCCGAGTCCTGCCGCACCGGATCCTTGAGGATCAAGAGCCCCATTACCTCCTGGCCCCTGGCCAGCCAGACCGGGGTGCCGCCCTGGGCGGCCTGGCGGTCGGCTTCGGCGCGCAGTGCGGCGGGCGGTTCGAGGCCTTCCTCGGTCAAGAAATGGCGGTTGCCGAGCAGATAGGCGGTGCCGTCGTGTTTCGCCCTGACCCCCCGGCCGGGAATGGCGACGAAATCGTCGAGCCGGACCAGTGCCTCGCCGTATTCGAGATAGGCGTTCAGCACCGCCTCGGCCAAGGGGTGCTCGGAGCCGCCCTCCAGGCTGGCGGCCCACCGCAGCACCTCGCGCCGGTTGCCGCCGGTTGCCGGAAAAACGTCGGTCACCGCCGGACGGCCTTCGGTGAGGGTGCCGGTTTTGTCCACCACCACGTGGGTCAGGGTGGCGGCGGTTTGCAGGGCGTCGGAGTTGCGGATCAGGACATTGCACTGAGCGGCCCGGCTGGTGCCGACCATGATGGCGATCGGTGTGGCCAAACCCAAAGCGCAGGGACAGGCGATGACCAGCACCGCGATGGCGGCGGTCAGGGCGTGCGCCAGGCGCAACTCGGTGGCAAATCCCAGCCAGGCGGCGAAGCTGAGCAGGCTGATCGCGATCACCACCGGCACGAACACCCCGGCGATGCGGTCGGCCAGGCGGCCGATGGGCGGCTTGCTCATCTGCGCGGTCTTGACCATGCGGATGATCCGGGCCAGGGTGGTGTCCTCGCCCAATCGGCTCACCTTGAGGACAAAGGCGCCGGAGCGGTTCATGGTGCCGCCGGTGACCGGGTCGCCGACCTCGCGGGCCACGGCCAGGGGTTCGCCGGTGAGCATCGATTCGTCGATGGTGGTCCGGCCCTCGACGATCTCGCCGTCGATGGGCACCTTTTCGCCGGGCTTGACCCGCACCCGGTCGCCGAGACGCAGCAGCGACACCGGGATGTCCACTTGGCCGGCGGATCTGAGCACCGTGGCGGTGCGAGCGCGGAGCCCGACCAGTGCGCCGATGGCCTCGCTGGTGGTTCGTTTGGCCCTGGTTTCCAGCACGTGGCCCAGCTGGAGGAAGGCCAGGATCATCACCGAGGCGTCGAGATAGAGGTTGTCGCCGGCACCGGGGATGAAGTGCGGATCGATAATCACCACCAGCGACGACAGCCAGGCAGCGCCGGTGCCCAAGGCCACCAGGGTGTCCATGTTGGCCGCGCCGTGGCGGGCCTGCTTCCAGGCGCCGACGAAGTAGTTGCGGCCGCTGTAGATCATGGTGAACAGACAGGCCAGGGCGGCGCCGGCCCAGAACAGGCGGTTATGCTGGGGATGGGGAAACCAACCGGTCATGTGGCCGGCCATGATCGCAAGGCCGATCAGCCCGGCCCAGAAGGCCCGCCACCAGGCACGGCGGATCTCCAGCCGGGTGGCTTCGGCCTGCTGGAGGCCGGGATCGGCAAAGGATTCGGTCAGCTCGGCCTGGAAGCCGAGGTCGGCCAGCCGCAGCAGTACGTCGGCCGGGTGCTGGTCGGTGGCAATCCGCAGCCGCCTCTTGTCGACCGCGATATCGGCGCCAGGATCCTGGGCCTGGATGATGTCGCGGATCTGTTCCAGATCGGCCGCTTCCGGCCAGGGATCGAGCAGCAGCAGGTACGAGTCGGCCGGGGTGGCCCGTTGCCGCAGGGAGGCGCCGTAGCCCTGGTCGAGGATCGCCTGGACCGCAGCCGCAGGCGAACCGCCGCGCACCAGGGCCTTTTTCTCGATCAGGTTGACGGCCGCTTCGGTGACCCCGGCAACGGCGCGCAGGGCCGTCTCCACCCGCTGCACGCAACTGGCGCAGTGCATACCCAGGATGTCGATGGCATAGTCCTCGGCAACGGCTGCGCCCGGCCCGTCGAGAAGCGCGGCCCCGTAGCCGGCGCCGATCACCTCCCGGACGACCCGGTCCGGATCGCCGCCCTCGACCGCGGCGCTTTGGTCCACTAGATTGACCGCGACGGCCCGAACCCCGTCCACCGCCCGGATGGCCGCCTCGACCCGGCCGACGCAACTGGCGCAGTGCATGTCGCTTACCCGGAGGGAATAGGCGGCGGTAGGCGCAACCGACGGCGGGGTGCCTGCGGCCGATGGCAACGGACAAACGGGGGAAGCGGCGGCATCGGCCGCAGGCGCTGCCGGATAGCCGGCCTCGGCCACCGCCCGGACGATCGCCTGCGGCTCGCCGCCGCTCACGGTGAGCGTGCCGGCCGCCAGGTCGACCTTCGCCTCACGGACCCCGGGCACATTCCGGGCCGCGGCCTCCACCCGCCCTTGGCAGTGTTCGCAGGTCATGTCGCCCACCGTGAAGCAGTGGACGGGTGGGCTGGCCGGGGTGGGGTCGGAGAAAGAGGCGGTCATGGCGGATCGGGCGGGTAAAGGAAACCCGGCGCGTTCGCCGCTGCGAGCGTCCGCGCCGGAAGGGGCTTTACGTCGAGGAAACTATAAATCGCCCCGCAACGTTCATAAAGGCAGAATATGCACTTCCTCCCGCAGGGGGTAGTTGCCTTCGATCAGCAGGCCGTGACGGCCGTCGATGGCGATCGGGGCGCCGAAAGCGATGCGGGTGCCGTTGATCTCTGCATATTCCTCGGACTCGAAGACCTGCATCTCCCGGCAGCCGACCACGCAGGTCTTCTCCAACCGGGTGGCCACCACCGAGGCGTGCGAGGTCTGGCCGCCGCGCGAGGTCACCAGGCCGTCGACCATGGAAATCTCGCGGATATCCTCGGGCACGGTGTCGCGGCGGATCAGGATCAGCCGGGTGTCCGGCTCCGCCTGGCGCAGCTGGCGGATGTTGTCCTCGCTGAACACCGCCTTGCCCGACATGGCCGAGCCCGAAACGCCGATGCCCTTGGCCAGGATCGCCTTGTGGGCCAGGTCGGAATCGACGAAGACGTTGAGGTGTTCCTTTTTCTTGATGGTGATCATGTCCCTGGTCTGGAGAATGAACAGCTGCTCCGGCTCGGGACCTTCGAAGGTGAATTCGATCTCCTGGGGATTCCATTCCTTTTCGTAGACCAGGTCGCGGCTGATCGAAAGCAGCCGTTCGTAGATCTTGGGAAAGAGGCGCTCCAGGCTCTTGTCCTCGTAGCGGCCGTCGATCTCCGCCTGCTCCACCGAAATGGGATTGCTGGTCACCAGGCCGGAAACGATGTCCTCGCCCTGGTCGCCGGTGGCGAAATCGCCCCACAGCGCCACCCGCCGCACCTTGCGGTAGGGGTGGGCGGTGAAGAGCACGCCGCTGCCCGCCTGGCCACCGAGGTTGCCGAAGACCATGGTCTGGACGATGACCGCCGTGCCCCAATCGTCGGACACGCCCATCAGGTGGCGGTATTCCTGGGCCTTGGGGGTGTGCCAGGAATCGAAGACCGCATCGACCCCACCGATCAGCTGCTCCCACGGATCCTCTGGGATGTCGAAGCCGCGGTTGCGCACCGCCTGCTGATAGTTGAGCGCCAGCTGCCGCATCTGCTCGGGCGAGAATTCGCGTTTGTAATGGACCTGGTGCTCGCGCTTGTGGGCGTTCATCAGTTCCTGAAAATCCTCGCGTTCCATGCCGTGGGCCATGCCCCAGGACTGGAGGAAGCGGCGGAAGTTGTCCCAGGCGAAATATTTCTTTTTGGGATGGAGGTTGGCGTACTCCTCGACCATCTCCTCGTTGGCGCCGACGTTGTGGATGGTGGACATGATGCCGGGCATGGAAATGGCCGAACCGGAGCGCACCGACAGCAGGAGCGGCCGTTCCGAGGAGCCGAAGACCAGGCCGGTGAGCTGTTCGATCCCGGTCACCGCGGCCCGCACCCGCCACATGTACTCGTCGCGTGCTCGGGCGAATTTGCGGATCGCCCGGTAGCAGCGGAAGACCTCGGTGGTGATGATGAAGGCCGGCGGCACCGGCATGCCGTCCCCGGTGAGCACCACCAGGTTGAAGCCCTTGTTGCCCAGGTGGATCAGGTTGTGGGTGCGCAGGTTTTCGGCATGGAGGCTGCTGATCGCCTTGTCCGGGTTGTAGGTCATCAGCAAATCCAGGGTCTTTTCGTCCAGGATGTCCTTTTGGGCCTCCAACGTGCCGATGACCTTGCCGATGAAGTTGTCCAGGTGCTGGAGGCCGAAGGTGGTGGATATCAGGTCGCGGAAAAAGGTCTCCGACAAGCGGAGCACCGTTTCCGGCATGTTCTTCTCGTCCCAGGAGCTGTGGTACCGGGGCAGGAGGTTCTCCTTGCCGATCTGGGGCACGACGATCGACAGGTTGTTCTGGTGGATGTTGGTGTAGTAAGCGTAGATGATGTCCTTAACCCCCTCGGACAGCCCGCGCATGATGTCGAGGTGCTGGGTGTAGGAGAAGCGGCGGATGCCGATGGAGGTGGCCAGCAGGCTGATGTAGGTGTCCAGCCGGCGGCTGGAAATGCCATCGATCTGGAGCGCCCGGGAAAAGAGCCGCAAACATTTGAGAATGCGGATGAAGGTCACTTGGGTGATGAAGCCCAGATTGATCGTGGACGAAAGTTTTTCCAGGTAGACGTTGGCCAGGCTCTCCAGGCGGAAGGTCAGGCCGAGGGCGTCGAACTTGCGCTCGGAATAGCGGCCGTAGACCGAGGGGATATCCACCGCGATGTGCCGTTTGTAGTAGATCTCCTCCTTGGGCTCGAATTTTTCCTGGCTGAGGATGATCTTCTGCAAATGCTCCAGCTCGTCGAGCAGGGCTTCCAGGCAGTGGATGGGATCGTTCTCCTCGAGCACCTCGGGCAGGCTTGCCAGTTCGGGAAAGCCGGCGTTGGTGGCGTGGTGGAGTTGGCGCTGGATTTCGGGCAGGCTGAGGTTGTACTTGAGGTGGAGCAGCTTGTACATCCGCACCAGCAGCCCGAAGCGCCGCCGCTCCTGCTCGGCGAGATCCTGCTGTCGGGCGAGGAATTGCTCGCGTTCGTCGTCCGGCCAGGCCAGGATCTGGCCCATGTGGGTAAAACGCAATTCCTGCCTGATCCGGGCGGCCAGTTGGTGCTGGTCGTCGACATAGGCGCCGCCGGCCTGCACCTGGCGCAGCACCTCCTCGGGCAGGTGTTCGGTGAGGGAGCTCTTGTCCAGGGTGATCCAGAACACGAAGATCGCCTCGATGAAGCCGACGATCAGGTTGTTGGATTCGACATGCGCCTGCTTGCGGAGAAAGTGGATGAGCGGGTCCTTGCGCTTGTGGATCTCGTCCAGTTCGGTGGACACGTCGCGCAGCTCGCCCTCGGCGCCGATCTCGTTGAAGAAGACCGGCATCAGCTTGGTGAACTGCTTGGCCAGGTTGTAGATCGGGCCGATGGGATGGTTGAGCAGCTCGGTGATGTCGCGCTGGAACAGGTCGGTGTCGCGCACGCAGGTGCCCGACAGCCTAAGGTTGATGATCAGGGCCGAGAACAGGGTGGAGCACCATTTGGGCTCCTGCTCGATCAGGTCGAGCCAGACCCGGATGTTGGTGAGGTGGGCCGGATTGGCGATGGGTTGCCAGTCCTCGTCCACCCCCCGGACGTTGGCGTACTGGAAGCCGAAGCGCACCGCCTCCCAGAGAAAGGCCTCGACCAGCCGCGAGTTGCCGCGTTTGAACACCTCGTTGCCGATCACCTGGATGCATTGGAGCGAGGTGTGCGGATAGCGGCGGACATTGGCCTTGAGCAGGTGGAAGGTGGTGACGAAGAACTGCTCGATTTCCTCGAAGCTCTGCTTGCGGATCAGCTGTACCAGGGAGCGGTTGATCTCGCGCAGGGTCGCCTCGTGGATCAGCGACAGGCCGGATGTTTCCATGATCCGGAACAGGAAGAGCAGCTTGCGGTTTTCGACGAAGTGGGCCGCTTCCTCGTTGTCCGAATCGGCGGCTACCATCATGGCCGGGATTTCCTTGTACAGCCGCACCATGTCCATGTGGGTGGGCAGGGTGAGCAGCACCTCCAGGGCCGCCTGGTAATCGGCGGCAAAATCCACCGCTTCCATGGTCCGGGCCGCCTCGCGGATGCTCCGGTGGGAGATGCCCAACAGCAGGTCCTTGCCCTGCCAGTGCCGGCAGTAGTCGCCGCATTGCCGTTCGAACCAGGGTCGCGGGTCCTCTTCGCCGAGCCAGTACTCGTAGTTGCGGTGGAGAGTGGTGTGCAGCAGCAGGGCCAGGGCCTTGCAATCGAAGGGCGTCTCGGGTTGCTGCTTGCGTAGGTTGAGGATTTTCTGCGCGATTTTCCGCACCGGTTGATGCCCCTGGACCATGGCCATGATGACCTGCGGCTCGGTGTCGTCCAACTGCCGCAAGCGAGTGAAGAATTGGTTCAGGGCCTGTTCGAAACGGAACAGGGTCGGGCTGTCCAGCGACAGGATCAGCTTGTCGGCGTAGGCGAGCATGGCCTCGAGGATGCGCTGGAGCAGTTGCTCGTTGCGGGCCGCGTCCTTGAGGGCGTCGAAAAAAATATCCATGAACAGGGTGAAGGCCTCGGGTCCTTGTTCATGGTCGCGGTAATGGTTGCAGTTCTTCACGGCAAAGGCCCGCAGTTCCGGGATGATCAGCTTCCAGTTGTGGTAAGGGTGGCTGATCTCATAGAGCAGGGCGTCGAGCTTGCCCTGGATGCCCTGGAAACGGCTGACAATATCGCGCAGCAAGGTAAAGGCCGGGTCGATGGTTACCTCCGGCGCGGCGGTTTCCAGCAGGTTGGCCTTGAGGGCATCGGAGGACAGGGGCAGGGGGCGGGAATCGGCGGACATGGCGGCCTCGTTGTCAATAACCGGGGAAGATTGCATCACAATCCGCCTATTGTATAGTCGATCGCCGGGAAAGTCAGCAGGAGTTTGCAGGGCGATGCGCCCGGTCTTCGCGCCGCTTTCCGGTTCGTGCTTGAAATCGGCCGGAGGACTGCTAGTATAGGGTATCCGCGCCGACCGGTGCGGCCGGGAAAATCCACGGCGCCAAGCGGCCCGCCCATCCATTCCGAGTAATCGTCATGAATCGCTACACCCTCACCATCGCCCTTTTGTCCTGCAGCAACATTTTCATGACCTTCGCCTGGTACGGCCATCTCAAGAATCTGTCGCACAAGCCCTGGATCGTCGCCGCCCTGATCAGCTGGGGCATTGCCCTGCTCGAATACCTGCTCCAGGTGCCGGCCAACCGCATCGGCCATGGCGTCATGTCGGTGGGGCAACTGAAGATCCTCCAAGAGGTGATCACCCTGTCGATCTTCGTGCCGTTTTCCGTTTTGTACCTCAAGGAGAAGCTGACCCTCGACTATCTCTGGGCCGGGCTCTGCCTGCTGGGCGCGGTTTTCTTCCTGTTCCGGGGCAAGCTGATGGGGTCCTGATTTTTTGTTCTTGTAGGAGGATGCACATGGAAACGACCGATTTGCCGCTAGGCTTCACCTTGGATCTGCCGGACTGGATGGAGGCGGAACTCAAGCTGCTGCCGGACGCGGTGCCCGATCTGGCGGCGCGGATGGCGCTGGTGCTGCGCCTGGCCCGGCTGAATACCGAGCGGCAGAGCGGCGGCCCTTTTGCCGCCGGCGTGTTTGAACGGGATTCGGGCCGGATCGTCGCGGTGGGCGTCAACCGGGTGGTGCCGAGCGCCTGTTCCTCGGCCCATGCCGAGATCATGGCCCTGTCGCTCGCCCAGCAGCGGTTGGGAGTCTACGATCTCGGTGGGCCGGACCTGCCCGCCCACCAATTGGTGGTCAACTGGAGCCCCTGCGCCATGTGTTTCGGCGCGGTGCTCTGGTCCGGCATCCGCTCGCTGGCGATTGCCGGTTCCGATCCGGCCATGATGGCCATCACCGGGTTCGACGAGGGGCCGATGCCCCATGAGTGGCGACAGGAGTTGGCCGGCCGGGGCATCGAGTTGATCGAGGGGATGCTGCGGGAGGAGTCCCTGGCGGATTTCCGGCGTTTTGCCGCTAGCGGCCAGGCGGTGTACAACGGGCGACAGGGGGCGTAGGTTGCTGGGAAATCACAAATCGACCCTGGATTCGCGGCCTCCTGAGAATGAAATCGAAGGGGCGTTCAACGTTGCAACCCGACGGACCAGGCGACAAAGGCCAGCCAAACCGGGGCGACGAGAAACGCGTACTTCGCAATGGCGCGGCGGGAACAGCGATGGGCAATCGCCACCGCAAGCGAGGCTATCGGCAGGAGGATGGCGGTTTCGATCAGGAGATTGCGCCACAGGTAATAGTTGGTCAGCTTGAGCTGGCCCGCGCTTGGAAGGATACCGAAGGGCAGGGCGATGTCGGGATCGGGAAGCGGCCAGAGCAGTGGCAGCGGATGGACGCCCACCAGCAGGTCGAGCAGGGGATGGGAAACACTTGCAAGGACCATCGCCCAGAAGGGCGTGTTGGCGACATTTTTCCGACGCAATGGCGAGGCGCACCACCAGGCGATCGATGATGTTGCCAGGCAGAACAGCAGGGTGTGGGTAATCCGTGGAGTTGTTTGATGGTGGAAAAGCCACAGGATAAAATAATCGAAATCCGGGCAGATCGCCAGCAAGACGAATACCGGCAGCGCCCGTGCCGCCTGCTGGTCCGTGGGGCGATTGCAGGACAGGTAGACAGAGGCGCCCGCGAGGGTGTGGCCGATGAGTGACGACATGCAACCCCCAAGGCTTGGAGTCGGTGTATTCGATGTGATTTGACCATTGCCAATTTTCTATTCTGCCAATGTTTTTCCCCATACTCAAGAATTTCTATCGATGCCGGTCCGCAGCCTTGCCGATGGCGCCAACAATGGAAAGGGGCGCGGGCAATCGACAGCGGCCATATCGCCGGCATGTTGTCCCGGGTTTTTCGGCAATTGCATTGGCTGTCCTGATGGCAGCCACGGTCTCGCTGGCCGGGGAATGCGTCCTGCCGGACCCCGCCGCATTGGCCACGCAGTACGACTGGCATCGGCGCAACGAAAAAAACGCCTGCCTGCGGCGCATCAACGATGTCCCTGCCGATTACTTCATGCTGGCCCTTTCCTATTCGCCCCGGTTTTGCCGGGAAAGCGCCAGGGATTTCCGCACCGGTGCGGTCAGGCCGCACAATGCCTTCCAATGTGCGGGCCGCAACGCATTCGGTTGGGTGGTGCACGGGTTGTGGCCCCAGTCCCGCCACCCCGCGACCTGCCGGGACGACGGCAAGCCCGTGGCATTGCATCCGCGCTATTGCCGGGGGGATGAGGCCGGCCCGCTCGATCCTCAAATGATCAGACAGTACCTGTGCGTGCTGCCCGGCGAATTGTTGCTGCAGGGCCAGTGGGAAAAGCACGGCACTTGCGGCGGGTTTGGTTCGGCTGCGGAGTATTTCGCTAGGACGCGGCAATTGTACGAGGCGCTGGTCCTGCCGGAGGAGGATCTCCGGCCGCCCCGCCTGTTTCGGGCTCTGAAGCAGGCCAATCCGGGGCTCGAGGGTGTTCGCATCGGGTATGCATCCGGTGAAATCCGGATCTGCTACGACAGGAAGTGGCGGTATATCGACTGTCCTTGAAGAGGGCGCCGGCGGGATTCTTTGGAGCGGCGCGCGAAAAACAGGGTGCGAACATTGCGATACCAGGCATCGGAAAAAAGATTTGATATCGTCAAAAAAGTTTAACACGACCAGATGCTGATCAGCAATTCGGTCCTGACCTTCGTCCGACTCCTTTCCGTCCTACTCATTGAGTAGTGAGCTGTACCTCCTCGATCCAGAACCGCTCGAATATCTCCCGAATCTCGGAAGTGCCGTTGATAGCCAAAAGGAACCATCCTTTGGTGCCTGACGTGGTCACGTGGACTTGCCGAGATTACTTGTTCAACCGTTCTCAAAGCTCATCGCAAATCTTCTATGTCGTGATGCGTGTTATCCCTTCCCTCCGTTGTCCTGCCTACAGCTAGCGGATTATCAAAGGTTCACGGAAAAGTATCAAGAAGATTTTTGTAGATAATTTCGTGGGTTGCACAGCGTGTAGGCTGGCCTTGGATTTACGGCCTCTTGCATGTGAACTGGAATGGGCGCTCGGCGTTGCTACCCGACAGGGCAGCCGACAAGGGCCAGCCAACCCAGCAGATTGGCTGGGATATTTTATGCCAAAACATGTTCGCTTTCTACCTTGCTAAGAGGCAAAATGTAATAATAATTTGCATAAACAAATATTTACTATAACGAGTCGAGGCTCGGCAAGTTCTCTTTTGGAAGGAACCGATATGACGACAAATAAACGCAAAGGGCTCAGAAATGACAGCGTGAATCTTGCCACGAACAGCATCGATTTTCTTCAAACAACAAAACAGGTTGGATTCGAGGGCCTGGACAGCAAAGACGAAGATCGGCCAAGAGGAAGGGGCACCGCCTTATTGCTGGTAGTCTTCGTGACCGTTCTTGTATTGACTGGGCCGGCGCAAGCCCAGTCGGTTTCCTGGTCTCCCGCAGGGATCGATTCCGGTGGTACCGGAACATGGGATACCACCACTTCCCAATGGCATGATGGTACCGCTGTTGGGGTATGGATAAACGGTTCAACGGCGGTCTTCGGTACCACCTCCGGTACGGTCACCATGGGGGCTCCGGTTTCGACCGGTGGCCTCACTTTCCGGACGACCGGCTACACGTTAACTGGCGGCGTGGCCAACCCGGTGACGCTCAACGCCGGTTCGACGATCACGGTCGAGACGGGGGTAACCGCCACGATTTCCGCCCCACTCCTCAATGACGGCGGCGTGAACCTGGCAGGGCCGGGTACGCTGCAACTCAGGGGAGCGGGCGCCTTGCACGGAATCGGTGCCGTGACGGTGTCGAACGGGACCTTCGATTTGACCGATGGCGGCGCCACGACCGGCGCGGTCGTCACCACGACCGGCACCTTTGTCGCCAACAACGCGACCGTCTTGCTGGGCGATCTGACTCTCAACACCAACAGGAACAAGATGACCGACGGGTTGCCCAATGTTGCTTCGGCGACCTTCAACAATTCCACGTTGCGGCTGTCGGAGCACCAGGCCAGTTTGGCCGGGCAGGTTTATCACAACATCGTGTTCGGCGGCCCGCTGACACTGAACAATTCCACTGTCACCACCTATCAGACCGGCAATGGCGACGCCCTAGTCACGATCCTGGCGCCGAGCCCGGTCGTCATGGCGGGAACAAACACCATCAACTGGCAAACCGGCAATTTTCAACAAGGATTGATCTTCCCGCGAGGCTGGACCGGGAGTGGAACCGTTAACGTGAGGTCGAACAGCGGCTCCGGTTTTCCGTCGGCCATAGAGGTCAATGGATCCATGACCGGTTACACCGGGACCATCAATGCCAATGCCGGCAACGGATGGATTCAGTTCAACACGCCGGACGGCTCGGGATGGGGAACTGGCAATACCTTGAACGTCGCTGCCGGCGCTCGCGTCGGCGTCAATTACAACTCCAATCCGCTCACTCGTTATCCCTACGTCAGCAGCACGGCAACGGTCAATCAACCGGCGGCCCACCTCAACGTGGCAGGAGAGTTCTGGACCGGAGCGAATCTGAGCGTCGGCACCTTCAACGACATCGGCGGCGCCGCGACCGGCGTGACACACCTTGCCTCTGCCGGCAAGACGTTCACCGTGGGGCTCTTGAACAACCCCACGGATAGCTACGCCGGAATGATCGTTGGTCCCGGAGCCCTCGTCAAGAACGGGACCGGAACCCAGATCTTGACTGGCGACAACACCTACACGGGCGGTACCACCATCAATGCCGGCGTATTGCAGTTGGGCAATAACACTCCGACTGGATCGATCGTGGGCGATGTCGTGAACAACGCGGCATTGGTCTTTAATCGCTCAAACACCTACACCTTTAACGGCGTGATCAGCGGTCCCGGCGTGGTCAATCAGATCGGCTCGGGCACCACGATTTTGACCGCCGCCAACAGCTACACGGGCGGCACATCCATTACCGGCGGCACCTTGCAGGTCGCGGCGAACGAGAACCTCGGCGATGCCGCTGGGCCGCTGGCCTTTGCCAATGGCGCAACACTCGCAACCACGGGAACTTTTACGGCAAACAGAGTGACCACGCTCGGCACGGGCGGCGGTAATTTCGATGTCGCCGACGGCACCATCTTGACCATGGCGGGCATGATCGGCAGCCTCGGATCCTTGACCAAGAGCAACGCCGGCACGCTGGTGTTGACGAATGCGAATACCTATTTGGGTGGCACGACCATCAATGCCGGCGCATTGCAGCTGGGCGACGGTATCACCAACGGTTCGATCGTCGGCGATATCGTGAACAAGGCACTGCTGATCTCCGATCCGGTTTTCGGGACAACGATCGCCATTCCCGGCACGATCTCCGGTTCTGGCGCGCTCGCTCAAATCGGCACCGGAACCACGGTGCTCACCGCCGTCAACACCTACACGGGCGGCACGACCATCAATGCCGGCGCATTGCAACTGGGTGACGGTACCACTAACGGTTCGATCGTCGGCGATATCGCGAACAACGCGCTTCTGATTTCCGATCCGGTTTTCGGGACAGCGATCGCCATCCCCGGTACGATCTCCGGTTCTGGCGCGTTCACTCAGCTCGGAACCGGAACCACGGTGCTGACGGCCGCCAACACCTACAGCGGACCCACCACTGTTGTGGCCGGAACCCTGCGATCCGGTGCACTGAACACCTTCAGCCCTAATTCGGCGATGACGGTACAAAGCGGTGGCACCTCGATCTCAGTGGTTTCAGCCAAACCATCCCTTCGTTGGCCAATGCCGGGCTCGTCTCGTTCGGCACTGGCACTGCACCGGGCACCGTGCTCACGGTCAACGGCGACGTAATCGGTCAGAACGGCACGCTCGCTTTCAATACCTATCTCGGCGATGACGGTTCTCCATCGGATCGGCTGGTCATTGACGGCGGGGCCGGCAGCGGTATTACCGGGGTGACCGTCACCAACGTCGGCGGCCCGGGGACCCAGACCGTGGCTAACGGCATCCGCCTGGTTCAGGTGGAAAATGGCGCGACGACGACGCCTTCTTCCTTCATGTTGAATGGTCGTGTCGTGGCCGGCACTTACGAGTACGACCTGTACCGTGGCGGCGTTGGTGCCGATGCCGGTGACGGCGACTGGTATTTGCGCTCGCTCATGGCGCCCGAGTCCAGCTCGCCGCCCACTTCTCCGCCCACCTCTACTCCTACCCCCTCGCAGCGTCCCGAACCGTATCTGTATCTCAGGAACCTTGCGGCGGCCAGTTCCATGTTTGTGCATACGTTGCACGATCGGTTGGGAGAACCGCAGTATACCGACACGTATCGAGCCATGGATCAAAAAAACGGAGGCGATAAGGTCCCGGCGGCTTGGGCACGGGTTGTCGGCAGCCACGCCAACAGCGAAAGCAACCGAGGAAAGATCGATCTGGATACCGACACCAGCCTGGTTCACTTCGGCGGCGACATCGCCCGTTGGAACAATAGTGCGGACCATCGTTATCACCTGGGCGTGATGGGAGCCTACGGCAAGGCCGATACCGATGCCTATGCCCAAGACATCCTCTACACCAACAACGGTTTGCGCCGCAAGGCAAGCGGTGATGTGAAAGGCTATGGTCTCGGTCTGTACGGTACCTGGTATGGCAACGGCAAGAAACCGCAAGGTCCGTATATCGACACCTGGGCGATGTACGGTTGGTACGACAATACGATCAAGGGCAATGGCCTGCCGGAAGAAACCTATAACAGCGACGGCTGGACAGCCTCTGTCGAGACCGGTTATGCGTTTGTCGTGCATGACGGGGTGAAGCGGCAATGGCTGCTTGAGCCGCAGGCTCAACTGGCGTACATCAGCTACAGTGAAGATAACCACCGCGAGGCCAACGGTACCTGGGTGACCAACAGCGATGCCGACGGCTGGATTACTCGGCTGGGCGCGCGGCTCTACAATCGCAGCAAACAAGACGATAACGGCATCCAACCATTTCTGGAAGGCAACTGGTGGCACAGCAGCGCGAATAACAGCCTGGATTTCAACGGCCAGACCCTCAGTGACGGCGTTCCTTCGGATCGGTATGAACTGAAGGCAGGCCTGCAGGGAGAGATTAAGCGCAACTGGCAGCTCTGGGGACATTTCGGTACCCAGTTCGGCAAAGACAACTACGACCGGTACGAAGCCATGGCAGGCGTGAAGTACGTCTTTTAACCTTTTGTGGCAACAAGACCACAACAACAAAAAGCCCCTCCTCTGCAGTGCTTTTTGTTTGGGCCAGAGCGCACCTGCGGCGGGTTTGGTTCGACTGCGGAGTATTTCGCCAGGATGCGGCAGTTGTACGAGGCGCTGGTCCTGCCGGAGGAGGATCTCCGGCCGCCCCGCCTGTTTCGGGCCTTGAAATTGGCCAATCCGGGGCTCAAGGGTGTTCGCATCGGGTATGCGTCCGGTGCAATCCGGATCTGCTACGACAGCAAGTGGCGGTATATCGACTGTCCTTGAAGAGGGCGCCGGCGAGACTCCTCGTCTGCCTGTCGGGCCATCTGAAAACAGTAAAAAAAAGCCGCGACCCAATGGCTGGCCGCGGCTTTTGTCGCCAACGCCGGCGCAAGCCGGCGTATTTCGATGGCGGTCTCTCAGCCGCCGAATTCGTAGTCGAAGAATTCCATCCTCGCGTCGCTGTAGCGTTCGCTGAGTTCGGCCATCCTTTTTTCGATCGATGCCCGCTCCGGCTTCCAGGCCAGGGGGCATTCCGTCCGCAGTTTTTCGA
This sequence comes from Desulfobulbus sp., assembly GCA_031280615.1. GTDB lineage: Bacteria > Desulfobacterota > Desulfobulbia > Desulfobulbales > Desulfobulbaceae > Desulfobulbus. Next base: position 109,924 of record JAITGO010000018.1, on the reverse strand, counting down.
TCCTGTCCTCCAATTCGGTCAAGACGATCTGCAGGCCGTTGATCTCTTCGAATATCCCTTCCTTCCTGCCGGTGGACAGGGGCTCGATCTTGCCGAGCACGTCCGTGAGCTTGGCTTTCCAGGTCGAGAGTTCCAGGTCGACATTACTGCAATAATCCTTGATTTCCATGGCGAATACCTCGCTTGGTTCATGTGGGAAAAGAAAAAGCAGTCAATGATTGTCCGCGCGATATCTTGGTATGGTCATCCGTTGCATGCACCTCCATACAAGAGGTTTCCTGTCGACATGGCCGTCAGGCGACCCGGCGTTCCCTGCCCGTCACGAGATATCAGGGAATCACGCCGCAGGCCACCCGCGCACCTCCGCCTCCCAGCGGAGCCGGATGGTCGGCATGGTTGTCGCCGCCCGCATGAATCATCAGCGAACGTCCTTTTACATCGTTCATCTTCAGCCGGGGAGCCAGGACCGGGTTGGTGGCGGCGCCATTGGCATCAACATACAAGGCCGGCAGATCGCCGAGATGGCCGTCGCCCCACGGGGTGCCGTGCTTCTTGGTTCCGGCCGGATCGTAGTGGCCGCCGGCGGCCAAGGCAGGTACCATCTTGCCGTCCTTTTCCTTGGGCTCGCAGCTGGCGTTTTCATGGACATGAAAACCGTGCAGACCCGGTGGCAGGCCGGTGAGCGAGGGCGTGAACAGCAAGCCATAGGGCGTTTCGCTGATCACGACCGTGCCGACGGCCGGCCCGGCTCCCTTTTCCTCGGCCATGCTCATGGGCACGGTGATGTCCGCCGCCTTGGCGGTTCCGGCGAGAACGAGCAGGGTCAGGGCTGCGGCCAGGATGTGTTGATGTTTCATTGCGTCTCCTTCTGTGTTGTGGTTGCGGTTAAACAGCCTGGATACATGCATTCAGCGGTTTGCAGACTTCGTAGCCCCGCGTGCCGCTGAACGGGTTGAAGACCAGCGTTGGGCACGGGGCACCCTTGATGACCCGGTCCGCCACGCTGCCCAGCAGTATTTTCTCGATGCCCTTGGCACCGTGGGTGGCAATGACGATGAGATCGACCCGGTGCTCGCGGGCATAGGCGAGAATGGCCTCGGTCGCCTCGCCGTCGACCACCACTCCGTCGATATTGGCGGCCTGATCCTTGAGCAGATCGAGAAAGGCGGCCATTTTCCCTTTCCCCTCGGTCCGGAATTCCGCTTCCAGCCTGGCGAGGGTGTCGGGCAGATAATCGTTCAGATCCGGGAGATGGGGCAGGGCATGGAGGAAAGTGGTTTTCTCGGCCCCGAGCTGGTTGGCCACGGCCAAGGCTACCTCGGCCAGGGTTTGCGAATGCTCGCGCAGGTCGATGGGGACGAGAATGTGGCGGATGTTCAACATGGCGCACCTCCTGGTCGGGTTTGATGCTTGGACACAAAAAAGTCGGGCAGGCACCGATGATCGAATCGCAAGACAATTGTTTTCTGCGGAAACGGTGCGATTCGCACCGCTGTAGTTTGATAGATAAGCCTGGTGAAACTGATAGTCAATCCCACTTAAGAAGGCGGCTGTTGATTACGAATCGCTCCGGAAGCGGTAGCCGACGCCCGACTCGGTGAGGATGTAGCGCGGCCGCGAGGCGTCGGCCTCGATCTTGCGGCGGAGATTGCTGATATTGACTCGCAGGACGTGGGGCTGTTCCAGGTAGGCGGTCCCCCATATTTGCTTGAGCACCTGGCGGTGGGTGAGCACCTTGCCGGCGTTGGTGGCCAGCAGGCGCAGCAGTTCGTACTCGGTGGGCGTCAGGGCCACGCTGGCGCCACGCACCGTGACCAGCCGCCGGGCCAGATCGATTTCCAGCTCGTCGACGCGGATGACCGGTTCCGGCGCCTGCTGTAACGAGCGGCGCAGCATCACCCGGATGCGAGCCAGCAGTTCGCCCACGCCGAAGGGCTTGGTCAGGTAGTCGTCGGCGCCGGCGTCCAGGGCCCGGACCTTGTCGGCCTCGCGGTCCCGCACCGACAGGACGATGATCGGCACCTGCGACCATTGCCGCAACCGGGCGATCACCTCCACCCCGTCCATGTCCGGCAGCCCCAGGTCGAGCAGGACGATTTCCGGTTTGGTAGCGACCGCGGCCGCCAGGGCGGCGTGCCCGTTTTCGGCCAGGACCGGGGCAAAACAATCGTCGGCCAGGGCGGTTTGCAGAAAACGCCGGATCGCCGGTTCGTCGTCGACGATCAGGATGCGGCAGGGTTGCCCCTTGCTCGATGGTTCGGTCATGGCTGCACCGGGAGGCGGCAGACGACGCGCAATCCGCCGCCGGCGCGGTTGACGGCATAAACGGTGCCGTGGTGGGCCTCGACGATGCCTTTGCAAATGGACAGGCCCAATCCTGTTCCACTCGCGCCCTCCGGCACCGGAAGTCGATAGAATTTTTCAAACATCCTGGATAGATGCTGTTCCTCCACTCCCGGTCCCCGGTCCCGCACCTCCAGCAGCAGGTGGTCGCCGTCGAGGCGGGCGGCGATCTCCAGGGGGCTGTCCGCCGCCGAGTATTTCAGGCCGTTGTCGATCAGGTTGACCAACACCTGGGTCATCAACACCATGTCCATCTCGACCAGGGGCAGGTTTTCGGCCAATTGGACGCTCACGTCCCGGTCGGCGAGCTTCCGGTCGAGGATGGTCAGGGCGCTGCCGATCAAGTCCTGGACATCGCAGGGTTCACGGTTGATCCGCAACTCGCCGGCCTCCAGGCGGGTCATGTCGAGCAGATTGCCGACGAACCGGTTCAACCGATCGGCCTCGTCCCAGGCGCAGCGCAGCAAGTCCCGTTTCTTCGGCTCGGACAGGGAAAGAGCCTCGCCGTGCAGGCTGCTCAACGCGCCGATGATGGTGACCAGCGGGGTCCTGAGATCGTGGGAAACGGAGTTGAGCAGGGCCCGTTCCAGGCTTTCCCTGGCCTCCAGCACTTGGGCCTGCTCCGCCTGGCGGGCCAGGTCGACCCGTTCCATGGCCAGGGAGATCTGGGCGGCAAAGGCATCGAGCAGCCGGCGGTGATGGGGGGAGAAAAAGTCGGCGGTCGCGGCCAGCGACACCCCCAGTACCCCGAAGGTCCGGATGGCGGTGTACAGCGGCAGGTACAGGAGCTGGGCCGAGCGGAGGGTCTCGGTGCCGTTGCCCGCCGGTCGCCGGTTGCGGAAGGCCCAGTCGGCCACGGCCATCTCCTTGGCGTCGAGGGTCAGCCCCTCGCTGGCAGCGGCGATCCGCACTCGTTCGCTCGCCTCCGGGTCGGGAACCAGCACGGCCAGGTGCGCCTCCAGGGCTTCGCCGACATTCTTCCGTACCGCCTCCAGGATGGAGGTCGTGTCGATGGCCACCGCCAGGTCGCGGCTCAGATAGTACAGGCTTTCGGTCTGGAGTTCGCGCTCCCGCAGCGCTTCGGCCCGCATCTTGGTTTCGGCCATCAGGGTGCTGATCACCAGGCCGACGGTGAACAGGCCGAAGAAGGTGATCAGGTATTCGGTATCGGCGACGGTGAAGCTCCATCGGGGCGAAACGAAGAAGAAGTCGAAGGCCATGACCCCGAACAGGGCGGTGAGGATGGCCGGTTTGCGGCCGAAACGCACCGCCGCCAGGACCACCGCCAGCAGGTAGCCCATGATCTGGTTGGTCGGGGAGATATCGCGCCAGAACAAAAAGGGCAGGGCAGTGACGACCGCCACCAGGGCCAGGCTGACCAGGTAATCGGTCCAGGAGCCGATGCCGGGACGGATGCGGCCCACGGTGCCGGCGGGCGGTGGGGCCGGTTGGAAGCTGACCACATGGACTTGGATCGAGCCGCTCAACCGGATGATCCGGTCGACGATCGGCGGACGCAGCAGTTCCCGCCAGCGGGGCTTGGCGGGCTTGCCGACCACAAGCCGGGTGACGTTGTGGCGCACGGCGTAGTCGATGATCGCCCCGGGCACCGACGGGGCGGTAATGGTCGCCACCTCGGCGCCGAGGCTTTCGGCCAGGCGGAGATCGCGCCAGACCCGCTGCCGGTTCTCCTGCTGTTCCTTGGCCAGCCGCGGAGTTTCGACGTAAACCGTGAACCATTGCGCCTTGAGTTCGTCGGCCAGGCGTTTGGTGGCACGGATCAGGCGTTCGCTGTACGGACTGCCGCCGGCGCAGACCAAGAGCCGTTCGGCCACCGGCCAGGGGCCGGCGATGGCGCGGGTCTCCATGTAGGTCCGCATGTCGTCGTCCACCCGGGCCGCGGTCCGGCGCAGGGCCAGTTCGCGCAGGGCGAGCAGGTTGCCGGGCCGGAAGAACTGCCGGATGGCCTGGGAGGCCTGCTCCGGCACATAGACCTTCCCCTGACGCAGCCGTTGCAGCAGGGCTTCGGGTGGAATGTCCACCAGCATGACCTCGGTTGCCTGGTCCAGTAGGCTGTCGGGCACGGTTTCCCGGATCGGGACGCCGGTGATTTGGGTGACGATGTCGCTGGCGCTCTCGAAGTGCTGGATATTGACCGTGGTGTAGACGTCGATGCCCGCAGCCAGCAGTTCCTCGATATCCTGCCAGCGTTTTTGGTGGCGGCAGCCGGGCGCGTTGGTGTGGGCCAATTCGTCGACCAGGGCCAGTTCCGGCCGGCGGTCCAGGGCGGCATCGAGATCGAGTTCGGCCAGCTCCACTCCTTGATGCGGATAACGGGCCTTGGGCAGCGTTTCCATCCCCTCCAGCAGGGCTTCGGTCGCCTCCCGACCGTGAGCCTCGACATAGGCGGCCACCACCTCGCGTCCCTCGGCCAGGCGCTGGCGGGCCGTCTCCAGCATGGCGTAGGTCTTGCCGACCCCGGCGGCATAGCCCAGGAAGATGGTCAGTTGGCCGCGCCGGTGTTGCCGCTCTTCCGCCTGTGCCGCCCGGAGCATGGCTTCCGGGGAGGGCCGCTGTCGGTCATGGTCGGGATGCATGGGACAAGCCAAAAGGCCGTGTGCCGGCAGGAGATGGGCGGGTCGAATCGAGCGCGATCGTTGGCGTCATGTTCGCTGTTGTCGGCTATCGTCGGCTATTTTGTCGCCTTGACGGTTCGGTCGGTGAGTGTTTTCGTCGGTGCGGCCGGGCCGCAGCCTGCCACCACCGAGTCCATTGTTCCTTGTTGGCATGAAACGCATAGCTCTCACCTCTTGGTCGGCAACGCCGTTTGCATGGATATATCGGCTACAATACCACAAGACCGGCCAGCGGACAGTAACAAGCCTCGATGGTTCATGGTGCCGCTGCATCCAGGGCTAGGTTGACCGCCAGGACATTGACGCGCGGCTCCCCCAACAGCCCGAACTGGCGCGGTTCCAGGTGGGCTGCGACGATGGCGGCCACCCGTTCCTCGCGCATGCCCCGTGCCTGGGCGATGCGCCGGATCTGGGTGGCGGCGGCATGCGGGGAGATATGGGGATCCAGACCGCTGCCCGAGGCCTGCACCAGGTCGGCGGCGATGGGGCCGCGCATGCCGGCCTCCTGCAACCGGTGGAGCCGGGCGGCGATCGTCTCGCCGTAGGCCGCGCCGGCGGGGCTGAGGTTGGCGCCGCCCGAAGCCAGGGGATTGTAAGGGAATCCGCCGGTGGCCGACGGCCGAGGCCACAGGTATTTCGCCTCGGAAAAGGGCTGGCCGATCAGGAGCGAACCGGCCGCCTTGCCCTTGGGGCCGGCGATCAGGCTACCGTTGGCCTGGACCGGAAACAATGCCTGGGCCAGGCCGGTGACCAGCGCCGGGTACAGGCCGCCGCAGACGAGAGTGAGGGCCAGCAACAGCAGCAGGGCCGGTTTGAGTTCTTTCATGGCACGATATTTCCTTGCGCAAATCGGAGCAACAGCCCGAGTCCCAGGTCGATGATCTTGATGCCGACAAAGGGGGCGAGCATGCCGCCGACCCCGTAGAGCAGCAGGTTGCGGATCAGGAGCCGTTCCGCTGGCATGGGTTTGAAACCGGTGCCCCTGAGCGCCAGCGGCACCAGCAGCGGGATGATGAGAGCGTTGAAGATGACCGCCGACAGGATGGCGCTGCGGGGACTGCCCAGCCCCATGACATTCAAGACCCCCAATTGCGGATAGATGGCCGCGAGCGAGGCCGGGACGATGGCGAAATACTTGGCGATGTCGTTGGCAATGCTGAAGGTGGTCAGGTTGCCGCGGGTCATGAGGATCTGCTTGCCGATCTCGACGATGTCGAGCAGCTTGGTGGGGTTGCTGTCCAGATCGATGATGTTGGCCGCCTCCCGGGCCGCCTGGGTGCCGGTGTTCATGGCGACGGCCACGTCGGCCTGGGCCAAGGCCGGGGCATCGTTGGTGCCGTCGCCGGTCATGGCCACCATCAACCCCGCCTCTTGGTGTTCCTTGATCAGGCGCAGCTTGTCCTCGGGCCTGGCCTCGGCCAGGAAGTCGTCGACCTCAGCCTCGGCGGCGATGGCGGCGGCGGTGAGCGGGTTGTCGCCGGTGATCATCACCGTCTTGATCCCCATGCTTCCGAGCTTGCGAAACCGTTCCTGGATGCCGCTCTTGACGATGTCCTTGAGGTTGACCGCCCCCAGGATCTCCGGCCCTCGACAGACCACTAGGGGCGTTGCGCCGGCATGGGCGATGGCCGCCACCTTGTTGTCCAGATCCCTGGGTACGCTTCCACCCAGCCCGCCGGCAAAGGCGACCACCGCATCGGCCGCGCCCTTGCGGTACGGCTCGCCGTCGAGGTCGAGGCCGGAGAGTCGGGTGGCGGCACTGAAGGGGATGACCGTGGCACCCTCGGGCGTCCCGTCCCCGGCCAGGTCGAAGCGCTGCCGGGCCAGACTGACCACGCTGCGGCCTTCCGGGGTTTCGTCGGCCAGCGAGGCTATCAGGGCGACCCTGGCCACTTCCTCCTCGGCCTGGCCACCCACCGGGACAAAGGCGACCGCCTCCCGATTGCCGTGGGTAATGGTGCCGGTCTTGTCGAGCAGCAGCACGTTGACGTCGCCGGCCGCCTCGATGGCGCGGCCGGAAAGGGCGATGACGTTTTTCCGGAACAGGCGGTCCATGCCGGCGATGCCGATGGCGGGCAGCAGGGCGGCGATGGTGGTGGGCGCCAGGCAGACGAACAGGGCCGCCAGCACGGTCAGCGACACCGGCTTGCCCTGGCCGGAAGCCGTGGCGCTGTAGGCCGAGAGCGGGCCGAGATTGACGCAGACGAGTAAAAAAACCAGGGTCAGGGAAATCAACAGCACTTCCAGGGCCGTTTCGTTGGGGGTCTTGCGGCGCTTGGCGCCCTCGATCAGGGCGATCATCCGGTCGAGAAAGGTTTCGCCGGGGTTGGCGGTGATCCTGACCACAATGGTGTTGGCAATGACCGTGGTGCCGCCGGTGACCGCGCTGCGGTCGCCGCCCGATTCGCGGACCACCGGGGCGGATTCGCCGGTGACCGGCGCTTCGTTGACCAGGGCGGCACCGGCCGTCACCTCGCCGTCGCCGGCGATCAGCTCGCCCGGCTCAACCAGGATGTAGTCGCCCTGGCGGAGTGCTTCGGCGCTGACCACGGTGTAGGCATCGACCCGGTCCGGGGCGGCGAGCCGTTTGGCGGTGACGGTGGTGCGGGTTTGGCGCAGGCTGGCCGCTCGGGCCTTGCCGCGTCCTTCGGCCAGGGCCTCGGCAAAGGTGGAAAAGAGCACGGTCAGCCAGAGCCAGGCCGAGACGGTGCCGGTGAACCAGGCCGGCTCGGTGGCGGTGCCGACGAGCGAGTACGCGAAGGCGGCCAGGGTGGTGGCGGAGGCGATTTCCACCGCCAGCATCACCGGATTGCGCCAGAGCAGGCGCGGATCGAGCTTTTTCAGCGACTCGGCCAATGCGCCGCGCAGCAGGCCGGGGGCGAAAATCGAGGCGGATGCGAGCGTGCGATGTGCCATGATCAACGGACTCCGGCCATGGTCAGGTGGTCGGCGATCGGCCCCAGGGCCAGGGCGGGAAAAAAGGTCAGGGCGCCGACAATGAGGATCACCAGGACCAGCCAGAGGGCAAAGGGTGCCTTGTCGGTGGGCAGGGTGCCCAGGCTGGGCGGCACGTATTTTTTGGCGGCAAGGGAACCGGCCATGGCCAGCATCGCCACCGCCGGCACGAAGCGGCCGATCAGCATCGCCACCGCCCCGAGCAGGGTATAGAAATCGAGCCCGGCGTTGAGGCCGGCAAAGGCGCTGCCGTTGTTGTTGGCCATGGAGGCAAAGGCATAGAGGATTTCGGACAGGCCATGGGCGCCGCCGTTGGCCGTGGCGGCCACCGCCGAGATGGTGGTCATGGCGATGGCGGAGAAGGCCAATACCACCGCCCCGGCGGCCAGCACGACGACCATTGCCATCCACATTTCCAGCACCTCGATTTTCTTGCCCAGATATTCGGGCGTGCGGCCGATCATCAACCCGGCGATGAAGACGGCGATCACGGCAAAGGCCAGCATGGTGGCCAGTCCGGCCCCGACCCCGCCGAACACGACCTCTCCCAGCAGCATCAGGCTCAAGGGGACCAGGCCGCCGAGCGGGGTGAGCGAGTCGTGCATGGCCGCCACCGCGCCGCAGGAGGTGGCAGTGGTGACGGCCTCGAACAGGCTGGTTGCGGCCAGGCTGAAACGGATCTCCTTGCCCTCCAGGTTGCCGCCCGCGATCCCCACCCGGGCCAGGGGCGCGGTGCCGCCGACCTCGGCCCAGTGCAGCAGGACAAACGACGCCATCAGCAACAAGAGCATGATCGCCAACAAGGTCCAACCCTGGCGGGCGTTGCCGACCATCAGGCCGAAGGTGTGGGTGAAGGCGGCCGGAATCAGCAGCATCAGCAGGATTTCCAGGAAATGGGAGAGCGGAGTCGGGTTCTCGAAGGGATGGGCCGAGTTGGCGTTGAAAAAACCGCCGCCATTGGTGCCCAGCATCTTGATCGCCTCTTGGGAGGCGACCGGCCCCATGGGCAGAGTGGCCTCGGTCACGGTCGCCTGTCCGAGCGGGGTATCGACCGCCGAGGGCTGGAGCAGGGGGATGGACCGGTAGGGGCTGAAATTCTGGATTACCCCCTGGGAGACCAGTGCCAGGGCGGCGAGCAGGGAGAACGGCAGCAGGATGTAGAGCACGCCGCGGCTCAAGTCGACCCAGAAATTGCCGATCAGGGCGGTCCGCCGCCGGGCGAAACCACGGATCAGGGCAATGGCCACGGCCATGCCGCTGGCGGCGGCCACGAAATTCTGCACCGTCAATCCCGCCACCTGGATGAAGTAGCTGGCGGCGGTCTCGCCGCTGTAGGCCTGCCAGTTGGTATTGGTGACGAAGCTGGCCGCGGTGTTGAGCGCCAACTGCCAGGTGAAAGGGGGCAGATTGCGCGGATTCAGGGGCAGCAGATGCTGGAGGCAGAGCAGGGCGAACAGCGTTGCCAGGCCCGCCAGGTTGAACAGCAGCATGGCCACCGCATACCGCTGCCAGCCCATTTCCTCATCCGCATCCACCCCGCCCAGCCGGTACAGCAGGTTTTCGCAGGGGACGAGCAGGGGCGAGAGCAGGGTTCGCCGGCCGCCATACACCTTGGCCATGTAGACGCCAAGCGGCTTGATCGTCAGCAACAGGACGCCGAACACAAGGCCTGTCTGCAGCCACGCCAAAAGATCCATCCATCTTCTCCCGGACATCTGCCCACGAATGCCGGCCGGCCCGTGCCATGCCGCTCATGAACAGGATAGTGACGATCTTTTTACCACCTTCGGCATCAAGATGGGATCAATACGCCAAAGAAATCCGTCAAGAAACCGTCAAAGTTCCACCTGGCTGCCCAGCTCGATCACCCGGTCCGGCGGTAGCTTGAAAAACGAGGTGACGTTCCAGGCGTTGCGCGACATGTAGATGAACAGCAGCTTGCGCCACCGGGCCATGGGGGCCGTGCCGGTGGCGGTCATGGTTTCCCGGCCCAGGTAAAAGGAGGTGGAATAGATGTCCAGCGACACGCCCTTGGCCGCAAGTAAATCCAAGATTTCCGGCATGTTCGGGCTTTCCATGAAACCGTAGGTCGCGGCGATCCGGTAAAATCCCTGGCCGAGATTTTGGATGCGCACCCGTTCCGTCGGTGCCACGGCCGGGGTTTCCGTCGACAGCACCGACAGCAGCAGGATGCGTTCGTGCAGGGCCTCGTTGTGCTTGAAATGGTGCAGCAGGGTGTGGGGAATGCCCTCCGCCGAGATGGACATGAACACGGCCGTGCCCACTGTCCGCTGCGGCTTGTAGCCGGCGATGTCTTTGAGGAAAACCTCAGTCGGGATCTGCATCAGGCTGTAATGCTTGGCCAGGATGGCCCGGCCGTCGCGCCAGGTGACCATGGCGCACAGGATGGCGGCGGCGATGGCCAGAGTGATCCAGCCGCCGTCGACGATCTTGAGCAGGTTCGCCCCCAGAAAGGAACAGTCGAGCGTGAGGAAGACCCCCAGCAGGATGCCGGCGCGCCAGGGCGGCCAGTGCCAGCGGAGCCGGGCCACCTGGAAAAAGATGAAGGAGGTGATGGCCATGGTGGCGGTGACGGCGATGCCGTAGGCGGCCGCCAGCCGGGTCGATTCCCCGAAGGCCAGCACCAGCGACAGGCAAGCCAGCATCAGCATCCAGTTGACCGCGGGCATGTAGATCTGGCCCTTGGTGTGTTCGGAGGTGTGGACGATGTGCAGGCGGGGGGTGAAACCCAGCTGCATGGCCTGCTGGGTCAGCGAGTAGACCCCGGAGATCATGGCCTGCGAGGCGATGATTGTGGCGGTGGTGGCCAGCGCCACCATGGGGTAGAGCAGCGGCTTGGGGACCAGGGCGTAGAAGGGGTTGACACTCATCAACTCGGGATGTTGGAGCAAGAGCGCCCCCTGGCCGTAATAGTTGAGCACCAGGCCCGGCAGCACGCCACAGTACCAGGAGAGGCGGATGGGCAGCCGGCCAAAATGGCCCATGTCGGCGTAGAGGGCCTCGCCGCCGGTGATGCAGAGGACCACCGCGCCCAGCACCAGGAAGCCGTGCAGGCCGTTGTCGAGGAAGAAAACTGCGGCATGCCGGGGATCGAGAGCGACGAGGATCTGGGGATTGGCGGCGATGGCGCGGACGCCGAGAGCGCCGAGCACCAAAAACCAGACCACCATCACCGGGCCGAAAAGGCGGCCGATCCGCGCGGTACCGCGCCACTGGAACAAAAACAGCGCGACCAGCACCAGGCAGGTGAGCGGGACCACGTACGGCGCAGCCGCGTCGGTGGCCATGTTGAGGCCCTCGATGGCCGACAGCACCGAAATGGCCGGGGTGATGACGCCGTCGCCGTAGAGCAGGGCCGCGCCCAAGGCGGCGAGCAAGGTGAGTATCCGCCAGCGGGCGCCGTTCAGCTCCGGGCTCCTGAGCATGGAGAGCAGCGAAAAAATACCGCCCTCGCCGTTGTTGTCGGCCTGCATGATGAACACCACGTATTTCAGGCCGACCACCAGCATCAGCGACCAGAAGATCAGGGAAAGAATGCCGAGGATGTTGGCGGCGGTCGGCGCGACCCCGTGGACTCCGGCAAAACATTCCTTGATGGTGTACAGGGGGCTGGTGCCGATGTCGCCGTAAATGATCCCGAGGGCGGAGATTGCCAGCAAGGGGAGGGTTTGGCCGGCGGCCCGAGGGGCGCTGTGCTCCGGGGGGCTGGCCGGGGAACACGCCGCCTGGCTGGCGGTGTCGTTTGTTGAGGGTGCCATGGCGCGATCCTGGGGAAAACTCGCAATGCAAGAGGAATGCGGCCCGGTCGAGGGCTGGGCGACGCGGTGCCGGAGTTTGTGGAATCGAGGTGTGTCCGGTCAGAAGTCGGAACAGGGAAACTGGATCTTTTCTAGAGAAAAGAGCTTACCACGCTGAAGGTCAAGAAAGTGTCAAGATCGTGGGCAAGGACGTCAAGATTGTGTCAAAGGCGACAAAGGGCACCTGGGCCTACGGTGCGGGCCGGTATGGACGAGAAGACCGGGGAGGGGGGCGAAAAGGGGCCGGCGCGGCCGGTGTTGGCCGGCTCCTTTTCGCGATTGCATGCGGGTCCGGCAACCGGGCGCGATCAATAGGCCGGCGGCGAGACGCAGGAGCCGACGGTGTACTCCTTGATCGGCCGGCCGTAACGATCGAAGATCGGCCTGCCGGCGCCGTCGAGCACGGCTCGTTCCCAGCGGCACATGCCCGGTGGGGCCTGGGGTGCGGCCGGCGCGGGAAGGCGCGGCACCAGCGGGGCCGGATCGAAGGCGGCCACGAACGGCGAGGAGAGAAACGACGAAAGCGGGTTGCCGCCTTGTCCGTCCTGGCCGTAATAGGAGTAGGCGTCGGGATGGCTCCATCCCGTGGCCGGCACCAGCAGGAACAGGGCGATCGCCAGGACGATGCCTGGCATTGTCTTGGTCATGGGTTTCGTGCTGTTTGGGGAAATTGAACGGATCATCGCGTGACCTCCCTCAAGTTCAAGGAATCTGTCGATCTCCACCCGCCGTTTGAGGTGGATTCGATTGCTTAAGATATGTAGCGCGGCACTGGATCGAATCGGTCCCGTCTTTCTTCTGCCCGGTCGACCGGCTTGCCAGGCGTCCGCCGTGGCTGCTTGCGGCCGGTTGCCGGCGTTGCCTCCTCATCCACCGGCGCGATTCGCCTCGATGTGGAGGGGGCGCCACAAGCTCTCTGGGTCGGCAAAGCTTTGCTCCATCTCGGCGAAAAACCGGCCGACATGCAGGCCATCCACGAAGCCGTGGTGGAATTTGGCGCTGATGGGGATGCTCCCGTTCTTCATCTTGCCCCAGGCAAGGATCGGCACGGCCTGTCCGAAGTTGTATTCGGCCTGCGATATGGAGGTGAAATGAAGCCAGGGGAGGCAACTGGCGCATAAAAAGTCCTCGCCGCGATCTTCCATGGGCACAGGCGCATCTCTTTGCGCGGTTGCCACTTTGGGAACGTTTTCCTGGGCGAAGGCGGCAAAGGTCGGGGTGTATTCGCACCAGATTTGGCGAAACAATTCCTGCTCGGTCATGATGGGCGTCATGACGGCAATGCGCTCGAATTCCACGATATTGCCGGCCACGATGCGCTGCCGCATCTGGGGCACGGTGTTGGCCGCGCGCAAGATGGCATAAAGCGCCAGCAGGAAGAACGAGGTTTTCCGGTCCTTGGCGCAGGCATGCAGGTTGGCCGCCTCCAGTTGGACGCTGATGTTGAAGCAGGGGTTGTCGAACTTGTGGAAAAATTCAAAAAGATCCCTGCGGGGCCAATCGGCCTTGTCGATAATGCGATACCCATTCATGCGCGTTTCATCCTTTGCCATAAAGAGGCGGGCCCGCCCAGCTGTGGGTCGGTTTTCCCTAATGTTTCCGGATAAACCATTCCATGCAAACGATCCTGCATGATGTCCACCGGCTCCTGCTCAAGCCGGCGACGCGGTTTCCGGTCCGGCGCTCGGCGCGCCGTCCACGGGCAGTTCCTCGCGCACGATCCTGATTGCGAAGGGAGTAGGGGCGTCGAGGTGGATGTCGCGCTGCGGGAAGGCCATGCACAGGCCGGCCTGGCGGAACTTGTCGTCGATGGCCAGGTGCAGGGCGCTCTTGATCCGCACTCGGTTTTCGACCGAACCGATGAAGCAGCGCAGGTTCAGCAACAGGGCGTTGTCGCCGAAGCTGTCGAAGGTCACCGTTGCCCTCGGTTCGTCCAGGACCTGCGGGTGCTGTTCGGCCGCCTCCTGCATGAGTTGCATGGCCCGGCGCACGTCGTTGCCGTAGGCCAGGCCCACCGGGATCATGATCCGGGTGATGGGGTCGGACAACGACCAGTTGAGCAGGTGACCGGAAATGAATTCCTTGTTGGGCACCAGCAGCTCTTTCCGGTCGAAATCCCGGATGGTCGTGGCCCGGATGCGGATGCGGGTGACCACCCCGTCGGTGCCGCCGACCGTGACCACGTCGCCGACCCGAATGGGCCGCTCGAACAGGAGGATGAGGCCGCTGATGAAGTTGGCGACGATTTCCTGGAGGCCGAAACCGATACCCACGCCAAGGGCGGCCACCAGCCACTGGATCTGCTCCCATCTGAATCCCAGGGTGTCGGCGACCAGCAGCGTACCGATGCCTGCGATGGCGTACCGGGACAAGGTGGTGGCGGTGTAGCGGCTGCCGGGATTGAGTTCGAGCTGCTGGAGCAGGACGATGTTCAGCAGGGCGGGCAGATGCCGGGAGGCGGTCAGGGTGAGAAAGCCGATGAAAAAGGACAGGCCGGCATCCGCCAGGGTGACGTCCACCAGGGTTTTTTGGCCGTCGACGGTGGCCGAGTATTTCCAGAGCACGAGGTTGTCGAAGATGCGCAAGGCCGGCAGCACGTCCGCCCAGACCAGCCACAGGCCGAGGCCGCCGCCCAGGATCGCCATGACGTTGAGCAGTTTCCGGCTGTTGGCGCTCAATTCGACCAGATCGACCTCGTGCTCGACCGCTTGCCCGGCCTGTTGCCCGGCAGCAGGCGGCTGTCCCGCACCTTGGCCGGCGGCCGGGGTCTGCCGGAGCGTCAGGTTGCTGCGCAGGGCCAGTTTGCGGCTCGACTGCACCAGCCATTGCTCGATCAGCTGGTGGGTGACGACAATGCCGACGATGACCCAGAAACTGTTGAACAGGCAGACCACCAGCGAACCGACGGCGACCACGAAACCGGCGATGACCACCGCGCCGAACACCACGGGCAGCAGCATGGTCGCCAGGAAGAAGAGCAGGTAGAAGCGCGAGGCCAAGCGGTGGGCATGGCTGGTCAGCGCGTTCTGCCACACGCCTGTCCGGGGATGGAATATTTGATAGAGCGCGAACGCCAGGGCGCAGATGGCCGCGATGAAGAGTACCCTGCCCAGAATGAAATTGTTGCCGCTGTGGTAATCGGCCGTGAAGGCCACCTGGGTCAGCAGGACCGCGGGCAGGAAGCCGTGGAGCAGAATCATGGTTCCCCGTAGCAGCACCTCGACCACGGCCTGGGGCCAGCGAAAGAAGCGGATCGCAAAGCCATGGGGCAACAGGAGCTGGTGGAACCAGGCCAGCAGGAACAGGCGATGGGAGGTATCGATCAGCCCGGTCGCCATACCCCGGGAAAAATCGGTGGTTTCCGGCAGGGCGCGTGCGCCCCAGCCCAGGGCCTGGAGAAAAAGCGGTAGGGGCAGGGCGAGCAGCACGGTCAGCAGGAGGGCCTGTACGGGTAAAAAGAAGCTGTAGGTGATCGGATTGACGGCCTCGTCGACCAGGATTTGCAGGCGGTGGCGCAGACGTCTCCTGCCCACGTGGATTGCGATGCCGAGCAGGCATGCCGCCACCAGCAGCGGCGAGGACGCGAGTTGGGACGAAAGCATCCTGCCGGTTGTCAGCCACTGGGCGGGGGCGAAAAAGGTCGCGGTTTCGGCCAGCAGGTGCGAGAAATCGGCCAAACGTATCGGTGGAGTGCTGCGGACCCAGAGCAGGCGTTCGGCCAGGAATGCGCGGAACGAACTCACCTGGCTTTCCAACTGGCGGTAGAGGGCATCCGACTCGGCCCGCAGCCCCAGGACGGTCTGATCGAGTTCCATCAGTTGTTGCAGCAATTCGCCACGGCTGGCCAACAGGTGTTTCAGCTCTTCCGCGCCTGCCTCCGACAGGGCCGCGTTCGGTTGCGAGGCGGCGCCGTTTTGTTCCAGCTGCCGGCGTTCCTCGGCATACTGCACCTGGCGCAGCCCCACCTCGGCAATGGCCGCTTCGTTGTCGTCCTTCTTCTTGCGCAGAGCGTTCTGGTCGGGAAGCGCTCGCCGCTGTTCTTCCAGCACCAAACCCACAGCCTGGTTCCATCCCGCCAGTTCGTATTTCAGCTTGGTGGCCTTGAAGCGATCCTCCGTTGTCTTGAGCTGTTTGCCGAGCGCTTCCTTTTCGGCCGAGACCTGTTCCAGGGAGGCGGTCATGCGCTTGAGCGCCTCGCCCAGGGCGGCATTCGCCGCTGCCGCCTGCTTGAGGGCGGGCGCGCTGTCGGACAGCTGCCGGACCGCTTCCTCGGCCTGGCCGGCACTTTTGGCCGCCTCATCCTGCCGTTGCCGGTTCACCAGGCTTTCCAACTGCTGGGCCAGGGCGTTGGCCTGCTCCCGCCGGGTCGTTGCCTCTTCGAGTTGGGCGGTGGTAAGGTCCACCTGCACCGGCATGGTCACCGACTCCTGCTGCAGCATCTTCGTCTCGCTGTGCAGCAAGGTCAATTGCGTCTGCCGCTGCCAGACCATCGCGTCCGCCAGTTGGGGGGCATCCTGGGCGGCGGGCTGCTTGGAGGCGGAAAGGAGCGTTTGCTCCGTTTTTTTCAATTCGGTCAGCCGCTGGCTGATTTGAACCGGCCGGTTATTTTGTTCGCCGAGCTGCCGGGTCAGAGTGGTCACCTGCGCATCCAGGGTTGCGACCTGGGACTTGGCCTTGAGCAGGGCCTGCTCGGTTTCCTGCGCCGACTTGCCGGTCGCAATGCCGTCTTCCTGGTCCGGCGACGGGGCAGCGCGCGCCAGCAGGTTCCGTTCGGCGCGAATCCTCCGGGTTTCCGCCGGGGCCGTCTCGATGTCGCGGACATACCGGTCGGCCTGGGCATTGTTCGCCGCCGCTGTTTCCAGGTTTTCCAGGCTTTGCCGGTACAGTTCGAGCAGTTTGTTCCGGGTGCCCTCCTCAAGGCTTTTCAGTTGTCCGGCTTCGCTGATCTTGGCTTTGAGGAATTCAGGGGTGACCACCGAGGGGGACGACGGCGGTTCGGCGGCTCCGGCCGGCCGGGGGGCGAAGGTGCCGATAGCGAGGAAAAACGGCAGCACCAGGAGAATCGGGACGATGTTCCGGCAAAGGAGACGGCGGAAGACAGGGGGCATCGGCTGGCCTCGAGAATCGAAAGGGTGGGCGGCTGGACCGGTTGGGCCGCTGTGTAGGTCAATCTACGCAGGCCTTGACCGGGCCGCAACGGAAAAGACGCGCTGGGCGCCGTCGGTGTTCGCCTGCAAGCGAGAAAAATAAAATTGCGGCACGGGGTGGCACCGGCCGCGCCGTCCGGCAGGCCGCTTGGCCGCATCGGGAGCGCAAGGTGCCGGAGGCATTGGCAAAAGAGAACGCGGCTTGCGGCTGCGCCCTTGACTTTCGCGGCGTTTTTCTTCACTATAGTTCCATGAAAAAGAGAACGAAAACAACGGATAATACAATTTTAGTCGTCGACGACAACCCGCTGGTTACCACCCTGATCGCCGAGGTGTTGGGCCACGCCGGCTATGCGGTGGCGGTGGCCGCCAGCGGCCAGGAGGCCCTGGCGCGGCTGGAAACGCTCGTTCCGGATCTCATCCTCCTGGATATCGAGATGCCGGGCCTGTCCGGCATCGAGACCTGCCGGATCATCAAGAAGGATGTCCGCACCGCCGACACCCCTGTGTTTTTCGTCACCGCCAGCAGCTACAAGGAGGATATCGTCGCCGGTTTTGCCGCGGGCGGCCAGGATTACATCGTCAAACCCTCGACCAGGGAGGAGTTGCTCGCCCGGGTCAGGACCCATCTGTCCTTGTGCAAAACCCAGCAGGAATTGAAAGCGAGCCGCGCCCGCTACCGCAAGCTCTCGTTTCTCGACGATCTGACCGGCTTGTACAACACTCGCTACCTTTATAAAACCCTGCAGCGCTACCTGGACAAATACCCGGACCGGGCGGTCACCGCCTCGTTTCTCGACATCGACTCGTTCAAACAGGTGGTCGACCGCCATGGGCATCTCAACGGCAGCCGGGCCATTGCCGAGTTGGCCGGCGTGATCAAGCCGCTGCTGCCGAGGGGATGCTACGGCGTCAGCTACGGCGGCGACGAATTCGTCCTGATTCTGCCCGGCCGCGACATTACGGCGGGCAGCCGGCTGGTCCGCAGGATCCGCGAGGCGATTGCCGCCAGCCGGTTCCTGGTGGCCCATGGACTCGATCTCGGTTTGACCGTCAGTTGCGGGGTGGCCGCCTATCCGGAAAACGGCCACACCATGGTCGATCTGCTGGGAACGGCGGACCATGCCCTGTTCGAGGCCAAGCGGCAAGGGAAAAACCGGGTGGTCGCCTACGGCGAGATGCAGGCGGACGGCGGCTCGGGCCTGCTCCCGCCCGACCGCCATCGCGCCAACTCTTCGGTACAAGACGTCCTGTCTGCGGTCGGTGCGGGCGATCTGCCGGCTCACGCAACCGCAGGCGAGGAACAGCCCCGGGCCGGGGCGCACCCCCGCCGGCTTCAGCGCGCCGTGAAATAGTCCGGGGCGTTTCCCGGCCGCAGCTGTCAAACCCATGGCGTTCTCCTGGTCGCTCGATTTTTCAGGGAATGCTGCGTTTTTTTCATGCCAGGGCTTTTTTTTGGCTCGATTCCGGCTATCATGGGTACACACGGACCCAGTACCGATCCTTTCTCCCGACGGACCCAGACCATGCAAAAAGGTGTTTTTCTCGGCTTGTCGACCGCTGATATCGTCTACTATGTGCCGCACTATCTCCAGCGCAACCAGAAGCTCAAGGCCGAGCGGCAGTTGGCCTATGCCGGCGGACCGGCGGCCAATTCCGCCGTTACCTTCGCCTCCTTCGGCAACGAGGCCTCGCTGATCACCGGCCTCGGCCAGCATCCCCTGGCCGATCTGGCCAAGGCCGACCTGGCCGCCCACAAGGTGCGCCTGATCGACAGCACCGACCAGCCCCGCCGTCCGCCGATCCTGTCCGCCATCATGGTCGATCTGTCCAACGGCGAGCGCAGCGTGGTCTATTCCAATACCGATCTCCGCAAGCTCCGCCGCGACTGCGTCAACGAAACCACCCTGGAGTACGCCGACCTCCTCATGCTCGACGGCTTCTACCTGCCGCAGGCGATGCAGTTGGCCGCCATGGCCAAGCCGAAGCGAATACCGGTGATCCTGGATGGAGGCAGTTGGAAGGAAGGGTTGGAAAGCCTGCTGCCCCTGGTCGATTACGCCATCTGCTCCGCCGCCTTCTATCCGCCGGGCTGCACCACCCCCGACAGCGTCTTCGCCTACATGCGCGGGCATGGCATCGAACATATGGCCGTCACCAGGGACGGCGACCCGATCCTGGCACAGACCGGCGGCCGACTGTGCGAGGTGCCGGTGATGCCGGTCAAGGTCATGGACACCCTGGGCGCCGGCGACATCTTTCATGGCGCTTTCTGCCACTACATCCTGGAAAACGATTTCCTCCTCAGCCTCGAACGTGCCGGTGAAGTGGCCAGCCTGTCCTGCGCTTCGCTGGGTACCCGCGCCTGGATCGAGCAGGAAAAATTCATCTGAGCGGCGCGGCCCGCGCCGTGGCCGCCGCCTACCGCTGACGGAACGGAATCTGGCAGTACTCGATGCCGCGTTGCGGCACGATGCCGTTTTGTTCCAGAAACATCCCAAGGGAATTCATCGAAATATTGATATTGGCCGTGGGCCCCAGATAGAGGTGGTCCATGGCCAGCGGTCGTCCGTCCAGGCTGAGGCCGAATTCGATGTAGGGCACCAGCATGGCGTGCCCTTCGCGGAAGAGAATCGGCGAGTCGGCGCTGTTGGCGAATACCGGAGAGACGATGCGCCATTCTTTTTCCTCGCGGAACGACGGATGCTTGAGGATGGCCGCGATCCGCAGCAGGTCGGTCTCCACGGCCGAGAAGGCCGAGCGGTACAGGACGCTCCGTTCGCCGGCCGGGCAGTCCTCGCGGCCCAGTCCGGCCGCCAACTCTTCCACCGCGTCGACCACTTGCCGGATCAAGGCCCGCTGCCGCGCCGGTTCGTAGATGCACTTGCCGATCATGAACCGCTGCCGCTCGGCGCAGCGCAGGATGTAGTCGGGAGCAAACCCCAGGCTGACCCCCCGGCCCGGCGAGCTGTAGCCCCGCCACTGGCTCAGTAGGTTGCCGTGCGAGCGGAAGGAAGCCCCGAACAGCATACGGCCGTTGGTGATCCGGTGCGAGACCCAGTCGACGAACAGGGACAAAAGGCCGGAGTCGGCGTGGCCGCTGTCGATCCGCTCGCGCACCTCGGCGGCGATCAGGTTGGCGGTGTGGCGCAGTTCGGCGGAGTCGTTCATGTAGCGGATGTCGCTGGCCCAGAGCGCCCGGCTGTTGACGATGCCGAGCAGGCCGCTGAAGGTGGTGTAATGGTAAAGGGTACCTTGGGGGGAGTCGGCGTACAATTCCCTGGTTAAGGCTTCGATTTCCTTCATGGTTCGTTCCGGATCGGACTTGCGGCCGGGGCAAGCGCCTCGGGCGGCAGCCGACATCATTCTTGAGATTTAGGCCGCCATCTGGTACAAATGCAACGTTTCTTCGTTGCCACCTCCGGCATGGCGGCCGGCTTCATTGGCCCCGGTCGTGCCGGCCAACCCGTGTTCCTTCATCAGGTACCATATCCGATGTACAGAAATTTCAAAATAGTCCCCCAGATTGTTTTCGGTCGAGGTTGCTTCAATCAGTTGGGCGATATCCTCAAGCCCAGGCGGACGGCGTCCGATGCCTACATGGTGTTCGTCCTCGACGACGTGTTCAAGGGCCGGCCGCTCGAAGGCCGCCTGCCCATGGAAAAAGGCGACATGCTTTTGCCGGTCAATGTCGACGACGAACCCAAGACCGGCTACATCGACCAGCTGGTCGCCCAGATCCAGGCCTCTTGCCCGCGCAAGCCGGCCGGCGTCATCGGCATCGGCGGCGGTGCCACCATGGACATCGCCAAGGCGGTGTCGCTGATGCTCAACAACCCCGGATCGGCCGCCGATTATCAAGGCTGGGACTTGATCAAGAATCCGGCGGTGTACCACGCGGCCGTGCCGACTCTGGCCGGCACCGGGGCCGAGATTTCGCGCACCACCGTGCTCACCGGGCCGGTCAAGAAGCTGGGCATCAATTCGGACTTCACCCTCTTCGACCAGATCGTGCTCGATCCCGAGCTGCTGGCCGGCGTGCCCAAGGATCAGTGGTTCTACACCGGCATGGACTGCTACATCCACGATGTCGAATCCCTCAACGGCACCTACCTCAACGAATTCAGCCGCGCCTACGGCGAAAAATCGCTCGAGCTGTGCCGCCAGGTCTTCCTCGAGGATCGTGCCGACAAGGACGACAAGCTGATGATGGCCTCCTATTTCGGCGGCATGTCGATCGCCTATTCCCAGGTCGGCGCCTGCCACGCCCTGTCCTACGGGCTGTCCTTCGTGCTCGGCGTCCATCACGGCATCGGCTGCTGCATCGCCTTCGATTATCTGGAGGAGGTCTATCCGGAAGGGGTCAAGGAATTCCGCCGGATGATGGAGAAGCACGACATCCGCCTGCCGCGCAACCTGACCGCCAAGCTCGACGAGGCGGCCATGGACACCATGGCCAACGTGGCCCTGGGCCTGGTGCCTTTGTGGGAGAACTGCTTCGGCAAGGATTGGCAGCGGGTCGTGACCAAGGAGTGGGTGCTGGAGTTGTACCGCCGGATGTGACCACCCCGCCCGCAAGGATGTTCTGACCGGCGCCGGTCTTCGGGCCGCGCCGAATAGATTGCCGCAACCTCGTCCGTTTTGTCCTGTCGGTGGATGTAAACGGTCGGGGTTGTTTTTTGGGGCGGCGAAAAACTCAAGGATGCGAGGTGCGTGCGGTGGCAACAAGGGCAGCGGGACCGGCGGAATCCGCCTCCTTCCTCTATGCGATGCCCAACATCCGCCTGTTCATCGCCTTTCGCGTTCTCTTCAACGCCAGATTCTACTACCCCGTCTTTACCGTCCTTTTTCTCGATTACGGCCTGAGCCTGGAGCAGTTCGCGGTGCTCAACACCGTCTGGGCGGCGACCATCGTGCTGGCGGAAGTCCCCTCCGGCGCCTTGGCCGATCTGCTGGGCAGGAGGGTGCTGCTGATCGCCACTTCCCTGTTGATGATTGCCGAGATGGCGCTTATCGCCTTTGTGCCGCTGGGCAATCCCCGGCTCGTTTTCTGGGCCTTTCTTGGTAACCGGGTGCTGAGCGGCCTGGCCGAGGCCATGGCCAGCGGCGCCGACGAGGCCCTGGCCTACGACACCCTGGTTGCGCACGGCAAGGCCGCGGTCTGGCCCAAGGTGCTGGAGATGCAGATGCGCGCCCAAAGCGTCGGCTATATCTTTGCCATGACCGCCGGGGCCCTGGTGTACGACCCGGAAGCGGTCAACCGGGTGATCGGCTGGCTGGTTCCCGGCGTTTCCGTCACCCTCCAGGACACCATGCGCTATCCGCTGTACCTGACCCTGCTGTTCGGCCTGCTGGCGCTGGCAGCCACCTGGCGGATGCGGGAGCCCGAAGGAGTGGCGGGACAAGCCGGACCGCGGGCCGCGACCACCACTTTGCGGGCGGGAATCCGCCTGATTTTCCAGGCCGGCAAATGGATTCTGGCCACCCCCATGGTCCTGGCCGTCATTTTGTTTGCCACGGTGTTCGACCATACCCTGCGGATGCTTGCGACCCTGACCAGCGAATACTACCGGCTGATCGGCCTGCCCGAGGCCAGTTTCGGCCTGCTGGGTTCGGCGGCGGCGGTACTCGGGCTGTTCGTTCCCCGCTTGGCCCGGATCATGGCCGAGCGTCTGCCGCCCGGCGGCAACGCGCTGGCGCTCGGCTGCCTGTCGCTGGCCTCTCTCTCGCTGTTGCCGCTTTTCATTCCCTATTTCGGAGCGCTGCCGATGATGCTGGTCTTCACCGGCCTGACCCTGACCAGCTATTTCACCAGCCATTACCTGAATGCGCTCACCGATTCGGCGCAACGGGCCACAGTCCTGAGTTTCAAGGGACTGGTGTTCAACGCGGCCTACGGCTGCATCGGCCTGATCTACGCCGGAGTGATCCAGGTGCTGCGCCACGACCGGACCGGCCTCCATCCCGATTGGGCGCCGAACCTCATTGCCGACCAGGCATTCAAGGAGGCGATGTTTTTTTTCCCCCTCTACCTGATCGCCGGACTGGCGCTGGTGGCCCTGTGCTGTCTTCCCCGGCTGCGGCGCGGCCGTTCCCGGACCGGGCGCGGCTGAAGAGCTCCGGCTCCGCGCCTCAGGTTTTGGGGAATCTTGTTTCCGGGATGCCCAGTTTTTTCAAGACCACTGCCAGCGGGCAGAACGTGCTGAAACCGAACAGGAGGAGATTGGCGTCGACCAGGGTGGTCAGCAGCAGCTCCAATCGTCGATGATCATACGAATACCTCCTAAAGAAAAACACCGGCCGGCCGAATGGGTGTGCGGCAAAACGGGTTTTGGCGCACCCGGAAGTGTTCGGGTATCGTCTCGAAACAGCAAGAAAATTGATGGTTGACCACGGTTGTGCTGATGCCTGGCCGCCGGTTCGGGCGAAGGCGGAACTTTTCGGCCGGGAAAATGCGTTTTCGGCGGATTGGCCCTCGGTAAACGTTTTCTTTTTTCGAAAAATTTCTGTACATATTGAATTTTGGATTGCCGCCCCAGGAAATTCGGGCACTGCAACGGCCGTGGCTTGCAGGTGGTATGCCTTCAATGTGGCACACGGAGACGGCGGAAGCATTCCTGGGGACTGGCCGTGCCTGTCGCCTATTTTTTGGACGGCCGGCATGGATTTGTGACACAGCCTTACGTTGAGGGGGGACTATCATGAGTGCAATGGAAGACAAAATCACCAGTTTGTTGGCCGAAGGCAAGGTGTTCCAGCCGCCGGAGAAGGGGCGCGAGCAGGCCTGGATCAAGTCGATGGACGAGTATAACAAGGCCTATGCGCACTCCATGGAAGATCCCGAGGGTTTCTGGGCCAAGCGGGCGGAGGAGCTGGTCACCTGGGAGAAAAAATGGGACAGGGTGCTGGAATGCGATCTGTCCATTCCCGAGGTCAAATGGTTCCAGGGCGGCCGGCTCAACATCTCGGCCAACTGCCTGGACCGCCATCTCACCGACGGTCGCCGCAACAAGGCCGCCATCATCTGGCAGGGCGAGCCGGAAGAAGATGTCCGCATCTACACCTATCAGATGCTGCACGACGAGGTCTGCCGAGTCGCCAATGTACTCAAGAAGAAGGGCGTGCAAAAGGGCGACCGAGTCGCCATCTACCTGCCCATGGTTCCCGAACTGGCCATCTCGCTTCTGGCCTGCGCCCGGCTGGGCGCGGTGCACTCGGTGGTGTTCGGCGGCTTTTCCGCCGTGGCCCTCCAGAGCCGGATCGAGGACTGCCACGCCAAGGTGCTGATCACCGCCGACGCCGTTTTACGCGGCGGCAAGGCCATCCCCCTGAAGGCCAATGCCGACGAGGCCCTGGAAACCTGCCCCAGCGTCGAGACCTGTCTGGTCGTCCGCCGGGCCGGCATCGACATCGAGATGAAGGACGGCCGCGATTGCTGGTGGCACAAGGAGGTGAACGCTGCCGACATCACCTCGTTCTGTCCGCCCGAATCCATGGATGCCGAGGACATGCTCTTCATCCTTTACACCTCCGGCTCCACCGGCAAGCCCAAGGGCGTGGTTCATACCACCGGCGGCTATCTCACCTATGCCATGCATACCGTCCAATGGGTGTTCGACCTGAAGGACGACGACGTCTACTGGTGCACCGCCGACCTTGGCTGGATCACCGGCCATAGCTACATTCTCTATGGGCCGCTGGGCCTGGGTGCCACTACGCTGATGTTCGAAGGCGTGCCCAACTATCCCGGTCCGGACCGCTTCTGGAAAATCGTCGAGAAATTCAAGGTCAACATCTTCTACACCGCGCCGACCGCCATCCGGGCGCTGATGCGCGAAGGCATCGAACCGACCCAGAGGTGGGACATGTCCAGCCTGCGCGTCCTCGGTTCGGTGGGCGAGCCGATCAATCCCGAGGCCTGGATGTGGTATCATGTCAATGTCGGCAAGGAAAAGCTGCCGATCGTCGATACCTGGTGGCAGACCGAGACCGGCGGCATCATGATCTCGCCGCTGCCCTACGCAACGCCGCTCAAGCCCGGTTCCGCCAGCCTGCCGCTGCCCGGCGTCGATGCGGCCATCTACAACGAGGAGGGCAAGGAGGCCAGCCCCAACGAAGGCGGGCATCTGGTCATTCGCAAGCCGTGGCCGGGCATGCTCCGCGGTGTCTTCGGCAATCCCGAGCGGTACAAGAAAGCATATTTCAGCCGCTATCCGGATACCTACGATCCCGAGGACGGTGCCCGCCGGGACGAGGACGGCTATTTCTGGATCATGGGCCGGCTCGACGACGTGATCAACGTTTCCGGGCATCGGCTCGGCACGGCGGAGATCGAGTCCGCCCTGGTGGCGCACGAGGCGGTGGCCGAGGCCGCGGCGGTCGGCATGCCGCATCCGATCAAGGGTCAGGCGATCTTCGCCTACGTCACCCTGATGTCCTGGGCGGAGGAAAGCGAGGAGTTGCGGGCCGAGTTGCGGCAGCATGTGCGCAAGGAAATCGGGCCCATCGCCACCCCGGATGTCATTCAGTGGGCGCCGGGATTGCCCAAGACCCGGTCGGGCAAGATCATGCGACGCATCCTGCGTAAGATTGCGGCCAACGATTTCGCCAACTTCGGCGACACCTCGACCCTGGCCGACCCGACCGTGGTCGAGCAGCTGGTCGAAGCCAAGAAGCAGATGGGCTGATCCGACCCCAGCCCGCGCACCATCGCGCGACTCGCAACGTCGCGCCATCCGCCTCCCGACCGGCAAATGCCCGCATTTCGCCGGTCGGGTTCTTGCTCTGCCCCGGTTGCCGTTTTTCCTTTGCAACATTTCATTTCATGGTATCATGGAAAACTTTGCGGTGAGAATGCCCCGCATGGGCGCGTTTTGTCGCGCCTGTCCGCGCCGAGGGCGAGGGCGCGCAGCGGACCGGGCCGCCCTTCCCGGAAAAATAAACGCTCTGACGACGCAATGACCGGTAACGACATTCGACAATCCTTCTTGGAGTTTTTTGAGAGCAAGGGGCACACCAGGGTGCCTGCATCCTCCCTGGTGCCCATCGACGACCCCACCCTGCTTTTTGTCAACTCGGGCATGGTCCAGTTCAAGAAAGTCTTCATGGGCGAGGAAACCAGGCCCTATGTCCGGGCCGCCACCGCCCAGGCCAGCGTCCGGGCCGGCGGCAAGCACAACGATCTGGAAAACGTCGGCTACACCGCCCGCCACCACACCTTCTTCGAAATGCTGGGCAATTTTTCCTTCGGCGATTATTTCAAACAGGAGGCCATCGCCTTTGCCTGGGAGTTCCTCACCGAGAAATTGAAGATCGATCCCCAACACCTGTGGGTCACGGTCTATAACGACGACGACGAGGCCTATGCCCTGTGGGAGCGGATCGACACCCTGCCCAAGGGCCGCATCGTCCGCATGGGCGAGAAGGACAATTTTTGGGCCATGGGCGACACCGGCCCCTGCGGCCCCTGCTCCGAGATTCATATCGATCAGGGCGCGCAAGTGGGCTGCGGCCGTCCGGAATGTGCCCTGGGCTGCGATTGCGACCGCTTCCTTGAGCTGTGGAACCTGGTGTTCATGCAGTTCTACCGGGACGAGAGCGGCACCATGACGCCGCTGCCCAAGCCTTCCATCGACACCGGCATGGGGCTGGAGCGGGTGGCGGCGGTGCTGCAGGGCAAGACCAACAACTACGACTGCGACCTGTTCACCCCGATCATCGACCATGTGGCCAAGCTTTCGGGTAAGCCCTACCACACCGACAAGGCCGACGACGTCTCCATGCGGGTCATCGCCGACCATGCCCGGGCCACCACCTTTCTGGTGGCCGATGGCGTCCTGCCCTCGAACGAAGGCCGGGGCTATGTCCTGCGCCGGATCATGCGCCGAGCCATCCGCTACGGCCGCGCCCTAGGGCTGAGTTCCTTTTTTCCCGGAGTCTGCGCCCTGGTGACCGAGGAAATGCAGCACGCTTACCCCCATCTCGCCCATACCACCGAGCTGTTGGCCAAGGTGGTGACCAACGAGGAGGAGCGCTTCGGCGAAACCCTGGATCACGGCCTCAATAAGCTGGACCAGGAAATCCAGCGGTTGCAGAAGGCGGAGGGCGACCGGGCAATCATTCCGGGCGAGTTCATCTTCAAGCTCTACGATACCTACGGCTTTCCGGTGGACATCGTCCGCGATGTGGCCATCGAGCGCGGGGTGGGATTCGACGAGCCCGGATTCGCCACGGCCATGGAACAGCAGCGCGAGCAGTCGCGCAAATCCTGGAAGGGCAGCGACGTCGACCATCTTGAGGCCGGCATCATCGAACTGGGCAGCCAGGGTAAAAAGGCCGAATTCATCGGTTACGGCGCCACCCAGGGCGTTTCGACCGTGGAGGGGATGGTCAACGCCGCCGGGCAATTGGTGGCCGAAGCCCAGGCCGGGGAGACGCTGCGCCTGTTCTGCGCCCAGACCCCCTTCTATGCCGAATCGGGCGGGCAGATCGGCGACCAGGGCGAGATCGCCTGGCCGACCGGTCGGTTCGTGGTGGCAAAGACCTTTGCCCCGGTGGACGGGCTGATCCTGCACGAAGGCCGGCTGGTTCAGGGAACCCTGGCGGTCGGCACCCGGGTCGAGCTGACCGTGGCCGAACGGCGGGGCGACACCGTGCTGAACCACACCGCCACCCATCTTTTGCAGGCGGCGATGAAAAAGGTGCTGGGCGACCATGTCAAACAGGCCGGATCGGCGGTCGACCACAATCGCCTGCGGTTTGACTTCACCCATTTTTCGCCGCTGACTCATGGGGAAATCTGCACCATCGAGCAGATGGTCAACGCCGAGATCCGCAAGAATACGCCGGTGGCCACCAACCTGCTCGGGCGCGAACAGGCCATTGCCGAGGGAGCCACCGCCCTGTTCGGCGAAAAATACGGCGAGGAGGTACGGGTGGTGAGCATCGGCGCATTCAGCAAGGAGCTGTGCGGCGGCACCCATGCCCGCATGACCGGTGACATCGGCCTGTTTAAGATTGTGATGGAAACCGGCATCGCCGCCGGGGTCCGCCGGATCGAAGCCCTCACCGGGTCCGCTGCGGTTCATTGGGTACAGGAGCTGGCCCGACAGGCCTCCGCGATCAGTACGGTCATTTCCGGGCCGCTCGAGGGCGCGGTCGACAAGATCCAGAGCTTGCTCAAGCGGCAGAAGGAACTGGAAAAGCAAATCGCCGCCCTCAACGCCACCATGGCCCTGTCCGATCTCGACCAGCTGCTGGCGGCAAGCGTCGAGGTCGATTCCATGCCGGTGGTGGCCAGCCGGGTGCCGCTCGATTCCCCCAAGACTCTGCGGGAGATCGGCGACAAGATCCGCGACAGGATGCCGCAGGGGATCATCGTCCTCGGCGGTGAGTTCGAGGGCAAGGCTGCCTTGCTGGCCATGGTCAGCAAGGACTTGACCGGCCGGATCAAGGCCGGGGACCTGGTCAACCGGGTGGCGACGATCGTCGGCGGCAAGGGCGGCGGCCGGCCCGACATGGCCCAGGCCGGCGGCACCATGCCCGACAAGCTCGACGAGGCCATCGGTAGCGTGGTCAGTATCATCAAAGGCCTGGCCCGGGTCTGAACCGCTTATTTCGCCATGCTGCAACTACCAGAACACCAACGAATCGTGATCACCGGCGTGGGCCTGACCGCGCCGGGGGCGGCCAACCTGGCCGAATTCCGGGCCAATCTCCTGGCCGGGGTCAGCGGTATTTCCACCATCGACCTGCGCTACATGGGCGTGCATCCGGCCGGCATCTGCCGATTCGCCGAAACCCGCTACCGCAAGAAACGGGAAAACAACCGGGGTACCCGGGCCGGCTGCATCGGCGTGTACTGCGCCAACGAGGCGCTGGCCGATGCGAAAATCGATTTTTCCACCTATGACCGCGCCGCCACCGGCGTCTATATCGGGCTGACCGAGCACGGTACGGTGGAAACGGAAAACGAGGTCTACAACATCGGCCAGTACGGCTACGATGTCGACTATTGGACCCACCACCACAATCCCCGTACGGTCCTGAACAATCCGGCCGGCGAGATCACCATGAATCTCGGTATCACCGGGCCGCACTACTCCATCGGCGCCGCCTGCGCCGCCGGCAACGCCGCCCTGATCCAGGGAATGCAGATGCTCCGCCTGGGCGAGGTCGAACTGGCGCTGTGCGGCGGCATTTCCGAGTGCGTCGGTTCGTTTGGCATCTTTGCCTCCTTCCGCGCCCAAGGTGCCCTGGCCGAACACCAGGATCCGACCAAGGCGAGCCGGCCCTTTGACCGTGATCGCAACGGCATCGTCATTTCCGAAGGCGGCTGCGTCTTCGCCTTGGAACGCCTGGACCGGGCCCTGGTTCGCGGGGCCGCCATCTACGGTGAGTTGACCGGCTATGCCATGAATTCGGATGCGCGGGATTTCGTCCTGCCCTATGGTCCCCGGCAGCGGCAATGCATGGAAGCAGCCCTGGCCCGCGCGGGCCTGCGGCCGGAGGAGATCACCATTGTCAATACCCATGCCACCGGCACCCGCCAGGGCGATATCGAGGAGTGCAACGCCCTGCGCGAAACCTTTGCCGGCTGCGCCAACACCTGGGTGAATAACACCAAGTCGAGCATCGGTCATGCCATGGGGGCTGCGGGAGTGCTCGAACTGGCCGGCAATCTGCCCGCTTTTGCCGATCGCCAGGTGCATCCCACCATCAACCTGGACCATCTCGACCCGGAATGCGATCTGCCCGGCCTGGTGGCCAATACCCCCAAACAACTCGACCGGGTGGACGCCATCCTCAACAATTCGTTTGGCATGGTGGGGATAAATTCAGTGGTGATAGTCGAGAGATTTGTGGCAAACTGAGGAAAGCTGTGGTATTCCTACCCATTTGCGCCTGGGCACGTCTGCGTATTTGTTATTTCACATAAAGGAACCGAAGCATGAGCCGTGACGAGATCAAGGACGTTCTCCTTGAAATCATAGCCGATATTGACGAAGAAGCCGATTTCGCCAGCCTTGATGCCGGTGCTCCCCTGCGGGACCAGCTGGACCTCGACTCCATGGATTTTCTCGATATCGTCATGGAGTTGCGCAAGCGCTACAAACTGCAAATCCCGGAAGACGAATATCCGCAACTCGCCACCCTGGCCAGTTGCATCGATTACCTGGAACCCAAACTGCAAAACGTCTGACTTGTCTCGCCGGGGCCGCAGGGCCTTGACGAAATCCCGTTCCCCATCGTTTATGCCCGCTCCATGGCTGCGTATCAGCTTCTCATCATCGGAGGCGGCTTGTCGGGAATCGCGGCCGGTATCAGGGCCGCCCGTTTCGGTCTCAAGACGCTGATCCTCGAGCAACACAATCTCCCCGGCGGCCTCAACTCCTACTATCTTCGCCAAGGGCGTCTCCTGGAAACCGGGTTGCACGCCATGACCAACTTCGCTCCCCCCGGCGCCAAACAGGCCCCGCTCAACCGGCTGTTCCGCCAGCTGCGTCTTTCCCGCAAACACCTCGAAGTCCACGAGCAGATCGGCTCGGAAATCCGCTTTGGCGGGCGTTCGCTGTATTTTACCAACGACATCGCGGTGCTGGAGGAGGCGATCGCGCGCGAGTTTCCCGAGGCGATCGACCGGTTTCGGCTGCTCAGGCAGACGATCGCGGCCTACGACCCCTTTGCCGCCGTTCCCTGGCGCTCGACCCGCGGCTTTCTCGCCGAACACCTGCGCCATCCGCTCCTGATCGACATGCTCCTCTTGCCGCTGATGATTTACGGCAATGCCGAGGAGCACGACATGGATCTCGGCCAGTTTGTGATCATGTTCCGGGCCGTGTTCGAGGAGGGGTTTTTCCGGCCCGGCGGCACCATGCGCGACTTCCTCGATCTCCTGGTGCGGCAGTTCCGCGAGTTCGGCGGCGAACTCCGCTACCGCAGCCCGGTGGCGGCGGTCGAAACCGACGGCGACCGGGTGGTGGGCGTGCGCCTGGAGAACGGCGAACAGCTGACCGCCGAGACGGTCCTGTCCACGGCCGGCATGCCGGAAACCATGCGACTTGCCGCCTGGGAAGGCGACCGCGTCCAATATGCCGGCCGGATGAGTTTCATGGAAACCATCTCGTTCGTTCCCCGTGCGAGCATGGCCTCGCTCGGCCCGGCCCGGACCATCATCTTCTATCACCGCGGACCCCGGCTTGCCTACCGACGTCCCGACGACTTCCTCGACCCCTCCTGGGGGGTAATCTGCTTTCCCGACAATTTCTCAGGTCTGGTACCGGAGGAATCGACCCAGATCCGGGTGACCAACGCGGCCAGCTATCCGTTGTGGAAGAACCTTGCCGCCGCGGCCTACGGTCCGGCCAAGGAGCGGTGGAGCCGGGCAGCCATCGCCGCCAGCGAGGAAATCATTGGGAATTATCACTCATCCATTGTATATCAGGACAGTTTTACCCCGGTGACCATCGAGCGGTTCACCCGCAAGGCCCAGGGTGCGGTTTATGGCAGCGGCATCAAGGTCCGGGACGGCGTGACCCCTTGGGGCAACCTGTTCATCGCCGGGACCGACCAGGGATACCTCGGCATCGTCGGGGCGATGCTGAGCGGAATCACCATCGTCAACCAACACGTTCTCCGATAGCCCCGGGGGCTATGCCGGCCGTCTTGCGCGGCGGGCCTGAAAACGCGGGTTTCACGTCTATCCACCCAACGGAGCGCAATGCAGTACACACCATTGGATCAGGTGCGGTCTCACTATGACGCCATTGTGGTCGGCTCGGGCCTCGGCGGCCTCACCTGCGCCAACCGGCTGGCCGCGGCCGGGCATTCGGTCCTGCTGCTGGAACACCACATCCAGCTCGGGGGACTTGCCACCTGGTTCAAGCGGGGCGGCCACATCTTCGACGTCTCTCTGCACGGCTTTCCCTACGGCATGGTCAAGACCTGCAAGAAATACTGGGGCAAGGCCATCCGCGACTCCATCGTCCAACTGAAGCACATCGTTTTCGACAATCCCCAATTCTCCCTGCGCACCACCTTCAGCAAGGAGGATTTCATCCGGATTTTGCAGGAGCGCTTCGGAATCCGCCCGGAGGTGGTCGCCGAATTTTTCGCCGCTGTCGATGGAATGAATTTCTACGACGACCGGCGCCTGACCACCAGAGAGCTATTCGCCCGTTTTTTTCCCGGCCGCAGCGACGTCCACCGGCTTTTGATGGAACCGATCACCTATGCCAACGGTTCCACCCTGGACGAACCGGCCATCACCTACGGCATCGTCTTCTCCAATTTCATGAACCGGGGGGTCTATACCTTCGAGGGCGGCACCGACAAGCTGATCGGCCTGATGGCCGACGAACTGCGGGCCAAGGGTGTCGATATCTGCACTGGGGCTAAGGTGGACCGTATCCTGGTCGAACAGGGCAGAACCACCGGAGTGGCGGTCCAGGGGCGGGAAATCAAGACCCGGGCCGTCGTTTCCAATGCCGGGGTCACCAACACTATCGACCGACTCGTGGGCCGGGACCGGTTCGCCGCCGATTTCCTCGGCCGGTTCGGCCAGGTACGGGTCAACAATTCGAGCTGCCAGGTCTATTTCGGTATTCGCCAGGGGGAATCGATTCCCGATATCGGCGATCTGCTGTTCACCTCCACGGCGGCGGAATTCTCCTCGGAGGAGATGCGGCGGATGGATACCGGCAGCCGCACCTTTTCCCTCTATTATCCGAAAACCCGGCCCCAGAACCCGCCGGACCATACCATTGTCGCCTCGATGAACGCCGACTACGACGACTGGGCCAGCCTCGACCAGGCGGCCTATCGGGAGGCGAAGGAGGCGATGGTCGCCCGTTGCTTCGCCGACCTGGAACGATATCTCCCCGGCATCCGAACCAAGGTGGACACCGTGGAATCGGCCACGCCGCGCACCTTTCACCGCTACACTCTCCATACCAAGGGCACCTCGTTCGGCACTAAGTTCGAAGGGCTCGATATTTCCCGCTCCCTGCACAAGGAAATCGGCGGGTTGTTCCATGTCGGCTCGGTGGGAATCATCATGAGCGGTTGGCTGGGGGCGATCAATTACGGGGTGATCGTGGCCAACGACGTGGACGGATATTTGCGGGGGTAAAGGGGAAGAATGTGTATGAGGCTTGCCGACTACACCCGGGGCCGGGACAACAATTTCAATCTGATCAGAATTGCGGCGGCACTTGCCGTCTTGGTGAGCCACAGTTTTCCACTGGCACTCGGTTCGAAAGCTGTGGAACCGCTGGGCAATTTAGTGGGGATGTCCCTCGGCGGGGTTGCGGTCGATATCTTTTTCTTCACCAGTGGCTTCCTCGTTACCGCCAGCCTTTTGACGAGACAAAACGTGAAACAATTCGCGTGGGCGAGAATATTGCGGATCTACCCTGCGCTCATTGTCGTGGTTCTGTTGTCCGTTTTCGGCGTGGGATTGTTTTTCACCACCCAGCCCGCGACAGCCTATCTGGCCGATGCGAAAATTTACAAGTATTTGCTCAAAAGTTCGACCTTGATAGCCGGTGTCAATCATCTTCTTCCCGGAGTTTTCGAAAACAATCCATTCAAGGATGCGGTCAACGGATCGTTATGGACCATGCCGTACGAAGTAAAAATGTACATAATCCTGGCGTGCGTTTGGTCGATCGCGCGGTTGATTCCGGCCAACAAGGTCAAGGTCTTCAAGATTGTTTTGGTGCTGAGCGCGGCGGTCTCCGGAATTCTGTTGCTCTTGGTCCATTTCAAGGTGGTCAATACAGGTGGATACTTTTTGAAATTTTTTTACATGTTTTTTTCAGGTGCATCATTTTACATCCTGCGCGACAAGATCGCTTTATCCCACGCTCTTTTTTTCCTGTTTTTTCTGCTGCTGCTGGTTGGAGCATTATTCAATAAGCACCTATTTTTTGTCAGCTATGCCTTGGTCCTCGGCTACTGCATTTTGTACCTTGCATACATTCCTTCGGGAACCATTAGAAAATATAATGAGTTGGGTGATTTTTCCTATGGGATCTATGTGTATGCCTTTCCGGTGCAACAGTCTATCGCCGCATTGATTCCCGGTGTTTCTGCACCAGCGATGATGCTGTATTCAAGCACCGTTACGCTGACCCTTGCCGTGCTTTCCTGGTTGTTTGTGGAGAAAAAAGCGTTGCATTTGAAGGAAGGCTGGCTTAACGATCGGACGAGCTTTGCGTTCCCCTTGTGTATGCCTCGGAGCAAGAATTGACGATGGGCAAGGTGTTGTTTCGGGGTGACATATAACCGATTTAATTTTTTGAATGAATCCATGCTCGAATTTGAAGGGAAAAAAGCAATTGTCACCGGTGCCACTCGCGGCATCGGCCGAGCGATTACCGAGGCCCTGCTGGCTCGAGGGGCGACGGTGGCCGGCATCTATGGCGGCAACCGCGAAGCGGCCGAGGCCATGGCTGGCGACAACGATCGCTATGGCGAGCAATTGCGGCTCATCCGGCTCGATGTCGCCGACTACGCGGCCGTGGCCGACTTTTGCGCCGGCTTGGAAGCGGAGTGGGATACTCTCGATATCCTGGTGAACAACGCCGGCATCCGCCGCGACGCAGTCCTGGCCATGATGGGCGAGGAGCAGTGGCGACGGGTGCTCGACGTCAACCTCACCGGCGGCTTCAACATGGCCAAACTCGCGTTGCCGCTGATGCTGAAGCAGAAATATGGCCGGATCGTTTTCATCACCTCGCCCATGGGGCGGCTCGGATTTGCCGGGCAGGCCAATTACGCGGCCTCCAAGGCCGGCCAGATCGGATTGATGAAATCGCTATCCAAGGAGGTGGCCAAGCGCAAGATCACGGTCAATAGCGTCTCGCCCGGTTTCATCGCCACCGAGCTGCTCGACGATCTGTCCGAGGCCCATGTGAAGGAGTACAAGAAGATGGTCCCGGCCAACCGGTTCGGTACCCCTGCCGAGGTGGCGGAGGCAGTGCTCTTTTTGGCCGGCGACCGGGCCGCCTACATCAACGGCGCGGTGCTCGAAGTGACCGGAGGCCTGTGATGGAGCCGGCGGCCGATGCCTTCATCCTGGACCGCATCCCGCATCGGCCGCCCTTTCTTTGGCTGGATCGGGTGCTTGAAATCGGCGACGGGACCATTCGGGCGGAAACCACCATCCGTCCCGATCTACCGCTCTTTGAAGGCCATTATCCCGGCTATCCGTTGATGCCCGGCGTGCTCCTCTGCGAGGCGGTCTTCCAGGCCGGTGCCCTGCTGATCGGGGAATTGATGGGCGGCAAGGAGGCGATGTCAGGGGGCGGGATGCCGGTGCTGACTCGGATCATGGGTGCTAAATTCAAGCGGGAGGTGCGGCCAGGCGACACCCTGGAAATTGTCGCCACCCTGATCGAACGTCTGGGGCCGGCCTGGCTGATGAAAGGCTCGGTCCGGGTGGGTGGAAAAATAGCGGTCCAGGTGGAATTTGCCTGTGCCCAAAAGGGGGGCTGAATGGATTTTCTCCAGCTTGCCGGCAAGACGATCGTGGTGTTCGGGCTGGCCAACAAAAAGTCGGTGGCCTGCGCCATCGGTCGGGTGCTGGCCGGGGCCGGGGCCAAGGTGGTCCATGTGGTCCGCAGCGAGCAGCGGGCGGACACGGCTGCCAAGCTGTTTCCCGACAGCCCGGTCTTCTGCTGCGATGTCGAAAACGAGGACAACATCGTCCGGGTGAGGGACGAAATCGCCGCCCGTATCGGAGCTCCGCTCGACGGCATTGTCCACTCCATCGCCTTTGCCAATTACTCGGAAGGGATGCAACCTTTTCACGCCACCCTGAAGCGGGATTTTCTCCAGGCCATGGATATCTCCTGCTTCTCCTTCGTCGCAATCGCCAACCATTTCAAGGGATTATTGGCACGTCAGGCCTCGCTGGTGACCATCTCGATCTCCACCACTCGAATGGCCGCCGAAAATTACGGCTACATGGCCCCGGTCAAGGCAGCACTGGAATCGTCGCTCTGCTTTTTGGCCAAAAGCTTTGCCGCCTTTTCCGAGATCCGCTTCAATGCCGTCTGTCCCGGCCTGCTCAAAACCTCGGCCTCGGCGGGCATCCCCAACTATATCGACAGCTATCTTTTTGCCGAGCAGGCCACCTTGCGAAAAAGGGCGGTGCAGACCGAGGAAGCCGCCAATGCGGCCGCCTTCCTCCTGTCGCCGCGCTCCTCGGGGATCACCGGTCAATGCCTGG
Organism: Desulfobulbus sp.; assembly: GCA_031280615.1. GTDB lineage: Bacteria > Desulfobacterota > Desulfobulbia > Desulfobulbales > Desulfobulbaceae > Desulfobulbus. The sequence goes on along the minus strand of JAITGO010000018.1, from coordinate 73,791 downwards.
TGGTGGACGCCGGCATGGGCCTGAATTATTTCGACGCCGCCATCGTGGCTAAGGCTGTGGGGTGAAGGGGGCGCATGCATTCCTGGCCGACGCTCGCCCGCCTGTGGCAGATGATCCTGCACACCAAGGATGTTTTCCTGTCGCCGGCCACCCCGCTGCATGTGAAAATCGGCCTGGCTCTTGGCCTGCTGTACATTCTGTCGCCCTACGACTTCATTCCCGAATGGGTGCCGGTGCTCGGCGTGATGGACGATCTGGCCCTGGCTGCTCTGCTAATCGCCTGGGCCGGCAGGTTCGGGAATGCCGAATGAGGGCGGGAGCGATGATCAAACCGTCTCGCGCACCGCACCGAAGACAAGGGAGGGCGCTTAGCCGTGCGGCTTTTGTCCGCGATGGCTTTCGGCCGCACCTCGGTTGGCCACGATCCGGCGCAATTGTATCCGGAGCCGGCGCATGAATCTGCGTTTTGATCGAGTCTGTCTGCATGCGTTCGGCCACGCCCTGCCGCCGGTGGAATTGTCTTCGGCGGCCATCGAGGAGCGGCTCGGGCCTTTGTACGAGCGGTTGAAGCTGCCGGCCGGACGCCTGGAATTGATGACTGGCATCGGTTCCAGACGATTGTGGCCGCCGGGAACCCGGCCGAGCGACGGTGCGGCTGCAGCGGGTGCGGCTGCCATCGCCCACTCCGGCATCGACCCGCGCGCCTTGGAATGCTTGTTGTTCACTTCGGTGAGCCGCGACATGATGGAGCCGGCCACCGCCGCCTTTGTTCATCGCACCCTGAAGCTGCCGCCGTCCTGCCTGCTGTTCGACATCTCCAACGCCTGTCTCGGTTTCCTCGACGGCATGGTCATGCTGGCCAACATGCTGGAGCTGGGCCAAGTCCGAGCCGGATTGCTGGTGGCGGGCGAAACCGCGGAAGACCTGATCGCCTCCACTCTCCAGCATCTGCTCGCCGACACCACCCTCACCCGCAAGACCATCAAGCCGCTCTTCGCCTCGCTGACCATCGGCTCCGGCGCCGTGGCCCTGGTGATGACCCGCAGCGACTATCTCGATACCGGCCACTATCTGCGCGGCGGCGCCTGCCGGGCCAACACCGCCCATAACGATCTCTGCCAGGGCGGCCAGAACGCGGAGCAGGGAACGCTGATGTCCACCGATTCCGAACAACTCCTGGGAAAGGGGATCGAAACCGCTGCGGCTTGCTGGACGGCCTTCCGGGAAAACCTGGGCTGGGAACTCAATGCCATCGACCGGTTTTTCTGCCACCAGGTGGGCAAGGCCCATGCCCAGATGCTGTTTGAGACCCTGCGGCTCGACCCGGCCAAAAACTTCGAAACCTTGCCGACCCTGGGTAACGTCGGTTCGGTTTCGGCGCCGATCACCATGGCCCTGGGAATCGAACAGGGGGCCCTGGTGCCGGGGCAGCGGGCCGCGATTCTGGGAATCGGGTCGGGCATCAATGCCCTCATGCTGGGGATCGACTGGTGATGGCGCACACGGACCACCTGGCGGAATATCCCTTTACGCCGCGTTTTTTCACAGTCGACGGCCATTGCATGGCCTACCTCGACGAGGGCGACGGCCTGCCGGTGGTCATGGTGCACGGCAACCCCTCCTGGTCCTACCTGTACCGCAACCTGGTTCTCGATCTGCGCGAACAGTACCGCTGCATCGTTCCCGACCACATGGGATGCGGTTTTTCCGACAAGCCGCAAACCTATTCCTATCGTCTGGCTACCCATATCGACAACCTGGAGCGGCTGCTCGACCATCTCGGCATAGCCCGCTGCGTGCTGGCGGTGCACGATTGGGGCGGTGCCATCGGCATGGGCTGGGCCGGCCGCCATCCCGAGCGGGTGGCCGGCTTGGTGGTGTTCAACACCGCCGCCTTCCGGTCCCGCCGCCTGCCGTTGCGCATCGCCGTCTGCCGGTGGCCGCTGTTGGGGCCGTTTCTGGTGCGCGGCCTGAACGGTTTTGCCCGCGCCGCCACGGTCATGGCGGTCAACCGATCGATGCGGCCGGAGATCGCCCGGTCCTTCCTCGCTCCTTACGACAGCTGGCGGCACCGGATCGCCCTGTTCCGCTTTGTCCAGGATATCCCCATGCGGTCCGACCATCCTTCCTGGTCCGCGCTGGCCGAGGTGGAGGCGGGGCTCGACCGGCTGCGCGACCGGCCCATGCTGCTTTGCTGGGGCGGCCTCGATTTCTGCTTCAACGATCATTTCTACAAGGAGTGGCGCCGGCGTTTTCCCCATGCGCAGGCCCATTATTTCCCGGATGCCGGCCACTATCTGCTTGAAGACGCGCTCTCCGGGATCACGCCGCTGCTCGCCTCTTTCCTCAGCCGCCTCGGGAGCGACCGATGACCGAGTGCGCCTCCGTTGATTGCAACATCGCCACCGCCCTCCAGCACACCGCAGCGGCGCAGCCCGATCAGGTCGGCCTGGTTGCCTTGGAAGACGGACAATGGCGGGAATGGAGCTTCGCCCAACTCCGAGACAACTGCGACGGATTCGCCGCCGCCCTGCATGCCGAGGGCATCCAGAGGGGCGACCGGGTCATGCTGATGGTGCGGCCGTCGATGGCCTTCATCTGCCTGACCTTTGCCCTGTTTCAGCTGGGGGCGGTGGTCATTCTCATCGATCCGGGCATGGGCTATAAAAACCTGCTGCGCTGCATCGGCTCGGTTCGGCCGGATATCCTGGTCGGCATTCCCCATGCCATCGTTTTCAGTCGGATTTTTCGCCAGCCCTTTGCCACGGTGCGCAAACGGATCGTCATCGGCCGAGCCTGGTGGCTGCCCGGCAAAGGCATGGGGCCGCAGGCGGCCGAGGCCGGGAGTCTGTTCCGGTACCAGGCCGGTGAAGACGATCCGGCAGCCATCATCTTCACCACCGGCTCAACCGGCCCGCCCAAGGGGGTGGCCTACACCCACGGTATTTTCCATGCCCAGCTGCGCATGATCCGCGACTATTACGGCATTGGGCCGGGAGATGTCGATCAACCCGGCTTTCCTTTGTTCGGCCTGTTTGCCGCCGCACTCGGGGCCAAGGCGGTTATCCCGGACATGGACCCGACCCGGCCGGCTCAAGTCGATCCCGGAAAATTCATCCGCACCCTGTTGGCGCACCGCGTCACCTACTCCTTCGGTTCGCCGGCGATCTGGAACGTGGTCAGCCGCTATTGCCTGGCAAGAAAAATCGTGCTGCCGGTGCGTACGGTCTTGATGGCCGGTGCACCGGTCTCGGGTGAATTGGTGGACCGAGTCCAGCGGATTTTGCCCGAAACCGCCCGAATTTTCACCCCCTACGGCGCCACCGAAAGTTTGCCGGTGGCCTCCATCGAGGGCCGGGAAATCGTTGCGGCCACCTGGCCCCTGACCCGCACCGGCCACGGCGCCTGCGTCGGCTATGCTCTGCCCGAGATGGAGATCCGGATCATCGAGCCGGTGGAGGGCGCGATAGGCTCCTGGCAGGATGTCCGAGAGGTCGAAACAGGCATTATCGGTGAGATTGCGGTACGCGGACCGGTGGCCACCCGCTTCTACGCCGACAACGAGCAGGAGACCAGGCTGGCCAAGATTCCCGACCACCAGGGCTTCTGGCACCGGATGGGCGACATGGGCTACCTCGACGCCGACGGCCGGCTGTGGTTTTGCGGCCGCAAAGCCCATCGGGTGCCCACTGCCAGGGGGATGCTCTACACCATCCAATGCGAGGCGATCTTCAACGAGCACCCGCGGATCAGGCGCTCGGCCCTGATCGGCCTGGGCAAGCGGGCCGAGTGCAAGACGCCGGTGATCGTGGTGGAGCCGGAAGGCCCAATCAGCGACCAGCAACGGCTGTTTGCGGAACTGCGGGACTTGGCCAGGGCCAATCCCTTGACCGAACGGATCGAGCATTTTCTGGTACATCGCTCCTTTCCGGTGGACATCCGCCATAACGCCAAGATATTCCGGGAGCAACTGGCGGTCTGGGCGGCAAAACGGGTACAACTGCCTTGCGGCTGATGACCTCGGGTTGTCCGGTCCGGACGACAACAACAGGAGAGGGCCATGGCGGCCGGTAACGAAGTGAACGAGGCGCGGAAAACAGCGATGCCGGCGATGGGGAAGGTGGCGGTGACCGGCGGCGGTGGCTTCATCGGCCAGGCCCTGGTGCGGGCCCTGGTCGGACGAGGAATCGAGGTGACCGTGATCGGCCGCAACTCCTATCCGGAGTTGGCCGCCTTGGGCGTGCGCTGCGTCCGGGGCGACATCCGGCATCGGGACATCTTGATCGATGCGCTGCACGGCTGCGGCACGGTTTTTCATGTGGCCGCCAAAGCCGGCATCTGGGGGCCGAGGGAAGAGTATTTCGCCATCAACTCCGCAGGCACGGCCAATGTCATCGCCGCTTGCCAGGCCCGGGAAGTGCCCCGTCTGGTCTACACCTCGACGCCCTCGGTGGTCTTCGATCGAAACAATCTCGCCGGCGCGGACGAGTCGACACCCTACGCCGCTCGGCCGCTGTGCGCCTATGCGGCATCGAAGATTTTGGCGGAACGGGAGGTGCTGGCGGCCAACTGTCGGGAATTGAGAACCATTGCCTTACGACCGCATCTGGTTTGGGGACCGGGGGATGGTCATCTCATCCCGCGGCTGTTGGAACGGGGCAGGGCCGGAGCGCTCAAAATCGTCGGTACCGGCGACAACCGGGTGGATATCGCCTTCATCGACAACGTGGTCCATGCCCATTTGCTGGCGGCTGAAAATCTGTGCGCCAGCGGCAGCGGTGCCGGCCAGGCCTTCTTCATCGGCCAGGAAACGCCGGTTGAGCTCTGGCAATGGATCAACGGACTTTTTGCCCGGCTCGACATCCCGCCTGTGACTCGCAAGGTGCCGCTGGCGGTTGCCTACGGGGCCGGGGCGATCCTCGAGGGGATCTATGGCGCGCTTGGCGCTGCCAACGAACCGCGGATGACCCGGTTTCTGGCCTGCCAACTGGCCAAATCGCATTGGTTCAGCCACAAGAAGGCGGAGACCCTGCTCGGCTACCGGCCTCTGGTCAGTACCGAAGAGGGACTTGAGCGACTGGTGGAGTGGCTGCGCAAGGACGGAGGGTGCCCGGCTTGATCGCCTGGCTTCGGATGGTCGGGGAGCAAATATGTATTGGCATTGCACCGGGAATACAGTAGGCTAGCGCGCTCCCCGCGAGCGGGGAAAACCGTGGCCGAATGCGCTGGCCGATGTCCGGTCCACCTGCTGGCTGGCAGCCTGAAACCAGAGGCATTGGCGAGCAACAAGCATAACTGAAAAATCCCATAAATTTTACTTAAAAAGATTTGACAGCCGAACCATTTTTCAGTAGTTATCCGGAGCGGAAGATGAACCGCCATTCACTTGTAATGGCGGGCAATTACCATATTTTCAGCAATAAGAGGTAGTTAGTATGATTTCGGTTGATGTCACGCTGTTGATACACATCATCAATATGATCGTGCTGATGTTCGTTCTCAATGCGATTCTCTATAAGCCGGTGCTGGGAATTCTGGAGAAACGGGCGCAAAAAATCGAAGCGCTCAACGGCGACGTGGCGCAATTCGAGGAAAATGCCCGACAGCGGCAGGCCGAACTCGACAACAAAATGCGGGAAGCAAGCACGAAGGCGAAAAGAGCGCTTGACGGCGCCCGGGCGCAGGCCCAGGCAGCGGGTGCCGAGAAACTGGCTGCCATTCGCAAGGAATCCGACAGTGTCAAGGAAAAGCAACTGACCGACCTCAGAACGCAAATCGAGACGGCCAGAAAGGAGCTTCAGGGAAATGCCGCGGGCTTTGCCCAGGCAATGGCAGGAAAGATACTTGGAAGGAGTCTGGACGCATGAAAGCTTGGAAAACAACATTGCTGCCGGTGCTGCTGGCGCTGCTGATCGGTGCCTTGCCGCCGGCAGTTGCCGTGGCGACCAATGCTCCGGCGGCCGGCGCGCATCAGGAAGCAGGGGCGGCGGAACCGCCCGCGGTCGGAGCGGCTGCTCATCAGGTCGTGGCCACGGATCACGGAACTAAGGCCGACGCGCATGGCGACGCCCATAGCAGCAATCCGCTGTCGTCGGAAAAACTGCAAGACCTGTTCTGGCGAACAATCAACTTCGTGGCGCTTGTTATCATTTTGGTGAAGTTCGGAGCCAAACCGATCCTGTCTGGTTTGAGTGGACGGCAACAGCGAATCCGTGAGGACCTGGACGATCTCACCATCCGCCGCGACGAAGCCGAGAGGTCCTACAGGGAATTCGAGGCGAAGCTGGCCGGCATGGAAAAAGAGATGGAGCTGATTGTCGAGCGGGCCATCGCCCAGGCTCAGGTCGAAAAAGAACGCATTCTGGCCGATGCCGAAAAGGCTGCGAGCGATATCAAGCGCCAGGCTGAAGCCGCGGTCCAGACTGAATTGGAAGACGCCAAACGGCAGCTCCGGGAGGAGATTGCGGAGCAGGCTGCGGCCATGGCGGAGGAGTTGATCGTAAAGAACCTGACCTCGGCGGATCAGGTGGCGATCACCGAACAGTATCTTGAACGAGTGGGTGCGGTACAGTGAGACAGACAATACTAGCACGTCGCTATGCAAAGGCGCTCTTTTCCCTGGGGAAAGAGCAGGGGAGAACGGAAGAGTACAGCGAACAGCTCAAGGCGATCGCCGGGCTGTATGCCGACGAAGCGGCTGGGGTCTGCGATGCCGTGACCAACCCGCTCTATCCGGTGGATGTCCGCGAGAAAGTGATGGCTAAAATCGCCGAGTCTGTCCAGGCGGACACCATCATGGCCAACTTTCTTAAGTTGCTCATCGCCAAGAAGCGGGCGGATATCATCCCTGACATTGCCGAGGCAATGCAGGCCATGGTGGACAAGGACCAGAATATCAGCCATGGCACCATTGTTTCCGCGATTGAACTCAATGGCGATTTGATGACCAAGATTCAGGCTACACTCGAAAAATTGACAGGAAACAGGGTGATACTTGAAACCCAGGTTGATCCGTCCATTATCGGCGGAATTATTGCCAAGGTTGGTGACTTGGTGCTGGACGGAAGTATTAAGACGCAACTTAATGGATTAAAGGAATCTATCAAGGGGAGAGAATAATCAATGCAGATCAAAGCAGAAGAAATCAGCCAGATTATCAAGGATCAAATCTCTGGCTATAAAGCGGATATCGACCTGAAAGAAACCGGTACCGTTCTGTCGGTGGGCGACGGTATTGCCCGCGTCTATGGCGTCGAGAATTGCCAGGCCATGGAGCTGCTTGAGTTTCCCGGCAACATTTTCGGACTGGCTCTGAACCTTGAGGAAGACAACGTTGGTTGCGCCATCTTGGGCGATGTTCGCGATATCAAGGAAGGCGACATCGTCAAGCGAACCGGCAAGATCGCCATGGTGCCGGTCGGCCCGGAAATGGAAGGTCGGGTTGTCGACGGTATTGGCCAGCCCATCGACGGTAAGGGTCCGATCAATGCCAAGGAGTCCCGGAAGATCGAAGTGTTGGCTCCTGGCGTCATTGCCCGTAAAAGCGTGCATGAGCCGTGCTACACCGGTGCCAAGGCAGTGGATGCCATGACCCCGGTCGGCCGTGGCCAGCGTGAGTTGGTCATCGGCGACCGCCAGATCGGCAAGACCGCCCTGTGCGTCGATGCCATCATCGCTCAGAAAAACACGGACGTTCATTGCATCTACGTGGCCATCGGCCAAAAGAAATCCACCGTTGCCCTGGTTGTCGAGGCGCTGCGCAAGCATGGAGCCATGGATTACACCACGGTCGTCGCCGCCTGCGCCTCCGATCCCGCGCCGATGCAGTATGTTTCCGCATTCGCCGGTTGCGCCATGGGCGAGTATTTCCGCGACAACGGCCAACACGCCCTGATCATCTATGACGATCTCTCCAAGCAGGCCGTTTCCTATCGCGAGCTGTCCCTGCTGCTGCGCCGTCCTCCTGGACGCGAGGCGTATCCCGGCGACATTTTCTTCAACCACTCCCGTCTGTTGGAGCGCGCTTCCAAGCTGAACGACCAGTTGGGCGCCGGCTCACTGACCGCTTTGCCGATCATCGAGACTCAGGCGGGCGACGTTTCCGCCTTTATCCCGACCAACGTTATTTCGATCACCGACGGCCAGGTCTATCTGGAGCCGAGCCTGTTCTTCGCCGGCATCCGCCCGGCGATCAACGTCGGTCTTTCCGTCTCCCGCGTTGGTGGCGCCGCCCAGGTCAAGGCCATGAAACAGGTCGCCGGTACCCTGCGGCTCGACTTGGCCCAGTACCGCGAACTGGCAGCCTTTGCTAGCTTCGGTTCGGATCTCGATGCCGCAACTCAGGCGCAGCTGACCCGTGGCGAGCGGCTGGTGGAGATTCTTAAACAGCCGCAGTACCAACCGCTGCCTATGGAGAAGCAGGTCACCATCATTTTCGCCGGCACCAAGGGCTTTCTGGATAAGTTCCCGGTCAATGTCCTTGCGGATTACGAAAAGGAGCTCTACAGCTACATCGAAACCAACGAGCCGGCCATTTTCAACGAGTTGCGGGATAAGCAGGCCATTTCCCCCGAACTTGAAGAGAAAATGAAAAAGACACTGGCAACCTTTGGCGATACTTTTAAGGCGACAAAGGGCCTGAACTGAGTGCAGGGGTAGACTCTCATGCCTGGACTAAAAGACGTTAAAGAAAAGATCAAGGGTGTCAAAAAAACCGCGCAGATCACCAAGGCCATGAACATGGTGGCTTCGGCAAAGCTGCGTGGCGCCCAGGAAAAGATGGAACGGTTTCGCCCCTATGCCGTTAAGTTCGCCGAAGCGATGCGCGATCTCTCCGGCGGCATGGAGGGCAACGACCTGCCCTTGATGGAGGTCCGCGAGGTCAAGAAGGTGGAGATTGTCGTGGTCACCTCCGATCGCGGATTGTGTGGCAGCTTTAACGCCAACATCATCAAGACGGCCGAACGCCTGCGCAAGCAGTACGAGGCCGAGGGCAAGACCGTCAGTTTTGTTACCGTTGGCAAGAAAGGGACGCAGGCTTTTAAGAAAAGCGGTAAATTGCGCACCCAGTTCAACGACATCATGGGTAGCTTCCAGATGTTCAACGCCCGTGAGATTTCGCAGAACATCACTGCGGCTTTTCTCGACGGCGAAAGCGATCAGGTCGATATCGTCTACGGCCGCTTTTACTCCGTTGCGGTTCAAAGACCGGAACGTGAGGAGCTGCTGCCGATCAAACCCATGACCGGCGAGGGCGAGGGTGCACCTGCTGCGGCGGCGATGTCCGGCTCGTATACTTATGAGCCCGATCCTGGCGAAATCATGGAAGTTTTGCTGCCGCTCTTCTTGAATGTGCAGATCTATCACGCCATGTTGGAAGTCGGCGCGAGCGAGCATGCGGCGCGGATGACGGCCATGGATAACGCCACTAACGCCTGCAAGGATATGATTACGCAATTGACTCGTCTGTACAATAAGGCGCGCCAGGCGGCGGTCACCAGCGAGCTGATGGATATTGTTGGCGGCGCCGAGGCGCTCAAAGGATAATTACGATTTTACAGGCTATTCACACGGTTAAAGGAGGCCTTACCACGATGGGTGAATCAAACATAGGAAAAGTTATCCAGGTCATCGGACCTGTTGTCGACGTTGAGTTCGAACCGGGCTGCCTGCCGGATATCATGAACGCACTTTTTCTTTTCAACTCGGCCATTAGCGATGAGCCGGATAATCTGGTGTGCGAAGTGGCACAGCACCTGGGCGACAATGTTGTCCGCACGGTCGCCATGGACCAGACCGACGGCCTGGTGCGCGGCATGGCGGTCAGGGACAGCGGCGGTCCGATTACCATTCCTGTCGGCTCACCCGCCCTTGGCCGGATCATGAATGTGGTCGGCCGCCCGGTCGACGGACTGGGACCGATCGTTTCCGAGAAAAACATGGCGATCCATCGCGCGGCTCCGGCATTTACCGAGCAGGACACCGAAGTCAACGTTCTCGAGACCGGCATTAAGGTCATCGACCTGCTGGTTCCGTTTCCCCGCGGCGGCAAGATGGGTCTCTTCGGCGGCGCCGGTTGCGGCAAAACCGTTATCATGATGGAGATGGTCAACAACATCGCCATGCAGCACGGCGGCATTTCGGTCTTCTGCGGCGTGGGCGAGCGGACCCGTGAAGGGAACGACCTCTACCATGAAATGAAAGAGTCCGGCGTATTGCCCAAGGCTGCCCTGGTGTACGGGCAGATGACCGAGCCTCCCGGAGCGCGTTCGCGCGTTGCCCTGACTGGCTTGACCGCGGCTGAATATTTCCGTGACGAAGAGGGACAGGACGTGTTGTTCTTCGTCGACAATATCTTCCGCTTTACCCAGGCCGGTTCCGAGGTTTCCGCTCTGCTTGGCCGTATTCCTTCCGCGGTAGGGTATCAGCCCACCTTGGCAACCGACCTCGGTGCTCTCCAGGAGCGCATCACCTCGACCACCAAGGGATCGATCACGGCGGTCCAGTGTGTTTACGTACCTGCCGACGACTTGACCGACCCGGCCCCGGCCACCACCTTTGCCCACCTTGACGGAACGGTTGTTTTGTCCCGCCAGATTGCAGAGCTTGGCATTTATCCCGCGGTTGATCCGCTTGACTCCACCTCCCGCATTCTTGATCCCAATGTTGTCGGGCAGGAACACTACGCCACCGCGCGCGGAGTGCAGGTCGCGCTGCAAAAATACAAAGAATTGCAGGATATCATTGCCATTCTCGGTATGGACGAATTGTCCGAGGAAGATCAGCTGACCGTTGCTCGGGCCCGTAAGGTGCAGCGCTTCCTGTCCCAGCCCTTCCACGTGGCGGAAGTCTTTACCGGTTTCGCCGGCAAGTACTGCAAGGTTGAGGATACGGTGCGTGGCTTCAAGGAAATTTTGGACGGCAAACACGACGATCTTCCCGAGACCGCCTTTTACATGGTCGGCAATATCGAAGAGGCTGTGGAAAAAGCTGCACAACGGGCCAAGGCTTGATGCATCTAGGCTGAAGCGAGGTAACGTTCATGGCGCAAATTCATCTGGAAGTTGTCACCCCTAGTGGTGCCGTGGTCAGCGAGGATGTTGATATCGTCACCGCGCCCGGTGTGGGTGGTGAATTCGGTGTGCTGGCCAACCATGCCCCTTTCTTGAGTACCATCAAGACAGGCACATTGAGTTTCAAGAAAGACCGGATTTCGAAGTTTTTGATGGTGACCGGCGGCTTTACCGAGGTGTCCAACAACAAGGTTACTTTTCTGGTGGAAAGTGCTGAATATGGACAGGATATCGATGTGGAGCGGGCTCTGCGGGCCAAGGAACGTGCTGAAAAGCGCCTTGTCCAGGCTCAGCAGGCTGCCGAAAAAATTAACCGCGTTCGTGCGGATGCCGCGTTACAACGGGCCTTGGCCCGCATTCATACTGCGGAAATGGCACGGCACTGATTTACGCATACAAGCTTTACAAAAGCCGCCCTTTGGGGCGGCTTTTTTTTTGTTATCAACGACCATTTCCAAAGAAACGTTATTCCCTCTGTACTTCAAAACGCACTCTTTCGTCCGGTTATTTCGACGAGCGCCTGATGAGCAATTTCATCGGGTGGATCATGCGTCCGGCAAGGACACGACAAGAAAAAAGAGCAGAACTTGGAATGTGCTCGCGGCTCATGATGAGCCGTTGTCACAGGTTACAAGAAAGAGCCCACTGCACCAGTGCATGAGCGTAATCGATTTTGCAACGTGTTCTATTCTGTAAGAGGAAATGCGCGCGTAAGAAAACTGATCGTTTATCGTTTACGTGCTGTCAAAGCGTAACGGCAGCAGTGTGGTGATGGTCAACGTAGGCGGCAATACCGGCGGCGATATGGGCGGCAATTTGATCGAGATACTGATCGTTTTGCAGCAGCTTGGCTTCATCAGGATTGGTGATGAAGGAGATTTCGGTCAGGATTGCCGGCATTTCCGCCCCGATCAAGACGTAAAAAGGAGCCTGCTTGACCCCAAGATTGCGGAGTTTATAGCTGCGGCCCAGGCCGGAAATCAAATTGGATTGCACGAACTGCGCCAAACGGGTTGATTCGTCGAGCTTGGAATTTTTCATCATGGTCGAGAGGATATCCTGCATCTCGCTGATGCTGTGGGTCGAAGTGGCATTTTCCAGTGCTGCGACCCGCATGGCATTGGCGTCGGTGGCCAGGTTGAGGAAGTAGGTCTCAATGCCACTTTTGCCCCGGTCCGAATGCGCGTTGGTGTGAATTGAAATGAACAGATCGCTTTTTTGAGTATTGGCGATGGCTGTCCGCTCTTCTAAGGGAATGAAGACATCTTTGGTTCGAGTCAGCACCACTTCGTAGCGATATGTTTCATTAAGAACTTTTGCGACCTTCTTTGAAACGGTAAGGACGATATCTTTTTCCTTAAGGCCAAAGGCCATTGCACCCGGATCTTTGCCGCCATGGCCGGGATCGATCACAATTTTACGGATACCAAGCCCCAGTTGCTGTGCCAGCGAAAGTTTTTCCCGCGATTTTCCCTTGCTGGGACTTGATACTGGAGGCATGACAACCGACTGCGGGCTGTGTTTTTTTTGTTCTTTCAGGCTGATAATGGGCCGCACCGAATCACTTGCGCTGTTTCTGGCCGTTGCCGCATCACCTGGTGGTTGGGCGATTTGCGGGATAGCGGTCGGAGGAGTGGCAGGTCCGGCGGCTCGAGTATTCCCACCGCGAATATCGACAATGACCCGGAACGGGTCCGGCAGACTGAAAATTTTGTATCCGGAAAAAGAGGAGAGGTCCAAGACAACACGGGTCGTATCTCCGCTCAACAGGTCCGGGCGGATGCCCTTCAGGAGACCGGTCCTGACCTGCACTGGCTGTCGGTTTTTCTGGTCGATAAAGCTTTGCCCGAGCTCAATGGCAAGTCGCTGATCTTGACCATCGCCTTTCGGCAACACTTTGGCGGAAAAGGGTACCGGTGCATCGGACTCAAGGACGATCCGGCAATAATCGTCTGAAGACCAGTATTTGACAGGGGAAAGCGTGGCCAGGCGCGGTTGGCTGGGGGGCGCGCTCACTTGTGCCGACTGCTTGGAAGTGGCTCTGGATTTTTGCGGCCGCTCCTTGCCCTTGATCTTCTCGATCTGGTCCCCTTGTGGGTAAAGAGCAGCGATTTTCCGATATAAATCGTTGGCAGTCCCTTCGTTGCCCGGGGTCATGCGAGCACACTCCGCAGCCTCGTTCAAAGCGTCGTCGGCAAGAGCATGGCCGGGGTATACATCTGCCAGTTCAAGGAAGCTTTTCAGCGCGTTATCGAGATCTTGAGATATCTTGAAAAGATCATAAGCACGCCGATATGTCTTGCCGGCCATGAACAGGCTGTTCGGGCCCAAGTCGCCCTTGCGCTCGGAGACGTAAATCTTGCGAAACGCTTGGGCGCAGTTGAGCCAGTTGCTGTGCGACTTGCCCAGGGTTTTGTCATGTTCCAGCCGTTCGGCAAAATCCTTGGCCGCCTTGTATTGCTGCTCGGCAGTCAATTTTTCGGTGGCTTCGACTTTGATGCCTGCCTTACTCATGGCTTTGCCAGCGGTTTTGGGGGCCGCAACCGCCGGTGCCGTCGCAACAACGAGCATCAGGAACGCGACGGCAAGCAGACGCTCGACCCCTTTCAAACGGGCAAAGGATAATAAGGCAAATAGCGTCAAGGACATGGCTTGTAAGGGCTGTGTGTGTAACCTGCTGAAATGACAGATATTGATTAAGTCGTAGTCGGCTCAGGGAGCCAACAAGCGTTCAAATTTGACGCACTATACCGTATTTACACTTGAAGGTAAAAGAAATTGTACTTTGTGGTGTTTAAAGTTTAAAAAATTTAAACAGAGGCGTTGCTGGTTTAAAGGTCAGAGGCTTTAAGGCAGGCAAGTACTTGATAAATGAGGTCAAGTGCCTGCTTGGGGCTCAACTCGTCGGGGCTGATGGCGGCCAGCAGGGCAAGCGCCGGGTGCGTGGGAGGGGTGAACAGCGACAGCTGACGGGGGGCATTTTTTTTACTTTTCTTGCCAACGGCAATGGCCGGCTGGCCTTGAAGGTTGAACTCGCCCATCTCGATATTCCTTAAAATCTCGTAGGCGCGGGTGATGACGTGCTCGGGCACCCCGGCCAGGGAGGCCACCTGGATACCGTAGCTGCGGTTGGTGGCACCCTTGACCAGCTTGTGGAGGAAGATGATGGTGTTGTTCCATTCCTTAACGGCGATCGAATAGTTCTGGACCCTGGTGTTTGTCGCCGCTAGGTCGGTCAACTCGTGGTAATGGGTGGCGAAAAGGGTTTTGATGCCGATGCCGTCTTTTTGGGCCAGTTCCTCCACCACGGCCCAGGCAATGGCCAGCCCGTCGTAGGTCGAGGTACCTCGGCCGATTTCATCCAGGATAACCAGGCTGTTCTCGGTCGCGTTGTTTAAAATATTGGCGGTCTCATTCATTTCGACCATGAAGGTCGACTGGCCGCGCCGCAGATCGTCCATGGCGCCGACCCGGGTGAAAATACGGTCGACCAGGCAGATATCCGCCGTTTCCGCCGGGACGAAGCTGCCGAGGTGGGCCATGAGGACGATCAGGGCGGTCTGGCGCAAAACGGTCGATTTTCCGGCCATGTTGGGCCCGGTGATGATCAAAATTTCATCGCGTTCCTGATCGAGATGCACGTCATTGGGAACAAAGCGGCCGGGTTCCAGAGAGCGCTCGATCACCGGATGGCGCCCCTCGGCGATGGTGAGAGAGCGCTTGCCGTTGATCGCCGGCCGGCAGTACCGGTGCCGATGTGCCAGTTCGGCGAAGCAGGCCAGGACATCGATTCGGGCCAGGAGGTCGGCGACGGCCAGCAAACGCTGGTTGTGTTCGACGAGTTGGCCGCGTACCTGCAGGAAAAGCTCGTATTCGAGTTCCAGCCTGCGTTCCTGGGCGGTGGCGATGGAGTCTTCCAATTCCTTCAGCTCAGGGGTGATGAAGCGCTCGGCATTAACCAGGGTCTGCTTGCGGATGAAATAATCGGGAAGCGCCTCGGCCTGGCTGCGGCTCACCTCGAAATAATAGCCGAAGACCTTGTTGTAGCCGACCTTCAGCTTGGCCAGGCCGGAACGTTCCCGTTCGCTGGTTTCCAAGGCGAGAATCAGTTGTTTGCCATCGCGGAGCAGCACGAGGAGCCGGTCGAGTTCGCCGTTGTATCCTTCCTTGATCAAAAGTCCTTCTCGCAGGCTGACCGGGGCGTCGTCGCGGATGGCGTCGTCGATGAGCTGGTGCAAATCGGCCAGAGGGTCGAATTCGGCGGCCATGGCCTGCAGCAGAGGGGAGGTACAGTCGGTCAGCAGGGTATGGAGGCCGGGCAGCTGCGCCAGAGAGGTCTTGATGGCGCCCATGTCGCGGGCGTTGCCATGGCCGAGCACCAGGCGGCTGCACAATCGCTCGAGGTCGTAAATCGAATCGAGCAGATCGCGGACGGCGGCCCTGGTATCCGGGCGTTGGCGCAACTCCTGGACGCTGGCCAGCCGTGCCTCGATCTGTTCATGTTCTTGCAATGGAAACAGCAGCCAGCGCCGTAACAGACGCGCTCCCATGGGGGTGGCGGTCCGGTCGAGCGCAAACAGCAGCGAACCTTCCCGTTGGCCGCCGACCAGGGTTTCGGTCAATTCGAGATTGCGGCGGGAGGCATCGTCGATGATCAGGTAGCCGCCCCGGTTGAGAGGGCTGAGTTGCTTGATATGGGAAAGCTCGGATTTTTGCGTTTCCTTGAGGTACAGCAGCAAGGCGCCGGCCGCATTGACGGCGGCGGTGTAGGCGGCGCAACCGAAGCCGGCCAGGCTGGTGGTACGGAAATGTTCGGTGAGGGCCGAAAACGCGGCGCGGGGATCGAAGTGCATATCCGGCCGGCCGGTCAGGCAGAGCTGCCCTAAGTGGGCGGTGAGCACGTCGGTGAGCCCGGCCCATTCGTCGAGTTCGGACTGCGGCAAAATCAGCTCAGCGGGCCGCAGGCGAGTAAATTCGTCGATCAAAGGGGCGGGATCGCTTGGGGCGAAGGTGACCTCGCTGATCTGGAAACGCCCGGTCGAGACATCGACCACCGCCAGGCCGGCCAGCATCTCCTTGGCCGACTTGCGGGAGAACGAGGCAGCGCAGACATAACAGTCCGATTTGGCGTCGAGCAATTGGTCGTCGGTGGTGACGCCCGGACTGACCACCCGAACGACCTCCCGGCGGACAATGCCCTTGGCCTGTTTGGGATCCTCGACCTGCTCGCACAGGGCGACCCGGTAGCCGGCCTTGATCATCCGCCCCAGATAACCGGTCACTGCGTGGAAGGGCACGCCGCACATCGGGATCTTGTTGGCCTCGTCCTTGGCGCTGCGCGAGGTCAGGGTAATACCCAGAATCTTGGCTGAGGTCAGGGCGTCGTCAAAGAACATCTCGTAAAAATCGCCCATGCGGTAAAAAAGGATGGTATCGGGATACTGTTCCTTGATCTCCAGGTACTGCTGGAGCATGGGGGTGATTTTGGGTGGCGCGCTGTTCATGGAGACAAAGAGGGCGACAGGGCGAAAAAGTCCGGCGCGAGTGCGTCAAAGGTCCGCGCGATGTGCTGGGGAATGGTGCGGACTTCGGCGCAAACGGTCATGAAATTGTGATCGTCCCGCCAACGAGGCACGATATGGAAGTGAAGATGGTCGGCAATGCCGGCTCCGGCCACGGTGCCCAGATTGAGGCCGACGTTGAGGCCGTCGGGGTGCAGGTGGTGCCTGAGAATGGTGCAACAGGCGGTGAGCATGGCCATCAGCCGACAATTCTCTTCCGGCGCAAGGTCGGTGAGGTCGGCTAGGTGCCGTCGGGGTGCCAGGAGCAGATGGCCGTTGGCATAGGGAAAACGGTTCAGGAGGACAACGGTCAGCTCGTCGCGGAAAAGCAAGAGGTGCGATTTGTCCTGGATCGCGGTCCCGGGCGGTTCGAACAGGCAGCCACTCGTTTTCGGAGCCGTGCCAAGGACGTGCTCCATCCTCCAGGGGGTCCACAGCACCTTCATCGGATCGCCGGAACGGTAGCGATGCGGGCGGCAAGTTCCTCGCCGGCTTCGAGGAGGGCAAAGGACCCGGGGGCGCCATAGAGTCCCGTGGGACAAAAACTGCCCGGATTGAGGAACAGAATCGGTCCGCAGCGCTGGCAGACAGGCCGGTGCGTGTGGCCGTAGATTATGCAGTCGGCATCGGGGAAGAGGTTCAAGAGCGCGTTTTCGCGGTCCGCGCCCAGCCGGGCGCCATGGGTCAGGCCGATGGTGAAGGGGCCTAAGGAAAATTGCATCTGCTCCGGAAGGCAGCTGCTGACCCCGCTGTCGCACATGTTGCCGCAGACCGCATAGACGGTCTTGCCGCGAAAGGCCTCCAAGACCGCAAGCGCGGTTAGGTCGCCGGCGTGGATGATGACATCGCAATCGGCAAAACAGGCCGCAACCTGCCGGACGAACAGGCTGTCCGGCCGGCTGAGATGGGTGTCTGAAAGAACGCCGGCGCGGATCATCGAGTATGCTGCGGTCTTGGGGTGGTCATCATGGATTGACAATCTATAGGCATTGCCGGGCGAACACAAGAGAAGACCGATTTGAGGAGATAAGTTTTGCTTTCAGCGCAGGAAGCGGTTGCGGAAAAAGCGATAGTTTTGTAATTTAACGTGTTTTAGGAAAAGTAATCGATTCATAAAGAGTGAAGGACGAAGGTATGTATACAGCATCCGATCTGCGCAAAGGCTTGAAAATTCAAATTGATGGCGAACCCTACATCGTCACCGAGTTCGATTTCTCCAAACCCGGTAAGGGACAGGCGCTGTACCGGACCAAGATGCGCAACATGATCACCGGGGTTCAATTCACCCAAACCTACCGCTCCAACGACAAATTCGACCGGCCGAACCTCGAAGAGCGAAAAATGCAGTTTTTGTATGCCCAGGACAATGAGTACCATTTCATGGACACCTCCTCCTACGAGCAGATTTTTCTGACCAAGGAGCAGTTGGGTGACAACTTGAGTTTTTTGATCGACAATATGGAGGTGGAGGTCTTGTTTTTCGGCGACCGGCCTATCGATATCACCTTGCCCACCTTTGTCAATCTCGAGGTCACGGTGGCCGATCCCTGGGCCAAGGGAGATACCTCCGGTTCGGATACCAAGCCCGTGACCGTGCAGACCGGCTTTCAGCTCCAGGTGCCGCCCTTTGTCGAACAAGGCGATAAAATCCAAATCGACACCAGGACAGGGAGCTACATTACCCGGGTGAAAGAATAATCGGGCATGCTCTCCCCCGCGGGCCTGCGGCAGCGCTCGGACTTGCTGCAGGCCATTCGTTCTTTTTTTCTTGAGCGTGACTATATCGAAGTCGATACTCCGTTACGGCTGCCGATCCTGATCCCCGAACCTCATCTCATTCCCTTTTCCAGCGAAGGATGCTTTTTGCAGACCTCGCCGGAGATCTGCATGAAACGACTGCTCGCGGGCGGTTGCGAACGCATTTTTCAGATCTGCCACTGTTTTCGCAAGGAAGAATGCGGCAGGCTGCATCAAGCCGAATTCACCATGCTCGAGTGGTACCACAAGGGATGGAATTATTTCGATCTGATGCGACAATGCGAGGAACTGATCGGATGGGTGGTACGGAAGATACCCGGTTGTGCCGGCCTCACCGATGGGGACCGGCTGCGCTGGCAGGGTGCCGAAGTGGCCCTAGCCCCGCCGTGGGAGCGATTGACGGTCGCCGAGGCTTTTCAGCGCTATGCCGCCGTCTCGGCCACGGATGCTCTGCGTGCCGACCGCTTTGACGAGATTTTGGTCGTCGAGGTCGAGCCCAACCTGGGACGGACTCGACCGGTCTTTCTCTACGATTATCCCGTCGAATTGGGGTCGCTCGCCCGCAGGAGCCGCAATAATCCGGCGGTGGCGGAACGGTTCGAACTCTATGTGGCCGGGGTCGAGCTGGCAAACGGTTTTTCCGAGTTGACCGACCCTCTGGAGCAGCGGCAGCGCTTTCAGCGGGCAATAGAGCAAATACAGGAAGGGGGAAAAACAGCTGAGATGCCGGAAAGACTGCTCGCCGACCTGAGCCGGCTGGGCGAGGTGGCCGGAATAGCCCTGGGAGTGGATCGATTGTGCATGCTGTTGCTGGGACACAAGGACATCGCCCAAACCGCGCCATTAATTTTTGCGGAATTGTAGATAGCTGCCCTTGTCTTTTTTTTTCTTTCAACTACCATGAATGAATTCCTGCGAGATTGCGGTCTCTCCTGGCGGCACGCGGAGCACCTCGCGCTCGGGCAGCAACAGCGCTGTCAATTGGCCGCCATACACCGCTCCGGTGTCGATGCCGATCTTGTCCGCCGCAAAATAGGGCTCGGCAAATACCGTGTGGCCGAAAACGATAGGCTTGCCGAACTCGTGGGAACTGGCGAGAAAAGCATCCCGCGCCCATAGGCACCATTGAGCGCTTTGTTGGCTGAGATGACGGCCGGGCTGCAGGCCGGCATGTACATAAATGGCGTGTTGGTCCTCCCAGAAGAGAGGTAAGCTCCGCAGGAACGCGAGATGGTCGGCGGGGACGAACCGAGTCCTTTGCTCGCGCGTTGCCGCAGGCGGAATGCCATAGCTGGTCAGGGTTTGCAGTCCCCCGACTTGCAGGAAAAGGGCATTGTCGTCGCCCATGAGATATTGATAGAACAGGAAATCGTGGTTCCCCATCAGCGGCACGACCCGCGGGTGCCGGGAACGCAGCGACAAAATGGTGGAGATCACCGCCTTGGAATCCGGGCCTCGGTCGACATAGTCGCCGAGGAACACCAGGGTGTCCGCCCGATGGCACACTTGATCCAGCAGACGAAGGAGCGACGTGTGGCAGCCGTGAATATCGCCGATCACGCAGGTGGTTGTGTTTGCTGTCGACATAACGTTTGATGGCTGAAAAAAAACGCGTAAAAGAACTTTATGAACAATCAGCAGCGCCAGTTGATAAAAAAATATGTCGATCTGGTCATAACCAGATGGCGGCTCATCACCAGTTGCCTGCTCCTGGGGGTAACCATCGGTCTGGGGTACTACGTCTTCGTCCCCAAGATCTACCAGAGCACCGCCTTGCTCAGCTATGAACAGCAGCAGATCAATCCCGGAAAGATGGATCCGGAACAGGGAAGGAGCAGGCTGCAGGAATCCTTGGCAACGTTACGGGAACTTGTAACCAGCCGCAACAACCTTGAAAAGGTTATCCTCCAGTTTTCTTTGTACGAGGAGGCACGAAAGAAGCTGCCTTTGGAGGATGTCATTGAAATGATGCGGAATAATATCACCATCCAGCCTTCCGGCAAGGGGGATATCTTTAGCGTGTCCTTTCAGGGCGGCGACCCGCAGAAAGTGACTAAGGTCACCAATGGCCTGGCATCGCTGTTCATCGAGGAAAACCTGAAGTACCGCGAGGAGCGGGCCGTTGAGACCTCGAAATATACCCAAAGTGAGTTGGCCCTGGCAAAGAAGGTGCTGGACGAGAAAGAACAGCAGATGCGGGACTACAAGCTGAAGTATTTCAATGAAATGCCTGAACAGCGGCAGAGTAATTTCACTCAGCTCCAGGCCCTCATGCGGCAAAATCAAGAGATCCAGACGTCCATTCAAGAACTTGAGCGGACCAGAGTCATGGTGCAGGAGCAGGGCAATATGCAGCGTAGCCTCGCTTCCCTGCATGCCTCGGGCGATTCGGAGCGCGCTGCTTTGCGCCAACCGGAAACCGATGGAGATCGTTTGCTGCGTCTGCAGGGCTATCTGGAGGAATTGCAGGGGAAATACACGGAGAATCACCCGGAGGTACGGCGGGTTAAACAGCAGATCCAGCAACTAGAAGCAAAAAGAGCCAAAGGTGGGTCTGGCGGCAAAC
Source organism: Desulfobulbus sp. (assembly GCA_031280615.1). Taxonomy (GTDB): domain Bacteria; phylum Desulfobacterota; class Desulfobulbia; order Desulfobulbales; family Desulfobulbaceae; genus Desulfobulbus. The sequence continues at coordinate 52,834 of JAITGO010000018.1, read as the reverse complement.
AGAACGCATCGGCCGGTGCGAGAGCATCGCAGGCTGCGGGCCTGGAAGACAGCAGAACCCAGGTCCAACTGAAACAGCTGGATATCAATATTCAGCAATTACGCGATGAACAGGCGAAAATTCCCCCGCAAATCGTCCAGTACCAGAAATGGATCGAGGCGGTACCCACCCGTGAAGCAGAATGGGCTAGTTTTACCAGGGATTACAGTGAATTACGTCGCCACTACGATCAGTTGGTCGCCCAGAATCTCCAGGCGCAATCCGTGGAAAACCTCGAGCGGAATCAAAAAGGGAGCAAGTTCAAGATTGTCGACTCCGCGCGTGTCCCCGAAAAGCCGTTCAAACCTAATTTCCTGAGAATCCTGCTTGCCGCCGTAGCGGTGGGCTTGGGTTTAAGTCTCGGATATGTCTTGCTGGTCGACTTTGCCGACACCTCGTTTAAGAACATCGGCGAGCTCGAGGAATATATCGGCGTGCCGGTCATCTGCTCCATACCGTTTATCGAAAAAGACACCGAAACCAAAAAAGATCGGATTGTTTTTCGTATAAGCCTTGCCCTGATATCCAGTTATGCGGCCCTGTTGGTGGCGGCCATCGCATTCATGTGGATCAGGGGCATGATCATCGTCTGAAACTCTTCCCGGTTATTGCAAACGATTCAGCATGTATACCAAGTACTACGGCCTGTCCAAAAAACCATTCGCTCTGACGCCGGACCCTTCCTTGGTCTTCATGAGCGAGACCCATCAGGAAGGGTTGGCCATTCTCAAATACGGGATTCTCAGCAAGAAATGTTTTCTGGTGCTGACGGCCGACGTCGGCTCGGGCAAGACCACGCTGCTGCAGGCCCTGGTGAGTTCGCTGGAGCATGATGTTCATCTCTGCCATCTCAACAACCCGATCCTCCGGCGCGACGAATTCTTTTCCTACATAGCCAAGCAGTTGGGATTGCAGTGGGACGGCAACAAGGCCATGTTCCTGATCGAATTCGGCAACCTGCTCAAGGAGTGTTACAGGAAAAATGAGCGGGTGTTGCTGATTTTCGACGAAGCCCATGTCCTTCCGATCGACCTTCTGGAAGAGATTCGTCTGCTTTCCAATCTGGAGGAAAAGGGACAGGACGTACTGTCGATCTTTTTGGTGGGGCAGCCGGAACTCAACGAGCGCATGAGCGACGATCGGCTGTTGCCCCTGCGCCAGCGCATCGGTATCCGCTTTCATCTCAACCGGTTCAACCTCGAGGAAACCCGGCAGTATATCCTGTTTCGCTTGCGACACGCCGGGGCTCGGCACCTCAATATTTTTTCCGACGATGCCATTGTCGAGATCCATCAAGTCAGCCATGGGACCCCCCGGTTGATCAATATTATTTGCGATCATGCCCTCCTCTCCGGATTTGCAGAAAGTAAACCGGCGATCAACGCGGATCTGGTCAGGGAGAGCGTGGAGGATCTTCATTTTCCCGGCGAGGAAAACCCCTTGCCCGTTGCCAGCCAAACCGAACCCGACAGAGGTCGCTTGCTCGGGGTATGCGGCGGAGTCGTCGTTGTGGTCCTGATGCTTCTTGTGGTGTTGGAAATGCTGCCGGCCACCCGAGGCATTTCCCCTCTGGGCAGGATACTGCCCGAGTCGTTGTTGCAGTATCTTCGTTTTTAAAGGCAGTTGGAGGGTCTTGTGGGAAAAGTATTCAAGGCATTGAAGCGGGCGGATGAGGCAATGGTCGTGGAAGCGGAGGAGGATCGGGTACCGGATGCGCCCATCCCCGCGCCCAGCAGTCCCGCGTCTCGGAAACCCGAACCGACCGAACCTGCCACGTCGCCTGCCAGCCCAGTCGATGCTGCCGAACAAATGCATCTCGGGCGATGGGATGATCGCCTGGTGCTTGCCACCTCGAACACCGGTCCGGTGGCGGAAAGCATCCGCGCCTTGCGTACCCGCATCCTGTTTCCCTCCTCGGGAAAGATTCCCCGGACCATTTTGGTGACTAGCGCTTCCCCAGGCGAAGGCAAAAGTTTTATTTGTGCCAATTTAGGGATATCCCTTGCACAAGGTGTGGATAATTACTGTCTGCTGGTGGACTGCGACCTGCGCAAACCGATGCAGCACAGCCTTTTTGGCCAGAGCAACGTGGCGGGCTTGTCCGACTATCTCTGCCACCGCAAGCCCATACCCGATCTGCTGCTTCCGTCCGGTATCGAGAAACTTTCGCTGCTGCTCTCCGGCCCTCGCTCCGTCAATCCAGCCGAATTGCTCGGCTCGGCGGCAATGAGCAGGCTGGTCGACGAACTGGCCCAGCGCTACGACGACCGCATCGTTCTCTTGGACAGCCCGCCGCTACATGCCGCCAGCGAGACTTCGGTGCTGGCGCAGCACGTCGACGGCGTGATACTGGTGGTCCGTTCCGGCGCCTCCCGCCGCGAATACGTGAAAGCCCTGGCCGACGCCATTGGGCGCGACAAGATTTTAGGTGTCGTTTTCAATGCCTACCGAGCCACCATGCTCGATTATCGGGTGTTTGGCTATTACGAATACCAGAAGGATTATTATTACGGGGAAAAGTAGCGTTTTCGGGTATCGCCTTGCCACGCGAAGGAGAGATTTTCCTCCTTATCATTTTTTCTGTAGCTGAAGCATTATCCAATTGATATGCTGTTGGGCCTTTTCCGCGCGGAAAGGGTGGCTGATCCGCTTGGCCTTAAGTTTTGTTCAACAATGCGACAACAGTACAGACCAAGGAAAGGAATGCAAACAGCGAAAAGAAAGATGACGGGACGAGAGGCGCTCCAGGTCCTGTTGGCGGGGAATGAACGATTTGTCCAGGGCAAGCTCGAACACCCCAATCATTGCGAAGAATCGCGCAAGGGACTTCTCGGTGGTCAGGATCCAATAGCGGTGGTGCTCGCCTGCGCCGATTCACGGGTGCCGCCGGTAGATGTCTTTGACCAGGGGTTGGGGGATTTGTTCATCCTGCGCGTTGCAGGCAATATCATCAACGATCATATCCTGGGCAGTATCGAATACGCGGTGGCCCATCTGCATACCCGCTTGGTCATGGTGTTGGGCCATTCTTCCTGCGGCGCGGTCAATGCTGTGGCACAGGGGGTCAAATTGGAGGGGCACATCGCCAGTCTCACCCCGTCGATCGATGCGGCTCTGAAAAGAACCAAAGGGCATGAAGGCCATTGGCCGGACAACGCCGCCATGGAATTGGCACGGGCCACGGCCAGAAAAATTGCCGAATCGGAACCCATTATCGCCGATCTGGTGCATGAAGGGAAAGTAGTCGTTGTTGCCGCCTATTACAATTTGGCCACCGGCGAAGTGACCGTGTTGTGAGCATGGTCAAGGCAAATGCCCGAAGCGCCCAATTGTTTCACCAATGTCCTTGGACTTTGCTTTTGTACTAGCCATTCCAGGCTCGATCGTTTTCCCACCTCTCGAACCAGCACACAAGGTGCTGGTTTTCTTTTTCGCTGCTCTCCTTTGTTTCCCGGAAATCTTTGTTCGGGTTGCCTCGTCCGCCGCATTTGTGCTAGGTTAAGCGAATCGTAATTATTCTTTCCTCGCCGCAAGCGGCGTTGATTCGGTGCACCGCATGACATTTCCTTTGCATGATGTTCTGCTCCTGCTCAAAAAAGAGGTGCAGACGTATCAAGTTCCCGTGGTCGATCTGATCGCGGCGCAAACCAATGATCCCTTCAAGATTTTGGTGGCGACGCTGCTCTCGGCACGGACCAAGGACGAGGTGACCGCCGCCGCTGCCCGCCGGTTATTTGCCCGGGCCGGCACGGTTGATGAGCTGGGCCGCCTGGCAACCGAGGAGTTGGAGCAGCTGATTTATCCGGTGGGGTTTTATCGCAACAAAGCGCGATTTCTCCGGCAGTTGCCGACGGTTTTGCGAGAACGGTTCAGCGGTACCGTTCCCCAAGATATCGATTCACTGCTCAGCTTGCCCGGGGTCGGACGCAAAACGGCCAATCTGGTGTTGGCGGTGGCTTTCGCCCAACCGGCCATCTGCGTGGATACCCACGTGCATCGCATCATGAACATCTGGGGGGTGGTTAAGACGGAGACCCCCATGCAGACTGAGATAGCCCTGCAACACATCCTGCCGGAGTCTTCTTGGGCGGAAGTGAATTCCATTCTGGTTGCCTTTGGCCAGGGAACATGCACCCCGGTGCGGCCTCACTGCGATTGTTGCGCGATTGCCTGGTGGTGCCCACGCATCGGTGTGACGCCTCGCAAACTCAAGGAGGTCAACAAGAGGACGGACATGCCGCAAACAAAGGGACAGAAATTCATTTCCTGGAATGTCAATGGGGTCCGGGCGTCGCTGAAAAACGGCCTGCTGGACGTGTTGCGCGACTTCGATGCCGATATCGTGGCTCTCCAGGAAATCAAGGCCCAGCCGGAGCAGCTGCCGCCATCGCTGCAGCACATCGATGGCTACCATGCGTTTTGGAATCCGGCGAAAAAGAAGGGATATTCGGGTACGGCGGTGTTGAGCAAGGCGGCCCCGATTCAGGTGCGGTACGGCCTCGACGAGCCTTGGATCGACGAGGAGGGGCGGGTGCTTACCCTCGAATTCGGCGACTTTTATTTCGTCAACGTCTATTCGCCCAATGCGCAGCCCGAATTGAAACGGCTTGCCTTCAAGCAGGACTTCAACCAGGCTTTGCTGGCCTACATGGACCGTCTTGCCCGCACCAAATCGCTGGTGCTTTGCGGCGACCTGAACGTGGCCCACAAGGAGATCGATCTGGCCAATCCCAAGGCCAACGTCAATAATCCCGGGTTCTCCCGCCAGGAGCGTGCCTGGATGGATCAGGTCACCGAGAACGGCTACGTCGATACCTTCAGGAAATTCGACGCCTCAGCGGAGCGATACACCTGGTGGAGCTATCGCTTCAATGCCCGGGTAAAGAATATCGGCTGGAGAATCGACTATTTCATCGTCGACCGAGCCAGCGACGCCAGGGTCGTCGACGCGGCCATTCATGAGGAGGTCACTGGTTCGGATCATTGTCCGGTGAGCATAATCTTTCGCTGACTGCTTCCGCCATGAACCAGTATCGCATCGCCATCGCCGACGACCATTGCCTCATTCGCCAGGGATTGAAAAGCCTTATCGGTACCTGTCCGTCTCTCTCGATTGTGGCGGAAGCGGACAATGGCAGCGAATTGTTGGAAAAACTGCAGCGGCACCGGCCGGATATGGTAATCTTGGACATCACCATGCCGCAGCTCAACGGCATTGAAGCCCTGCGGAAAATACGCGAGCGGTATCCAAACATGGCCGTTTTGATTCTAACCATGCATTCCGGCGGCTATCATTTTTACCAGGCCATGACCGCCGGGGCCCATGGCTACCTGATCAAGGACGACTCCGAAAGTGAATTACTCGCCGCCATCGGCACCATCCGCGAAGGCCGGCCGTATATCTCATCTCAGCTCGCGCCGGAGGTCACTGACGAAGTGATCGCCAAGTTCCGCGGCGATGCCAAGATGCCTTTTTATTGCTTGAGCGATCGGGAAAAAGAGGTGCTGTGCCTGGTGATGCAGGGACACTCGAGCCGGACGATTGGCGAACGCCTGGGCATCAGCCCCCGCACCATCGACCATCACCGGGCAAGCCTGCTGAAAAAATTTAAAATGAAAAATACGGTCGATCTCGTCAATCATGTGGCCAGCAGCGGCATGCGGCTCTCAGACAAAGAAACATAATTTTTCTCTTTTCTTTGCTATTCTTACTTCATTTAGCATACTGTTTTCTTTGTATATTGTCCTTATAATAAGTATTTTTACTTAATGGTCACTAGGTATTTCTCCCAGTTGTTTTTTCTGACTGCTGGGCTTAAGTACGCTTCTGGAAACGGTTGGGCCGAGAGGGAGACACGGCCTGAGCACTAACGACAAGAAGCGGAAAGAGTCCATGAACAAGAACGATCTCATTGCATCCATCGCGGAGTCGGCCAAAATCAGCAAAAAAGCGGCGGCCCAGAGCCTGGACGGCATGCTGGCCACCCTGTTCGCAGCCATCAAGGAGGGAAAACGCGTTACCCTAGCCGGATTCGGCACCTTCTCCATTGTGGAGCGGGCGCCTCGGACCGGCAGAAATCCGCAAACCGGAGAAACCGTTCCCATTCCGCCCCGCCGGGTTGTCAAATTTCGGCCGGGCAGAGAATTGTCCAGGAAAATTCAATGAGTTGAAATTTTGTTTTTTGGGGTGGCAAGCGGACTCAGCGCGCACGGCCCTTGGTTGTCCTTTGGCATCTCCACCACCACAGTATGGGTGCCGCGACAATCATGGCCAGGCAGAGCAGTTGGCCCATGGAGAAGATCGAGCCGATCAGTCCGATTTGGGGATCCGGCTCGCGGACAAATTCGACCAAAAAACGGAAGCAGCCGTACAGGCCGAGAAAAAGGGCCAGCAATGTTCCATGCGGCCAACGGCTGGGGGATGGCGACTGCCATGGCTTGGCCTTGACGGTCCAGAGAAGAATAAAAAGGACCAATCCTTCGAGCAGGGCCTCGTAGAGTTGCGAAGGGTGCCGGGGCAGGGGGCCGCCTTCGGGAAAGACCATGCCCCAAGGAACCACGGTGATCCGGCCGAAGAGCTCGCCGTTGATGAAGTTGCCCAGGCGGCCGAAGAACAGGCCGATGGGAGCGGAGACGATGAAGAGGTCCGTAGCCTTCCAGAAGTCGAGTTCCGTGCGGCGGCAGAAGAGATAGCCTGCCAGGAGTGCCCCCATACAGCCGCCGTGAAACGACATGCCCCCTGACCAAATAGCCGGGATGTCGAGGGGATGGGCAAGATAATAGGCCGGATTGTAGAACAGGACATAGCCGAGGCGCCCGCCGAGCACCACCCCTAGGATCAGAAACAGGTGCAGGTCGTCGAGCCGGTCGCGCATCTGCTGCCAGTGAAATAGTTTGGCCTGGTACATGACCAGCAGATAGGCGGCGGCAAAGCCGATGACATACATCAGGCCGTACCAACGGAGCTGGATCGGCCCCACGGAAAGCAGCACCGGATCGATGGTGGGATACGCAAGCATGTCGTTTTCTGCCCGTAACGGTTAAAGAATGCCCAGGCGTTTGAGATGGACCTGGAGAACGGAAAGGGCCGCCGGAGTAACGCCGGATATCCTAGAGGCCTGTCCCAGTGAACGGGGCTGCACCTTGGTCAGTTTTTCCACCACCTCGTTGGAGAGGCCGGGCAAGCCCCTGTAGACCAAATCCGGCGGCAATTCGATGCCTTCGAGCTTTTTGAAACGCACGATCTGCTCTTCCTGCCTACGGATATACCCCTCGTATTTCACCTGCAACTCGATCTCGTCGTTCAAGGCGGCTGCCTGGGCGGGCAGTAGCCGCTCGGGGACCACTGCGTCGATTAATTCCCTGAGCTGGTGCAACCGTATCTCGGGCCGGCGCAGGATATCCGCCAGGGGCACGGTCTGGGTGATGGCTTGGGAATCGTGCCGGGCAAGGAAGTCGTTCACTGTGCTTTGCGGCTTGATCCTGGTCTCGTGCAGCAGGCGCACCGACTCCTCGATACAGGCTTTTTTGCGCTGAAACGCCTCCCAGGCCGATTCGCTGACCAGCCCGATCCGATGGCCGATCGCACACAGCCGCATGTCGGCATTGTCTTCCCGCAACAGCAGGCGGTATTCCGCCCGCGAGGTGAAAAGGCGATAGGGCTCCTTGGTGCCCAGGGTCACGAGATCGTCGATCAAAACCCCGAGATAGGCTTGAGATCGATCAAGCACAACCGGCGCCTCGCCCCGCACCTGGCAAACGGCGTTGATCGCGGCCATCAGCCCCTGGCCGGCGGCCTCCTCGTAGCCCGAGGTGCCGTTGATCTGCCCGGCCAAAAAAAGACCACCGATGCGTTTGGTTTCCAGCGAAGGCGTCAGTTCCCGCGGATCGACATGGTCATACTCGATGGCGTATCCGGGCCGGATAATTCGGGCCTGTTCCAGGCCGGGAATGGAATGGACCAGGGCGATCTGGGTGGCCAGCGGCAGACTGGTGGGGATGCCGTTGGGGTAGACTTCGACGGTGTCCAGGCCTTCGGGCTCAAGGAAGATCTGGTGGCGCGGCTTTTCCGGAAACCGCATCACCTTGTCCTCGATCGACGGGCAATAGCGCGCCCCCACTCCTTCGATGATGCCGGCGTACATGGGCGACTGGTCGATGGAGGCGCGGATGATTTCGTGGGTGCGTTCGTTGGTGTAGGTGATGTGGCAGGGGCGCTGGGGCAGTGGCGGCGCTCCGCCGGAGGCAAAGGAAAAAAGGGATGGAGTCTCGTCGGTGTACTGGGCCTCCAGCCGGGAATAATCGATGGTGTTGCCGTCGAGCCGGGGAGTGGTGCCGGTTTTCATCCGGCCCATGATGAAGCCGGCGGCGGCAAACCACTGGGCCAGTTTAGTCGAGGGCGCGTCCCCCATCCGGCCGGCGGGAAACTGTTTCAGGCCGATGTGGATCAGGCCGTTGAGAAAGGTGCCGGTGGCGACCACCACCGCCTTGGCCCTGATCCGCTCGTCCAGCGAGGTCCGCAATCCGACCACCTTGCCATTCTCGACCAGGATTTCGTCGACCACTGCCTGGCGGATGGCCAAGTCGGGCTGATTTTCCAGCACCTGCTTCATCCGTAGCCGGTAGAGCAGCCGGTCGGCCTGGGCCCTGGAGGAACGGACTGCTGGCCCCTTGCTGGTGTTGAGCCGCCGGAACTGGATACCGGTGGCATCAATGTTTCTGGCCATTTCGCCGCCAAGTGCGTCGATTTCCTTGACCAGATGCCCCTTGGCCAGGCCACCGATGGCGGGATTGCACGACATGGCCCCGATGGTGTCGGCATTGATGACGCACACCAAAGTGCGGCAGCCCATGCGGGCCGCGGCCAGCGCTGCCTCGCACCCGGCGTGGCCCGCGCCGATGACGGCGATGTCGAAGTCAGTCATGGCTGTGCATCCGTAAAGGCGAGAAAAACATCGGTAATAAATGGCGAATCGCGGCGGGCTGCGCAAGCGTGTGCCCGCCGATCCCGAAAAATGGGCTATTATACGGCATTGTTTTGCATTTGCAAGCATCCTGGCCCGGGCCTCCGCCGAGGGCGAGTCAGCTCTGCGGCCAGTCGGTGCGCCAGGAGATATAGGCCCAGGTGGGAACATGGCGAGGATGAAGCGAGATGGAGCCGTCGTCGTGATTCTTCGAGATGGAAAGGAGATACGCCTGCAGCCGCGTGTTTTCGCGGGTGTCCAGCCCCGGAAGCATCCAATGGTAGCGGGCAAGGGCCTGCTCGAGGCTGCGGTAGCGGGCGGTTTCTTCCAGGCGGATGAAATCGACTGTGGCCAGACAACCCATTTGGTAGAGGATGTTGACGGTGAAGATGTAATCCGGACCGGGGCGCAGGGGGCGTCCGACCGCGGCGAAGGCGTCGGGATCGTGCGGGCCGGCGCCGACCCGGTCGGTCACCGCCACCCGGTGCGCGGCAAATTCGTTCAAGCGGCGGAGGGCGGCGCCAAGGTCGGCCACGGCCAGCGAACGCGAGGCGATGACCAAATCGTGGGGGTGCAGGCCACGGGCGCGCCAATCGTCATCCCAGGAAAGGGGCAGGGCGGCGATATTGTTCAGCCGGGCCCGGTCTGCCCGGTCGGCCAGGATGGCGAGCATCTTGGCCGAGAAATCGATGCAGGTGACCGTCCGCACCCTTGCTGCCAAGGGCAGGGCCAGGGTACCGGGGCCGCTGCCGACATCGAGCACGGACCAATCCGGCTCCGGTTTGAGCAGGGCGAGGAAGGCATCGGCATAGGCCGACTGCCCGGTGCGCCGGGCAAAGGAGACGGCCCGCTCGTCCCAGTCGGCAACACCCCTGGGCTGCCAGGAGCGGTCCGCCTGCGCCTGTCGCCAGAGGCGGCTCCAGTCGATGTCCTGGTATCGGTGAAGAGACATGGACCACCTTGTCCGGGGTGAAATAATTTGACAGATCTTAAGCTCTATGATTAAGATAGCTTCTTTTTGCAGAAGCACACATGGCTGTTTCCGGAGCCGTGGTGCCGAAGACCGCTGCTGCATTTACTCTATCTGCGAGCAGGGCGGCGCGAGAAAGTACAAATGAGCAAGGGGGCTTTTCCGCCTCTATTAAACAGATTGTCTGCCAGAAAGGAATCGGATTATGAGCAAAAGGACGTTTCAACCCAGCACCACCAAGCGCGCCCGCACCCACGGATTTCTGGTGCGCATGAAAACCCGTACCGGCCAGGCGATCATCAAGAGAAGAAGGGCAAAAGGCCGTAAGCAGCTGGCGCCTTGATCGCTTGGATCGCCGTACGCTTCCGAAAGAACATCTGCTGCGAACAACCGGGGAATTTCAGCGCGTCTACCGATCCGGCCGGCGATTAAGGGGAGAGGGATATGGCCTGATTTTTCTGGCCAACGCCCTTGAGTTCAATCGCTTGGGCATCAGTGTGCAGCGCAAGGCCGGTAATGCGGTTCGGCGCAACCGGATTAAGCGGTTGATCAGGGAGGTTTTTCGCCTGCACCGCGACCAGTTCCCGCCGACAGCCGACATTGTTTTCACCGTTCGCCCCGAATTCGCCATCGACAGCCTGCTGGACATGCATACCAGCGTGGTTCGCCTCATCGGGGCCTGACCAGGGACAAGGCGATGCCGGAAACCAGGCGATCTTACGACAGTCCCCCCAAGCGGCTCTTTGGGCGGCATCGGTGGTGGACACTGCCCGGCCGATGCCTGATCGCGCTGTTCAGAGGATATCAATACCTCGTCTCCCCGCTTTTTCCTCCAACCTGCCGTTTCGTGCCCACCTGTTCCCAATATGCGATCGAGGCCGTCGCCAAATACGGCGCCGTCCGGGGGACATTGCTGGCACTTTGGCGCATAGCGCGTTGCCATCCCTTTTCCCGGGGCGGCTATGATCCGGTCCGATGAGCCGCCGCAGCGCTTCGTTTTCTCCCCATCAACACCCCTGCCATTGCCGCAGAGGGTCGCAAAGGTATTTCCATGGATCTCAAAAGAGCTTTTTTGGCCGTCGTTCTCTCGCTGTTCATTCTGATCGGTTTTCAGTACCTCTTTCCGACCGCGCCTCCCCAACAAGCGCCCGCCGGTCCGCAAGGGCAGCAGGCAACGCCAGCACCCGCTGGCCAGCCGGGCCAAGCCCAGGTGCAGCAAGCCCCGGCCGGACCGGCTACCGTGGCGCAACAAACCGTATCCGTCGATCCGAAGGCACGGGATATCACGGTCAATACCCCCTTGTATGCGGTGGTCATCAATGAGCAAGGAGGCGGCTTCAGGAGTTTCGTCCTGAAAGACTACCGCAACACGATGGACAAGGATTCCGGACCGATGGAACTCCTGTTCGACCATGGTCCCGGCAGCTTGCCCGTGTTGTTTTCCCTCGACAACGGCGCCGGCGCCAACCTGCCGCTGTTCAAGGCGGACAAAACCGCCATCACCGTCGACAAGGAAACCGAGACGGCCCAGCTGACCATGACCGCCACCCTGGCCGAAGGCTTCACCGTGGTCCGCACCCTGACCTTCAAGGGAGATAGCTATCTCATCAAGGTCGAGTACAAGGTGCTGAACACCACCGACAAGGCCCTGCAGATCTCGCCCGCCTTGACGCTGACCAACGAGCCTTTCGCCCATGCCGCCGGCAACAGCGAGTTCCTTTTTCACGGGCCCGCGGCCTATGCCAACGGCAAGCTGGTGGAAACCAAGCTGAAAAGCCTGACCGAGGGGCCGGTGGTGCTCCAGGGCAAGATCAGCTGGACAGGGTTTATCGACAATTATTTCATGACCGCAGTGGTGCCGAGCAGCGGCAATGCGGTGACCGTGACCCAGCAGGGTTCGGAGAAACAGGCACGGACCGTGATTTCCGAAGGCATCCTGGGAATTGGCGCTCATGAAGCCAAGACCTTCGCCTACTCCCTCTACTTCGGGCCTGCCAAGCTGAATATCCTCGAAACGGCCGGGAGCGACCTGGCCAAATCGGTGGATTACGGCTGGTTTGACGTCCTCGGCAAGCCGATGCTGTGGCTGCTGAATTTTTTCCACGCATTCACCGGAAACTACGGTGTAGCCATCATCTTGCTGACCGTGCTGATCAAGTTGCTTTTCTGGCCGATCACCCAAAAAGGGATGAAGTCCATGAAAAACATGCAGAAACTTCAGCCCAAGATCGCCAAGATCCGCGAACGATACAAGGAAGATCCGGCCAAGATGAACCAGGAAATCATGACCCTGTACAAAACGTACAAGGTCAATCCGATCGGCGGCTGTCTGCCGATGCTGATCCAGATTCCCTTCTTCTTTGCCCTGTACCGTGTGCTGATGGCGGCCATCGAATTGCGGCACGCCCCCTTCATGCTGTGGATCAACGATCTGTCCGCCCCGGACCGCTTGTGGATAGGGTTCGACCTTCCCTACCTGCACGGCATCCCCATCCTGACCTTGCTGATGGGCGCCTCCATGTACTTCCAGCAGAAGATGACCCCAACGGCGGCCGATCCCACTCAGGCGCGCATCATGCAATTTTTGCCGATCGTGTTTACCGTCATGTTCATCAATTTTGCATCGGGCCTGGTGCTCTATTGGTTCGTCAACAACTTGCTTTCAATGCTGCAACAGTATCTCATCAATCGGCAGAACAAAGCCTGAATGCGGATGGGTAAAAGGTGTATCATGGCGAAAGGTCAAGATTTTTATGGGAAGGATATAGCCGAGGTCATCGAACGGGCCTGTAAAACCCTGGAGGCGTCTCGAGAAGATCTGGATATCGAGGTGCTGGAAACCGGCTCAGCCGGCATCTTCGGCCTCTGTAAGAAAAAAGCCCACATCCGGGTGCAACGCAAGGTGGTCTCGCTGATCGAGGAAATTGAGACCAAAGCCGCTCCGGCGGAGAAGCCGGCAGCACCGGAGAAGCCAGCCCCGAAGCCCGTATTGCCGGAGAAAGTGGCCGTGACCGAGGCGCCGGATAAGGTAGACGCAAGTGGCGACGACGATGGCAATCGGCCTCTTGTGCAAACGCCTGCAATTGCACCCGCCGCCACCCCGGCCACCGGACCGAAGCAGCGCGAGGATGACGACGAACAGGACGGCGAGCCGGAGGATTTCGAAGAGGAGACTTTGATCGAACCGCCCTCCGAAGAGAGCCTGGCCGCCATTCAGGTCGATCTCCACCAGTTGCTGAGCCTGATGGGTCTGCCTTCCGAGGTACGGGTGGCGTTTGCCGACAACACCGTCCTCTGTGCCATCACCGGCCCGCACGAGGCGCACATTGTCGGCCCCGAAGGGCGGACGCTGGACAGTTTGCAATATCTGCTGCGCAAGATGGTGGCCAAGCACCTGCCCGACAAAATCATGCTTTCCCTCAACGCCGGGGATTTCCGCGAACGGCGCACCGAGGAACTGAAGCTGCGGGCAGTGGAGTTGGCGACTCAGGTCAAGGCGGACGGCAAGACCCAGGCCATTCCGGCGCTCAATCCCTCGGAGCGGCGGGTGGTGCACATGGTGCTGCAGGAAGACAAAGGCGTGCGCAGCCGTTCGGTCGGCGAAGGGCTGTTCAAGAAGGTCTTGATCTACAAACCCGGCAAGGGCCGTCGCTCGGCGCCGAAAAAGAGGCGGGGAGGACAGGGTGGCCGCCCATCCGGCGACTGAGACCATTGCCGCCATTGCCACGGCACCGGGCACCGGCGGTATCGGCATTATTCGGATATCAGGTCCGGAAGCTCTTTCGCTGCTCGGCAAGATCTTTGTGCCTCGCATCCCCCGCACCCATTTCACCAGTCACACCCTCTACTACGGCACCATCGTCAACCGCCACGGCCAAACGCTCGACGAGGCCCTGGCGGTCTACATGCGCGGCCCGCACACCTACACCCGGGAAGACGTGGTCGAACTGCATTGCCACGGGTCCTACCTTGTTCTGCACAGTATCCTCCGCATCCTGATCACCTGGGGCTGTCGGCTTGCGGAGCCGGGCGAGTTCACCAAGCGGGCCTTTCTGGCCGGTCGGATCGACCTGACCCGGGCCGAAGCGGTGATAGACCTGCTGCAGGCCCAGACCGAAGCCGGTGCCCGATTGGCGGTCAATCAACTCCAGGGGCAGCTCTTCGACCGGTTGGAGGCCGTCCGCCAGCACTTGGTCGAATATCTCGCCCTGCTGGAGGTCGCCATCGATTTTCCCGACGACGATGTCGAGATCTTCGATGCCGGCCAGATTGCCGCCCGGCTGCATCCGGACGTGATCGCCCCCCTGGAGCACCTGATTATTCTGGCGGAACAAGGCAAGATCGTACGCGAGGGCGTCAAGGTGGTCATCGCCGGCCGGCCGAACGTCGGCAAGTCCAGCCTGCTCAATGCCCTGCTGCAAGAGGAACGAGCCCTGGTCACCCCGGTCCCCGGAACCACCCGGGACACGGTGGAGGAACGGATCGATATCCGCGGCATCCCGATGCACCTGGTCGATACCGCCGGTATCCGCCGACACGAGGACCCGGTGGAGGCACTTGGCATCGAACGGGCCCGCCGGAAGCTGGCCGAGGCGGACCTGGTGTTGTTGGTGGTGGATGCCCAGACCGGGATGCTCCCGCGAGATTGCGAATTGTATGAGAGTGTCCGGCACAAGCCGCATCTGGTGGTGCTCAATAAGTGCGATCTGGCGAGCGAGGGACAGGTCGAGGGCCTGGCCGGTGCTTTTGCCGCTGCCGTGGCGGTGCCGGTCTCGGCCCAACGGGGCAAAGGAATCGAGGCGCTGCAGGAGGCGATTTACCGGGCCATCGCGTCCGGCGGCGAGTTCACCGACCAGATTGCCTGCGCCCCCAATACCAGGCATCGAGCGGTGCTGCTGCGGACGGTGGCGGCCTGCCGCCGGTTCTCTCGTGCCATGGAGGAAGGTGCTTCGGTCGATCTGCTGGCGGTCGAAGTGCAGTCGGCGCTTGACGATCTGGGTGACATCATCGGGCTGACGACCCCGGACGAGGTCCTGGATGCGGTCTTCAGCCGGTTCTGTATCGGCAAATAACGGCGGATAGGAAAAAAATTCTGTTCCCGGTTCACCGCTGGAAGGCGGCAAACCGGGATTTTTTTGGCGGGGAACAGCGTGAACGGGAAGTGGCTTACTGCTGGGCAAAGCTGTCGGCAAAGAGTTGGTTGATGGCGGCAATGCCGTCGTCGCTGAGGTAGCGGGTGCCCGAGCCGACAAAGGTGTTGTAGCAGATTTTTGGGCTGTCTTCCTGCCACGCCCCTTCCTTCCAGGTGAACCACTGCCGGCGGAGCTGGTCGTAGACATGCAGCGGCCGGTTGAACAGCTTGGCCAACTCCACCGCCCAGCCGGTGCCGCCTTTCACCGAGTTGTCCTCCAAGATCGTACCGATCACGAAGACCTGGTGTCCTTTATTGACCATGTGGAAGATCGTCTGCAGCACCCGGCGGATTTTTTCGGTTTCGTAATAGGTCCGGTTCATCATCCGTGATGCCAGTTCCATGCTGATATCGCCCCGCTGCAATTCTTCCTCCGTCAGAACCACGGGGTTGCGGTCGCGGTTGAGACGGTGGTTTTCGAAGGTGAAAATCACCTCCTGAATTCCATATTTTTCGGTATTCTCGCCAAACAGGGTTTCCGCCCCTTTCAGTCCTCCGTGGTACAGCGTGCAGTCTTGTGCGTTCATGTCCTTTTCCTTGTTCGGTTGTTGGGTTGCAGTGTGCGGGCACGCGGGCACATCTTTGGCCCTGCGCATGCGGTATCGGTAATAAATTTAAAATTTACGGCTATTTGGTAGCTTTGAGGAACACCCGCCGGGGCGCCGAATACCCCTCAACAGTAAGCTGGCGATTGTCCTTGTCAATGAAATCTTCATAGGATTCGAAGTCCATCCAGGCGGTTCGACGTTGTTCGGCGCTACTCATGGGATGGTCGCAGAACAGGCGGACCTCCCGGAAGCCGGTGCGGGCGATCCAGTTGAACAGGCAGGCCCCAGTGGGCACGAACCAGGTACCCGGAACCTTGGCGTAGGTCGTGCGAGGAAAGAGCGCCACCGGTTCCTCGCCCGGGATAGCCTGGGATTCGACAATCAGCCAACCACCAGGCTTGAGTGCGGTATGCAGATCGTGCAAGGCGTCCAGCGGCGAAGGCCGATGGTACAGGATCCCCAGACAGAAAATGACATCGAAGCAGGCGGGAAAGAGGGGCAGGTGCTCGATGCCCAGCAACTCCACCCGGAGATGCCGCTGGCCGGCAAAGGCGTTGAGGGTGTTGAAGGTGTAGTAGTGCTGGACATAGGGTTCGAATCCGAGCACCAGCGCCGGCCGGTGATGGACCATGCGGAACATGTAATATCCGTTGTTGCAGCCGATGTCGGCCACGGTCTTGCCCGCCAGGTCGGGGAGTTCGGGGAGGATGCGGTTCCACTTGCGCTCGCTGCGCCATTCGGCGTCAATATCGATGCCGAAGACGGAGAAGGGGCCCTTGCGCCAGGGCATGAAGCCGCGCAAGACCTGGTGGACCTGCAACTGCTGGTCCGGACTCAGGTCGCCGGCCGTGCCGATGCGGACCGCGTCGCCGGAAAAATCGCAGGAGGAGGCCCGCAGGTGGCCCACTTCCGCCAGCAGGTTCCGGTAGCGGAGAAAGCCTTTTTTGTCTTGATTGATCCAGGCGGCTTTTTCGGCCAGCACCGATCCGAGCCGGGCACCGTCGGCCTGGGGGAATGCCTGGACCAGATCCATGGCTCAGCGCTTGAGGGCAACGATGGCCGTAAAGTTGAACCACCTGAAAAACGGTTCGATTTCTGCAAATCCGGCTTGGCGCAGCAGCGCGACGTTTTCCTCCAGTGAAAAAGGGATCAGGACATTTTCCAGGGCTTCCCGCTTGGCCGCGATTTCCAGTTCCGAATATCCCTGCTGCTTTTTGAACGCGTGGTAGATGTCGATGAAGTCGCGGTTGAGCCGGCCGGCATGGGAGATGGTCTTTTCGCCGAGAAAAAGAACGCCGCCCTCAGGCAGCGCTTCGTATATGCGTCGGACAAAGGGCTGTCGAGTCAACGGCCGGAGAAATTGGAGGGTGTAATTGCAGACGATGGCCTCGGCCCGGGGCAGGGGACAGGCGGTAATGTCGGCCTCGATGAAGCGTAACACGTCGCTTTTGCTGAACATGGCGCTTTTACGCCGCGCTTTGGCAAGCATGGCCGGCGCGTTGTCGATGCCGACATAGCGCAGTTGCAGTTCCGGCAGCCGCCGAGCCAGCTCGATCAAGGTCGTGCCGGTCGAACAGCCCAGGTCGCAGACCGTGGCGCCGGCGCCGAGATGGCAGGCCACAAGCTGCGCCATGCCGTCGATTACCGTGCGGTAATAGGGGATCGAACGGTTGAGCATGTCGTCGAACACATCCGCCACCCGGTCGTTGAAGGTGAAATCCTCCGCGACCGTGCCGGCGGTGTACAGAGTGTCACCGGGCAGGGCCATGACCGCGTCTGCCGGGGCCGATTGCGGAACGAGCGCGGATGATGCCGACAAGGCGGTGCTATCTGAAGCCATCGGGATTGGCCGCCTGCCAACGCCAACTGTCGGCGCACATCTCTTCGATGCCGAGCCGGGCCTGCCAGCCCAGCTCGCGTCGGGCCAGGGACGGGTCGGCATAGCATTGGGCGATGTCGCCGGGCCGGCGAGGGGCGATGCGGTAGGGGATCTGCCTGCCAGAGGCCCGGCCGAAGGCGGCGACCATCTCCAGCACCGAATAGCCGCGGCCGGTGCCGAGGTTGTAGATGGCCATTCCGGGCCGGTCGCTCAGTTTTTCCAGGGCCTTGAGGTGGCCGAGCGCCAGGTCGACCACATGGATGTAGTCGCGCACGCCGGTACCGTCCGGGGTGGCGTAATCGTTGCCGAAGACCGAGAGTTCCCGAAGCTTGCCGACTGCCACTTGGGCGATATAGGGCACGAGGTTGTTGGGAATGCCGTTGGGATCCTCGCCGATCTTGCCGCTGGCATGGGCACCGACCGGATTGAAATAGCGCAGGAGAATCACGTTCCATCGGGGATCGGCCAGCTGGAGATCGCGCAGGATATCCTCGGTCATCAGTTTGGTGCGGCCATAGGGATTGGTGCAGGACAGCGGAAAATCCTCACGGATGGGCACCGAGGCCGGATCGCCGTACACGGTGGCCGAGGAAGAAAAGACGATGTCGGTCACCCGGTGTTCGGCCATGATCCGGCACAGATTGAGGGTCGAAACCAAGTTATTGTTGTAATAAAGCCAAGGCTTGGCCACCGACTCGCCCACCGCCTTGAGCCCGGCGAAATGGATGACCGCCGAAGCATCCGGGGTGCGGGCGAACACCTCGCGCAGGCTGTCCAGATCCAGCAGGTCGACCTCGAAAAAGGCAAGGGACTTGCCGGTCAGTTCCTCGACCCGGCGGAGGGACTCCCTGCTGCTGTTGCAGAGGTTGTCGATCACGGTGACCCGGCAACCCGCGTTGAGCAGTTCCAGGCAGGTGTGGCTGCCGATATACCCGGCGCCGCCGGTGACGATCACATGCATATGGTTTCCTTGGTGGCAGAATGGGTTCTGGTTTCAAACGATCGACTGCAATGCACATCGACGAGACCGCCGATTTCTGCTATCTTTTACCTGCATTGCCGATGTTTGTCTTGCAAAAAGGCACGATCGGCTCCCCCGGCTCCGGCCAAGGGACGGCGGCTGCACGAGCCAGCGAATGCGCCGGATGCAGTGCCTTATTAACCATGAATCAGAGAGGACGGCATGCCATATGTCAGTATTCGGGTGGCGGGAACGCTCACCAAGGAACAGAAACAAAAGATTGCCAAAGGGGTGACCGAGGTGATCTCCGAAGCGGCCAACAAGCCGAAGGACTCCATCCTGCTTTTCATCGACGAGGAAAGCCGGGACAACATTGCCAAAGGCGGCGTACTGATCGAGGATATGTAACCGCATGAACCAGGAGATGGCCGACCGGCTGGAACGGTTGCGGGAGCAGATTCGTTTCCATGCTCACCGCTATTATGTGCTCGACGAGCCGGTGATTGCCGATGGCGAGTACGATGCCCTGTTCCGGCAGCTGCTGGAGTTGGAGGCGGTGCATCCGGAACTGGTCACCCCGGATTCGCCCAGCCACCGGGTCGGCGGCCTTCCCCTGGAGACCTTTATCCCGGCCGAGCATGTTTCACCGATGCTCAGCCTGGACAATATTTTCAGTGTCGACGAGTTTGCCGCCTTCGAAGACAAGGTGCGGCGCTATCTGAAAACGGACGAGCCGCTGCGGTATGTGATCGAGCCGAAACTCGACGGTCTGGCCGTGGAGTTGGTGTACCGGCAGGGCCTGCTGGCCGTGGGATCCACCCGAGGAGACGGCCAAGTCGGCGAGAATATCACCGCCCAGCTGAAAACCGTGGCCTCGATTCCACTGCGGTTTCTTGTCGATGATAGTTTGCCGGCAGTGCCGGACGAACTGGTGGTCCGGGGCGAGGTTTTTCTGCCCAGACAGGCCTTTACCCAGCTCAACCGACAGCGCGAACAGGATGGGGAGGCGCCTTTTGCCAACCCGCGCAATGCCGCCGCCGGCTCGCTTCGCCAGCTCGATCCCAAAATCACCGCCCGGCGGCCCCTGGCCTTTTTTGTCTATGGGGTCGGCAACCCGGAAGTTCTGGCGGCTTCCGGCCAGAAGTCCATGCTGGCCATGTTGGCCAAACTCGGCTTTCCGGTCAACCAACTGGTCACGGTTTGCAACGACCGGCAGGAAGTCGAGGCCCGCTACCGGTACTTGGCGGCCCTTCGCCACGAGCTGGATTACGAGATCGATGGCATGGTGGTCAAGGTGGACGACATGGATTTGCAGCAGCGTCTGGGCGCGACCGCACGTGCCCCCCGATGGGCGGTGGCCTGGAAGTTCCCCGCTGCACAGGCGACCACCGTGGTCGAGACAGTCGAATTCCAGGTGGGCCGGACCGGCGCGGTGACCCCGGTGGCGTATTTGCGACCGGTCGAGGTCAACGGCGTGATGGTCAGGCGGGCCACCCTGCATAACCGAGACGAGATCGAACGCAAGGATGTCCGGGTCCACGACACGGTCCTGGTGCAACGGGCCGGTGATGTCATCCCGGAAATCGTCAAGGTGATCGACGGGCAGCGCTGCGGCCGCGAGCAGCCGGTCGTCTTTCCTGCGGCCTGCCCCGAATGCGGCACGCCCCTGCAGACCGTTCCCGGCGAAGCGGTGATCCGGTGCGGCAATCGCTATTGTCCGGCCCAGAATCTCCAGAAGCTGATCCATTTTTCCGGCAAAAGTGGATTGGATATCGAGGGCTTGGGTAAAAAAAACGTCGAACAGTTGATCGGCGAAGGATTGATCCGCACAATCCCCGATTTTTTTCGCCTCGATCCCGCCCGCCTGGCCACCCTCGACGGCTGGGGCGGGAAATCGGCCCAAAATGTTTTGCAGGCCATCGAGGACAGAAAAACTCTGGGCTTGGCCCAGTTGATCGGCGCCTTGGGCATCAGGCATGTGGGCGAGGTGACCGCCGGCCTGCTGGCCCGCCACTTTGCCGATCTGGACCAGCTGAAGGCGGCCGACAAAGAACAACTGTTGCAGGTCGACGGGATCGGTGAGCAAACGGCCGATTCGCTGGTCGCCTATTTCCAGGACCGGGAAAACCGCGAAACGGTCGAGCAGCTTGCCGACCTGGGCGTGGTGGTGCGGGCCGAGGCGCCCAAACAAAGCTTTCTGGATGGCCGGTTTTTTTTGTTTACCGGCACGTTGCAGACGCTCTCCCGGGAGGAGGCCAAGCAGTTGGTTAAGGCCCACGGTGGCCAGGTGTCCACCGGTATCGGCCAGAGGGTGACGGATGTGGTTGTCGGCGACAAGGCGGGCAGCAAGAAGCGCAAGGCCGAAGAGATGGGGCTGGCGATCCTGTCCGAGGCGGATTTTCTCACACTGGTCAACACGGTCAACAAAGAGGAGCGATGAGCCGCAAACGAATCAGGGCAACTGTGCACGGCCGGGTGCAACGGGTTGCGTTTCGTGAATGCACCCGGCAGGAGGCAAACCAGCTTGGGGTTTCCGGCTGGGTCCGGAATCAATCCGACGGCACGGTGCTGGTGCTGTGCGAGGGAGAGGCCTCCCAAGTGGATGCCCTGCTGGCTTGGCTGTCGATCGGTTCTCCCTATGCCATGGTCACTAAAGTCGACTGGCATGAGGAAGAACCCCTGGGAGAAGCCGGCCCGCTGGTCATCCGCTATGGCGCTTGAGCCGTGGCGTCAGCCTGCGGGGAAAGCGAGGAGTAAGGTTTGAGTTGTCTTAATCTATCTACTGAAAATAAATATGAAAAAAGTCCAAGTTCCTACCGGTGAGCCCGCCGGGCGCATCGTCTGCCACCAGTGCGGCAATGGCAAGCATTTTATTGAAGTTGCCGAAAATGTCCTGGTGACGACCCATTACCAGCAAAACAGCGACGGGTCGTTCACTCCGGATGACAATACCACCGAGACCTTCGGTGAAGTGAAATTTTTGTGCGGGAAATGCGGGGCGGACTTGAGTCAGTTTCACGCCCATTTCCTGGAAATGTCGTTCTGAAAAAAGCTGGGCCTGGGGCAGGGAAGCGTTCCTCCGTTTGATTGGCCCGGTCGAGAATCATGGGAAATAAAAAAAGGCTGCCTGAAAAGGCAGCCTTTTTTGTACGAAAAACGACAACTGGTCGATCAGACGCAACCGGTGGGCTTCGGCAGTCCGGCCATCTTGCAGGCTCCCTTGCCGGGTCCGGACGGGAACAGCTCATAGATGCGTTTCAGCGGAAAACCGGTGGTCTTGGAGAGAATACGAACCATGGGAGCAATACCATTCTTCTTGTAGTACTCCTGGAGGGCATCGATGACCTTTTGATGCTCGTCGGTGATATCGGCGATACCTTCAACGGTCTTGACGTAATCGACCCAGTTCTCATCCCACTCTTCAGCGCCCTTCAGCAAGAAGCCGTCTTCGTCTACCTCGTAGGATTTACCCTTGTGCTCAATAGTTGCCATGTGTTCCTCCTTGGCCAGTGTGGTTAAACTATGGTGAGTAATGAAAACCTGATCTAAAAAATCCACAGTTTAATACTATAGGGGGTGTGCTTTGTCAAGCAAACACCCTGTTTTTTTTGAATGGCGATTCAGCCGCTGTTTTGTCGGTTTTTAGGTTCATTTTTCTCTGGTAACTTGCTGACAAATTGAACATAATGCGCCTTCCAAAAAATCAGGATACCGTCGGGTCGCTCGAGAGGTTGTATTTATCATGTTGAATGTACTTAGAAAGAATGCGCAATCGGTCGTCGTTCAAGCGATGGTGGTCATCATCGCTCTGGTATTCATTTTTTGGGGAGTTGGGGGAAAGATGAAGGACAACCCCAACGCCCTGGCCGTGGTCAACGGCAAGGAAATCCCCTATCGCGACTTCCAGCAGAGTTACGAGCGGACGGTCGAGACCTACAAACAGCAGTTCGGCGGCCAACTCCCTCCCGGATTGCTGCAGGGTGCGGAGTTGAAGGAGCAGGTGCTCGATCGATTGGTTCAGGAGGAACTGCTGCGACAGGGCGCCGAGAAGGCGGGAATCCTGATCAGCAAGGAATCTGTCCAACGTAAGATCCAAGAGATGACCGTCTTCAACGTCAATGGCCGATTCGATCTTGCCAATTACAAGGCGGTGCTGGAACAGAACAGGCTTTCGCCCTCATCGTTCGAGGCCGGCATTCGTAACGACTTGCTCACCACCCGCGCGCTCAAGGCCATCGATTCGTTTACCGTGGTACCCGAGCAGGAGGTGGTGAACTGGATCGATTACATCGAACAGGATATCAAGCTGGCCTACGGTTCGGTGCAGAGCGACGACTACATCGACCAGGTCCAGGTGGCCGACGATGCCCTGGCGGCCTGGTACGAAACCGCCAAAAACAAGTACAAGACCGCTCCCCAGCGCAAGCTGCTCTATCTTGCGTTTCCGTTCGAGGACGACCTCAAACAGGTAACGGTGAACGAAGAGGCGATCAAGACCTATTACCAAGAGCATGCCGCGGCCTACAACATGCCCGAAAAGCGACGGGCTCGGCATATTCTGTTCAGGGTGACCGCCGAGGATTCCCCGGAAACCAAGAACGCCAAGAAGGCGCAGGCCGACAAGGTCCTGGCCCGGATTCGGGCTGGCGAGGATTTCGTCAAGCTTGCCGGCCAGTTCTCCGAGGATGTGACCAAGGACAAGGGCGGAGACCTGGGATTTTTCGCCCGCGGCCAGATGGTGCAGCCGTTTGAGGACAGTGTTTTTGCCTTGAAAAAAGGCGAGGTCAGCGACGTGGTGGAAACGCCGTTCGGTTTCCATCTCGTCAAGCTCGAGGAGATCGTGCCCGCCAAGACGCAGACCCTGGCGGAGGCGACGCCGTCCATTCGCAAGGCCTTGGAGCAGAAAGGAGTGAAGGCGATCACCTTCAAAGAGGCATCGTCCGCCTATGAGGCCATCATCAGGGCCGGCAGCGTGGCCAAATACAGTGAAACTTCCGGCGCCCGTCCGGTCCTGAAAACCGATTTTTTCACCCAAGAGGCACCTCCCGCGGCAGGAATGGCCAAGGATCCTGCCTTTGTGCAGGCGGCCTTTGGCCTGCGCAAGGGAGAATTGAGTTCCCTGGTGGAAACCGCAAGCGGCTATGCCATCCTTTTCGTCGAGGACGCCAAGGATTCGGTGGTGCCGGAGCTGGCTGCGGTCCGCGATCGGGCTATCGCCGATTACAAGAAGGAAAAAAGCGTCGATTTGGCCAGAGCCGCCGCCGAGGAACTGCTGAACAAGGCCCAGGAGCAGAAAACCTGGCCGGCGAGCCTGCCGCGCAAGGAAAGCGACTATCTCAATCGGAGCGGAGCCACCGGCGACCTACCCGAAAACATTCGGCAAGATGCCTTTTCCCGCGTGGGCAGGGACGTCTTTCCCGAGAAAACGATCGCCGTCGGGACCGCTTTTTATCTGTACCAGATCCTCGATTCCCGCCAGGGCAAGGGCGATATGGATGCCGCCAAGCGTCGTCTGCTGGAGCAGCAGTTGCACGAGGTCGAGAAGAATATCCTGATGGCCGACTGGCTCGGCCAGTTAAGAAAAGAGGCGTACATCTGGACCAATGCCAGAATGCTGCAGTGAGAGCAGCGCGTCCGTGACCATATCCCCTGGCCGGACCGGTCGCTGGATGCCAGGCTTATGGGGAACTATTTGGGACGCACTCGGGAAAACGCCAGGAACCGCAGGGGAAAAAGAGTGCCCCGTTGACTTTCAGCAAGTTGTTTCAGGCGGAAAAAAGGCGTTGTGAAAGCATCGAGTACACCTCTTCCATCGGCACCATCCAGCCCTCCATCCGATCAGGTGGCCTCCCTTCAGGCCATCACCGCCCTTCCCGCAGCGGAACAGTTACTGTTGCAATTTGTTTCCATTGTCTATGAACCCGTTTCCGCGGGGTTTCTTGGTCGATGCCTGGTCGGGCTCGATCCCTCGCTGTTCGGAGACCGTCGCCCCACCAACGAAGAAATCGGCGAGATGGTCGTCCGGTTGCGGAACAAGGGTTTTCTGAACGCCAAAAACCAGTGCCCGCCGGTGCTGGCGGAACTGCTGACCCGACAAGCCACCAGCCAAAAGCGATTTGCCCGGCTGGCTTCCCTGATCGAAAAATCCGCACCGGTCGATTACATGCACGGCAAGTGGCCGACCAGGTGCTGGCGGGCGCTGCGGCAGTTTCGCATCGGGTTGTACGGCCAGAATTTCGACAAACTGGACGAGGCCCTGGAATTCCTCGAGCGGGAATGCCACCGGTATCTGGATATTGAGCCGCCGGCGGTCCTCGTGGCCGCCCGGGCATTCGATCCGGACTGGTTCGCCGCCCTGCCCGGTTCGCTCCAATTTTTTCTTTTGGATCAGGTCATCCGGTATTCGCTGGCGCGCTTGCACCATTTTCCCGCCATTTTTGCCTATCTCGAAAACGAACGGGCCCAGACCGTCCCAACGGATGAGCGGATTCCCTTTCGCCGTCTGCTGGCCGGCGCCTACCTGCTGCAGGGCCGTCTGGACGAGCTGCGATCCCTGCTGGATCGGCACGGCGACTCCTTCCTCGGCTCGGGGTTCGCGGGCGCAGAGGCCTTTCTCACCGGCGACACCGGCTTGGCCCTGGAGCTTTTTGCAGAGGATCTCCGTCATTTACAGCAATATGCCGGCACCGCGTCCTGCTTTTTTTTCGGCATCACCGGCCTGTTCTGCATTTTTGCCCTGCTGGCCCGCGAGGGCGAGGGCGACCGCGACCGTGCCCGCGAGGCGGTGACCACGGTACTGGAACGCTGCCAGCGCGGCTGCGCCGAGGAGGTGCCGTTTCGTTTCCTCGACGCGGTACTCCGCGCAAACGGTGAAACCCTCCCCGACATGCTGGCCCTCACCGAGGGGTTGGCGGCCGACGAACGCAGCCTGAGTTCCCTGGTTGCCCTGCTGGCCCTGCATTGGATGGGGGTGGAAGTGCCTGCCGATTTCCAAGAAATGCTGCTGCGCCTGCACCACCGGGCGCACGAAAGTGGTTTTTTCTGGGTGGCGATGGAATCGGCGGAGTTGCTTTCCACCTTGGATTCGTCCCAGGCGGGCATGCATGAACGCGCCCAGAAGTTAGCCGAACGGCTCAACTGCCGCTTCCTGACCCATATCGTCGCGCCCGATGCACCCTGGAAGCAAAGCCTGCAGGAGTTGATCGAGGTAACCAGCCGGATTCGCGAACCGGAGCGGTCGACCCGCCTGTGTTGGCTGGTCGAACATGCGAACGGTTCCCTGGAATTGAGTCCCAGGGAGCAGAAGCGTTCGGCCACCGGCGGTTGGACCAAAGGCCGGAGTATTGCTCTGCAACGGCTGTTGCTGGATCGCGAGATCGACTATCTGACCGGCCAGGACCGGGCCCTCTGCGCCGCGCTCATCCCCATGGAGGAAAGCGGGGGCAAGAACGGCGGCCACGTCTTCGACCCGGACAAGGGCTTGCCTGCCCTGGTCGGGCATCCCCTGGTTTTTCTTAAACGTTCGCCCCAAACCCCGGTCGAGATCGTTGCCGGCGAGCCGGAGCTGGTGGTTGAACGGAAGGGCGAATCGCTCTTCATTCATTTCTTCCAGGACATCGGCGAAGGCTCGGTTGCGGTCTGGCCCGAGACCCCCACCCGGTTCCGCATCATCCGCATCGGAGAGGAGCACCGCAAGGTCGCTGAAATAACCGGCCGCGACGGCCTGCTCGTCCCGCTTGCCGCCAGCCGCCAGCTATTGGACGCCATCGGCAACATCGCCTCCTTCATGACCGTCCATTCGGCCATCGAAGTTCCGGGCGAGGAAATCGCCGCCGAACTGGTGGAAAGCGATTCCACTATTCGCATGCACATCCTCCCCTATGGCAGCGGGTTCCGGATCGAACTCTTTGTCCGGCCATTCGGGGACGGTGGCCCCTATCTCAAGCCCGGGGTCGGGGTGGCGAACCTGGTGTGTGAAATCAACGGCAAGCGGCTGCGGACCAAACGCAATATCCGGCTGGAGGAGCAGAAGGCGCGGGAGATCGAGGAATCGTGCCCCATCCTCGACCTGGCGATCGATTTCGAGCAGGAAAACAAGCGGGAGTGGCATCTGGTCGATCCCGAAGAGTGTTTGCAGGTCTTGCTGGAGATCGAGGAGATCAGGGATCGGGTTGTCCTGGAATGGCCGGAAGGGGAAAAGCTGGCGGTCCGCCGCCAGGCTGGGATCAACCAGCTGAATCTGAATATCCGCACCAGCCAGCAGGATTGGTTTTCGCTTTCGGGTCAGCTGAAAATCGATCAGGACGAGGTGATCGAACTCAAGACCCTGCTGGACAAGGTCCGCGAGACCAGGAGCCGCTTCATTCCCATGGGTGAGGGGCAGTTTTTGGCCCTGACTCAGGAGTTCCGCAATCGGCTGGAGGAACTCATCCTCTACGGCACCAGCCAGCCGGGTAACGAGCTGGAAGTGAAGATCCATCCGCTGGCGGCTATCGCCCTGGAGGAACTCACCCACCAGGCCCAGACCAAGGCCGACCAGGGCTGGCGGCAGCGGCTGCAGGCCATTGCCGAAGCCCAGCAGCTGACCCCCAAGGTCCCCACGACCCTGAAGGCGGAGTTGCGCGATTACCAGAAGGAAGGCTTCGTCTGGATGAGCCGGTTGGCGCATCTCGGGGTCGGCGCCTGCCTGGCCGACGACATGGGACTGGGCAAGACCCTGCAATCGATCGCGGTGATCCTCAGCCTGGCGCATCGGGGACCGTCCCTGGTGGTGGCCCCCACCTCGGTGTGCATGAATTGGGAGGCCGAGGTGCACCGTTTCGCGCCAACGCTTGCCTTCCACATGTTTTCCGAGTCGAATCGGGACGAGATCATCCCCACCTTGGGGAAATTCGACGTGCTCGTCACCAGCTACACCTTGATGCAGCAGGAAATCGAGCTGCTGGGCCAGGTCAAGTGGCAGTCGATCGTGCTGGACGAGGCCCAGGCGATCAAGAATGCGGCAACTAAGCGATCCAAAGCGGCCATGCGCCTGGATGGCCGTTTCCGCCTGATCACCACCGGCACGCCCATTGAAAACCACCTCGGGGAGTTGTGGAATCTCTTCGGCTTCATCAATCCCGGTCTGTTGGGCACCTACAAGCAGTTCAATCGGCGGTTCGGCATTCCCATCGAAAAATACCACGACCGGGAGGCGCGCCGCACCCTGAAGAAGCTGATCCGCCCCTTCATGCTCCGGCGGATCAAGTCGCAGGTGTTGGAGGAGTTGCCGCCTCGGACCGAGATTACCTTGCGGGTGGAGATGCAAGACGAAGAGATGCGGTTTTACGAGGCCCTGCGGCAGCAGGCTATCGAGAATATCGAGGGCAGCAGCGAGAAGACAGGGCGCCACCTGCGCATCTTGGCGGAGATCATGCGGTTGCGGCGGGCCTGCTGCAACCCCAAGCTGATCAACGAACAGATCGATATCCCTTCAACCAAGCTCCAGGTCTTCGCGGAAACGGTGGAGGAACTGCTGGGCAGCGGCCACAAGGCCCTGGTTTTCAGCCAGTTCACCGGCCACCTGGCCTTGATCCGGAAATTTCTCGACGAAAAGGGAATCGCTTATAAATACCTGGACGGCGCCACCCCCACCAAGGAGCGGCAGGGACAGGTGGAAAGTTTTCAGGCAGGTGAGGGCGACCTGTTTTTGATCAGCCTGAAGGCCGGTGGCCTGGGATTGAATCTGACCGCCGCCGATTATGTCATCCACATGGATCCCTGGTGGAATCCGGCGGTGGAGGATCAGGCCGCCGACCGGGCGCATCGGATCGGCCAGAAGCGGCCGGTGACCGTCTACCGGCTGGTCACCGCCAACACCATCGAAGAAAAAATCGTGCGCCTCCACCAGGAAAAACGCGATTTGGCCAACTCGCTGCTCGAGGGGGCCGATGTCAGCTCGCGGATCAGCGCCGAGGAATTGCTCGAACTGATCCGCGCCAATTAATCATTCCTCCTTCAATCCCCGCAACGGCGCCATCACGCCGATCAACTTGGCAGACAGCTTGGGCATGCCGCTGATCAGGGACACCAGCACCGAGGCCGCATAGGGAATGGCCTGGATGGCCAGAACCGAGGTCCAGATGCGGATGTCGAGCATGTCGCTGTCCTTGCGCAGCAGAACCCCGACGATCGCCAGCGCCAGGGCGATAACGAACAGCAGTTCCTCGCGGGCATCCCCCAGCGCTTTGATGATGGCATTGGCCTGCGCATTTTTCGGGGTCCGGAAAAAGCCGATCCGGCGGGTGAGGAATCCGGTCAGCATGGCCCGGGCAATGGTATGCGACAGGGCCAGGCCGGCGAGTCCCGCCGCCAGGCTCTGCCTGCGGGTGGCGATCACCCTGGAGCGGTAGAGAAAAAACATCTTGAAGCTCTTGAAGAAAAACAGCATCGCCGGCAAGGAGGCGAAAGCGATGGGCGGCGGGGACAGGTAGTCGGGGAAGAAGATCATGCCCCAAGACCAGCCCAAGGCCAGGATATTGAACAGCATGTTGATGCCGTCGGCGAACCAGGGCAGCCATCCGGCCAGGAAGTGATAGCGTTGGCCGCGGGTAAGCCGGGTCGGTTCCAGGCCGAACATGGTCATCATGTGGTGGCGGAGAATGAGCACCGAGCCGTAGGCCCAGCGGAACCGCTGTTTCTTGAAGTCGAGGAAGGTGTCCGGCATCAACCCTTTGCCAAAGCTGTAAGGGGTATAACTGGCCGCGTATCCCTTCTCGAAGATGCGCAGCCCCAACTCCGCATCCTCGGTGATGCACCATTCGGCCCAGCCACCGACCTCGTCGAGCACCCGGCGGCGGACCATGGTCATGGTGCCATGCTGGATGATGGCGTTGCGTTCGTTGCGGGTGACCATGCCGATTTGGAAGAACCCGCGGTATTCGGCCAGGCACATGGCTTTGAAGGCGTTTTCCTCGCCGTCGCGGTAGTCCTGGGGCGCTTGGACGATGGCCATGTTCTCGTCGGCGAACTGGGGCACCAGAGCCCGCAGCCAGTCGGGTTCGACCATGTAATCGCTGTCGATCACCGCCACCACTTCAGCCTCGGGTGCCGTCTGCCTCAGGGCGTAATTGAGGGCGCCCGCCTTGAAGCCGGAGAGCGGATCGACATGGAAGAAGCGGAAGCGCGGGCCCATGGTCTGGCAATGGGCGGCAACCGGTTCCCAAACGGCCGGATCTTTGGTGTTGTTGTCGATGATCAACACCTCGAATCGGGGATAATTGAGCGCGGCCAAGGCATTGATCGTGTCGATCATCATGTCCGGCGGTTCGTTGTAGGCGGGCACGTGGACCGAAACCATGGGCAGGGCGTCGTCGGGCACCGCTTCGAGCGAAATCGGTTGCGGCAGGCGTCGCCATTTCTTGATCCACAGCGATTCCGCCCATTCGTGCGCCTCGGCCAGAATGACCAAGATGGCACCGGTGGCGGCAAAGAGGAGGACGACCCCCACCAGCAGGGTGGAGGCGGTCATGTACTGCTGCTGGAAGTCATAAACCATCCAGACGGCAAAGGTCGTAATGGCATAGGCAATGATGGCGAGAAAACCGCGGCCCCGGTCGAGGAGCCCCCTGCTGTCCCGGAACAAAAACAACAGGAGAATGACCGCCAGGCCGATGCTGATGGCCGCCAGTTCACGCCATTGGGGGATGGTAATGACCGGCTTGATGAATTCGAATTTCGGCTGCCGCGCGTCGTTGTAGACCCCCCAAAGGCTGCCGGCCTCGCCTTCCAGATCCTTTTTCCAGATCTGGTCGAAGGCCTCCATGATGTAATAGGTATAGTTGTTCTTTTCGGCCACATCGAGAAAGCGGCGCAGAAATTTGGCCTGGTTGGCCGGGCTGGCCACGGCTTTCTGCCGGATGCGGCCGCCGCTCGGCCAGCCCACCTCGGAAATGACGATTTCCTTGCCGGGGTAGCGTTGCTTGAGCTCGTTGTAGCGCATCACGCAGTAATCGACCGCCTCGTCCACCGGAATGCCCTCCCAGTAGGGTAGGAGATGGACCGCGATAAAATCGACATGCTCGACCAGTTTCGGATACTGGAGCCAGACATGCCACGGTTCGGCGATGCTCACCGGTGCCCAGACGGATTTCTTGACCGTTTCGACATACTTGATCATCTGGTCGGCGGTTTGCTCGCCCCGAAGCATGACTTCATTGCCGACCAGCACCCGGATGATGTTCCGGTGGTTTTCCTGGTACACCTTGATCAGTTTGGCAATCTCCTGTTCGTTGCTCTCGGTGTCGTCGGTAATCCAGGCTCCGAGCGTGACATTGAGTCCCCGGGCCGCGGCCAGCCTTGGAATTTCGGCTAGATTGTCCTCCACGGTGTAGGAACGCACGGCGTGGACATCGCCGGCCAGGATGGCGAGATCCCGGTCGATCTGTTCAATACTCGGATAAATCCGCTTGCTGGGGGACTGTCCCGCCCGAAAGGGGGAGAAGGAAAAGCCCTGGATCTTGGAAGGCCAGGACGGTTCCATATCGGGCGCATTGACCACCTTCCACAGGAGAATGGCAAGGCAGCCCATGAGAAGGGTTATGATCAGGCCGGAACGATTCATAGGGCGCGTGTGGGTTGAGGAATGGAATAAGGTGACTGCGAGCTTGGACAAAAAACTCTGAGCGCGATTTCTTTGTCCGGATTTTTCGGACAAACCGCTGGAAAATCGCGTCGGCACAACAACGGATTGTGCGATGATTAAATGAAAACCCCGGCACAGTCAAGAGCCATCTTGTCTAATTGTTGATAATAACAACGAGAATACTCTGCTTGATGCCGGCGTCTCTAACTGTTCCAACCGGTTCGCTCTTTTTCGTCCCTTCTCCCCGAATGCGAGGGATCGGGGCACGGAGGAAGGTCGAGCATCAGCGGGCGGAGAAGACGCCAGGAGTGGACATCCTGCTGCAGAAGATGGAGGGAGAAATGGTGCAGGGCCATCATCGCTTCGCCCAGGGCTTGTTGGGAGAAACGCAGCCGGTACAGCCGGTCGAGCTCGAAGGACTGCGCGCTGGCCAGCAGACGTATGGTCTGGACCGACAGGTGCAGGGCATGGCTGGCTCTGCCCAGGGAGCAGGTGTCGCACAGGAGCGAACCCGAGCCGGGCAGGAAAATGTAGCGGCGTTGTGCCTGGACCGATTGATGACAAGCCGCACAGCGGTTCAATTCGGGGCGGTAGCCGACGGTTTCCAGCAGGTGCAGGTGAAAAAGCGTGACGATCTGCTGCTGCGCCTTTCCTTGGTTCAAGGCGGCAAGCGCCCATTTGAGCAAGATGTACAGCCGCTGGTCCGGGTCGTTGTCGCGGGTGAAGCGCAATGTCAGTTCGCCCAGATACATGGCGGCGGCATAGCGCCGGAAATCGCTGCGTAGCGACAAATGTGCGGCCAGGAGTTCCGCCTCGCTGATCAGCAAGAGTCCCACCGGCCCGCGCGGCGGTCGATAGAAAAAACGGAGCAGGCTGAATTCTTCGAGCTTGTTGACAAAGCGGCGCTTGCTTTTCTTGGCCCCTTTGGCGATACCCGTCACCCGCCCGAGGTCGGGGCAGTAGAGGGTGACCAGTTTGTCCGCCTCGCCGTAGTCAACAACGCGCAGAACGATCCCGCACGTGCTGCCAAGATTCATTGAGCGGGCGTGGCAGGGGAAGAAGGTGCGGGGGGCAAATGAAGCAGATAGCGGCCGCCGGAGCCGGCGGGAAAGGAGAGCGGGGTTCCGTTTAGCTGCAACTCGGCGCTGTCGGGCTGAAAAAATTCGAGCGACATCTGCTTGTCCGCCTCCCATAACACACTGGCACCCTTGGGGTAGGTGTGTTCGAAAGCGGGCTTGTGGTCGAGCGTGACAAGAACCCGGCAGTCTTGCTTAAAAAATGCCTGGACCTGGACGTTGTTGTGTTGGCCGCCGTTGCTGGTTGCCGGGTCGGCGGGATGAAAAAGCGACTTGGTGGAGGCGGTGGAGGGGAAGAGCTTATCGGTCAGGAAGGCAAAGGGATTCCAGGAAAAGTAGAGGCAGAAGGCGGTGAAGGAACAGACGATGAGCAGAAAGAGGATGCCGGCGATGGTGGCCGAGGAGACATGGGCCGGCTCCGCCAGTTTTTTCGGAGCCAGTTGCTGTTTGCGCAGGCTTTGCTGCAGGGGGGTCAGTTGAGGACGCTTGCCTCCATCCCGTTCAAGGAAAAAGCGGGCGGCGAGGGCACCGCCGTCCAAGTCCAGGGAAGCGGCATACAGCGTGATCTGGCCCCTGGTGAAGGAATCGGCCGGCAACCGGCCAAAATCCATGTTCTCGATCGCCTCCAGGTTGGTGCGTGAGATCCTGGTGGCTGTGGCTATTTCCTCCAGGGACAGCGATTTGTCCCGACGCGCTTGCCGAAGTTGTTCACCCACCGAAAGCGGTGCATCGGCGGGAAGTTGGGGCGAAGTCTCCTCAGTGCTCATACCATACAATCGATCAAGGGATGGTGAATAGCCCAGCCAGGAGTGCGGGGCGTGTTTGTTGCAAAAACGGAGTCTACTCGATCTGTTGGAAGAAACAGAGGATTTTAATCAGAGGACTTTAATGTAGGCCTTCTCCCGGATGGAAGTCAGCCAATCCTTGAAACGTTGCTCCAGGGCCTGCTGGTACAGCTTCTCCCGGATTTGCTCCTTGACCTCGTCAAAGGGTTCTTGGGCGACCGCTTGGCCTTGCTGGTGGGAAACGAGTTTGAAAAAGTGGTAGGCGTTATCGTGCTCGACAATCGGGCTGACCTCGCCGGGCTTGAGATGAATGACGGCATCACGAATGAAGGGGGCCATCTCGTCTTGCTGGAAGTGTCCCAGATCGCCACCTTCCGTGGCAGAGGGCAGGTCGGAGTATTCTTTGGCCAATTCTTTGAAATCTTTCCCTTTCGTTGCAAGAGCGTGGGCTTTCTCGATCTTCTGCTTGGCCTCTTCCTGCGATGGGGTGGCCCCGCTTGGAGTTGCGGTTCCCCAGATGCATCCTATCTGCTTGAGATAGTACTCGCCGCCTTCGGCGACGGTGATGTAGTGGGTGTTGTAATAATCGCGAACGGCACTGTCGGCAATGACCACCTTGGTGCGCACCTCGTGGTTGATCAGTTTCGAACTCAGGATCTGCTCCCGCAGTCCCTCGCGATACTGTTTCTCGCTCATCCCTTCGGCGGCGATGTCCTTGCGGAACTGTTCTTCCGTGGTTTTGCTGTTGGCGAGTATCCGCTGAAACGCGGTTTCCACTTCCTGGTCATTGACCAGGAGGCCAAATTTCTTGGCTTCCTGGACGATGAGTTTCTTTTCGATCAGCTTGTCGATCACCGCCAGCCGGGCCTCCTGCAAGGCGGCCTCCCGTCGGTCCGCCGGTACTTCGTCCGCTACTTTCTTGAACAGGGGCTGGCCGAATTCATTGACCTCCGAGAGGGTGATGGTGTCGTCGTTGACGACGGCCACGCTGCGGTCGACGACATTGGCGGAGGCACCGGACAAAAGAGGCAGCAACAGAAACAAAGCGGAAAAAAAGACGGTTCTCGATAACATGAGCGCAGAAGGGCGAGGAGGTTTGGCAATAGGAAATCCCGATCATGACGAACAATACGTGGACTATCTACCCGGAACACGGTCAGGGCGCAACGGTTTTCACCGATGGGGCAGGCCTGTGAAAGAAAAAGACGAACATGGCTTGCGCCACGGCGCTCCGCTTGCTAGGATGAATGCCACGAAAACAATCTCCCCGTTGTTCTGGGAAAGTATGTCGCCTGCATCCCGGAGGCAGGCGTGCGGTCGATCCGGGCGGCGAAGGGCGCAATTTGGTGAAAGTCGGCGTGTTGCCCGCGTTGCCGGTTACCGTGGGTTCGGGTGGTTTCGGAGGCCCGGTTGCGGAAAATCGGGACGGTCCCGGCGATGGCGGCGGGAATTGGATTTTTTATCTTTTTGAGGCTATGACGATGAGAACGATTACAATACTGGCTCTCGGTTTGTGTCTGTTCGCCTGGACCACGCAAGCACGGGGTGGGGTTGACATGCCGTCCTTTTCGCTGCCGGCGGCGATCGACGGCTCAATGGTCGCCAGCGAAAATTATCGGGGCAAAGCCGTGCTGGTCACCTTTTTCGCCACCTGGTGCCCGCCGTGCCTGCAGGAAATTCCGACCTTGAAAGAGTTGCAGGTTAAATTTCAACAGCAGGGATTTTCCGTGGTCGCCCTGGCGGTGGACGAAGGCGGAAGCGACGTGGTGGCGCGATTGGTACGCCAGGCGCACATCAACTACCCGGTTCTGATGGCCAACAGGACGACAACCCGCGATTTCGGCAATGTGGTGGCTCTGCCGACCTCGTTTCTGGTCAATAAAAACGGACAAGTGGTGAAGAAATATCCGGGCTACGCCGCCCGAGGCCTGCTTGAACGGGATATCGAATCCGTCCTGTGACTGCGAGCCAACGCTGCCGGGGCGATGGTTTGCTGTTGACAACCAGAACGGTATTCTTTAGATTCCGTGGCAGGAATGAGGCGCTATTTTGTTTTGACATCCCACATGAAATAAGGAGTCCGTCATGAAAAAGGTTGGAGTTGCAGTGATGGTTGCGGCTTTTGTGTTGAGTGCAGGTGCGGTTTTCGCTGCTAAATGCACGGTTGACAGTGTTGATGGCAACAAAGTGACCGTTACTTGCGATAAGGTTGATGTAAAAGCCGGCGACACCGTAACCGTCAAGGCCAAGAAAGCCCTGGAAGGTTGTTGATCGCCTGAAGTTTTGCAGTTGAGAGACGAAGAGCGGGTCGATGGTGTCGGCCCGCTCTTTTTTTATGCGTCCACGGGCAGGAGCGTCCCGGCCGGACGCGAACCCGGTTTTGCAGAGGAACGGAAATGGATCCACAGACCCTGCCGGAGAGCGAGCGGGCGTTGTACCACGCGATCAAAGCCCGCTATTCAGTGGCTTTTGAACCGCTTCGGATCAGGGAGCATCAGCTGCAGTTGCTGAAACTCACCGATTTGGAGCAAATTCTTGACGGCAAGGACCCGTTGAAGGATGTGTCCGCCTTCCCGTTTTGGATCAAGTTGTGGGAGGCTGCCATTGTCTTGTCGGAGTTCATCGCCGGCATGCCCTGCGAACAGGAGACCAGCGTGCTCGAACTTGGCGCCGGTTTGGGCGCCCCAGGCCTGGCCGCGGCGGCGGCGGGATATACCGTGACCCTTTCCGACTATGAAAAGATGATTCTCGATTTCGAGCGCATCAACGCGGCGGCGAGCAACTTGACCAATGTGCGGTTTTCGATGCTCGATTGGCTCAACCCGCCGGAGATGGAGCGCTACGACATCATCCTCGGGGCCGAGATCCTGTTCCGGGAAGAATTCTTCGAACCTCTGCTGGGCATACTCCGCAAGGCGCTCAAACCAGAGGGAGTGGTTTATCTGGCCCATGATATCAAGCGCCGCAGCCTGGAACCCTTCCTGAAAATGGCGGAGCGGGAATATCGCATCGCCGCTTCGCAACGGAAGCTGAAAAGTCTGGAGCAGGATAAGATCATCCTCCTGACCCGGTTGCAGCCGCGCCATTGACCGCTGCCATCGCGGCAGATCATGGCGACGGCGGCAGAAAGAGGCAACTGAATCGGCAAGAAACCGGTGAATCGAAATGTACCCTCTTGCGCTCAATATCGGTCAAAGGTTGTGCGTGGTTGTCGGCGGAGGCCGGGTCGCCGAGCGCAAGGTTCGGGGCATTCTGGCGGCTGGCGGCCGGGTCAGGCTGGTCAGTCCGATTGCGACCTCGGGTTTGACCGCCCTGGCCGATTGCCACGCCATCGAATGGACTTGCAAGCCGTACGATCGAGAGGAATTGAACGGGGCCTTTCTGGTTTTTGCGGCGACGAACAACCCCGAGGTGCAGCGTGCCGTGCATCGCGATGCCCAGGCAGTCGGTCTGTTGATCAATGTCGCCGATGCCCCGGAGTTGTGCGATTTCCAGGTGCCGGCAACCATTCGTAGGGGCGATCTGGCGATCAGCGTTGCCACCGGTGGCAAAAGTCCCGCAGTGTCCGCCATGGTCAAACGGCGGCTTGACCGATTCCTTGGCGAAGAGTACGGTTGGCTCACGGCACTGGCGGGCCTGCTTCGCGAACAAATCCTGGCCGAGGAACCCGATTCCGAACGGACCAGGGAGCTGTTTCAGCAACTTCTCCACGACGATATCGTCGATTGGCTCCGGAACCGGCAATGGGACGATGTTCGCCGGCATGCGGAGCAGGTGCTCGGCCGCCCGATTTCCTTCGATCCGGAATCGCTGACCAAGGAGAATCCATGAGTTTCCTGCTTTTTCAGACCTGCGTCGTCGTCTATCTGCTGGCCACGGCCGCCTATCTGGTCTTTTTCCTGACCCAAAAAAATTCGCTGCGCCAGACCGGCAGGGCGATTTTCCTGATCGCCTTCGGCCTGCACTCCGCCAACCTCGTCGCCCGGGCCATCGAAACCGGCCACACCCCCATCACCAGCCACCACGAAACGATTTCGTTTTTTGCATGGTCCCTGGGCTGCTGCTATCTGTCGTTCCGCTGGCGGTATGCGGTGAAGAACCTGGGTGCCTTTGTCAGTCTGCTCGTACTCGCGCTGATGCTGATCGCGGCCTTTTCGTCGCGCAGCATGCTGCCGCTGCCGCCGGCCCTGCAATCCCTGTGGCTGCCCGTCCACGCCTCGATCACCCTGTTTGCCGACGGGTTTCTCGCCCTGTCCTGTATCGGCAGCATTATGTATCTCTTGCAGGAACGTGAAATCAAGAAGAAGCGTTTTGGCCTCTTCTATTCGCGCCTGCCTTCCCTGGAGACGCTCGATAAGCTGAACCATCACTGCCTGAGCATGGGATTCCCCCTGTTCACCCTTGGCCTGATCACGGGTTCGCTCTGGGCCAAGCAGGCCTGGGGGGCCTATTGGCAATGGGACCCCAAGGAAACCTGGTCGTTGATCACCTGGTTCCTGTACGCCGCGGCCGTGCACCAGCGGTTCACGGTCGGTTGGCGGGGGCGGCGGGTGGCGATTCTTAGCATCGTGGCCTTCCTGTCGGTCCTGTTTACCCTCTGGGGAGTTTCTTTCCTGTTGGAAGGAGTCCATACCTATGTCTCGTGACGCCATCGTCCTGCTGGGCGTCAACCACAAGACGACGCCCCTGGCGGTCAGGGAAAAACTCGCCCTTTCCGCCGGTTACGACGAGCCTTTGCAGGCCTTGGGGCAGCTGGACGAGCTGCGGGAATACTATCTCCTCTCCACCTGCAACCGGGTGGAGGTGCTGTTCACCTGCCGGGACGTGGAACAGGCCCAGCAGCGGGTGCTGGATGTGATGTTCGGTCGGGCCATCACCGCCTCCGAGTTGGAGCAGTATGTGTACCGCCATGTCAATGTCGACGCGGTGGAGCACCTGTTTCTGGTGGCCGCCAGCCTGGATTCGATGATTGTCGGCGAGGCCCAGATTTTGGGACAGTTGAAGGAGGCATACCGCCACGCGACCAAGGTCGGGAGCAGCGGCTTTATCCTCAATAAATTACTGCACAAATCGTTTTCGGTCGCCAAGCGGGTGCGGACGGAAACCCGGATCGGGGCCCATGCGGTTTCGATCAGCTATGCCGCGGTGGAACTGGCCCGGAAGATTTTCGGCGAGCTGGCCGGCAAAAAGGTTTTGCTGGTCGGGGCCGGCGAGATGGCGGAGTTGGCGGCTGAGCATCTGGTGCGCCAGGGCGTCGCCGAAGTGGTGGTCGCCAACCGGACCCTCCAGCGGGCGGTCAACCTGGCCCGCTGCTACAACGGCCGGGCGGTTTCCCTGGAGGAATTGCTCGATCAGCTGCAACAGGTCGACATCATCATCAGTTCGACCGGGGCATCCGGCCTGATTCTGCAAAAGGAGGACGTGCGCCCGGTCATGCGCGACCGGCGGAACCGGCCGCTCTTTTTCATCGATATTGCCGTACCCCGGGACCTCGACCCGGCCATCAACGACCTCGACAACGTTTTCCTCTACGATATCGACGACCTCCATAATGTGGTCGAGATGAACAAGTCCGAACGGGACAAGGAAGCGGTCAAGGCCCAGCGGATCATCGACGAGGAGAAACTGAAATTCGGCAAATGGCTGGCCAACATGGAGTCGACCCCGACCATCGTGCAACTGCGCGCCATGGTCGAACAGCAGGTCCGCTCCGAAGTGGAAAAAACCATGGGCCGCTTCGATACCATGGATGAGCAGCAGCGGCAGGGATTGGAAAAGATGGTGGCCGCGATTACGGGCAAGGTCGTGTTCCCGGCCCTGCACTACCTCAAGACCGACCGCCACTGCACCGGTCTGCCCGAGCGGATCAAGGCCATCAGGGAACTGTATCTCCTCGACACCTCGTCCGGCGAGCGGGAGGAATAGTGATCGACGACGAGCGGGGCGGCCTGCTGGAAGAAGAGGTGTTGCTGGTCCGCCATTCCGGGGAGATCCCGGAGGTCGCCCTGCATTCCAGCCTGTATTATCTCCGCGAGGATGACGAGGGGCCGCGGCTGCGGTTGACCGACGAGGAAATCGGGCATCTCGAGGAGGCGGCCCTGGCCCGCTACCAGGAAATCATCATGCGCGACCTCGACCCCGCCAACCGGAATCGTTCGTTGTTCCGGGGGATCCGTCGGGCCAATCACAACTGGTACCGTTTTGTCCGCTTTTGTCACAAGAGCGGCCGTTCATACGAGGAGTTCCGCCTGCTTGCCGCAGATGCCCTGCTGGAGTATCTGCGCCTGGAGTTGATGGAGGCCGGCATCGGCGAGTACGAACCCTCGATCAACTGTTCGGCGGACGCCCTGCTGACCTTTGCCCTGGCCATGGGCATCGACCAGGCCGACCTGCCCGCCGGATGGGCCGGCTTGTGCGAGCAGAATGGATGAAGGGGGAGACCGGCGCAGTGGGCCACGGCGATCGATCGCCGGCATCGCCGCCTTTTGAATCCCTGTTTTCCCCGGGTGGAAACGCGTCGTTGTCCGCGCCCGGAAGCGAGGAGGAGTGCATGCAGCCAACGAACGATCGGTGGCGCGTTGGGGTTATCGGCACCGGTAAGCACGGCAGCCGCTACGCCCGCCATATCGTGCAGGATATCGAGGGATTGGAGTTGGCTGCCGTCAGCCGTCGTTCCGAGGAGGGGCGGGACCAGGCCGGCCAGTGGGGCTGCAGCTGGCACGCGGATTGGTGCGCGCTGGTGGCCGATCCTGCGGTCGACTGCGTGATCTCCGCCCTGCCACCTACGCTCAACCTGCAGGTGGCAGCGGCGTGCGCCGAGGCGCAAAAGCCTCTGTTGCTGGAAAAACCGATGGCGGTCTCGGTGGCTGAGGCGCGCGCGATCGAGGAACTGTTCGCCCGCAACCGGGTGGGGCTGACCATCGGCCAAACCCTGCGCTACAACCGGGTGCTCGACTACCTCCGCGGCCAGCTGGCGGATATCGGCCACTTGTACGGTTTCACCGCCAACCAGCGGCTCGAGCCGGCGACCCTTGCCTGGCTGGACGAGCCGTCGGCGGCCGGGGCCGGGGTCACCTTCCATTCGGCGGTGCATGTCTTCGATGCCCTGCGCTGGATCACCGGCCAGGAGATCGTGCGGGTGATGGCCAAGACCCGCTGCATGCACAGCCAGCGGCTGGAAGATCATCTGATTGCGCTGGTGGAACTGACCAACGGCGTTATCGGCACGGTGGACTGCTCCAAGATCGGGCCGGCACGCAGCGGCCGTTTCGAGTTCATCGGCAGCCTGGGGCAACTCCATGCCGATCAGGTTCACCATGTGGGCGAGTCGATCCGGGGGCAGGGGCGCCTGGTGCTGGAGATGGGCGAGCCGCTCAGCACCATCGTGCCGTTTTTACGGGATTGGCTCGCGTTTCTCCGTGGCATCCGGCCCAACCCGATACCGGGTTCCGAGGGCGTGGCCGCCGTCCGGGTCTGCGAGGCCTGTTTGCGGTCGGCCGCGAAAGGCGGCTGGGTTACGGTCTGACCCCTGCGAGAGAACCGGGAGCGATGGTGCCATCGTTCCCGGTCTTTTTTTGCTGACCGGCGTTCAGTGCTTGAATGAGCGCTGGCCAGTGAACATCATCGCCACCTGGGGATCGGCCTCGTTGCAGGCCTGGATCGATTCGAAATCGCGGATCGATCCCCCTGCCTGGAGGATGGCGGAGACCCCTTCGCGGATGCCGACGTCGGCGGCGTCGCGGAAAGGGAAAAAGGCATCGGAAAT
Organism: Desulfobulbus sp.; assembly: GCA_031280615.1. Classification (GTDB taxonomy): domain Bacteria; phylum Desulfobacterota; class Desulfobulbia; order Desulfobulbales; family Desulfobulbaceae; genus Desulfobulbus. The sequence goes on along the minus strand of JAITGO010000018.1, from coordinate 12,035 downwards.
CATCACCGAACCGGGGAGCCCGGCCCGGTCGGCTTTGACCTTGGCGTCGATCGCCTCCTTGTCGGCCTTGTCCCGTTGGCCGCGTTCGATCTCGGCCACCAGGTCGACATAGGGCAGGCGGTGGGCGTCGAAGCAGGTGATATCGGCGTACTTGGCGTAGGCCTTGTGCACCGCGATCTCGGCGACCCCCACCCGGTCCTGCTCGCCCGCGCCGATGGCAGTGGTGCAGCCGTCCTTGACGTAGATCACCGAATTGGAGGTCACCCCGTGCTCGATGGCCCAGCCGAACAGCATATCCTCGATTTCACGGGTTGAAGGCGCGCGCTCGCAGCGATACTCGACCCCTTTGTAGGTGGTGGCCGCGGCTTTGAGGTCGGCGGCCGAGCGGATGGTGTTGACCGCCGACTGCTGGACAATGATGCCGCCGTCGATCAGCGATTTGAAATCCACGAAACGGTAGTGTTCGAACTCGGCCAGGCGGGCGATGCCGGCCATGCGAATCACCCGCAGGTTTTTGCGGCGGGCCAGGATGTCGAGTACCCCTTCCTCGAAATCCGGGGCGCACACCACTTCCAGATAGTTTTCCGCCATCAACTCGGCGCATTCCCGATCCAGCGGCCGGCTGGCGACCACGGCCCCGCCGAAGGCGGCGATCCGGTCGCAACGGTTGGCGCGGTTGTAGGCATCGGCCACGCTGGCGCCGATGGCGGCCCCGCAGGGATTGTTATGCTTGAGAATCACCGCGGCCGGACGATCGATCAGGTACTTGATGATGTTCAGGCCGTTGTCGACATCGGTGAGGTTGATCTTGCCCGGATGTTTGCCCACCTGGAGCATATCCTCGACCGGGATGGAGCTGACCAGGCCGTTGCCCGGTGCGATGTATTGGCAGGCGCCCAGCACAAGATTGCCGTTCACCAACTCGTAGAGCGCCGCTTCCTGGTCCGGGTTTTCGCCGTAGCGCAGCCCTCGTTCATCGATCGTGCCGTCGGCCATGGGGATTTTCCAGGTCTTTTTCCGGTAAACCAGGGTCTGGTCGCCAAAGGAAATGGTCATCTCCAAGGGAAAGGAGTCGCCCAGCAGGGCGGAATACATTTTTTTCAGATCGGTCATGGTTTGCAAAGCTCCTGACAAAAGGAGAGGTGGTTCAAATTAGGGACAAGGACAGGTGTCATCCGTGACGATGGGTCAGGGGGGCGATGGTATCGGCCGTGGCGATGGTGCAGTGGGTCAGCACGCTGTTGGCGCCCACCGTCACCCCGTCGCCCAGGGTGCAGCCCTGTAAAACGCAACCGCTGGCGATTCGGCAATCCCGGCCGATGACGGAGGCGCCGGCGATGTGTGCCGGTCCTTCGACGACGGTATCCGGGCCGATGGCGCAGTCCGGCGACACCAGCACGGTTTCGGGGGCGTACAAGGTCACGCCGGCGAGCATCAGGTCGCGGTTGTGACGTTGTTGCAGGGTGGCGTGGGCCTGTGCCAGCTCGACCCGGGAATTCACCCCCAGGACATCGACGGCTCGGGGATGGACAAAACGGTGGACTGCCAAGCCCTGGCTGCGGGCGATGGCAATGATGTCGGTCAGGTAGACCTCGCCCTGGCTGTTGTCGGTGCCGACCCTGCGGAGGGCGTCGAACAGGAATGAGCGATCCACCAGGTAGATGCCGGCGTTGATTTCCCGGATGCGCCGCTGCTCCCCGGTGGCGTCCTTTTCCTCGACAATGGCCTGGACCGTGCCCTGGGCGTCGCTGAGGATGCGGCCGTAGCCGAAAGGCTGGTCGAGCAGGGTGGTCATGAGGGTCACCACCGCCCGGTTATCCAGGTGGGATGCAATCATCTCGCTCAGGGTCGCCGCCTGGATGAGCGGGGTATCGCCGCAGAGGATCATCACCAGGTCGGTGTCGGCGCAGGCCTGCTCGGCGCAGAGCACGGCATGGCCGGTCCCCAGTTGTTCTTCCTGGATGACGGGAGTGACCGCAAACGGCTCGATCACGCGCAACACTTCCTGGCGTTGATGCCCGACGATGACCGCGCAGCGGTCGATGGCCGCTTCCTGGACAGTGTGGAGCACGTGGAGCAGCATCGGCCGGAAATACACCTCGTGCAGCACCTTGGCGCGCGCCGATTTCATGCGGGTGCCTTTGCCGGCGGCGAGTACCACGGCGGTGATCGATAAAGTCATGGGTAAATCCTTGGAAACGAGGGAAATGGGGGCGAAAAAAGTAGCCTACTGTAGAAAATAAAACACTTTTTGACAAGGAAGACCTGATCGGAATCTCCGGGCCGACGGCCGCTCCGGGCGATAATCTGCCGTTGCCATGCAAAAAACTTGATGCGAATCCCACCCGTCATTCTTACAGTGGGCGGGCAGGTGATCGGGGCCGTTCGTGCCGGTTCGCGTGCCAAGCGGCAACACCGGGGCAAGATTTCCCCACCAGACATTTTTCCAATCCAGACGAGAGCATCGAACCATGCGACTACACGACCACGAGGTGCTGATCCTTGACGGCGCCTGCGGCACCAATCTGCAGGAAATGGACATTCCGGCATCGGCCTGGGAAGGCAGGGAAGGGTGCAACGAACTGCTCAACCTGACTTCCCCCGCAACCATCGTCGCCCTGCACGCCGGATTTGTCGAGGCCGGGGCTATGGTGCTGGAAACTAACACCTTCGGGGCCAACCGAATTGTTTTGGAAGAGTACGGACTGGCCGATAAGGTGGAGGCTCTCAACCGGACCGGAGTGGAAAACGCCCGCGCCGCCATCGGCGGCAAACCCGGCGTCTATGTCGCCGGATCGATCGGGCCCGGCACCAAGCTGCCCGCGCTCGGACATATCGAGGTGCACGATCTGGCTGCGGCCTACGAGGAACAGATCCGCGCCCTGGCGGTAGCCGGGGTGGATGCCCTCATCATCGAGACCTGCCAGGATCTGCTCCAGATCAAGACCGCCATGACCACCTGCTTTGCGACCCTGGAGTCGCTGGGGCGGAATATCCCGGTCTTGGCCTCCGTGACCATCGAACGAACCGGCACCATGCTGGTCGGCACCGACATCGCCGCCGCCGCCGTAACCTTCGAGCCCTATCCGCTTTTTTCTTTCGGTCTGAACTGCGCCACCGGCCCCTTAGACATGGAGTCGCATGTCCGCTACCTGAGCCGCAACTGGCCGGGCCGCATTTCGTGCGTGCCGAACCAGGGCCTGCCGGAGGTGGTCAACGGCAAGACCTGCTATTCCCTCGGTCCGGAGACCTATGCCCGCGAAATGAAGCGGTTCGTCACCGAATACGGCGTCAGCGTGGTCGGCGGCTGCTGCGGCACCACTCCGGACCATATCCGCGAGCTGGTGCGCGCGCTTGCCGGCGTGCAGCCGGCGCATCGGGAGGTACGCGCATGAAGCCATCGGTTGCGAGTCTGTATCAGGCGGTTGAGCTGCAACAGGAGATCCCGCCGTTGTTGATCGGCGAACGGGCCAATGCCAACGGGTCGAAAAAGTTCCGGGAATTGCTGCTGGCCGACGATTACCAGGCCTGCGTGAAAATCGCCCTTGAGCAGGAAGCCCGGGGTGCGCATGTCATCGATCTGTGCACCGCCTATGCGGGCCGCGACGAACTGGCCGACCTGACCGCTCTGGTGCGGCTCTGCGCCGGCTCCCTCAAGGCTCCATTGATGATCGACTCGACGACACCCGCCTGCATCGAGGCCTGCCTGCGGCTCTATCCGGGCCGGGCGATCGTCAACTCCATCAATTTGGAGGACGGAGGGGACAACCTGCGCCGGATCTGCAGGGCGGCCAAGAAATACGGCGCCGCCGTGGTGGCCCTGACCATCGACGACAAGGGCATGGCCATGACGGCGGAGGAAAAGGTCCGGATTGCCCGGGCTATTCATGCCATTGCCGTGGGCGAATGCGGCCTGCGCCCCCAGGACCTGCTGTTCGACTGCCTGACCTTCACCGTTGGCTCGGGCGACGCGACCCTGCGCGACGCGGCGGTGCAGACCATGGAGGCGATCCGCAGGATCAAGGCGGAGCTGCCGGGATGCCTGACCGCACTCGGAGTCAGCAACATCTCTTTTGGCCTGGCGCCCCAGGCGCGCAAGGTGTTGAACTCCGTGTTTCTGCACGAGGCGGTGAAGGCCGGACTGGATGCGGCGATTGTCGATGCCGCCAAGGTCATTCCGTTGGCGCGCATTTCGGCGGAAGACCGGGATGTCTGCTTGGATTTGCTCCACGATCGGCAGGCACCGGGCGAGAAAGAGCCCCTGATGCGTTTTATCGCCCATTTCACCGCCCGAACGGAAACCCCGGACGAGGAAGGGCAGGGGGACGGCGTCCAACCGGAAGCGCAATTGTTTCGGATGGTCATGGACGGTGACAAGGAGCAGTTGGAGGATGTGCTGGCCATCTTGCGGGAGCGATTTGCGCCGATCGACATCATCAACCAGATTTTGGTTCCGGCCATGCGCCATGTCGGCGAACTGTTCGGCAAGGGAGAGCTCCTCCTGCCCTTTGTCCTCCAGTCCGCGGAGGTGATGAAGGCCTCGGTCACCTTGTTGGAGCCGTACATGGACAAGTCCGAGGGCGATGCCGCCACCACCGTTCTCCTGGCAACGGTGCAGGGCGACGTGCACGACATCGGCAAGAACCTGGTGGACATCATCCTGTCGAACAACGGCTACAAAGTCCACAACATCGGCATCAAGGTGCCGGCCGAGACCATCATCGAAAAGGCCAAGGAAACCCGGGCCGACCTGATCGGCCTCAGCGGTTTGCTGGTGAAATCGGCCATGATCATGCAGGAATCCATGGCCCAGTTCACGGAGGCGGGGCTGACCGTGCCCATCCTGCTGGGCGGTGCCGCCCTGACTCCCAAGTTCGTGGCCGAATCCTGTGTGCCGGAATATGGCGGCCCGGTGGTTTACTGCGCCGATGCCTTTGCCGGCTTGAAGGCGGTGCAGGAGTTCGAGGCCGGTAAATTAACCTCGACCGCATACGACGATGTCACCGCGGTCAAGGCCATGAAGCCGGGCATCAGGGTGGCGGAAATCGACAGGACCGTTTCCGTGCCCACGCCGCCGTTTCTGGGGCAACGGTACGTTACGGACATCGATCCGTCGGTCTTGTTTCCCTTGATCAACGTCGAGGCCCTGTTCCGGGGGCGCTGGGGATATCGGCGGGGCAAGATGGAGGCTGGCGAATACGCCGGGTTGATCCAGAAGACGGTCCGGCCCCTGTATGAGGAACTGATGCGGAAATCGCTGGCCGGCGGTTGGATTCAACCCAAGGTCAGCTACGGCTATTTTCCCTGCTGGTCGGAAGGGGAGGCCGTGCTTGTGCGGGCGGACGACGCGGTGCACCGCTTTTCGTTCCCCAGGCAAGCCGAAGCTCCATATCTCTGCATTGCCGACTATTTCAAATCGGACCGGGAAGGAGGGGACGTCGCGGGATTTTTCATCGTGACCATCGGGCCGAAGATGAGCGAGGAGACCGGGCGGCTTTACCGTGCCGACGCCTATCATGAATACCACCTTCTCCACGGTTTCAGCGTCGAGGTGACCGATGCCCTAGCCGAATACTGGCACGGCGTCATGCGTCGGGAAATGGGCATCGGCGGCACTGCGGCACAGGGCATCCATGGGGTGGTGATCCAAAACTACCAGGGATCCCGCTATGGATTCGGCTATCCGGCCTGCCCGGATTTGGAGGCGCACAACCCTCTGTTTTCCTTTCTGCGCCCCGAAGAGATCGGCATTTCCTTGACTGAAAACATGCAGATGGTACCGGAGCAGACCACCTCGGCGATTGTGGTCCATCACCCGCAAGCCAAGTATTTTGCCGTCTGACCGGCGAAAAATTACCGCAACGGTCTTGAAAAAAAGAGGCTTATAGAGCACCCTTCTCCCAGAGTACCATGGCCATGACCCCAGAACGGTACATATGTGTCAACTGCGGCTACATCTATGACCCGGCCGCCGGCGATCCCATGAATGAAATTTCTCCGGGCGTGGCGTTCGCCGCCCTGCCCGAGGAATGGGTGTGCCCCATGTGCTACGCCCCGAAGGACCAGTTCGATCCGCTCGATTGAGTCCTCGCCGCCGCCAGACCGCCCCGGAATAACCGGGCGCGGGTCAGAATTCCACGGAAACCCCGATATTGCCGAACACGGTCCGGTCCGCCGACGCTGTCGATTGGTAGTGGCCGGCGCTGGCGGTGAATCGGATCGACTGGCCCATCCTCGCCTCCAAACCGGCCTCGGCACCCATCAGGGTTTCGCGCAATTTGTTGTCCAGGGTGCTTTCCTGGCCTGACCATATAAACGTGGTGCTGGTTTTATCCCCGAAATCCTTCAAGACACCGGGCATGACCCACAGTCTCACGATACGGTCCGGATCCGGCTGCCATGTCTTGGTAAGACGCAGGCTGCCGCGCGTGTGCAGGGTGTTGCTGGCGTCAAAGCGCACCGTTGTGGGAGAATCTTGCCAGGGACCTGGGGCGAGGATCAGATCGTTGAAATCAATGTACTGATAAATGGCCTGAAGCTGCGGTTCAAGGCGGATGTCGACCGTGGGCCAGCCCAAGGTCCAGCCCAATTCCAGCGAGGCGGTCGCGCCGATGCCCCGTTGCGCATATGCCCTGTCGTTCACCGGACGGATTCTGGCGTCATAGAGCGTTGCCTGGGTCACAAGGTCCGCATAGGCGCCGGAAGCGTCCAGGTGGGTGAGGTGCAGACCCACCCCTTGCGCGTCCATGGTGGTTTCCCCGGCATCGGCCACAAGGCCCGAAGCCGCGGTGTGCCGGACATCGGCCTTGCTTCGTCCCATCGTGTACAACAGCCCCAGGCTGGTGCGATGGTGTTCGCCTGCCCGCACCCATAAGTCCGAGCCCATCTGGAACGCCGACACGGTGTTGTCCCATTGCACGTTTTCCCCATAAATTCCCTCGTTGCTGCCACGCCATTCACCTTGGGCAATGGAACGACCCCACAGATGGCGTTCCGTGTCGTCGCGCAACACCGCCGGGTCGCCCATTCGTTGCTGCAGCGTGCCGACCTCGGCCTGGCCGAATTCCATGGCCGATCCGGCGAGGCTGCCCACCAGCAACGAGACTTCCTTGCGATAATCGACCTTGTAGGGGGTGTCGTCCCAGTATTTGCTCAAAAACCAGTCGTCGGGAGAGCTCGATCCGCCGCGGCGCAGCATATAGTTGAACGCGCCTGAGGTGACCGGATGTGCCAGTTCGAAGTCTTCCGGGCCGGTGGTCGCCCCGTTGCGGGTTTCGACAATGCGTATCCCGTCACCGGTCTGCCGCCCCTGGTCGCCAGCCACCCGGACATCCACCAGGGTCGTGCCGGAGATTGCCCCGCCATCCAGAATCAAGGAGTCGGTTGGCGAGCTGTCGCTTCCCAGGATACTGTTGATGGTCAACAGGGATCCGGAAAAGGCGGTCATACCGCCCCGTATTGTGAGAGTATTGCCCGGGGTACTCCCCGCCAGGTACAACAGGCCGTGGTTGGCCAATGCTCCCAAGGTTAGGTTGCCGGTCGGCACGGAGGGGTCAAGGGCGTTGTAGGCGAAAATCGCGCCATGATTGATCGTGTCGCCGACACTGCCCATTCCCGAAAGAATCGCGCCTTCGGCGATGTTCACCGGCCCCTGCACCTGCGTCGACCCGGAAGCGTCGGTGCCTACCACGAGAGTCCCGCCGTCGACATTCGCGCCCGTGATATCGTTGAGGTGCCCGCTGAGTGCCAGCAGGCCGGAGCCGGTCTTGACGATCCGGGTATCCGAGCCGTCCACTTCACCGGCCAGCAGCAGGGTGGCGTCATCGGGGGTATCGACGGTTACGTTCCCCGCCAGATGGATGGCGTTGCCCAAGCGGGTGTCCCGGGTGAGGGCCCGCAAGGTCGTGTCTGTCCCCATGGACAGATCGCCGGATCCGAGTGCCGCGCCGCCGCCCACCTCCAGGGTGCCTGCGGCCACCGTGGTACCGCCGGTGTAGGTATTGTTGCCGGTAAGCCTCAGGGTGCCGTCGAGTTGTGCCAGCATGCCGCCATCGCCGCTGACGGTTCCGTTGAACAGGCCGCCTTGGCGCAGGGTTAAAGTGCCGGACCCGAGGCGCACCGATGTTTCGTCGCCCAAGGATTCCAGTAAACCCACGGTTTGCGAGTAGCCGTCCATATCGACAGTGGTGCCTTGCGCCAGTGCCAGTCCGCTGGTGTCGCCCAATACGTTATCGACGAGAAAGCGCAAGGTACCGCTCTGCACGGTGGTCTTGCCGGTATAGTCGTTATTGCCGTTGGAGAGCGTCACCTCGCCTGAGCCGGCCGCGATGATCAGGTCGCCGCTGCCGGTAAGTCTGGCTTCTAGGTCCCGGTCCGAACCTGTGGCGCCCGCCTGCGGCCGAAGCACCAGAGCGTTGTCACCGTGTGTGAGCAACTCCAACTCTTTCAGCAGGTAGTTGATATACAGGCCATTGGGGGCTGACGTGTCGGCTCGAGTGGTTGTCAGACCCACGTCGTAGATGCCGGTGGCTACCGTGCCCCCGTTCTGGATGATTTGGACAACGGTTGGATCCGCAGTGATGATTTCGGTTTGCATGGTGGCATCGACCAGCTTGATGTCGCTGACGGTTCCGGTCACCTTATCTGCGGCAATCAGTTGAGTCAGGTGTTTGCCATTATCCTGTTCGAGTAGATAGACCGCATCGATATCCGTGACATCGGGTCTGTTGAAGGCTGCCAGGGTGACGGCGACTTCGCCCTCATCCAGTGCGAGGGATTGGGTGCGGATGATGCCTTTGGCCTGGTAGTCGCCGATGCTGGCATTGAACAGCAGTTCTCCTCCGTCTATTTCCAGTTGGCCGATCCGTTGGTCCGGTTCGGAGGTGGTAAAGGTGCCGACCCGGGTCGCATTGCCAGCGCCGAGGCGCAGGGTGGCATTGGTGAGGGCCGCGGTATTGTCGCCTGCCAGGGTAAAGGCGTTGTTGGCAAGGGAAACGGTGCCGTCAAAGGCGCTGCCCACTGTACCGGCAAAGGAGAAGGTATTGGCCGTGCCGCCGTTGTCCACGTCCAGCAGGCCTGTTCCGGTCAGCGCATTGTTGAAGGCATAGCCGCCTTGCGTGCGGACATTGAGAATTGCCCCGTTTTGTATGGCCACCGACCCGAGGCTCAGGTTGTCCTGGCTGGTGGTGGCGTTTCCTAAGCCCACCTGGCCGATGTTCATGGTGCCCTCGGCAACGACGGTTCCGCCGGAGTAGCTGTTCAGGGCTGACAGCGTCAGGGAGCCGGTCCCCATTTTGGTCAGGCTGGTTCCGTCCCAGCCGGAGGCAAAGGTTCCGTTTTGGTCGGTAAGCGCCACATCCACGTTGAAGTTGTCCGCCGACGAGCCGGCGTCGATGGTGAAGGTCCCTGTGCCTGCCTGGTCGCCGCCGGCGGTCCAGGCCAGGTCGAGACTCCCGGTGCCGGTGGCCATGTATTTCTTATTGTTCGGCGTCTTGCCGCCAATAACGGCGTTTCGCACCACGATGAAATCGTACGGCGAGGCATAGGTGCCCCCTGCCATGGTAAAATCGCCGTTAATGGTTCCCGTGGCACTCTCCACCACAGTGAATGTCTGGGTGTTGGCGGTGGCCGGCAGCGTGCTGGCCCGGGACAGCGAACCCGGTGTCAGGTCGGCGGCAGTGAGGAAATTTTTCAACTCCAGGGTTCCGTCTATGGTCACATTGCCCGTGGCGTAGACGGCGGCTGCGTTTTTCGGCAGGGTGGCAATGTCGATGACGATATCGCGCAGGTTGCCGATGGAACCGCCGGCATAGACCAGACTGCCTTGTACTCCGATATCCACACCGTTGTTGACGGCAATGTTGTCAAAACTGAGGCCGGAAAGGGTGTCGATAGTCCCCGAGCTGTAGATGAGCCCGCCTCGGATCGTCGGTGCCGTGGCAATAATGCCGCTGAATTGGGTGTCGGTGATGGAGCCGATGGCGGCATTGGCAAGGGTGGTATTGTTGCGGGCGCTGATCAGGCCGCCGTAAATCCCGGTGGTGGCGGTGATGTCGTTGTTTTCGAAAATGGTGTCGGCCATCGATGCGATGGTTGCCTTGGCATTGGAGGCGGCATTGGCGGCGTTGACCGCGGCCAGCATGCCTCCGTAGATGTTGATTGCGCTCGCGGTGTTATTGAAAAAAGAAGAATCGCTCACGGTGTCGAGCGTTGCCGATCCGTTATACGTGCGCGCCGCCACCAGGCCGCCGTAAATGTTGCCAAGGAGGCTGGTCACGGTGTTGTTCGAAAAGTGCGACGCATCAACGGTGTTAATGGTTGCGGTGCCCACGCTGGAGGTATTGGTGGCCACAGCGGCGGCCACAGCGCCACCGAACAGATCTTTGGTGGCGGTCACTGTTATGTGGTCGAACTCGGTGTTTCGGATGGTATTGATGGTGAGCTTGTCGCCGGTGTCGATTGCATAGTTGGCGTGTGCGGCCACGGCGCCGCCATAGATCGTACCGCCCTCGACGGTGAAGTTGGTGAAGTGCGAGTCGGTCACCGTATCGATACGGATATCGCTTGCTTGGCCTCCTGACCCGTAAAAACCGGCATACACCGCCCCGCCGGCCAGCATTAACGTATTGTTGGTGCTTGCCGAGATGTTATTGAAGTAGGTGCCGCGGATCGTACCGATCTGCGAATTGCCGTAGTCCGAATTCACGCCGACCACTCCGCCGGCCAGATAATGAGCGGTGTTGGTGGAGGTCTGCTTGGCGGTGATATTATTGAAAACGCTGTTTTCAATAGTGCCGATAGCGGTGGTAATGTTTTTCCCCTGGACAGTCCCCGTCGAGGCGGCATGGGCGCTGACCACGCCTCCGACGAGCCAGGAATTGGTGACCGTTCCTTGGATTGTGTCAAAAACGCTGTCCTTGATGGCCGTTATTTCCGAGCGTACCGTCGGGGAATCGGAAGATCCGAAGACCATTGTTGCAAGCGCGAGACCGTCCAACTCCTTGCCCGACGGCAGTTGCGTGGAGATGTTGGCAAACACGCTGTTGCTGACTTCGTTGATAATGGAGGAATAGGGGAGAGCGGCGGTGGCTGTGGAATACAGGGCAACAGCTCCCAGATTGTGATTGCTTGTGTAACTGTAGGTACTGTTGTTCGGAACGACAAAATAAAGATTTTGTAAGACGAACCCGTTGGCGGCGCTGTCGATACCACGGAAGGTTTGCCCGTTGACGCCCGCGGTCGTCTGGGTGACCCTGTTCAGGCCGGAGGCAGCACCCGCGGCGTTGACAATGGCATTCACTTCGCTGGCGAGTGTTGCGGCTGAAGGATCCAATGCCTGCACCGCCGCGCCGACGGAATAGCTGCTTGTACCGCGCACAGTGAGATTGGGCCTTGCAAGGGTTATGTAGTTCGTGGCCAGGGTAGGGTCGATGCCAGGAGCGATAGCCACGATATCGCCATCGGCAAGACCGGCGTTGGTCAAGGTGGTCCGTAAAGTGTTCGATCCCGAATTGGCTGAGTTTGTGACGTTCCAGGTTGTGGCAAGGGCTGAAACGCTCCCTGCCCATGGGCATGGCGCAGGACAAATCAGCGCAATGCAGGTAGCACTCGCTACATACAAAACGGAAAATGCGGTACCGGACGCTGGTGAACGGGACATCATCCTATCTTCAGGATCGGCTAGATGACTGAGGGGACATTCTTTCGTGTTACCTTGTGGTCGTCAACAATGGCGTCAGATGCAGTAATTCCCCATTCTCGAGTAATGAAAATGAGAATTTATTTTCGTTATTCAATTTAGGAGAAAAAGTAAAGGATAACCTGGCGCCGTGGCTCAAAGCCTCTTCTTGAGCGTAATCTGTCGCAGGAAGTGGCTAGGCATCATTTGTTAGGCTCACCTTGGAGGTACTTCCGGTGTTTTTGTAATAGTGGAAAAAAAAAGCCTCTGAACCGTTGGTGAACGGATCAGAGGCTTTTTAAGAAGGGACGGCGGCGACCTACTCTCCCACATAGTCTCCCATGCAGTACCATCGGCG
>JAITGO010000005.1 GCA_031280615.1 Desulfobulbus sp. | reverse complement strand
GCCTACCTGCCGATCTTCCCCAACACCTGGATAGCCTCGATGCGGTGCGCATCCAGGAAATGGGTGTATCTCATTGTCTGGGAGATATTGCGGTGCCCCATGATCTCAGCCACGGTGCGAATGTCGACTCCGTGCATGATCAGGTAGCTGGCCGCCGAATGTCTCAGCCCATACATGACGAATCCATCGATCTCAGCATACCTGCAGGCGTTCTCAAACGATCTCCGAAAGAACCGACTGGGCCTGGCCAGGTCCGAATAATTGTCCGGGATGAAAACATGCGCGTTCTCGCCCGTGTATGCCTTGACCTTCATCAGGGCTTCCTCCGCGACTTTGGTCAAGGGAACCCGGCGAGGATCCGTCTTGGTTTCGGTCAGGTCGATAATATGGCGGTCAAAGTGCACATTGCTCCACTTCATCCCTGCGGCTTCCGACGGTCGCATAGCGGTATGCAGCATTAAAAGCACATAGCTGTAGAGCAGCTCGGATTTCGATATGCAGCAATAATCGAGCAGCTTGTCTATTTGCTCAGGCGTGAGCAAGGAAAGCCTATGCTTTGGCGCTGATGGCCTTCTGATCTCCTTGCCGGGATCTTCTACATGCAACCCCCACTCCGCCCTCGCCATTCGGTACAGGCACGATACAAAGCTCATGTCCTGGATGACTGAGCTTGGGCCCACACTCTGCATCCTCCAGTCTCGATATTCGGCGATATCCTTTGGAGCGATGGTTTGCATGGTCTTCCCGGAGAAAAAAGAGATCAATCGTTTGCCGATCTCTTGATCGAGCCGGCGCGTGTTGGCTTTTTTCTGTTTGGCGACCGCCATGGTGTACTTTTCCACTGCGGCGACGAAATCCATATCGCCCACCGGCACCTCTCCGGGCAGAGGCAAACCGGCCCGAAGCAAACCCTCGGTTTCTTCGGCCCAGCGAGCCGCCTCGGACAAGGTGTCAAATGTCGCCGAAAGTCTCCTGCCCTTGACGTACACTTCCGCGTTGTACCTGGTTCCAAACCGTCCTTTTTGTTTCCTGATCGACGCCATGTGTTTCCACGGTATTTTTTTTCGTAATTTTTTTCGTAAATTTCCGTAAACCACGTCGTGCAATGTCATTCTATGACACCCACAAAATGGGCGCAATTAAAAAAAATACCGCGAATAATCAATAAGATGAGCAATAAAGAACGAGATATCGAGGAAAAGCAAAGAAAAAGGGGCTAGACACCTTGTACGGCATCTAACCCCTTGATTTTACTGGTCGGAACGAGAGGATTTGAACCTCCGGCCCCCTGAACCCCATTCAGGTGCGCTACCAGACTGCGCTACGTTCCGGTCAATGGTGGGATGTATGTAGCATCGACGATATTGACTGTCAACCCTTAGTTACAAATCGCTTTTTTTTGTCGTGTCGAGCTGAGCCAATATCTCGCGGAGCTCCTGCTTGATCCGTATCAACAGCGAGCCGTCGACGATACGGCCTGTGGCGTTTGCGGCGTTTCCCGCCCCGCCTGCATGTTGCTCAAGTCCTAACTGTTTCAGGTGTCTTCTCGCACCCGAGATGGTGTATCCTTCGTCGTGGAGCAGTTTTTTGATCCGCAGGAGGTTATGTACATCCTGCCGCCGGTAAAGCCGCTGCTTGGACGGACCCCGGAAGGGCTTGATCAGTGAAAATTCCGATTCCCAATAGCGCAGAACATGCGTATCCACCCCCACTAAGTGGCTCACTTCGCCAATCCGGAAATAAATCTTATCCGGTATCTGCGGGAATTCCGGAGGCGGTTCCTTCACATCAATCAGCTATTCCTGTCCTCATTGCCATACCGAACGCGCTGCTTGTCGGCTACGGAAAGACAAACCTCGAACAACGACGTCACCCTTGCCTATTTATTCAGCCGTTCGCGCAAACGTTTGCTCGGCCGAAAAGAAACCATCTGCCGCTTGGTGATGGTCATCGATTCCCCGGTGCGCGGATTGCGGCCGCGGCGCGGGCTTTTGTCGCGCACCGTCAGGGTACCGAATTGAACAAGCTTAATCGACTCGCCGTCCACCATGGTATTCTTCATGGTGGCAAACACGGTATCGACTATTTCCGCAGCATTCCGTTGGGAAACTCCCAATTTTTCATTGACGGAAACGGCTAATTCCTTACGGGTGACATTCTTTTTCTTCATGCTTCGAATCCTTCACGATAACGGGCGTTAAATTCAGTCATCAAGGTGTTGACGATTTTGTCATGGATTTTGTCGACCGATTGGTCATCCAGAGTGGCGGTTGTGGAACGGTAAGTCACAGAGAGGGCTACGCTTTTGTGGCCTTCCTGGATGGGCTTGCCTCGATATACATCAAAGATCTCAACTGACTCAAGATATTTTTGCTGCTGGGACTGGATTGCCAGGAGAAGATCGCCGGCCGGTACTGCATCCGGTACCACCAGGCTAATGTCGCGTTTGACTGCGGGGTACTTTGGAAGCGCGGTGAAGCACGGCGGTTTTCGATCAATATCCAGCAACGCATCCAGCTCCGTTTCAAAAAAATAGACAGGCTGCTTGATGCCGAATCCCTTGAGCGTTTCTGGGTGCACTTTCCCCAAGAAACCGATCGTCTTTTCGCCGTTGCGGACCACAGCGGCACAGGTCGGGTCGCAATAGGGTTGCACCTGCTGCGGTTCGGAATCGAACGTCAGGGTGTTCTCGGTTCCGGTAATCCGCAAGGTTCCGAGGAGATTGACGACCGCCCCCTTGACATCGAAAAAGTCGGCTTCCTGGGCGGCAAAGTACAAGGACTCGGATTCGGCATAGCGACGGCCGCTGACCACGGCGCACAGGTGCAGCCGTTCCTCGGGCTGGCCACCTTCCTGGTTGAAGAGAAAGGTCTTACCTGTTTCGAACAAGCGGATATCCGGTCGTTGAAAATTGATGTTGCGGCGGACATTTTCCAGCAGGCCGGGGAGCAGTAACGACCGCATGATGCCCAATTCCTCGGAAAGGGGATTGAGCAGTCTGGTGACCTTGCGGCGGGGGTCGTTTTCGGCCAGGCGACAGAGATCAAGATGCGATTCGGCCACGAAGCTGTAATTGATGGCCTCGAAAAATCCCTGGGCGGTCATGATGTGCGCCGCCTTTTGCCGCAGAGAGCGCAACGGGTCCTGCTTGGGCGAATCCATCCGGATAACCGGTTGCGAGGTGGGGATGGCGTTATAGCCGACCAGGCGAGCCACCTCTTCGACCAAATCGATTTCCCGTTCGATATCGACCCGAAAACTGGGCACCTCGACTTCCAAGGTCGTTGCGTCAAGGGGTCGGACCTTGAATTCGATGCTGGCCAGATACTGCGCTATCTGGTCGCGGCTGAGTTCCGTGCCCAACAGAGTGCAGACTCGGTCCACTCGAAGACGCAAGAGCTGGGGCGGTATTTTGCCGGGATAGACGTCAATACCGTCCGGGTCGGCCTGGGCGCCGGTGAGTTCGACAATGAGATTGACGGCGCGCTCCAGGGCGCTGTCGGCCAGGTTCCTGTCAACACCGCGCTCGAAGCGGTAGGAAGACTCGGAGGGAATCCCCAGTTTCCGTGCAGTGCGCCGGATGGAAATCGGGTTAAAACAAGCCGATTCGAGCAAAATGGTGGTCGTTGAGGCGGTAATCTCGGTGTCCAGTCCGCCCATGACCCCGGCGACGGCCACCGGCCGTTCGGCATCGCAGATCAAGAGCATCTCCGCATCCAGTTGGCGGGCACTGCCATCCAGGGTCGTCAGGCTGGTTTCACCGGCCCTCGACCGCCGAACCACTATTTTCCGCCCGCGCAGGGTAGCGAAATCAAAGGCATGCATTGGCTGGCCGCACTCGAGCATGACATAGTTGGTAATGTCGACAATATTATTGATCGGCCGCATGCCGACGGCACTCAATCGTTGCTGCATCCAGAGCGGGGAAGGCCCGATGGTCACATTGGTCAGTTTCCGCGCGGTATAGCGAGGGCACAGGTCCGGTTCCTTGATCTCCACCTCAAAACCGGTGTTGCAGCCGGTCAACGGGGTGACCGAGGCCACCAGCGGTTTGAGCGTGGCCGGGGCAAAGCTGCCCACTTCGCGGGCGATGCCGCGCACGCTGGCGCAATCGGAACGGTTGGGAGTCAGGTCGACTTCGATCATCGTGTCTCGCAACCCCAACGCATCCACCAGCGCCATGCCCGTAGCCTGTTGGCTTTCCAACTCGATCAATCCCTGGTGATCGTTACTCAGCCCGAGTTCGCGTGCCGAGCAGAGCATGCCCGCCGACACAACCCCCCGCACCTTGGATTTCTTGATTTTGGTGCCATCCGGCAGCTTGACCCCGGGCAAGGCAATGGCGGTCACCATACCCGGCCGGACATTGGGTGCGCCGCAGACCACCTGAATAATTTCGGTGCCGGTGTCAACGGAGCAAACGGTCAGCTTATCGGCATCGGGATGCTTTTCGACCTTTTCGACCTTGGCGGTCAACACCGCCTCTAAATCGGCAAACAGCGGGGCCACGCTGTCGACTTCAAGCCCCAGCATGGTCAGTTTATCGGCAATTTGGGCTGCGGTGAGTCCGTCGGTGGCAATGAATTGATTGAGCCAACTCAGCGTGAATTTCATAAACTCATCCCTGCGACATAGGAAATGATGTGGCGTTTTGGGCGAGCAAACCCAGCATGGTACGCACCGTCAAGACAAGAACGCCGCCTAACGAGCATCCGAAAGGCAAAAAAGAAGAACGGCTCCTTCTGGAGGAACCGCTCCAATCGTCATGATTGCAGTTTTTCCCGCTTCAAGCACAAAATTCGTCAAGGTACCAAAAAAGGTGTAGCGGTTGGCTTGGCTAAAACTGGGAAAGAAAGCGTAGGTCGTTTTCGTAGTACAACCGAATATCGTCGATGCCATATTTCAGCATGGCAATCCGTTCGACGCCAAGGCCAAAGGCAAACCCGGAATAGGTATCCGGATCGTAGCCGACCATTTTCAGCACCTCCGGATCAATGAGGCCCGAGCCGAGGATTTCCAGCCAGCCGGTCCGCTTGCACACCCGGCAGCCGCTACCGCCGCAGATCACGCAGGCGACATCGACCTCGGCGCTTGGTTCGGTGAAAGGAAAATAACTCGGCCGGAAGCGCAAGGGCAACTCCCGTTCAAATATCTTGTGGGTAAAACTGGTCAGCACGCCTTTGAGATCGGCAAAGGAAACCTGCCGGTCGACAAGCAGCCCCTCCACCTGATGGAACATCGGCGTGTGAGTCATATCGGAATCGCAACGGTACACTTTGCCCGGCACGACATAGCGCAAGGGTGGGTCCTGGCGTTCCATGATCCGCGCCTGCATAGGAGAGGTGTGGGTACGAAGCAGGATCGAATCCGTGACATAGAAGGTGTCGTGCATGTCACGGGCCGGATGATGTTTGGGAATGTTGAGCGCTTCGAAATTGTAGTAATCGGTTTCGACGTCAGGGCCTTCGGCCACGGCAAAACCGAGCCCCTCGAAAATCGAGCAGATCTCCTCCATTACCTGGGTAACGGGGTGCAGCTTGCCAAAGGGCAGGTAACGCCCCGGCAAGCTGTAGTCTGTTCCACCGGCAACGGCACCGGCGGCGGTGTTGAGCTGCGTCTTCCTTTCCTCAAAGCTGTTTTCTAGGCCAAGCTTGATGTCATTGGCAAGCTGTCCGAGCCGAGGCCTGTCTTCAGGCGCAACCTGACCCAATTGGCGGAGGATGCCGGTCAGCAGCCCACCTTTGCGGCCGAGGAATTTAACCCGGAACGCCTCCAACTGATCGGCGCCGGCCACTTGGGCCAACGCCTCTTCAGCATTCTGTTTGAGCTTGAGCAGCTCTTGTTCCATCTTAGTTTGCCTGGCTTGCAGCCTTGACCACCGCCGAGAAGGCGCTCGGATCGACAATGGCGAGATTCGACAGAACCTTGCGATCCAACTCGATCGAGCTTTTGGCAAGCCCGCTGATCAAACGACTGTAGTTTGTTCCATTCTGCTTAGCGGCCGCGTTGATGCGGGCAATCCACAGTTGACGGAATTCGCGTTTTTTGACGCGCCGGTCACGGTAGGCATAGCAAAGAGCGCGATCGACCGCCTCGACAGCGGATTTGAATAGGCGGCGTTTGCCGCCACGATAGCCTTTTGCCAGGCTCAGCACTTTATTTCTTCTGCGGCGTGCTTTAAAGCCGCGGGTTACACGAGGCATTGTTTTCTCCGTTCATGAATAAATTGCCGGTCAGCCCAAAGCGGACATGGCGCATCTGGTTACATATACGGCAGCATCCGCCGGACTGCACGCTGGTCGACATCGGCGATCAGGGTGGCCTTGCGCAGGTTCCGTTTGCGTTTGGTGGATTTCTTGGTCAAAATGTGCGAGGAAAACGCCTTGCTGCGGCGGATACGCCCGCTTCCGGTTGCCTTGAACCGCTTGGCAGCCCCTCTGTTGGTTTTCATTTTCGGCATGATGAACTCCCTGTATCTTCCCGGCCTGTCTTCACCGGCTTGTCTGGATTGGTTGCGAATCTGCTCCTGGCATCTCAGCTTTTGGGTCCAACGAACATCACGAGCTGCCGGCCTTCCATTTTGGGTTCCTGAATGATCACACAGTCTTCGCGCAGGGTATCGGCAATCTTGGTCAGGGCGTCGAGGCCGATGGTCTGGGCATAGATGATCTCGCGGCCACGAAAGCGCATAGTCACCTTAACCTTGTTTTTTTCTGCGAGGAATTCCTTGATTTTGCGGATTTTGAAGGCGAGATCGTGTTCTTCGGTCTTGGGCCGGAACTTGATCTCCTTCGTCTCGATAACGGTCTGTTTCTTCTTGGCTTCCTGCTGTTTTTTCTTCAGTTCGTAACGGAACTTGTCGAAATTCATGATCCGGCACACCGGCGGATCAGCCTTGTCGGAAACCTCGACCAAATCGAGCCCCTGCTCCAGGGCCGCCTCCAGCGCGGACTTGGCGCTGACTACGCCCCGCTGGCTTCCATCGGCGTCAATGAGTCGTACCTCGTGGTAATCGATCTCCTCATTGACCTTGATCTTCAGATCCTGCTGCGTGGAAAGTTTTCTGCTGCCTCGTTTTTTGATGTTCGTTCCTCCCATCGTTCTTGTTGTCGTTCAGGCCAAGGCGCGTTTACACTCGCCGATAACGAGATCGGCGAAGGCTTCCGGCGTCATGGCCGGCAAATTCTGACCGTCGCGCAACCGCACGGTGACCGTCCCCTCTTCCTTTTCCCGCTCGCCGACAATGAGCATGTAGGGCACTTTCATCAATTGCGCTTCGCGAATTTTGTAATTCAGCTTCTCGTTGCGAACGTCTTTTTCAATGCGGACGCCGAGGTTGCGCAATCGTGTATGGACCTGATCGCAATAGGCGGCCTGGTCGTCGGTGATATTCAGGATCCGCGCCTGCTCGGGGGCCAGCCACAGGGGAAAAGCCCCGGCATAATGCTCGATGAGCACGCCGATGAACCGCTCCAGCGAGCCCATCAGGGCGCGATGGATCATGATCGGCTGATGTTCCTGGCCGTCGTCACCGGCATAAGCCATCTCGAAGCGCTCCGGCAGGTTGAAATCGACCTGGATGGTCGAGCACTGCCAGGAGCGGCCTAATTGGTCCTTAATCTTGATGTCGATCTTCGGCCCGTAAAAGACCCCCTCGCCGGGGTCGATCTGGTAGGCCAGTCCTTTCTTGTCCAAGGCGTGTTTCAGGGCCTGGGTCGCCAGTTGCCAATGGGTGTCGGACCCAACGTATTTCTCTGGCCTGGTCGAAAGGTAGACATCGTACTGATCGAACCCGAATGTCTTGAGAATATGAAGATTCAGGTCGATGATGTTGAAGATTTCCTCTTCCAGCTGATCGGGACGGCAAAAGATATGGGCATCGTCCTGAGTGAATCCACGCACCCGCATCAGACCATGGAGGGCACCGGTCCGCTCGTATCGGTAGACCGTGCCCAGTTCGCACCAACGGATGGGAAATTCGCGATAACTATGTGGATCCGCCTTGTAGACACCGATGTGGAACGGACAGTTCATCGGCTTCAACTGGTACATCACCTCGTCGATCTCCATGGCGGCATACATGTTTTCGCTGTAGAAATCGAGATGGCCCGAGGTCTTCCACAAATCCTGGCGGGCGATGTGCGGGGTATAGAGCAACTGATAGTCGTTGCGGTAGTGTTGATCCTTCCAGTAGTCCTCGATGAGGCGGCGCAGCAGGGCGCCGCGGGGCTGCCAAAGGATGAGGCCGGGGCCGATCTGGTCCTGGATGGTGAACAGTCCAAGCTGTTTGCCAAGCCGGCGATGGTCGCGTTTGCGGGCCTCTTCCAGCCGGGTCAGATATTGCTGCAGCTCTTTTTTGTCGGCAAAGGCGGTCCCGTAGATGCGGGTGAGCATCTGCCGTTTCTCGTCGCCCCGCCAATAGGAACCGGCGACCCGCAACAGCTTAAAGACCTTGATCCAGGAGGAATCGGGCACATGGGGGCCGCGGCAGAGATCGACGAAGCGGCCGTGGCTGTACAGGCTGACCGTGTCCGCATCCATTTCCCGGAGCAACTCCACCTTGTACGGTTCGCCGAGCCGCTCGAAATACCCGATGGCCTCGGCCCTGGGCATCTCCTGGCGAACAA
Organism: Desulfobulbus sp.; assembly: GCA_031280615.1. Classification (GTDB taxonomy): domain Bacteria; phylum Desulfobacterota; class Desulfobulbia; order Desulfobulbales; family Desulfobulbaceae; genus Desulfobulbus. Next base: position 20,406 of record JAITGO010000005.1, on the reverse strand, counting down.
AGGGCAGGCTCGCTTCGGCCAACTCCGCCATCTTGCGTTCGATGGCCTCAAAATCGTCCGGAGAAAACGGCTTGTCCCGATCAAAGTCATAATAGAAGCCGTCTTCGATCGATGGGCCGATGGCGACCTTGACCTGATCTCCGAACAGCTCCTTGACGGCCAGCGCCATGATGTGTGCCGTGGAATGGCGCAGAATCTCCACGCCTTGTTCGGAATGGACCGAAACCGGCTCCAAAACGAGGTCGGTCTCGACAGGGGTCGACAGATCCAGCGACACGCCGTTTGCCTTGACCGCGACCGTTTGCTTGCGTTGCTTACCGGAAAGCAGCTCTTTCAGCATGTCCGCCACGCGGGTGCCGCAAGGAAACGACTTACTTTCGCCATCTTGTATGGAAACCGCTATTGCTGCCATCGTGCCCGTAAAAAGCAAAGGCTAATGAGCAGAAGTACGTTCTGCATCCTAGCCTTTGGGGAAAATTGGTAGGCGCGGACGGGGTCGAACCGACGACATCTACCACGTCAAGGTAGCGCTCTCCCACTGAGCTACGCGCCTACAACTTTTATACTATCGATCATTCGTAGCGGGGCACTATAGAGCATCCCGCGAAAAACCGCAAGTCAATTACCAGCAACGAGTGAGAACGTCAAGAAAAAATCCCTGGGGAATACTGTGGAAACGATTTTCCCGTCCAGTCGATGCCCAAGGCGGCCAAGGGCCGGCAACGGTTGTTCAGGGGCCGAGAAAACGCCGCAGGGCCTCGGTAATATGACCGATTTGTTCCGGGCAGACCGCGTGATCCATGGGATATGATCTGAAAACAACATCATGCCCCTGCTCCCTGAGATATTCGTCCGCCCGGTGGCCCAAGGCTATCGGGACCACCGGATCGTAGGTGCCGTGATGAATCTCGATGGGCAGCGCGCGGTTGGCCTCGCTGGGCACGATCGAGTCGCTGGTCGCAAAATATGTGGACATGGCGAGCAGGCCGCCCAGCGGTTCGGGGTAACTGAGGCTGACCTGGTAGGCAACGGCCCCACCCTGGGAAAAACCGGCGAGCACAATACGGCGGCTGTCGATGCCCCGCTGGCGCTCGCGTTCGACGAACTGGTTGATCTTGGCCGCCGAGACCAGCAACTGGGCGACATCCACTTTCCGGTCGATCGCCATTTCCAGGATATCGAACCAGGCCGGCATCACATAGCCGTTATTCACCGTCACCGCCATGGAGGGCGCATGGGGAAAAATAAAGCGGATGCCCATATCCGGCGGCAGTTGCAGCTCCGGGACAATGGGGGCGAAATCGTAACCGTCGGCCCCCAGGCCGTGCAGCCAGATGACGGCGGCCTCGGGTGTGTTGTTGGTTTCCACTTCGATGGCCGGCAAAAGCGACATGGCAATGCTCCTTTCATTTCAAGATGATACGGGCCAATAGCTATCAATTCGCGTATTGTAGCACACCCTGGCGCAAAGCACCAAGAGCCAGTCGCACCATCTGCTGAGCAAGACATGGTTCCCGGTGTCGTCATGACCTCGTTGTGCCATCGAGGCTCTGGCCTGCGCCTGGAAATGCCCGCCCGCTTTAGTGGTATTTGTATTTGTCCTGTGGTTTCTTCGAGCAAAAAATAACCTGAAAAAGCGCGTTCAAGGCTAGGCATTCCGGTTGATGTGCAATATTATTTCGGCACGTTGCCCGAAATTCCGCAATCCGTGCGCCCACCTCGGACCGCTGGCGCAGACCGCGCCGCCTCATTTGGCCCACGACACCGATCACGATACCGATATCTTGCACTATGGACCTTGCATCCAAACAATCGCACTGGCGCATCATTGTGCCCTTGATGGTGCTGCTCGCGGCACTGGTGGCCGTATCCATCTATTTTTTTACCCAGGACAAGCGGCCGGACTACATGACCGCGCCCGTGAATCGCGGCAACATCGAGGTAACGGTGCTGGCCAACGGCACGGTGGAGTCGGATAATCTGGTCAGTGTCGGCGCCCAGGTTTCAGGCCAGCTCAAATTACTGAAAGTGGAATTGGGCGACGCGGTCAAGGCCGGGCAGTTGGTTGCCGAGATCGACAGCCTGCCGCAGCAAAACACCCTGCGCACCAAGACCGCCGCCTTGAACGCGGTCCGCGCCCAGCGCCAAGCCAAGGAAGCCTCGTTGGCCCTGGCGGAGCTGACCTACAAACGCCAAACCCAGATGTACAAGGGCGATGCCGCTTCCCGCGAGGATGCCGAAACCGCCGAGGCCAACCTCAAGGTGCTGCGGGCGGAGATCGCCTCTCTCGACGCCCAGATCGAGCAGGCCCGGATCGCCGTCGACACCGCCCAGCTCGACCTGGGCTACACCAAGATCAACTCGCCCATCGACGGCGTGGTCGTGGCCATCGTCACCAAGGAGGGCCAGACCGTCAACGCCAACCAGACGGCGCCGACCATCATCAAGGTCGCCCAACTCGACCGGATGACCATCCGGGTCGAAATTTCCGAGGCCGATGTCATTCGGGTCAAGCCGGGGCAGAAGGTCACCTTCACCATTCTGGGCGAACCGGACAGCCGCTATCCGGCGACGGTCGACTCCATCGAGCCGGCCCCGGAATCCATTGCCAAGGAAACCACGGCCACCGCTTCCACCACGTCCACCAGCACGGCCATCTACTACATCGGCATCCTCGACGTGCCCAACCCCGACGGCAAGCTGCGCATTTCCATGACCACCCAGGTCAACATCGTCCTGGCCGATGCCAACGATGTGCTGGTGATTCCCTCCGCAGCCTTGGGCGACCGGGGCAAGGACGGCCGCTATGGCGTGCGGGTGGAAACCGCGCCCGGAAAAATCGAGGAGCGGCGGGTGAAAATCGGGCTGAACACCAATATCCAGGCCGAGGTCGTCGAGGGCTTGAACGAGGGGGAACGGGTGATCATCGGCGAGCAGGCAGCGGCCGGTTCCGCTCCCGCGCCGCAGCGGCGGATGCCAAGGATGTTCTGATGGACGCGCCGCTGATCGAGTTGCGGGGCGTTTGCCGCGATTATCAGGCCGGCGACCATCCCCTGACCGTGCTCGACCAAATCGACCTGGTCATCGAGACCGGGGAGATGGTGGCCATTGTCGGCACCTCCGGCTCGGGCAAATCGACCCTGATGAACATCGTCGGCTGCCTGGATAGACCGAGCCGGGGCACCTACCGAATCAGCGGCCAGCCCACGGGCCAGCTGGCCCCGGACGAGTTAGCCTATCTTCGCCGCGAACATTTCGGCTTCATCTTCCAGCGCTACCATCTGCTGACCAGCCTGACCGCCCTGGCCAACGTCGAGATGCCGGCCATTTACGCCGGCATCACCGCCAAAAACCGGCAGATGCGCGCCCAGGCGCTCCTGTCCCGGCTGGGCATGGCCGAACGGCTGGGCCACATGCCCGGACAGCTCTCCGGCGGCCAACAGCAACGGGTTTCGATCGCCCGCGCCCTGATGAACGGCGGAGCCGTCATCCTTGCCGACGAACCCACCGGCGCCCTGGACACAGCCAGCGGCCTCGAGGTGATGAACATCCTCCAGGAACTCAACCGCGACGGCCACACCGTGATCATCGTCACCCATAACATGCAGGTGGCGGAATATGCCGACCGGATCATCGAAATCAGCGATGGCAGAATCGTATCCGATCGAAAAATAAAAAAAAGTTCTGCAAGTATCCCCAAATCTCCACCAACCGCCTCCTCCCCTGCCCGTCCCTGGCGCGCCTACTGGGACCGTTTTACCGAGGCCTTCCGCATGGCCCTGACCGCCATGGCCTCGCACCGGCTGCGCACCTTGCTGACCATGCTCGGAATCATCATCGGCATTGCCTCGGTGGTTTCGGTGGTGGCCCTGGGCGAGGGATCCCGCCAGCGCATCCTCAAGGATATCAGCGCGATGGGCACGAACACCATCAATATTTATCCCGGCCAGGATTGGGGCGACATGCGTTCCGGCAAGGTCCGCACCCTCATTCCCCGGGATGCCGATGCCTTGGCCCAGCAGCCGTACGTCGACACGGTCACCCCGGTGGTCACCAAGTCGGTCACCCTGCTCTACCGGAACATCAGCGTCACCGCCCAGGTCAACGGCGTGGGCGAGCACTTTTTCCGGGTGCGCGGCATGGAGTTGGCCGAAGGCCGGCTGTTCGACCGGGAGGCCGTTCGCAGCAGCGCCCAATACGTGGTGATCGATCAAAATACCCGCCGGACGCTGTTCAAGGATTTTCCGGACAAGGTGGTCGGCGAGGTGATCGTGCTGGACAATGTGCCCTGCCGGGTGATCGGTGTGACCAAGAAGCTGGATTCCGCTTTCGGCGACACCGAAAGCCTCAATGTATGGACGCCCTACACCACGGCCATGAATCGGTTGACCGGCCAGCAGTATCTGCGCAGTATCACCGTCCGGGTTGCCGAAAACGTGCCCACCGCCGTGGCCGAACAAAGCGTGGTTCGGTTGCTGACCCAACGCCACGGCACCAAGGATTTTTTTGTTTCCAACCTGGACGCCATCCGCCAGACCATCGAAAAGACGACCCAAACCATGACCTTGCTGATCTCGTCGATCGCCCTGATCTCACTGTTGGTCGGCGGTATCGGCGTGATGAACATCATGCTCGTTTCGGTTACGGAGCGCACCCAGGAAATTGGGGTCCGGATGGCGGTCGGGGCGCGGCACAGCGATATCCTGCAGCAATTCCTCATCGAGGCGGTGCTGGTCTGCCTGCTGGGAGGCGTGCTGGGGGTGGGACTGGCGCTCGGCCTCGGCGCCGTGGTTACTTTTACCGGCAGCGACTTCAAAATGATCTATTCCATTGCCTCCATGGTCAGCGCCTTTTTCTGCTCGTCCTGTATCGGCATTCTGTTCGGTTTTCTTCCCGCCCGCCAGGCCGCCCGCCTGGATCCAGTGGTGGCCCTGGCCAGGGAATAATCGCATGCGACGAATACTTGTTTCGACCCTGTGTTGCACGCTTTTGCTCTCCGGCTGCGGCAACCTGATCCGGACGCCCTATCATCGCCCCGATGTCGAACTGCCGCCGGAATGGGTCCACGGCCAAGATGCAACCCGCGCCATGGAGGATCGCTGGTGGACCGCATTCAGCGATCCGGCCCTCGACCGTCTGATCGCCGAAGCCTTGCAACGCAACAACGACCTGGCAATTGCGGCCCTGCGTCTCCGCCGGGCGCAGTTGCAAGCCGAACAGGCGGACAGCGACCGTCTGCCGGGCCTGCGGGTGGAAGCCGGTGCCAGCCACAGTAAAAATCTGCGTCGCGACCGGAAGACCGACAGCTTCACCACCTCTGTCTTTTCCAGCTATGCGGTCGATCTGTGGGGCCAGTTGGCAAGCACCTCGGATGCCGCCCACTGGGAAGCCCGAGCCACAGAAGACGACCTCGCCAACACGGCCCTGGCCTTGACCGGTACCACCGCCCTGCTCTACTGGCAGATCGGCTATCTCAACCAGCGGATCGAGCTTGGCCGCGCCAGCATCGCCTATGCCCGCCGTACCCTGGAACTGGTCCGGGTGCAGAAGGCGGCCGGAGCGGCCACCAACCTCGAAATTCTGGAAACCGAACGCAATGTGGCCAGCCAGGAGGCCAACCAAACGACCCTGATCCAACAGCGGGTCGAGGCCATCAACCAACTGGCCATTCTCTTTGACGGCCCACCCAAGAGCCTGGCTATCGCGGAACCGGAAAACCTGGAAGGGATGCATCTTCCGAAAGTGGCGGCAGGACTGCCGGCATACCTGCTCGCCCGCCGTCCGGATATGCGGGCCGCGGAAGCCCGGCTGCGAGCCTCCCTGGCCACGACCGACGCCACCCGGGCAAGCTTTTACCCAACCATCACCCTCAGCGGCAGCTTGGGCGGCAGCAGCGAGGAGCTGTCCAGGATCATTCGGGATCCGATCGGCACCCTGGCCGCGAACTTGGCCTTGCCCTTTGTCCAGTGGCGGGACATGCGCCGCTCCATTGCCCTATCGGAAACCGAATACGAGCAAACGGTCGTCACCTTCCGGCAAACGCTCTACAACGCGCTGGCTGAGGTGGAAAACGGTTTGTCCGCCCGGCAGCAGTATCAAGAGCAAGCCGACAAGCTGGAACGCAGCCTCGACATGGCCCGGCAGGTCGAGGCCCTGTATCAAGTCCGCTATCAGGCCGGCGGCAGCCCGTTGAAATCCTGGCTCGATGCCCAGGAGAGTCGGCGACAGGCCGAAATCGCCCTGGCCGCCAACCGGTTCGACCAGCTCGTCAACCATATCTCTCTGGTCAAGGCATTGGGAGGTGGGGTCGAGGTGCCGACGACAACGCGGCAATAACAACAACCTGGCGGAGAGTGCGGCAGCGGGTGCGACGCTTCGCGCCGTGCAAGCCGGCGCAGGCCCTCGGGTCAGCGCAACAGCGCATCGATCCGTCGGGCGATCTCCTCCTGGGGAGCGACGCCAACCAACTGATCAACCAATTGCCCCGCCTTGAACAGTAGCAGCGTCGGTACCCCCCGGATCTGAAAGCGGGCGGCGTGCATTTGCTGACTGGAAGTATCGAGCTTGAAAAAGAGCAGCCGGCTGCCATAGCCATTGGCCAGGGTGTCGAGCACAGGTGCGAGCATGCGGCATGGACCGCAGGTGGGGGAATAGAAATCGACCACCACCGGCAAGGGCGAGCGTTCGACCAACTGCCGGAACTGGCTATCGATAAGGGAATTGACGATCCCGCAACGAGGCGCACCGACGAGGCCGTGCCCGCATTTCCCGCATTTGGGTGTCAGGTGCTGTTTTTCGGACGGAACTCTGTTTTTGGCCCCGCATACGGGGCACACGATTACTTCAGGCATGCCGGTTCATTTTTTCTTGCCAGCCTGCGGTTCACAGTCGAAATGGCCCAAGGGGCGTTTGAAGGTGTAGTTTGCCGGCTCGGCCACCAAGCTCTCCCAGGCTTCGTGGGTGTTGCCCCCCATGGCCGCAAATGGCGACGAAATTAAAAAAAGGGCAAAACCCGCCACCGTGGCCACCGTACCCACTGGCCGCACCACGGCGGCATCGGCGGTCATTGTACCGGGATCGGCGCGCGGCTGTTTCTCGCATTCCTCGGCCATCGCCGACTTGCCGGCCAATCCGGCCATCATCGCTGCGCACATTACCAAGGCGTTGATTTTCCTGCGGTCAATCTGCATTGGCCTTGCCTCCTTGTAACGAGATATCCAAGCCTGTCCGGCTTTATTGTCCGATTGATCGGTCGCAGTCCCGCTGCTGCTTTTTTTTGCGGGCGCGATTCGAATGGGCCAGAAATTTATCAGGAACCGATCACTCAATATTAATGACTGATCGGGAAAAAGCGAGCGGTTTCAATCGTATCCCGGCTTGGACATCAGAACCATGTCTTGGATATTCAGGAAAATTCGGTTCTTCTGCAAATGAGACGCAAACGCCCATTGTCCCACACGAGTTGAGCTCTCCAGACATGTGCAGATCTGTCGGCAACTGTATTGCAATTGGCTTTGGGAAGAGCTACCGTGCCGGCGGCGGGATTATCCTGGTCAGAGCGATCACAATCAAACCAATGGAGGCACCATGCAACGCCTGCTCATCCGTTTCGTCATCATCACGGTCCTGATTGTGACGATGCTTTTGGCAGCTAATATCGCCCACCAACATTTTTATTGCAAGACACCCTGGAACGAGTGTGCCCCAGCTGCATTCGTGCCCTGCGAACCGGTCAATCGGGTGATGGACCAATGGAACGATTATCAGGAGATGGCCAGAAAGCACGGGCAGGGGAAATGAGGGGGGGGAGGCCGAAACTGAACAACTGGTGGGCGGGGCAAAGGCAGGAAAACAAATTGGGGCAAGTTTCAAACGAAACCCACCCCAACTTGTGTTGTGTAACTGGTCGGGAAGAGAGGATTCGAACCTCCGACCCCAGCGTCCCGAACGCTGTGCTCTACCAGGCTGAGCCACTTCCCGACGAATGTATCTCTCACTTATTTTCGGCATTGCTCGTTGTCCCGACTGCAAGCTGGCTTGTCGGTGCGGAGCCGAATCCGGAAAGCTGGCAATAGCCTTGGCTCTCCGTTACCGAATGCGGGTAGTGCTTTAGCATAGTCTGGACATCGTGTCCAGCGATTTTTACTTTTGCAATGGTACCGGATGAGACCTTATCCAGGCGGAATATCCGGAGGGGTTACTGCCCAGGCTTGAAGGGTATCCTCCGCCACACATCCACCACGACCCCCATAATTTTGTATTCTTCGTTCGGCTTGACGGCAGGATAGTTCGGGTTTTCGCTCACCAAAAAAAAATCTCCTTTTTTTTCCTTTAATTTCCTAATGATAGAATCGCCGAAATCATCGTTGACCACCACCACGTCGCCCTGACGTGCAACGCGATCGATGACAAAAAGAACATAATCGCCATGCCTGATGATCGGTGCCATTGCCTCGCCATGCACCCGCAAGGCAAAGCAGTCCTTCGGCGCCCCCGGGACAGCAAGATATTCCCCTGTATGCTCGGACAATTCTTGCGCAATTCCGCTCGGCACCCGATCCAGCACCGGAATTTGGCAACACACTTCCATGGTCGAACCGCCGAAAGGTGTTTCAATCGTTTTTGAGGATAGTTCGCTTTCAAGCCATTGCTTGATTTCCTTCTTCAAAAGGACGGACGGACTCCTTTGCCCGTTCTCAAGCATAAGAACATATCCCTTCGAAATTTCGAATAATTTTCCAAATCTTTCCTGGGAAAGCCCCGCCTTGAGCCTGGCTTTTTTAATTTCGGCGGCAAACTCAAAGTCAACAATGTTTAATTTATCGTTTGACATTATATACAATATTGACTATTTGTTAATCGAACTATCAACAAACGCATCAAGCCTCTCATACAGTCAAGGGTAATAAATTGAACAGGTTGCCCAGGCAGACGGGACCAGGCGGCAGCATATCTCCGAGATATGCCGGACCGGTCATTGTCTCTGCAGCGGCAAAAATTGATCACCAAGTCGGCCGGTGCATCCTGAGCCAATATTTTCCTCTCGCAAGGAGTCCGAATGGTCGATAATCGTCAATCATATGTTGGCAGAACGGTCTCCACCGTGATCAATGGCGTGTTCCATGTTTCCATCATTGATTGCGTCATAGGAAAAGGCCGTACGGCAGTCGTCCTCTTACGCAGCGGTGAAACGGTAATGCTCCATCAATGCATAGTCCTGCATTGAAGCTTGTACATGCCCCAAGACATGGCGTTGTCCGCTTGCCAGGAATAAAACGAGCGGCCCATAACCCATTCCCTCTCTCATAGTGGCGAGGTGCGGGCATTTTTTTGCAAAAAATTATCATGCGCAGGGTAGCACCCCGGAAGGCCTGGCCTTGGCGAGAGAGCAGCTGCAAAATAACAAACAAAAAAAGCTGGCCAAAGGCCAGCTTATTGTATTCCGTGCAAGGAAAATTTGTCGCTCAGTTCACAGCATCTGACAATTTGCTGCCTGGTTTGAACTTGGCAATCTTCTTGGCGGGAATCTCAAGCATTGCACCGGTCCGAGGATTTTTCGCCTTGCGTGCAGTGCGCTTGACCGTGCTGAACGTCCCGAAACCGATCAAGGTCACTTTGTCTCCTTTTCCCAGCGCATCCGATACTGCCATCAGCATTCCATTCAACGCTTTTTCAGCGGCAGCTTTGCTGATATCCGCCGCTTCCGCCATGGACTCAACCAGTTCTTTTTTGTTCATCCTTCCCTCCCAGAGTTTTTAAGCATTGCCACATGTGCCAGGCTTCTTCATACCCGACGCGGCATCTGTAGACGGTTAAAGACTAAAATAAAAAAAAAAATCTTTGTCAAAGGAAAAAGCAGGGGCTTACCGCTCGCGTTGCCCCATTATACAAGGTTTTCCATCCTTCAGGAGCGGTGAGCAGAAAGGCTCGTTACGCCCTTCCCTGCAAAAGCAGCAGCACCTTGTCGATACCGTGTTGCTGAAAAAAACGGAGCAACGCCATCCTGACTTCAGATTTGACCAAACGGCTGAAATCCTGCGAGCGAATTTCCAGGTGTACCTCGTGCTCACTGCCGACGCAAAGCCGCACTCGGCAACCGGTCAAGCCAAACTGCGCCATCCCACTTTCCAGCATCGCCACTTTTTGCAATCGTTCACTGGTGACGTTCATTCCGGTCGGGATTCGCGTGGCAAGGCAAGATGATGCAGGACGATCCCAGGTGGAGAGGCCAAGCCGTTGACTCAGCAGGCGAACATCGGCCTTATCAAAACATGCTTCCGCCAAAGGCGTGCGTACTGCCAACTCATGAACGGCACAGAGGCCAGGGCGATGCGTTTTGAGATCGTCCGCGTTGGTGCCGTCTACTAGCCAGGAAAAACCATGCCGTTCCATGGCTGCACGAAAGGCGGAATAGATCATAAACTTACAGAAATAACAGCGATTTTCAACATTTTCCATGAACTGCGGCCATCGAAGCGGTTGCAATTCGATGATTTCCATCTCTATTTCCTGTTCGTATCCGTTAACCTGCGGCCATTGCACCGCATGATCAATCTCGTCAGAAGTGAGCAACTCGGAACGTGCGAACAGCACCAGTACATTGCCTGGCCCCAGCGTATCAAGAGTGCATTTCAACAGGAGCGAGCTGTCGACACCGCCAGAAAAAGCGACCGCCACCTTCCTGTACTCGTGCAATATTGCCTTTAATTTCTCATGTTTCAATTTTATTTCAGGCTGCATCTTACTTGCACCGTGCTCTCTGGGGCCCTGCGTGAGGGGCGACAATGTTTGCGGATAAATCCTTTAAACCCAAACCGTTTCAATCCACGCCCCTGCGTGAGGGGCGACATCCGTTATACTATGAATAAATTACTCGCATTTTTCCCTCTATGGGCTCATATTCCGTTGAAAATCAATCAACGGAGGCAGAAATGGCACGCATCAAAACCTGGGAAATTTCGGATGCATTCTGGGCGATCGTCGAACCGTTGATCCCCACAGATCCTCGCGAAAATGGAAAAGAATATGCCCGCAAGCCGGGCGGAGGCCGAAAGCCAAAATATTCGAACCGACTCTTTTTCTCCGCGATAGTGTACGTCCTGAGGACAGGAATCATATGGAATGCCTTGCCGCGGGAGAAATTTGAAGGAGTCAGCTCTGCCATGGTTCACCGAAAATTTCAGCAATGGGCAAGGGCGGGAGTATTTCGGAGCATATGGCAACGCGGGTTGGCTGAATACGATGCCATGGAAGGTATCGCCTAGCTCTGGGAGGCTGCCGACGGCTCGAACATCGAGGCGCCGCTTGCGAAAGAATCCATCGGCCCAAACCCGACGGATCGGGGGAAAAAATGGGACCAAGCGACATTTACTGGTCGACGAGAATGGCGTCCCCTTGTCACTCGTCGTCAGCGGAGCCAATCGGCACGATAGCGTCTTTCTTGACTCCCTACTGAACAATAGAGTGGTTGGCCCAGAGCACAAGGATACTCCGCAAAATCTCTGTCTTGATGCAGCATATGTGGGCAAGGAGGATACCGTTTTGTCCCATGGATTCATCCCCCACATCCGCCCACGAGGCGAAGAGAAAAAATTGATCGAAAGGGATCCATCGTTCAAGGCACGACGGTGGGTCGTTGAGTTGGCGCATTCATGGTTCAATCGATTTCGCAAATTGATACCACGATACGAGAAGACGGACCTCTCGTACATTGCACTCAACACCTTGCCGGCCGCTATGATTGTCTTGAACAAAATCATGGCTATTTATAGATAAGAACTTAGTCCTATGGCGTTTGAAGCTCTCAAAGCAGCTTAACTGGATGTCCACTCAATACGGGCAGGATCAATGCTGCCACGCACCGGCGCCGGCAGACGCATATCGGTATGAAGCTTTTTTCTGGCCGTAATCCAAGCATCGTCGGAAAAAGCAGGATCGGTCCAGAACACACCCAGGTCTTCCGATGCATCGAGGCTGGCATCCGGATTGGCCGCTGACGGCGTGCTCTTTTTCTCTTCTTTTTTATTTTCTCTATATAAAGAGGGATGGGACAAATTGTCCGGTACCCTGTCCGGTTCCAGCTGCTTATCGGCGCCATCCCCGCACTGCCTATTGCCATTGAGGCCTTTTCCCAGTTCCCGGCCCAGTTGCCGGAGTTCATCCAGGGCCTCCTGCTCGCCCCGGTTACACCGGGCCAACAAGTCCTGCAGGTCTTTCACCGCGCGCTCCAGGTCCTGATCGGCAGTCTTCCGTCCCATTGATCCGGACTTTTCAGAGCCGCGGTCATGCGCAGGCAGCTGCTGATCGTTTGTGCAATGCAAGGCGTCGAGTGCGGCCATCAACTTGCTCCGTTCGGCCGCGGGCATGTCCGGATGCGGCAAAAACACATAGGTCAGATTCCAGACGCCTGAAATTTTCGTTTTGATTTTTTCAATTAATCCAGCTTCTACCAGTTCAGCGATCCACCGTCGTATGGTTTTCGGATGCTTTCCCAGCTGAAAGGCCAGGGTTTCCTGTTTGGGCCAGGCGCACCAACCGTTTTTTGAATAGGTCCGAAGCCATTCGTACAATAATTTCGATTCCATGCTGATGGAGCGCTTGTACCAGCACCAAGTATATTTTTTGTACTTATTGGTGCCCGAGTCATTGTGCAGTTGTTCATACGTCAAACATATATGAGCGTATGTAGGCATTTGTTTTTTCTCCCGCGTTTGCGGGTAAAAAAACGAATAAAACTCTCCTGTTTTCTTGACAGCTGTATTTTTTTTGAGTATATTTTTTCGTAACAATACAGGTGACGAAGAGTAAAAGATCATCTCCCACTAGGGTCGGCAAACCACACGGAAGATTATTTATTCGTTAGTTACCCAGGATTACATGATAAGCCTCTCGAACTTCGGTTTGAGGGGCTTTTTCATTTCTTGCGGATGTGGTATGTACGCAGAAGAAACAAAAAAAAACCCGTGTGAAAATCACACGGGGTTTGCTTTGTGACGAGCAATCGGAAATAAGCGAAAGCCGCAAAACCCCGTGCGCAATCCATGACAAGGTTTTTTTGCCTTTCGTTCTGTTGGTGGTACTACTGGCGGAGCCGACGAGACTCGAACTCGCGACCTCCGGCGTGACAGGCCGGCGTTCTAACCAACTGAACTACGACTCCAGTAGACTTGGTGGGCGAAACAGGGCTCGAACCTGTGACCCTCGGCTTGTAAGGCCGATGCTCTCCCAGCTGAGCTATTCGCCCCGAAAGGTGACGGTCTATTTAGCAGCTGGGCTCTTGTCCGTCAAGCAAAAAACAGAACCGAAATGGACGATTACCAATTTCTCCCCTGGCCCTGCGGCAGGCTCGACAGCCACGGCTCAATGCGTTGGCGTGTTATGCGCCGAAATGGTAAAATCGCTGAAAATCGAATCCAGCGGCACGTCCTTGAACAGGTTTTCGCCCTCTTTCAAGATCAGAGCCCGCTGCAGAACCTCGTCGACATCGTCCACCAGGTCGACGGTCAGGCTGCCACGGATCTTATGGGGCACATCCTTGAGATTACGCTCATTTTCCTTAGGAATCAGGACATGGGTGATATTGCCTCGCTTGGCGGCCAGCAGCTTTTCCGTCAACCCGCCAATCGGCAGCACCCGGCCCCGGAGGGTGATTTCGCCGGTCATGGCCATGGTGCGGTCCACCGGCAGCTTGAGGATGGCGGAGACGATGGCCGTGGCAATGGTAATGCCCGCCGACGGACCATCCTTGGGAATGGCGCCCTCCGGCACATGGACATGGATATCGATCTTCTGATAAAAATCAGGCGACAAGCCCAGACGCATGGCCCGTGAACGCACGTACGACAAGGCCGCCTGGGCCGACTCCTGCATGACGTCGCCGAGTTTGCCGGTGATGGTCAGCTTGCCGGAGCCTGGCATGATGGTCGCCTCGATCTGCAGCAATTCACCGCCGACCTCGGTCCAGGCCATTCCCGTGGCCAGACCGATTTCGTTGTGTGCCTCGGCAAGGCCGAAACGGTACTTGGGCACCCCCAAATACCGCTCGATCACCTGGGCCGAAATCCGGTATTTCTTGCGCGGCTCCTTGTTCTTGAGGCGCTCCCGGGCCACCTTGCGACAAATGGAGGCAATGGTCCGCTCCAGGCCGCGCACCCCGGCTTCGCGGGTGTAACGGCGGATGATCTCTAGAATGGCCTTATCGTTCAAGGCGATTTCCTCATCCTTAAAGCCGTTGGCCTCCAGCTGCTTCGGCAACAGAAAGCCGCTGGCGATGTTGAGCTTTTCCTCTTCGGTGTAGCCGTTGAGTTGAATGATCTCCATCCGGTCCTGCAGGGGTACCGGAATGCCGTGCAGATTGTTGGCCGTGGTAATGAAAAAAACCTCGGACAGATCGTAATCGACATCGAGATAGTGGTCGTTGAAGGCGAAATTCTGTTCCGGATCCAGTACTTCGAGCAAGGCTGCGGAAGGGTCGCCCCGGAAATCGACACTCATCTTGTCGACTTCGTCCAGGCAGAATACCGGGTTGATCACACCTGCCTTCTGCATGGAGAGAATGATCTTGCCGGGCATGGCCCCGATATAGGTTCTGCGGTGGCCGCGGATTTCGGCTTCGTCGCGGACCCCGCCCAGCGACAGGCGAACGAATTCTCGCCCCATGGCTCTGGCGATGGACCGGCAGACCGAGGTCTTGCCAACTCCCGGAGGCCCCACCAGGCAGAGAATCGGGCCGCGGATTTTCTTGACTTGGGCCTGCACGGCCAAGTATTCGAGGATCCGCTCCTTGGGCTTTTCCAGGCCGTAATGGTCTTCGTTGAGCACGCACTCCGCCCGTTCGATGTCGATAGTGGAGCGTGACTTCTTTTTCCACGGCAGGCTGAGAATGGCATCGATATAATTACGCACCACCGTGGTCTCGGCCGACATCGACGGCATCTGCCGCAGTTTCTTGAACTCCTTCTGGACCTTTTCCTTGACCGTCTTGGGCAGGCGTTTCTTCTCGATCACCTCCTGCAATTCGGTCAGGTCGTCGCCGCCCTCGCCCTGCCCCATTTCGTCCTGGATGGCGCGCATTTTCTCGGAGAGATAGTAGTTACGCTGGGTGGAGTTCATCTTCTTCTTCACCTTGGCGTGGATGTCCTTCTCCATCTCGGAAAGTTCCATTTCCCGATACAGGATCTCCAGCACCTTGGCGATGCGCTGCGGCAGACTGACCAATTCGAGGATCGATTGCTTCTCGTCGGTCTTCAGTTGGATATGGGAGGAAATCAGGTCGACCATCCGGGACGGATCGTCCAGCGAAGTGATCGATTTCAGCACCTCGCGCGGCAGCTTCTTGTTCGTCAGGGTGTACTGATCGAAAGCCTTGCGCAATTCGCGGACATAGGCGGGCACATCTTCCCGCTCGATATCGACGTCCGGGGCCTCGACCAGCCGGACCGAGTAAAACTCGTCCTCGTGTTCGCCCCCCTCGAAGGCACCGACGATAATCGCCCGGCGCTTGCCCTCCACCAGGGCCTTGATGGTGCCATCGGGCAGGCGCAGCAACTGCATGACCGAAGCCAGCGTGCCTAGGGAGTACAGATGCTTCTGCTCAGGGTCGTCCACCCGCGCGTCTTTCTGGGTGACCAGAAAAACCAGCGAGCGCTGCTCCATGGCAGCCTCAAGCGCTAGGATGGATCGCTTTCGCCCGACCACGAGTGGCGCCACCATGCCGGGAAAAAGGACGATGTCCCGGAGCGGCATCAGG
This sequence comes from Desulfobulbus sp., assembly GCA_031280615.1. Lineage (GTDB taxonomy): Bacteria > Desulfobacterota > Desulfobulbia > Desulfobulbales > Desulfobulbaceae > Desulfobulbus. The sequence continues at coordinate 4,658 of JAITGO010000005.1, read as the reverse complement.
GGATAGGTTTCGGCAGGTAATTCACTCATTGGCAATATCAGGCAATCTTTTTCGTTTCTTCATTATCGTAGAGAATAACCGGATACTCTCCCTGGGTAATGACCTGTTCGTTGATCACGCATTCGGCGGCATGCTCGTCGGAAGGCAGCTCGTACATGACATCCAGCATGCATTCCTCCATCACCGACCGCAAGCCGCGAGCCCCCGACTTGCGGGCCAGCGCCTTCTGGGCAATGGCCTTATAGGCCCCTTCGGTGAACCGCAGGGTGATTCCCTCGTAGGCAAACAGCTTCTGGTACTGTTTACTGAGCGCGTTTTTGGGCTCTTTGAGGATGCGGATGAGGTCGTCTTCCGCCAGCTCGTCCATGGTGGCGATCACCGGCAGGCGTCCCACCAGTTCGGGAATCAGGCCGAACTTGAGCAGGTCTTCCGGTTGAATCATACCCAGAATTTCGCCGACCGGCCGCTCCTTCTGGCTGACCACCTTGGCGCCGAAGCCGATGGCCTGGGTGCCGGTGCGCCGCTTGATCACGCCCTCGAGCCCGACAAAGGCGCCGCCGACGATGAACAGGATGTTGGTGGTGTCGATCCGGACCAGTTCCTGCTGCGGGTGTTTGCGTCCGCCCTTGGGCGGCACCGAGGCCATGGTGCCCTCGATGATTTTCAGCAGGGCCTGTTGCACGCCTTCGCCGGAGACATCGCGGGTCAGGGAGGCCGAGTCGGATTTGCGAGCGATTTTGTCGATCTCGTCGATATAAATAATGCCCCGTTGGGCCTTTTCGATGTCGTAGTCGGCGGCCTGCAGCAGGCTGACCAGAATGTTTTCCACATCCTCGCCGACATAGCCCGCCTCGGTCAGCGTGGTGGCGTCGGCGATGGTAAACGGCACCTTGAGCAGCCGGGCCAAAGTCTGGGCCACCAGGGTCTTGCCGCTGCCGGTCGGCCCGATCAGGATGATGTTGGATTTCTGCAACTCAACCTCGTCGTTGTCGACGGGGGGTGCGGTGATCCGCTTGTAATGGTTGTGGACCGCCACCGACAGGATGCGCTTGGCATGTTCCTGGCCAATCACGTACTGGTCGAGATGGGCCTTGATTTCCTTCGGCTTGAGCACCCGCTGGCCGAATTCGGACTGATCCTCCATCTCGGGGGATTCGTTCAGGATATCGTTGCACAGAGCGATGCACTCGTCGCAGATGTAGACATTGGGCCCGGCCACCAGTTTGCCGACCTCCTCCTGGGCTTTGCCGCAAAAGGAACAAACGCAGTTCAGGTTCTGGGCGTCGTCATGTAAATCGTTGTTCACCGTTACTTCTCCGCAGCCAGCTCCTCGCGGCTGGTCAAGACTTTATCGACAATGCCGTATTGACAGGCCTCGGCGGCGCTCATGAAATTATCGCGCTCGGTGTCGGCCTGGATTTTCTTCATCGGCTTGCCGGTGTGCTTGGCCAAAATGGTGTTCAAATCGTGCCGCATCCGCAGGATCTCGCGGGCGTGAATGTCGATGTCCGTGGCCTGCCCCTGGTAGCCGCCCATGGGCTGGTGGATCATGATCCGTGAATTGGGCAGGGCGAACCGTTTGCCGGCGGCGCCGCTGGCCAGCAGCAGGGCGCCCATCGAGGCCGCCTGCCCCAGGCAGAGGGTAGCCACGTCGCAGCGGATGTACTGCATGGTGTCGTAAATGGCCATGCCGGCGGTCACCGAACCTCCGGGGGAGTTGATGTAGAAGGTGACGTCCTTGTCCGGATCTTCGGCCTCAAGAAACAGCAACTGGGCCACGATCAAGCTGGCCACGTCATCGTTGACCTGGCTGCCGAGGAAGATAATCCGTTCCTTGAGCAGTCGGGAATAAATATCGTAAGCCCGTTCGCCGCGCGGACTCTGTTCAACAACCATGGGTACCAGATTCATATTCTCCACACTCCGGAACGTGATAACTCGACGACGGACCGGACGGACCGCCGTCGGCAGGGGCAGCGAAGCCCGCTCAGGCCGAGGCCTGCTCGGTGGACTCGGTGGGTGCGACTTCGGTTATTTTTGCCTGTCCGCGCAAGAAATTGAGCACCTTTTCATTGTGCAGTTCGTTCATGAACGGCAGGATCTCCTCCCGCCGCTTGAAGTACTGCTTCACCTCGTCCAGGGTCATGCGGTACTGGTCGGCGATGCGCTGATAGCCGCGTTGGATATCCTCATCCGCGATCTTGATTTCCTCGGCCTCGGCGATCTTCTTGAGCAGGAAGTCACCCTTGACCCGCTTGACCGCGATCTCCCGGTTTTTCTCCACCAGGTCGTCCAGCTTGATGCCCGCCGATTCGAATGTCAGGCCGCTCCGCTTGAGGTTTTCCTCGGACTGCTTGAGCATTTCCTGGATCTCGTAGTTGACCAGCCGCTGCGGCACTTCGAAGGGGTTGAGTTCGATCAGCTTGTGCATGATCTTGTCGTCGAGGTCGCCCTGGAGGGCCTCGTCCTTGGTCTTCTGCAGCCGCTGGCGGATATCCTCTCGCAGGTCGGCCAGGGTGTTCAGTTCCGGCTTGATGTCTTTGGCAAACTCATCGTCCAAGGCCGGCTGGATCCGCACCTTGACGTCCTTGACATCGACCTTGAACTCCACGTTCTTCCCGGCCAGCAGTGGGTTGGGGTAATCGCCCGGGAAGGTGATCTCGTAGAGGGTCTTGTCGCCCTTCTTCAGCCCGATCAATTTTTCCTCGAAATCTTTGCCCAGCCGGTGCATACCGATGTCGACGCTGAAATTCTCGTTGTGGACCTCCTTCATGGCCTTGCCCTTGTGAAAGCCCTGGAAGTCGACCACCGCCACGTCGTTGGTGGCAATGCCATGGCCCTCTTCAGCGGTTTGCAGTACCGCCTGATGTCGCCGCAGCAGGTCGATCTCCTTGTCGATCTCCTCGTCCTTCACCTCGATCACGGTCTTTTCCACTTCCAGCCCCTTGTACGCCTTGAGATCGAACTGGGGCTTGATATCGACCATAGCCACGTACACGAAGGTCCCGTCGTCCTTGAACGCGTGCTCCGTGATTTCCGGGTGGACCACCGGATCGAGCCCCTGCTTCTCGACCGCGTCGAAATAGCTTTCCTGCACCAGTTTTTCGCCAACCTCGCTCTGGATCTGCTCCTTGAAATTATTCGCAAGCACGCTTTGTGGAATCTTGCCGCGACGGAATCCCTTTAGCTTGACATCCATATTGATCTTGGCATAGGCCTTGGCCAGGGCCGGCTCCACGGTTTCCTTGGGGAGGGTAATGGTCAGTTTTCTTGTCAATTCGGAGATTTGCTCGACGACGATATCCATGGACTGCGATTCCTCTTGTTCGGTTTGCCGGGACTTTTAAAAATCCGCGGCGTTGGCTCGTGGATCAGCCCGCTCTCGATGGGCGCGCTGTGCTTGCAATAAGGGGAGCAACTGGTGCGAGAGGGGGGACTCGAACCCCCATGGGCTGGCCCGCTGGATCCTAAGTTACACGCATCTAGTTCTTAACCAATTGATTACAAAAGGAAATTAACGAGAATTTGGTGACACAAGAAGGACCAGCCTTACAACTCGACTGTTGTTTTTTCCGGTTGCGAGATCATTTTACTCAGCAATCGGCAAATTAAGTATCATACCGGGAAGGTCAAGCCACTGCAAATATTTTTGAGGAACGGGCAGTTAGAACTTGTCCATCTCCCTGGACAGGGCCTCGGCCGCCAGGGTGGTGTAAATCTCAGTGATATGGCTTGAACTGTGCCCGAGGATCAATTGCAGGGCACGCAGGCTCGCTCCCTGTTGGGTCATGTGCGTGCCGAAGGCGTGCCGGAACAGATGGGGATAGAAATGCCTGTCGATTCCGGCCCGCTTCTCCGCCCATTTCAGAATCGGCCGCAGGTCGCCGGGCGCATCGAACGGCAAGCCGGACCGCAGGTACGGACGAACCTTGCGGTTCAGCGGCACCACTCGCTGCTTGGCACCCTTTCCGGTGACGATCATCACTCCCATGGACCATTTGATGTGTCCATCCCGCAATCCAGCCGCCTCCGAAACCCGTAGCCCGCAGTAGTACATGGCCGCGAATACCCCTCTCTTCTTCCTGGGAATCGCGCGCAGCAGCCGCACCACCTCGTTTCGGGAAGGCACGTCGGGAATCGGCGCGGCCGTCATTTTGCGTGGAAACCGTTTGATCAGAATCCGCTCGCAGTATCCTTGCTCGTGTGCCCATTTGGAGAAGCTGGACAACGCGGCCAGCTCTTTGTTCACGGTCGTCGGCTTGACGCCCTGCCCCAACCGTTCCCGCTTATACTGCTCGATCAGCATCGGGGTGAGCGAGCGGAATTGATAACGGCCGAAGAACTTGAGAAGATGCCCCATTGACCACTGCATCCGCTCGACACCTTGGCGGAGGTGGTCGGTTTGGTAATGATCGAGGAAATGCGGCGCGGCCTGATTGAGGGTGGGAAAGGCTCCAGGAGCCGACCGCCTGGTCCTGATCCGCATGCTGCGCTCGATCTCGCGGGCGTCGAACTCGGAACCGTAGCAGACCACCCGCCTCCTGACGTTGGTTTCGTCGTAGAAATCGACCACCCAGGCGTCGGCGAATTTGGGATCGATACCGCGCTTCTTATGGGGCCGGACGCTCATGGTTCAACTATCTTGTCGATTCGCTTAT